>JAVBUF010000010.1:0-142468 GCA_031555615.1 Lachnospiraceae bacterium | reverse complement strand
TTCCTGCTGTCTTGCTGTATGCCTGAAACGTTCAAAATATGGCCAATCTTCGACAAGGGTGATGGCAACATTTTTATCCATGTAATCAATTAACTTTCGATCGATATATAAAAGTTCATAGAGCATTTCTTTGGTGAATCCCTTAACCCTTGACTGACATACCAATTCAGAATTTTTCCCACAGATATCAATGGGATCAAACTGAATGCAGCCCGCCGCCCGGACAAAATCCAGCACACCCTGCTTTGTAATAAACTTGTAATCATTAATCAGACCATGTTTCAACAGGATGAACTGTCTCGCCTGACGGTTTGTAAGTGTAATCATTGTAATCTGCTCCGTTAATTTGTTTTGTTATATCGATTAAAAATTAAATTCATTCTCCCATGCAAAGCTTCCCGACTGTTCCAAACTCATGGGCCAATGGCTGCACCATTCCGGCACCTCCGGATCTTCCACCCTGTCAAAGCTGGGGGTATACGGTTTTATATCAAGTACCGGGGTGCCATCATTGGCATCAATATAGGCAATTTGAATTATACCTTCTTTATAGTCTATGTGGATAACTTCTACTGCCGTCAATGCAATCGGATTGGGACGAATGGGTGCTCTGGTAGCAAATATCCCCATCATGTCCGGGGCTTTCTTATACGGTTTCGGTGTTTCCAGAATATTCCTCATCTCATTGTTATCAAAATCGCTGAACCACCAGATAACATTAAGATGACTGAATCCATCCAGTGCCCGTAAAGCCTGAATATACTCTGGTTCCAACTCAATGTACATTCCTCTCTCGTTAACATGAATCGTGCCGATTGGGTTTACCTGAAAATCTTGCATAATATTTTTCCTCCATTTGTTTTATTTTGCAAATTCAGTGTAAACCCTGACACCATGTGAGTGTCAATTATCAAAATGATGATTTTTTTTCAACGGAATCTGTATCTCAGTCAAATAATCGTCAGCACATTCTTCATTCCATGGTCCCCTGTGAACAATCTGTCTGCTTGGTCCGGACATTGTGTATTGATTATGTTCCTCCAGCCAGTTTGCATAGGTATAGAACGCCTCCGCTATATTTTCAAAGGATCCATATACCATCGTACATGCCATAATCGGGACAGGTTCGGTAGTTCGAAAAACAAAACCGTTTCTGTTTTCTCCCATCCGAGCCACAGGTGCACATATTTCAATATCAATTTCTTTTTCACGATAGTCCGTATCATGATATATGGTAAAAGTATTGTTTGAAATCGAAATTTGATTTTTATCCGCAAAGTCCACCATTTCTTTCCACAACTGACCTTCCGCATAATAGTCAGCAACCGTCCGCCTTAAGGCAAACACCTGATATTCCGGAATGGATTTAATGACAACATTATAATTTACCGCTATCTTCTCCCGTCGTATATCATTCTTGGCTAACGCAATCACTGCTAATTTTTCTCTTTCCGCGTTTATTTTATTTTCCGTTTCCAGTCGCTTTTTATCAAGCAAACCAATAATAAATTCATCTTCCCATGCCTCAACGGCAACTGCTATTTCAGAAACATTAAAACCCAAATTGCGGAGAAAAATAATTTTATTCAGAACTGGAATCTGCTCCGCTGCATATAGCCTGTAATTTGTAAATTTATCAGTTTCGGCCGGTTTTAGCAAACCGGTTTCATCATAATACCGAAGCATCCTGACAGATACTTGGGTTAATTTTGAAAATTCACCTATCTTAAACATTTTATTCTTCCTTCACCCTCAAAACTTCTGATAATTATCTACTCTCCATTTACATATTTTGAAATTATACTTCGTATGTACTATTATAATGCGTTTCCGGCAGCAGGTAAATAAAATAATTTTCCAATAATTTTCTTAACTAAATTTTAATGCATACTACTTGTCATAATATGATACAATTAACAACTGGAAGAATTATTGAACTCATTTTGGGAGGTTTTAATGAAAAATACGAACTTACTTGACTGGATTTTAAGATTTGTAAAAGGTGCCTTTATCGGCTCCGGGGCCATTATTCCCGGCGTAAGCGGTGGTGCTCTGGCTGCTATCTTTGGAATATATGAACATATTATTTCCTTTTTAGCAAATATTACGAAAGATTTTAAGAAGAATTTCCTCTATCTCTTTCCGGTAGGCTTAGGCGGCTTATTTGGAATTTTCCTGCTTTCTATCGTACTTAGTTTTCTGCTTGATAAGTCTGATGCCCAGCTTCGCTGGTTCTTTATCGGCTGTATCGTCGGTACTATTCCGACGCTTTATAATCAGGCCGGGAAAAAGGGCAGAAACAAGTCGGATCTTACTCTTATGATAATTACTACAGTAATTTTTCTGGTTATTCTTTACAATGGTGAAAACCTTATTACCGGTTCACTGGAATTGAACTTCCGAACCTGGATTATCGCCGGTGCTATCTTTGCTCTGGGACTTATTGTTCCGGGACTTAGTCCTTCTAACTTTTTAATGTATATGGATATGTATAAGCCAATGACTGATGGCATCAAAAACCTGGATTTCAGCGTTATTATTCCGATTGGAATCGGCGCCCTGGTTTGTGTGTTATCCTTATCCAAATTAATGGATTTTATTTTCCGGAAAGCTTATTCCAAAATGCATCATTTTATCTTAGGTGTTGTTTTTGCTTCCACCACCATTATCATTCCTCGATATAACTATCTGAGCTTAGGCGGTTTCGTTTGTGTTATTGTGTGTATCTTGGGCATTATGTTAGGTCTTTGGATGAGTAAATTGGAAGAATTGAAACCGCAGGAAGATTAAAATTTTTAGTCAAACAGGGAGCCCAAGAACGGGCTCCCTTTAAGATTTTCTTTTCAATTATAATCTTTACTTTTCAGGAAGCTGATCCACATTACCGAAGGTTGCAGTCCATTTTTCGGTACGTTCATCAATAATTGCCTGACCGCCTGAGCTTAAGTAATCACTCATACCGCTATCCCATACACTATCGAATTTGTCTGCCGATGCTGTAACTGCGGTATCATAAATGATATCTCGTTTTTCGGCAAGTGCCGGTCCCTGGCCTTCTTCTGCGGAAATTGCACCAACATTTACGTTCTTGCCGACCTTCATGTCTGTATTACAGATCTTATCAGCAGCTTCAACCAACGCCGGATCAACACTTGCATAACTGTATGCCCTTGACTTAACGGTCAAGTCCTCATTCTGAAGCTTCATACCGTTACAGGTAATTGTGTAATCGATATTGAAACCGGAGTTTTGAATATCATCACCGGTAGCTGCGATAATTGCAATGGCTCCGTTATCTGTTTTTTCATGTGTAACACCTTCATCACCAATTTGCAGATATTCAATATGCTCTGCATCACTGATCCAGTCAAGATACATCATGGATGCCAACGGTTCATCATTGGTGCTGGGGAAGAATATTTTACGGTCAATGGGACCGGGAACAAACTTTGTATGGGTTCCCTTGCTGTCTTCAAAGCAATCAACTGCCACAAAAGCAGCATCTTCACCAACCATTCTCTTTAAGTTAGCCTGAATACTGTCTTCACCCTCTCTAAAAGGTAAATCCCAGTTATGTGTGAATGCACCCACATAACCAGCCTTCATCATATCAGCTTCGGTGGTGTCACCACTTCCGTATAAAGCGAAGTCACTCCAGATCAGTCCATCATTATACCATTTATTTAACAGTCTAACAGCTTCTTTGGTTCCATTCTGGGTAATCTTTCTGTCATCAAATCCATTGATATAGTATTCCTTGTCAGAAATGTTCGGGTCGATAAATGATTCAATTAAAGTTGCCGCTCTCCAGCCCACATCATAACTCAGGGAATAAGGAATCATCTTTTTAGCTTCACTGCCCAGGAGTACATCTGCATTATCTTTGAAAGCAACCAGCATAGCTTCAAATTCGGCCTTGGTGGTGGGTTCTGCAATACCTAACTTATCCAGCCAGTCCTTACGAACAAAAGTATTGATTCGGTTGCTTACTGCAAGTTTTGCTTCCAATGCCCAAATGGTTCCATTGGCAGGATCTCTGTCCCAATAGATATTGGTTTCATCAAGCCACTCCCACAGATGAGGAAGCAAGTCGGCATAAGTATCCACATACTGGCCCAGATCCAGAACACCACCCATGTTTGCATAAGTCTGGATAGTGGGGTAGTCATAAGTAACACAAACATCGGGAGCATCCCCGGCAGCCAACAGGTTGTTGATCTGCTCAACCTCTGTCCATCTGGGAACCGCAATAAATTCAACTTCTATATTGTGATCCTCAAGCATTCCTTTTTTGATATATTCGGTGTACTTATTGTTGGTCGGATCGGATCCGCCATCATTACCGCGGTCATAGACCTCTACGGTAATTTTTCTGGTGGTAACAAATTTCCCGTCAACTACCTCCCCATTGGTGGGATCTGCCACCGCCGGATCTTCAACAGCCGCCTCAGGCTCTGCTGCTGGCTTGGTTTCTTCTGTTGCAGCTGATGACTGTGCGGGTTCCGCACCATCGTCTTTACTTCCGCAAGCGGCCAACGACAAAGTCATACAGCATGCCAAAACAACTGCAATAATTCTTTTCTTCACTTTTCATTCCTCCCTGTTTAAAATAGTTTTTTATGAATCATCGAATTGTCAGGAGACAATCCGGTTATTCCTTTACAGCTCCTACTGTTACACCATGGATAAAGTACTTTTGCAGCCATGGGTAAATAAGCAGGATAGGTACGGTAGAAAACATAACGATAGCAGCTCTTAATGACTCTGAAAGTCCTGGCGCTGAAAAGCCCTCCTGAGTGGCTATCTCCACCTGATTTATATTGTTCAAAACATTGTACAAAAGAAGCTGTAGCGGATAATAATCCTTGTTGTTCATAAACATCAATGCATCCGAGTACCCATTCCATCTGCCTACTGCATAGAACAATGCCAGGGTGGCAAACACCGGTTTTGACAATGGCACATAAATGCTGGTCAGGATCTTGATAAAGCTGGCACCATCAATCTCTGCCGACTCTCGCAAGCTGTCCGGAATACTGTAAAAAAAGCTTCTCATAATGATCATATTATAAACACTCATACAGCCGGGGATGATCAAAACAGCCGGATTATTCAGTAACCCCAGTTCCTTCATCAGCAAATAATTAGGGATGGTTCCGGCATTAAAAAACATCGTAATAGTTATAATGATATTAAATGTTCCTCGTCCCTTGAGTTTTTCAAAAATTAACGGATATGCACATAATGTTGTCATAACCAGTGAAACAATGGTACATGCAAATGTTAATACTACCGTCCAGACAAATGCCCTGATATATTTTATATCATTAAGAACCATTTCGTAAGCCGAAACACTCCAGCCTTTGGGCCACAGGTACACTTCCCGCTTAATCAAAAATTCCGAACTGCTCAGCGACCTTGCCAGCAGATTCATCATTGGCAGCAGACAGGCGGCACTGACCAGAATACATATCAAAACAAAACCCCAATCTCCTGTTTTCGCAGATTTAGACTTAATCATTTTTCATTCCTCCTACCATATTCCGCGTTCGCCAAGTTTCCTGGAAATCCAATTTGCCAACAGCAGGAAAATTACGCATATGAGTGACTGGAAAAACCCTACCGCTGTTGTCAATGAGAACTGGAGACCTTTAATACCGTTCTTATATACAAAGGTGGAAATAACGTTTGCCATATCCATAACCAGTTTGTTCTGTAAGGCAAACGGACGGTCAAAGCCACTGCCCAGGATATTGCCAAGATTCATAATCAGTAAAACAACAATGGTGGGCTTGATGCCCGGTAAGGTAATGTGCCACATTTTCTTAAAACGTCCAGCCCCATCAACTGATGCTGCTTCATACAACTCAGGATTAATACCGGCAATGGCGGCCAGATAAACAATCGAGTTCCATCCAAAACTCTGCCATACACCAAGAAAAATATAGGTGGCAACCCAATGCTTTGATTCATTTAAGAAAGGGATGGTATCAATGCCAAAACTTCCCAGCACCATATTTACAAGTCCTGTGGTTGGGGCAAATAACTGCAGTGCCAATCCATAAACAATAACCCAGGAAAGGAAATGGGGCATATAGGCTATGGTCTGCACAACACGCTTGAACCGCTTGAATACCAGTTCGTTAATAATTAATGCAAATATTACAGGCGCCGGAAAGCCGATGATCAAATCCAGCAGATTAAGCATTAACGTATTCCTCAGTGCATATAGGAAATCCCGGTTCTGAAACGCTTTGATAAAATACTCAAATCCATGGTTATCCGCCCATGGCAACTTCCATACGCTTTCCACGATACTATACTTTTTAAATGCAATCTGAATATAAACCATAGGTATATACTTGAAAATTAGCAAGTACAACATTGGCAAAAGAAGCAATAAATATAACTGCCAATATCTTTTTAAATAAACTCGGGGGTTGGTTTTTGTTTTAATACCCGCTTTTTTTGAATCCATTTTTGCCTTCATACTACACCTCTCCGTTCCATCCCATTTCTGTTATACTCAAAACTTGGCCTGCACTTCCAAAGCCGTCATTTCAGAGGTTATTTTTGGTCATTTTGTATATTTTTTTTGAAATACAAACAAATTATAGTTCACTTTTGTACTATTTTCTCCTTATATCTTGTTTTCTTATTATCATATATTGCCAAAGTAATGGTTTTTGCTAAATGATATAGCAATTTTTGTTGTACTCAATGTTATTTTCGGGATGCTATTTCCTTGAAATATTGTCACTTTTTATAGTTTTTTGATTTTATGCCAAAGCAAATGTACATCTTGACTATTTTATCATTAGCAATATTTGATTTGCTGCTTGTCAGAATGTATGATTTGATTTATTATATAAGAAACAAGTTCTTAACAGGAGAATACCGGAATATGATCAAGATACTGAATGGGATTCACGAAACAGTTGCTTATGATGCCTTTCACGGCCTTAAACTATATCACAATCGGGAAGTCGAAAATTACCCCATCCACTGGCATACTGCTCTGGAAATTATTATGCCCATCAAAAATGAGTATACCGTGATTATTGACGGCACAGCTCACACTTTCCAAGAAGGGGATATCTGGATTACTCCACCGGGGACACTGCATGAACTGATCGCCCCTTCCTACGGCGAACGTCTGATCCTGCTTTTTGATTTCAGTCTTATTTGCAATGTTAAAGATATGAACTCTATGATGCATACGCTTCTGCCATTTATGTTGATCACCGGCACGGAATATCCTGAACTATATGAACAGCTTAAATTTCTCCTGCATGAAGTAGTCCGCGAATACGACAATCCCATGCCCTTTACCGAGGCCTGTGTTTATTCCCTGATGATTCGCTTTTTTGTTACTCTGGGACGTGCCAATTTTAATGCAATTGATAAATTCCCCGGAATTACAAACAGTAAGCAGCATGAATATATTGAAAAATTTATGATGATATGCGATCACATCACCGATCATTGCACCGAGAAAATAACCGTAGACGATTTGGCATATTTGGCCGGCTTTTCCAAATTTCACTTTGCCCGCCTGTTTAAAACATTTGCCGGTATGTCCAGTTATGAATATCTGACTCAAAAAAGGATTGCATACGCAGAGCGGCTTCTGATCGAACCTAACCTTACAATCACAGAAGTTGCCATGCGTTCAGGATTTAACAGCCTGTCTACTTTTAACCGCATCTTCAAGACGGCAAAAAACTGCACGCCATCAGAATACAAAAATCTCAATCGCAAAGACCAAAATCAACGATAAAAAAATCCGGTCAGGTTACTATCTAATCTGACCGGATTTTTTTATTTAGTTTAAATATGGTGTATCTAATTTGCCTTAGTTCGTTCCGCAATCATTGTTTTCAGATCATATACCTTGTCTTTCAGCCGTTCGGTAGCTTCCCTGGAGGAAGATACTGCACTGAGCATTTTTCTGGCCTGATCGATCTGATCATCTTTAAATGCCAATGCTGCCAGCAAATAATCCAATGTCGGCTCATTCATGCCGCAGATGGGATAAGCTTCTTCCATCCGGGCCTTGGACAATGCCTCCAGTGCCTTATTGGAAAACCCGGCGGCTTCTGCCAATGCCTTTTCAACCGCTTCCTGATTCTCCGGGTCGTTGGCCCTGAGCCAGTCGGCCTTATTCTGCAACAGCCACGACATCTTCAGACAGATATAACCAAGTTCACTGGAGTCAGCCTGTTTTACCATCGCACTGAGAAGGGCCAGCTTATAACGTTCCGCTGCCTGCTCATATGTGTAGAATTCCTCATCATTGCTCCGTTCCGTAAAGCCACGGCTAATCTTCTCCTGAATCAAAGCTATCTGTGCGTTAGTTAATTTATCAAAATATTTTTCAAGTGCTGCATAACCGCAGACAGGACAAAAAATCACTTCATACTTGGAAGGATCAATATGCTGATAAACAGGCCGCAGATCCATCTCCGTCCTCAACAGTCTCGCCTTACCTGTTTTTACCGTTTTGGAAATAAACTTCTTTTCACATACGGGACAAACATAACTTTTACTTAACAACAATACAGCATCTGTTTCCATATAACCTCCTGCGCCTGTAACATCTATCACTTAGTATATCATAAATTATTTCTATATGTCACCATGTAACTCCAAAATAATCATCCATAAACCGGATATACTATAAATATATTAAAAAACCGGAGGTACTGCATGGATTTTTTGTTTATATATATCAATTTGATCCGTATCATACTGGTAGTCACCGCAATCCTTCAGCTGATAAAACATGACTATAAAAAAATTACTCCTGCCGCCGTTATGATAACCCTTACCTTTATCCCCCGGCTCCTTAGCCTGGTACGCATGGAAATAAATACCTTAACCGAATTCCTTTTTCTTACCGTTACTTTTATGGCGATTTATCTGGGATCCGGCTATCGGTATTATGATTTATACGCCTGGTGGGACAGATGCATTCATTTCCTTTCCGGCATCCTGTTTTTCAGTTTCGGAATATCATTGGCGGCAATGGTTCCCGCTGTGGGACTTTCCGGCACATTGATATTCAGCTTTACCCTGTCACTGGCCTTACATGCGCTTTGGGAGGTGGCCGAGTACCTTTCTGACAGTTTTTTTCACACAGACCATCAGCATTGGCAAAAGCACAGTGCGGTCATTAATCATCAGCCCCAAAAGGCCATTCAGCCGCCTGGTTTAGTCGATACCATGAACGATACTATCGCCGGGATTATCGGTGCCATCATGGCCTGTCTGGGATGGTGGCTCTTTTTTATATCATAGTATCATTACGAAGAGCATCGGTTAAATCAATCTTAAATACTTTATTTCCGCTGATATAATACGCCAGCCCTACAAATCCCAAAATAGCCAGACTGAATATGGCAATCGGAACAATCGGAGCTTCTCGCAGAAACTCCATCGGCTCCAAATGACTGGCCGTTACCGCAAATGCCACAAAAACCGCGGTCAGCAGCAGCGTGATCAAAAGCGGCCGGCCGGCAATGACCATTGCTTCGATGCCGAACATTTTACGCATCCCTGCCGGTGTCATCCCAACCGACATATACTGGGCAAATTCTCGTTTTCGCTGGTATAGAAAGCCCAGCGTAACGGAAAAGATGTTGGCGATTCCAATAACGGCAAGCAAGACACAAAATGCCCCCAGTATCAGCATAAACCCATTGATCATATCATCATTTGTCAGCTTATCCTGAATACGGTTCTCACTTTCCGCCGGATACTCTGCTTTCACAAGCCCTGCAACAACCTCTTCCAATGCATCCAAAGCCACAAGAGAAGTCCGCTCATTGGCCAGTATCCGAACATAGGCATCCTTTTGTGTTTCCCCAAGCTGACCGGATATTTCCTTCCCCAGGGCTAAGGGGATAAAATGTACCAGTGAAAAATTATCGTATTCTTCCCTTAAAACCGGAACCTCCCGGGTATAAGCCAGCACAGGGATTTCCACTGCCTCTCCTTCCTGCCGGGCACTGTCCAAAACAGTTTTCTTTTGTCCTTCTTTTACAAAGGGGATATATTGGGGATGGCGGAAATCGCTGTTTAAACGATCCCATATTTGATTCAGGACAACCGCTCCATCCAATTGTGAGGTGATGCCGATTTTTGTACAATATTTTTTAAAACTGACATCGTCCAGGATGATAATGGGAACCTTCACCTGACTCTCTCCATGCTCTGCAGCTGATATTCCGGCAACCGCTTCCAAGCCACCCGCAGCAGCCAGTTCCTCACTTAACCATTCTGCTCCCAGGGAAGTGCTTTCCATCGTTTTCTGATAGACAATGCCATCATTCACTCCCGGCACTTTCTGCAGTGCTTCTGTCAGCTTAAACGCCTCTATCGAAGTATCCTTTACGGTTATCATGATGTCCCATACATCCTGATATTTTTCAAAATAGGTTTCTCTGGTACTGATGCCCGAAAGGGTAAAAAAACATAGCATCATGGTAAAACCCAGAAACGAAAGGGTCAGTGACAAGGTCGTTGTGCGCAGGGCTTTCTTCTGCGAAGCCAGTGCATTTCCCGCCAGTTCACCCTCGATGCCAAACAGCAATGACAAAACACGGGCGTTTTTTTTCTTTTTCAACTGTAAACCACCAGCATTGCGAATAGCCTCCAGGGGGGGCTTCCGGCTTAGTTTTCGGGCCGGCATCCAGGCCGAGAAGAGTACTGTCAATACAGCGGACAAAAGGGTAATCGCCAAGACCAGGGGATGATACTGCCAAACCGCTTCATGCCGTCCTTCCACATCGGCGGCGATAACATTCATCACCCGCATTACACCATGGCCTGTTGCAATTCCCAATAAACTGCCAAGTAAAATCGGCACTGCACAAAGTACCGCCGCCTCCTGCATCAGACATGCCAGAATTTGTCCCGGTGTTGCTCCGATACTTGAAAAGATGCCAAACTGGTGTATTCTTGCATTCATGGATACCGCAAAGGACTTGCGGATTATCAAGATCAGCGAAAAAGAAACAATGAATAAGACAACAAGATAAAACGCCATCAAAAGCGGCGGTTCTTCATCCTTCGGATCATGGATCATATATCTGGATAATAGTAATAAGTGATAGGACGCGGCATCTTCCGCCAACCCCAGATGTTCAATAAGCAATGGCATATCCGAAAAAATAGTTCTGGTATTTTGGAAACAGACATCAACCACTGTGCCCTGTTCACCCGACAGCTTCTCGTTGACAACAGCTTTTTCCACATTTGCAAAATTTTGTATATCCAGTAAATCATCCTCACTGATTACCCCGATAATACGGCCTTGCCAATCTCCTTCCTCCAAAACAATCTGTTGGATCTCATAAATCCAGAAGTTATAAAACAAACTGCACAGCAACGACAAAAACAATGCCGAGATAAATGCTGCCACCATGATTGATATGCTTGAAGACCGATTGTTCTTAATATAGCCTGTCGAATAATCCTTCCACATTTTACTCACCCCCGTTTCTCATCGCTGATGATCCGGCCATCTTCAATGATTATAATGCGGTCCGCTTCCAGGGCAATCTTTTCATCATGGGTAATCAGCAACGTTGTCTGCTTTAAATTACGGTTGGATATTTTCAGCATATCAATGATTTCTTTTGAATTTCTCTGATCCAGGTTTCCGGTGGGCTCATCCGCAAGCAGGATGGCCGGCCGGTAAATCAAAGACCGGGCAATAGCCGCACGCTGCTGCTGTCCGCCTGATAATTGACCGGGAAGCGCTTCTAGCTTATCGGCAATACCCAGAGTATTTACCACCTGTTCAAAATATTCCGGCCTGGGCTTTCTTTTATCTAATAAAAGCGGCATCAAAATGTTTTTCCGGATGGTCAGGGTTGGAATCAGATTGTAAAACTGATAAACCAGACCCACCTTTCTGCGCCGGAAAATCGCCGCTTCTGTTTGTTTCATATCCGAGATATCACATCCTTCCACGAAAACCTTTCCCGCCGTAGGCTGATCCACACTGCCAAGGATGTGTAAGAGCGTGGATTTTCCGGAACCGGATGCGCCTACAATTGCAACAAATTCTCCTTTTTCCACGGACAACTCAATCCCATCCAGGGCCACCACCTGATTATCACCGGCACCATAAACCTTTCTGACACCGGCGCACTTTAAAATTTCCACAATTCAATTTCCTCCTACTATTCATTATGCAGCTACTATGATTTATTATAGCAGGGAAAAGTGACAGCTTAGTGACTGTAAACCCTGATTTCAAAACAGGCTCCGCCACCGGACTTGTTCCGAGCCGTGATATTTCCGTTCTGCATTTCAAAAATGGACTTAGCCAGTGCTAATCCGATTCCGATCCCTCCACCGGCAGCATTTTTTCCCCGATAAAAACGTTCAAAGAGATGAGGTAAATCTTCTTTACCAAATCCCGCTCCTTCATCCCATATTAAGATTTCTGTATATAACGGATTACCGGAATAGTCGCAATAGATGGTTCCATTTTGAGGTGAGTGCTCCATGCAATTCTTCATCAGATTAAAAATTGCTTCCATTGTCCAGTCCATATCTCCTGACATTGCGACACAGCCATGTTCCGGAATACGAACTGTAATATTTTTTGCTGTAAGTAAATCATTGATGTTGTCCGCAGCCAGATTCAAAACCGTATAAACATCCAAATGTGTATGCTGCAGCTGAAGAGTCCCGGCATCAATTCGTGAGAGGGTTAACAATGCTTCTTCTAAGGTATTGAGCCGCTGCAGCTGGCGCCTGGCCTGTCCCACATATGCTGATGTTTCCTTTTCCTCTAACAGTTGCAGCGATAGGGAAACTGCCGTAATGGATGATTTCAACTGATGAGCAATGTTGGCAAGATTATCCGCATAGTTTTTCTGTGCTTTTAATGCCGCTTCTCTAGTGTGGTATAAATTAGTTACCGTCTTATATATTTCATCCTGCAATATGGAAAACTCATCTTCCTTACTCTGTATCACTGTTCCCATACCGCTTATATTTACTTCTTCCAAATATAAAGTTAACTCCTGGATCCGCTTCTGTTTTTTTCTGCTAATCATAAAAAGTATCCTCCATACGGTAACCAAAGCTTCTAACCGTTTTGATACAGGATGGATCGTGAAATTTTTTACGCAGCCGCTTCATTGTAACGGTCAATGTGTTATCATTTACATAGTTTTGGTTTGCATCCCAAATCGTTTCCAACAGATATTCCCTGGTAATAACTTGTCCTTTATGTTCCATGAGACATCCTAATATCTGATACTCTGTCTGACTTAATAAAACCTCTTCATCCTCATAATAGGCTGTCATTTTTTCCTTATTCAGGTGAATCCGGTCACAATACAAATCTGCAACATCACCATTCCCCGTCCGGCGCAATATCGCCAGAATCCTTGAATACAGTACTTCCAGCTCAAAAGGCTTGACGATATAATCATCGGCTCCGTCTTGAAATCCTTTCACGATATCGGCAGTGTCTCCTTTTACGGTCAGGAACAAAACCGGAAGGCTGCTGCCAAAATGCCGGCGAATCCAACTGCATAATATATCGCCGCTCCCATCCGGCAGGTTCCAGTCTATTAAGATCAGCCCCGGCAGTCTTTTCAATAGGGCCTGTTTCGTCTCTGCAACCGTTTCCATAATAACCACTTTAAAACCCCGGCTTGACAAATAGGTTCGCACTCCTTCTGCTATCTCCCGGTCATCCTCGGTATAATAAATCTCCATCCCTTCTAGCTCCTGTTCATTTTTTTATCGGATATCACCCGCTGCAAAAATGAAATCATACTATAAAATATTTTCCATAATAATTCTATCAGTGTTTTTATTATTATGGCAATAAAAAATGTTATGAGTACTCCGATTGCACAGAATAATAAATACTTGAGAATCCAGGGTAAATGTATAAGATCATCGAACATTTTAATCAGGCTGACCGCAAATCCCTGGGCGAAAAAGAAATACAATGCATTTTCACCGATATAACTGATAGGGGTTTTCCCAAAGCGAAAATGATTCCTTGCATACAAAATTGCCATAACGTAAAATAAAGAATAAAAAAGAAATAAAAAACTGGGAGGAAATTTATTGTTCACCATGCCATAAACCTTCATTTCCGTAAACCTGTCTAAAAGAATGATTATCAGAATGTTTGCAAAGAAACATGCCATTACTATTTTATCATTTACATTTTTGCGGGTGCCAAAGTAATAGCCAAGCACAAAAAACATGCCATAGAAAATCACTGTCAATTGAATACCGCCCACAGAAAATCCCAATCTAAGGGCCAGAAAGACGGCCAGCAAAAGGATTGCTGCCAAAAGATAACCTATATTTTTGTTTTTTCCAGCCATTACTTTTCGTGCCAGTAAGATTCCTGCGCCGTATAGGACATACACCTTGACATACATCGGCATAAACCAGAGACTTGCATTTACCACCGAAAATATTTCATGATTGATTCCTTTAAAGGAAGACTGCAAAAACCACATTTTCAAAATCTCCAACAGATTAATTGCTTCTGCTTTGGTTATCATATCGTAGATTTCAATAAAACTGATATAGAAAAAGCTGAAAATGACATAGGCAAATATCAGCTTCACTAAACGGATTAAAAAAGCCGACATGTTTTTCACATAATGGAAGGACCATCCGGCAATAAACATAAAAGCCGGCACATCAATGATCATTGTTGCCGGTACGATTTCGTAGGGCGAGTATTTGACACCGCTATAACATGCCACATGATGAAAAATAATCACCAACGCCGCCAGACCTCTAAAAAAATCAATTGAATGATCCCGTATTTTATCTTCCATACCTTCACCCTTTCCCAAATAAAAAAAGTGACAAAACATAGTCAAACTGCCCGATATCATGGATATCGAATCAATTTTTCTATATTCTGCCACTAAACACATTTCTTTTCACAACAATTCCTTTTCCTTAACCGGATAGCAAAATGAACCGTTTTAAAAGCTTCACCATTTGGCTGCATTCAATAACATCTTTCATTATGCAGTCAGCCTGCATAACCCCGATTGCAATCTACATACAGACTATCATTCAAACGGTAACTTTTCAATCATTTTAAGAGAATTTTAAGAAAATCCATGTAAATACCAATGATTTTATTTCAGCACAGTTGCTTCCAATAAAAACCGATAAAATTCTGCCAGGCTCTTAAATCCGGTAGACAACCGATTCTGTAATAAATCAAAATCAAATATTTCTTCAATATGATCACGATTATCAACCATGTAAATATTTTTCTTATTATACCATTCTGCTACTTCTTCTTTATCACCCTCATATTGATTTCTTTTGTAGCTGTCACCTGCAGGCACAAAAATCCCGGCATTGGCCATATCCGATATGATTTTGATAAACTCCGCTTCTTTCTTTGTTATGGTATCTCGATACAAATTCATGGTTTTGACAGATGCACTGAAAAAGCCCATACCGTAACGATAGGAATCCGGACCGATTTCAAAAAAGAACGCCGGATAATCACTGCGGTCTTTTGTTCGGCGCATAAATGTCAACCACATCGTATCACGATAGAGACTCTTATCGTGGGAAAAGCGGGTATCCCTGTTAAGCCTTGAAATTGTTTTGGATACTGCCGGCATCAGCTCTAACTCTGAGTCAATTGCAAACATTGTGGCCGACAATTGGGATACCAACCGCTGAAAGGGATACAGTAACACTCTTTCATATGCTGCTTTATTTTCCTTGTACCACTCCCGGCTATTCCGCAAACGGACTTCCGTCAGAAACTGCAATGATTCATTGCTGAATACATCTGTCATTTTACCCTCCATATTTCTCCTTTTCCACTTTAACTATATTTTTTTGATTGGTAACAGCAGATCGACTTGCTGCCCTCCCGGATGATTTCCGGTCACTAACCCATGATAATTCAAAATCTCTTCCAGAACCCATTCTTCATTTGTTGTTTCGGGGACTGACCGGCAGCTCCAGTCAGTAAGGATATCCTTCTGTTCCAGCACCCATTGTTTTAATAATGGCCACTCATCATATGCCCCGCAGGGAATGGTATAGGATGCATATAAACCGCCATAAAATTGCCGTTTAATAAAAGGTGCAGGTATATCCATCTCGTCCGGAACCGTCACCCACAGTTCAAATCCATCCCCGGCCACAGTACTGTCTGTTTTGTGGGTGAGAAAGTTAAAACGACGTATATCCGGTTTTTGTCCGATCAGTTTCATGGATAAAGAGTTTATTGCTTCTTCTGCCATATCCCCCACACTGTGGTCTTTGCAGTAATATGCTGCTGCCGTCAATGGCGGCAAATATACGATACGTATATCCCGTTCTGATAATTTGTTTAGCCTTTCGTTTGCTTTGTTTAATTCTTCCATTGTCTTGTCCTCCTTAAAGTTAATTTTGGAGACAGTCAGGGAATCCACAATTTCTAACAAACTTTCATCATCCAGTAATTGCAGACCGGCGTTTTCATTACTCAGGCGCTGAATAAATAATTGAATTACGTTTTTTATTGTCGCCAAAGCAGTAATCTCATCATCTATATCGGTTAAATTTTGCTGAAATACTTCGATGGCCAAGGCTATATTTTCATCTTGTAATATCCCGGCAATTTGCTTCAGCGGAATTCTGAGTTTTCGCAGAATAATAATCTGCTGTATTCTTTTAATGGTATCTTCACTATAAAACCGGTATGCACTTTCGCTTTTCTTTTCACTGGATATCAGGCCAATCTGCTCATAATAACGCAATGTCCTTACAGAAATATTAAAAAGTTTGGAGACGACGCTGATTGATTGCAATTCCATAACTGATCCTCCTTTCTTTTTAAGTGTACAAGATTACGCGACGTAAGAGTCAATAGTCACATGTTCTTTTCAATCACATTGTTAAAAACAATCTCATCAATCCACCCAGCACAAATAGAATTATACTTAACACTAAAGTAACCAAAGCTAAGAGGATATTTTTTTTCTTCACCAACAATGAAATCCCATTAATAAAACCCAGAGCCGCAATTAAGAGCCAAACGGGAAACAAAATATAGTTTGGTGGATTAATGAATGCAAGCAATGATGTAAAGTATAATAATAAGATTGTAATCTGTAAAAATAAGATAACAGCTGAAAATTTCTTCATAGTCTATACCTGCTTTGATTTATTGTTCATTGCATTTATTTTATCATATAAAATCCCATAACACTATTTGAAATTATATATTAATTTTGAACCATGTATAATCTATGAAATCCTTACCTGTTGTCCGTTAACCACGGACTTGCTGCTGGTCAGCATCACCGGTTCCAGGTAAATCATGCCGCTGATGGCACATAACTCATCATCGCTATCCAGCAAATCTACATCTACACGCTGCGCAATATAGCCCTCACCCATAATCGTATCACTCTTTTTGATTGCCAACACATAATACCCGATAGTGTCTTTTTTTAATGCCGCCTTTGGTATAATCGCGGAATATTCTTTACCGGTATGGGTGATGGTAACCTGCGCTTGCCTTCCCACCGGATTCTCCTGCATATCTTCCAGCCAGATGATCGCCTGGTATTGGCCTCCGTCTTCGCCCCAGGGTTTAATTTCCTTTATCGTTCCCTTAATAGCATCGGATAATCCGGCAATCTCTGCCTGGATTTCATTGCCGGGAACTACATATTGTATTTTTTCGGCTGGAACCGGAATCACCACCTGGTAAGATTGGCTGTCGGCTGCCAGTTCATAAAGCAGTGTGCTTTTCTCCACGTAATTGCCGGGTTGAATATTTATTCCGGAGATGATCCCATCCGCTTTAGCCGTCAACTGCGGGTTTTCGGCGGCAGTGCGGTTTGCTTTGATCTGATTCAGTTCTTCCCTTGCATTTTCTATCTGAAATTGGAGTTTTGTTTTTAAATAACCGGAGTCCGCACCTGTACTTGTACTCTCCTGCTGTAATGCCGCCAACTCTTCTTCTGAGGTTTTGATTGCTTCCGTATTTTCCTTTTTCAAAGATTCCAAACAAGCATCATATTGATTTTGGGCTTTATACAGTTGGTATATTGCTGCATTTACCTCTGTCTGGGTACCGGTTCCGGCTTCCAGTTGGTTTAAGGCATCCTCGTGAACCATCTTTCCGTAGGTAATATCCAGTTTACAGGCTTCCAGTTCGGGAGAAGTATAGGTATCCGCTTCCAAATCTGCCTTGGTTTTGTTTAGTTCCTGTAATTTAGTCTCCAGCCGGAATATTTCCTGGCCTAACTGGGTGTCTGCCTGAGGATTCATGTTTTTTTCTTTTTGCAGCTCTAACTGCAGCAACTGGATTTCCTGCTCCTTCTGCTGTTGTTCCAGTTCCAGTGCCGCCACCGTCTCCAGATCGGTTTCCAGCTCCATAATAAGCTGTCCCGCCGCTACCTGTTCTCCTTCCTCCACATATACAGCCTTACAATATCCATCTTGCCTTGAATAGTATGGTTGGGTACGCTGATAAGTAACCAGGGAACTGCCTTCGATGATATTTTTCAGTTTGCCGCCTGCCGGAACCACTACTGTTACTTCCGGCAGCCGGGAGTAATAAAATGTTTTGGAAAAAAAGGTCAGTCCGGCGGCCAGCATCAGAAAACAGGTAATGACTATAACAAAATGATTCTTTTTATTGAAAATTTTTTTCATTATATTACATCCTTTCCTTACCCTTTTATTCCTGACAGACTGATTCCTTCTTTCAGATATTCCTGCCCATAATACAGGATAATCAGCACCGGACATACATAAAAACAGGCCGCTGCAAAAGAAACACCCATCTGTTGTTGGTTGATGCCTGCCAAAAAGATTGACAGCGGCTGAGCTTTGCTGTCCCTGATAAACACTACTGCCTGTTCCACCAGATTCCAATAATCCACAAAGGTCAGAAGCGCCACACAGGTAATGGCCGGTCTGGCCATGGGTAATACGATATAAAACAGTATTCTGATATGTCCGGCACCGTCCATTCCGGCCGCTTCCAAATAGGAATCAGGCATCATTTTCAGATACTGCCGCATCAGAAATACCCCAAAAGGGTTAAACATACCGGGTAAAATAATGGCCAGATAGCTGTCCGTCAGATGCAGCCAGTCGGCCATCATAAAGTTGGGCACCAGGGTTACCTGCAGGGGCAGCAGCATGACAATCATATAGAGAAAGAACAATACTTCCTTTCCCTTAAAATGAAGAACGGTAAACCCATAGGCTGCCAAAGCCGATATCACTGTCTGTCCTAATACAATCGGGACTGTTATTTTAATAGAATTCCAAAACATCTTCAGGTACAATGGACCTTCGATTAAAGTCTGGCGATATTGTGACAGGGTCACCATATCCGGAACAAGATGCATCTCAATGTAATTTGGTCCGGCATCAAACAGATCTTCCTCAGTACCGTAATGATCTGTTATTTCCTGAGTGCTCATCAGCGAATTGGTAAAAGTAAGAATCAATGGATAGATATATAACAGTGTCAGCAGAACAAGAATTACCCACACACTTTTTTTCAGAATCTGTCTCATTCCCTCTCCTTATTAAAATTCCCGGGAAAGACGGCGCTCCAAATAAAATACCACCGTAACAATTCCCACAACTGCTATTGTTACCACATAAGAAGCGGCGGTGAGCTTAGAGTAGTTCAGACCCAGGAACATGTTATTCATATAATGCTGTAAAATGTACAGACTCTCATGAGGGGTCTCCCCCGTAATAATATAGATTTCCTTAAAGACCTTAAACGAGTTTACAAAGGTCATAATAAAAACCAGCAGCATCGTTGGCCGTAAATAAATTTGAGTGATCTGCCGGAAACGCTGCCACCGGCCGGCTCCTTCCAGAATTGCATATTCGTAATACTCCTGGGGGATACTGCTCAGTCCGCTTAAAAATAACACCATATTATAGCCAATATTTTTCCAGAGGAAAATCACCAGCATAATCACCATTCCATATGGGCTTTGGAACCAATCCACCCCGGGCATCTGCAGCTTATGTAAAAGCTGATTCACCGGCCCGTACTCATGAAATAGTTTTTCCCAGAAAAAAGCCGTAGTTGCCGAAGGAATTACCAGCGGAATCAAAAAAACCGGAACCAGGTATTTCTGCCGGACCGTATCCCGGTGCAGGGCCAGAGCTAATAATAAGGACAACAGCATATTCAGCGGAATACTAAGCAGCATAAACCATAGTGTATTTTTAAGTCCTAACAGAAAATATTTATTGTGGAACAGCTCTTTAAAATTACCCCATCCCACAAACCTGGCATGGATGGGGTTGTCAATCAATACATATGCAAAGGATAACAGAAAAGGCAGCAGATAAAAGATTCCAAAGCCTATGACACTGGCTGCCAGCATGGCTGCCGGTATCCAATACCTCCTATTCATTTAAATACTGGTCCATTTTGGCCTGAACCTGCCTGGCCGTTTCAGCGGCAGTCTTTTTTTCTTTAAAAAAATCTTGATTTTCCTCATATATAATATTTATCATACTACTTCTGCCGGGGTTATAGTCGCTAATCTGCAGCATCCAGCTTTCAATCAGGTTACGATAACGTTGATAATCCACATTGGCATTATTGCCGGCCTTATACATGTCATACTGACGTTTTACATAAGCATCAAAGCCCTTTTTATTAATCGCCAGACCCCAAAGTGATGGTGAGGTCTGTATTTCATCGGAAAGCATAAATCGTAAAAATTCCCAGGCCAATTCCTTGTTGGGCGAAGACGCGTTGACACCAAACCGCATCCAGGGCGAAAAACTTACTTTTCCTTCCCTGTCGCATAAGGGCATCACATGGTAAAAAGACTGGCTGTCCACAGTGTCCAGCAGATGATAATAAGCTGCCTGGGTATCAAAATCCTCGTTCATGGCAAAATAGTATTCCATATTATAAAAGTCAAGACCCGCTGTATCAAAACAGCCCCGCGCTTCCAGGTCTGCGGCAAACTGTAATAAACTGATATAATCATCTGTGTTAAAATGAGCTTCCCCGGTTTCTTCATTGACAAAATCCGACCACCGGTCATTTAATATCCCCCCTGCTACGCCTTGTCCGTTGGCAATTGCCAGATAAGTATTTTTCCGATTGGTATTGTCCATCAGTTTCAATGCATAGTTCAGGGCTTCTTCATAGCTGATCCGGTCCATATCATCAGGCAGATATTCCCCACAGTCATCTGCCAGTGCCTGATGGAATCCGACTACCCGTACCCCTCCGGCCAAAGGCAGTTCATACAGATTTCCATCAGCAGTTTTCATAGCCTCAAAGAGATTCATATAAAAAGTATCTTCATTAATTTCCGGGGCATTATCCATGTAAAAAGATAAATCCTCAAAAATGCCCATTTGAATATATTTTTCAACCGAAACCCCACTGCCGGTCATAATAATATCTTCTGCATTGCCAGTCATTATCCGGGTATTTAGTTGTTTTAAGTAATGATCTCCGCTCAGCTCTCCGGAAGGCTCAACAGCCATTTCCGCACCACCTTCCAGCTGCATGGTTTCCAGTTCCCGAAACTGGTTGATGGTTATCGTTACTTCCGGATACTTCGCCATAAAAAGCTGGGCAGCCTGTTCCAAAACCGGCACTTCATCCATAACGGAAACGGTAATTTCCCCTTTCATCTCCGGCGGATTGTAAATCCGTTCCGATTCTGCACCGTTTTCTCCCGCTTCTGCTTTCTGATTTGACCTGATCGGCTCTCCCTCCCGATTCAGGTCCACCGCCTTCTCTCCGACACAGCCGGCTAAAAGAAGGGTTGATAAAATAAAAAAACATAATCTTTTTTTCATATTCGTCTCCTTTACAACTTTCATAACATTTATCAAATGCCATAATCAGATTATATAAGAAGAAAGTATGAAAAAATCTTAGGAAATTTATAGAATAAGGATTATCTCTTCTTAAAGGTTATTAACACCTTAAACATGTCTCCTTCAATTTCAATTCTAATGCTGCCGCCATGCAGCGCTACAATGCTCCGGGCGATGGCCAGGCCCAGACCGGAACCTTCTGTATCCCTGGCTTCATTTCCGCGCTTAAAGCGTAAAAACAACTCTTCCGGATCAAACGTAAGCCGCTCAGCAGTAATGTTTTTTACCTGTACCTGGATCTCATCGTTGTCTTCCGCTTCCAGCAGACACACGTAAATCCTGGTATTTTCCAGGGAATACTTGATGGCATTTTGCAGAAGATTATCAAATACCCTCCATATTTGGGCACTGTCACAGGGCAGAATGAGCCTGTCCCGGGGCGATTCCACTACCAGTTCCAGATTTCGTCCGGAAAGCTGATCCCGGTATTCTTGCTGCATCTGCCGCCACATAAAAAAAAGATCCGCCTCTTCTGTCTTCAACTCAATATTACCGCTTTCCAGCCGGGACAACTCAAATAAATCATCAATCAGAAGATTTATCTTTTTAGCTTGATTTTCAGCCTGATCGATATAATGCTGCTGTTCTTTTGACCGTTCTTCCCGTCTCAGCAAACCAATATAATTTAAAGTCAATGTCAAAGGAGTCCGCAGATCGTGAGAAATATTAGTTACCAGTTCATATTTCAACCGTTCGCTTTTCTTCTGTTCCTCTAAAGAGCGGATATATCCGGTTCTGATTTGATTGATTGCTTCAGCCGTCCGCGCCTGTTCGCTGCTGCCGATTACCGGAACTTCTGTTTCCGGATGACCATCGGCAATCTTAAGGGCTCCTGCTAATATTTCCCGCTGATATTGTTGCTTAATATTACTGATTTTTTGCAGGCTCAGGGAAACTGACAGGATAATTGCAATATGGATGATAAATATACCAGGGTTTATTGAAGTAGTTCCCATGTATCTCTGGATGATCATCAGATCAAAAAAATTCATTATTATAATCCCATACCAACATAACAACAGGATAAAAGCCGTGATTCCCACCGGCAGTAATCTGATCAGGCAATTTTCCCAGCTTTGCAGCCACAGCTTTTGATTACTGCGAAAAAAATAAACCCGAACTGCCAGCAGTACTGTCATGGACAAGAAAATAAAACTAAAAAGAATCAGACATCCGTATAAAATAATTCTTTCTGTCATGGAGCCAAAAACAGTAGCATAACGGCTATATCTTGGCAGCAGAAAGAAAAAAGCTGCTGCTGACATTAAAATGCCCAGTAACTGAATATCCAGTTTAATCCGGTGCATCCACCCTATGCTTCCCACTAAAGCTTTTTTGCCTCTCAGAATCATCAGCAGAATGCCAGCCGATAAGGTAATCCCGAAGATGGCAGTCTCCCCAAACAGAATCCACCGCTGTTTATAAAACGATCTGATGGAGGTTCCAATGCTGCCCAAAATTAAATTGGTGTCAACCCTCTCCATATCAACCAGAATCGTACCGGTATGCTTTTCTTCTATGCTTTCGTATCCCTGATATTCGGCGTTTTTAACCATGATCTGACTTCCATCCGCACCTGTCTGAATTTGCTGAGACGGATTGATATAGGCATATCTCAAAATTCCAGGTTTTGCTAAAAATGTTTCATAATCAGTGTCCTCCGGCAGATTACTGAACACTTCCCCGGTATCATTATCGGTCACATAATAGTAAGTTTCAGGATTTTGATAAATAAAGTTATTGTATTCTTCATCCGACATCAACCCTTCGGCCATACGTTTCCAGTCGGCGCAATAGTATTCGAGATTGGAATAGATATTTCCCATACTGACGATATGCTCCTTAAAGTAAAGCTGCCGGTTCTTCCAAATACCGATAGCAGAGACCAGACTGATACTGAATAAAAACATTGATATAAAATAAAACAGTATTTTTTTCTTCATAAAAACCTCCTGCACATTCGCCATTGACACTGAACTAATCTATCATATAACCCTGACCCCATACGACCTTCAGATACATCGGCTTCTTGGGATTATTTTCAATCTTTTCCCGCAGTTTGCTAATATGAAACATCACCGTACTCTCCGCTCCCAGAAAAGCCTGTTCCCATACGGCTTCATAAATGGCCTCCACAGACAGAACCTCTCCTTTGTGCCGGGCCAACAGACACAGGATTTTATACTCCGTGGGAGTAAGCTTAACCGGTACTTCATCCACTGTGACCGTTTTACTCTTTAAAAATATCGTCAGCCCGCGGATGTTGATCTCATCCTGATCTGCCGTTTTCTGGTTCAGTCTGGTATATCGGCGCAGCTGCGCCTTAATCCGGGCCAATACCTCCGGCGGGCTGAAGGGTTTGGTAATATAGTCATCCGCGCCTATTTCCAGTCCCTCGATTTTGTCCCGTTCCTGGGTTTTGGCCGAAAGTAAAATAATCGGAATATTATTCTCCTCACGAATCTGCAGTGTGGCCTTGATACCATCCAGCCGCGGCATCATGATATCCATTAAGATCAAATGAATGGTATGGCATTTTAATATCTTTAATGCCGCTTCGCCATCACCGGCATGATAGGTTCCATAACCGGCTTCCTTCAGGTAAATATCCAGCACCTCAATAATGGCAGGATTATCATCTACCAGCAATATATTATAAACGGACATTTTCTCAACCTCTTTTCCAACTGCTATGCAGGTTTGTTATACAGGTCTTATTATACACCAGATTTCTTAGAAATATCTTAGGATTTCTTTAGGGCTTACATAAAAAAGCCGTTTACTCTTAATTTGATATACTCCAATTAAAGAATAAACGGCCTGATCATTATTTGATTGTTATATTGTGCTTCAGCAGGATTCTGCCGTCTTTCAATTCCTCCGTTTCAACCACCACTTCCCCGGAAGATGCTGATAATTCCTCAAGTGCCCGGTACAAATAGCCATTTGCATATGCTTTGCTGTTATAAGCATTATAACAGGCCATCCACATCTTTTCATCTGCTATGACATTCTCAAATTGCAGGCTTCCGCCACTTTGCATGATCTTATTATAACAATCTGCATAATAATCCTGTAGAGTGGTCAAAACATCCTGTTCCGCAAAACCGGCTTCCTCCAGACTTCTTCTACCACTATCAGAATTAAGATTCACCGGTTGGTCATTATACACCGGCTGCTCATTTGATACTGGCGGCTCATTATACACTGGCTGTTCATCACTGCTGTTACTTTCCGTGCCTCTGTACTTTGTTCCGTTACAGGCCGGCAGATATACTGATAATTCTTCTCGGACATGATCCTTTGCAAAATCTGCATCCGTTTTATTAAAATAATCCAGGGTATTGGGATTGGTATCATCCCATGTGGTATCGACATTATAATAATCACCGTCCAGCCGGATGATGTTCCAGGCATGGCTTTCACCTGCATAACCGGTACAGTAATAGCATGGAACGTTAAGCTGCTGCATCAGATACTGAAAAGCTCTGGCATAACCCGCACAAACAGTCTGTCCGTTTACCAGTGCACTGTAGGCATTTTGGTTCAGGGGTGCCCGAAGATTATACTCTGCCTTGTCAAGCAGGGCGTTATGGACATATACTTCTTTTTCATAATCACTTCCCAGATTTCTTGCACCGGAAAGGATTGCCTCAGCAGCGGAATTAAAATTATTTTTGGATGCACCAAGATTATTTGCGGTATTATTAAATTGCAATTGGATTTCCACACATTTTCCGCTTCTTGAAATTTTTGCGCTGTATGCCGAATCCAGCCAGAATATTTCCGGATGGTCATTAAACACTGCCATAAATACGTTTTTAAGCTGATTCCGGTTCACTTCTTCAACCGGTGCGAAATTTTTGTTTGCGGCCATCGCATTGGCATATATCTGCCGGTATAATCGTTGTAAATTACTGTCCAGCATCCCATAATAGGGATAATATTCTTCGTTAAAAGTAAGACCGTCACCGGTTTCTCCGTAAGATAACTGTTCCTGCAGTTCCCTGGCTGCATCATCATCAATCTGCTGTGTATCATCCTTAACAGGCTCATAACCGCTTCGGCCGGATACTTCGGCCGGTGTTGCTATATTATTTCTCTCCGGCGGAATGTAATCCGATTCCGGCGGCCTATCCTCTGCAAATACATCCGGTATCGTTATATCTGTTGCAGAGGGCACCGAATCTACAGTATTTACTGCAATAGATGGCGGCACATCTTTTTCTTCTTCCACCATCGCTTCATTATCCTGATATGCACCTGCGTTGCCGCTTAATGAATATAAATAGCCTAAAACCGCTTTTGACAAGTCCGGCTGAAAACCACATATGACTACGAATATACTTAAAAGGGTTAATAACCCTAATATAACATATAATATTTTTGTAAGAATCTTCATTGCTGCGCCTCTTTATCCGGATTTGATTTATATATTTTCACTGTCTCATTGTATCACTTCAACTAAAAGAAGTCGATTGTTTTATAATCGACTTCTTTTAGTTGCATCTGCTGTTTATATTCCGGGCTTTTGTGCTCTTTCCGTGCCGCGTTTATCCGGCATATCCATGTCAGGTCTGACACGCTCACCTCCGGCTTCGCCCATTTTACCACCCCGGCTGCCGCCGCCAAAACCTCCGCCGAAACCATGACCGGTACTGCCGCCTTCTCCCGCTGTTACAGTACTAAGAAGCGTATCGGCACTGTATACTTCGTAGCTGCCACCCTTGACAATATCCGGTGATGTGAGGATCAGATACTGACAATCCTGCTCTGGTATAAAGGAAAGGATGGTCTGACCGTCTTTCTTTACACTTACTTCTTTTCCGGCTGAAATACCTGTTACATATACATAACTTTGGGCTGCATCCGCGCCGGGGGCTGCTCCGGTTCCGGTTCCGCCATAGATAACCGTTCCGCCGGTAATGGCTACCTCTCCGTCACAGTCCAGGGCCTCATTGTCCGGGGTGGAGTTAATAATAGAGAGGATTCTGCCGCCGCTGATTGTTATGGTTCCATTGGAATCCAATCCGTCTCCGCCGGCAGTAACTGTCACATTTCCACCACTGATCTGAATGGAATAATCACCGTTTCCGCCGAATCGATCCGGTCCGAACATTCCGCCGGTGGTGGCTCCGTCACTGCCGCCAGCCGCATTGATCCCGTCATCTGATGACACTACTGCTATCTCACCATCCGTAATATATACATTTGAGCCTTCCAAGCCTTCATAGCTTCCGTTAACATTAATTACACCACTGTTGATGGTCAGGTCTTTGTCAGCGTGTATTCCGTCATCACCGGCGGCCAGTTCAAGCGTCCCGCCATTGATTATAATACTTCCATTAGAATGAATACTGTCATCCAGACTGTCGATTACAATGCTTCCGGCGGTTATCTGGATATCTCCTTCTGCTTTTAAGCCTTTGTAACTGTCTGACTCGGCATTCTCAGGTGCGGTTTTAGTGCTTCCGCCGCCGGCTGTGAGTTCAAAGCTTCCGCCATTGATGCAAAGAGAAGTATCCGCCTGAATGGCATCATGCCCAGAATGAATCTTAAAATTCCCGTCTTCGATTATGATCCAGCCTTTTTCTGCATCTTCGGTACTATTGGTCTGAATTCCATCACCATTTGAAGTAATTTCAATTGCCCCGTTTAAAACCGTTACCGAATCATTGCCTCTTATTCCATGATCGGCTGCTTTAATTGAAATATTGCCGCTGACAATCAGCAAGTCATCCTTAGAGCCGATTCCGTTTTGAAAACCTGCCGCCACCTGTAAGCTGCCCGTACCATTAATGGTCAAATCATCTTTACAAAACAATGCGGCATTAGGTTCCTTATCCGCTGATTCCGCATAGGCAAAGTTTTCTCCGCCATCTGTCAGACTGTTTGTGGTTCCTTCCGCCAGTGTGACAATCAGCTTATCACATTGGGGGGCATAAATGGGTGCTCCCGATAAGTTGGTAATATCCACTCCATCCAGTACCAGATGTATCTCATCATCCTTCGTGGCATTGATCACAATCTGACCGTCATTCAAGGTTCCGCTCAATACATAAGTTCCGGCCGCATCAATCGTCAATATGCTTCCTGCCCCAATGGCTCCGGCACCATCTACTGCAATGGCAGTTCCCTGCAGATTCACCATAGTTGCCGCACTTTCATCCCAGGTATCCTTCAAATCGGCGGCATCTGTATCCGCTGTTTTCACAGTTACCGCTGTTGACGCTGCCGCGTTGGTGTTTTCTGTTAATGCGATGGTCTCACTGTTTTCCGCTTTTGTGCCACAACCGATGATCAGGCTGCTTAGCAGGCATAAGGATAAAAGTATTCCTGTTAATCTTTTTTTCATATTATATGTTCATCCTTTCTGAAATCGGTTAAAATTCTTCTCTGTATGCATCTAAAACCAGCGTAATGCTTAAATTGCCATTCCGGCAGCGTAATTCATCGATAAAATCTTTTTCTTTTATTTCATTTTTTGTTACAACCGAGTACAGCAATTCATAAAGACTGCCCAGTTCGGTTGTTTTAACTTTCTGCAGCTTTGCGGAGATCGTATATTTTTGCAACACCTCTTCAAAGGCATCCTGATAATCCAAATCCTCCGGTACAGTGATTTTCAGCAATTTGTCCGTTCCTTTGGATTGCCCGAATTTGATGGCTTCCAAGCCCAGCATTACCAGGCACAGTAATACCGTAATGATCACGGCATACACCAGATATCCCATTCCTGCCGCCAAGCCTACTGCCATGGTAAAAAGCACATAGGTAATATCCTTAGAATCCCCCGGGGCACTCCGAAAACGGATGATGGAAAAAGCTCCGGCCAGGGAAAATGCTCTGGCAACACTGTTGCCTACCAAAAGAATGATCACAGTGACCACCACCGGAAGCAGGATCAGAGTCAGGGAAAAGCTTTGAGAGGGGTTTTTCCCCGCATTGGCCTTCCGGTAAGTCAAGCTGACCACCAGGCCCATTATCAGGGCAACTCCAAGTGCCAGCAACAGTCCTCCCAAAGTCAGGGGCCCTTCTGATGCGGTTATTTCAAAAATTGAATCAAACATATTTTTTTTCCTCATTTCCAATTTTTATTAATTGTTTATATTCGGTTCCGTACTTTGAAAAACTGATGGGGTAAATCCGGTGTTCTGACAACAGCCGGCACAGCCAGATGGGAATGCTTTCCGCAGACTTGACTTCCATCAGCCACTGCCCCTCCTTCAGTAACGGTTCCCCGAAGTCCCCTTCTTCCAGCCTCAGGTCATAACGCCTTGTGCGGATGTTACGATCGAAGGATATCCGCAGGTCGCCCGAGATCCGCAGGTCGCCATCCCCGCGGCCAAAGTAGGCACAGCGGTCGTAGGCCAGATATAAGGCCGGAGCAAGTTTATTGGTTTGTAAAATGTATGCAATCTCCCGAAGAACCTGCCGGTTTTGGACGTCTGCGGCTTCGGGGAGAATTCCGGTTTCGATGAATCGGTAAGCCTCATCCAGTTGCAGAGCACTTCGACGCTTATTTACCAACCCCCTGAACTTCTTCTTGATTTCGATATATACCCGGGATTCCATGTCTGGTACGCCATAAGCCCGAATCCGCAGTTTTTCTTTGTACTTGGGTTTTGCCAGAGAATTTCGGATCAGCCGGTTGTCCTCCGTATCATAATAAATATTGGAGATGGTATAACTGCCGTGAAGCTTATTGTAGGCATCCGGTTCCATATAATCGGCAATCCCCCGGTGTACCTTTTCAAACATTTCCGCATCCAGCATGTATTTATTCTCATAACGGTTAAAAACCTCAATTGCCATAATGTACCTCCTGTCTCTGTATCATGGGTACAGCATAACACTTCCTTCAGGTCACTTCTCCGAAAAAAGAATGTAAATTATACGTAAAATTTACGCACAACGTTTTTTTGAAAAAAAAGCTGGTAAGAGAAATGTGATATTTTCTCTGTACCAGCTTCATAGTTCTTTCATTTATGCGTTGTTTCCCAAAATCTGCGCCAGATCCTGTTCCGGAGTACTGATGGGATGAAGATCGAATTTATCAACAATTACACCAAGAACCGTATCCGAGAAAAAGGCTGGAATGCTGGGGCCGATGTAGATATTCCTGATGCCAAGCGACAGGAGTGTCAGTAATATGCAAACTGCCTTTTGTTCATACCAGGAAAGAACCAGGGTCAGCGGCAGATCATTAACACCACACTCAAATGCTCCTGCCAAAGCAATAGCCACCTGGATGGCACCGTAAGCATCGTTGCATTGTCCCATATCCAGAATCCGCGGGAAGGGACCGATTTCACCGATTTCCAGGTCATTGATCCGGTATTTGCCGCAGGCCAGGGTCAAGATTACCGTATCCGCAGGAGTTTGCTTTACGAAATCGGTATAATAATTACGTCCGTTTTTGGCACCGTCACAGCCGCCCACCAGGAAGAAATGCTTAATTGCGCCGGCCTTCACCGCATCGATGATCGCCGGTGCATTATCCAGCACGGTCTGTCTGCCGAATCCGGTGGTTACGGTAGTACCCTGATTTATCCCGGTGCGGTGCTGATCTTCCGCATAGCCGCCCAGATCAATAGCATGCTGGATTATCGGGGAAAAATCTTTCTGTCCGTTTTCATCGCTGTCAATATGCTTCAGTTCGGGAAATTCCACTACGGAGGTGGTATATACCCGGTCACTGTAGGAAGCTTTCGGTGCCATCAGGCAGTTGGGGGTAAACAAAACCGGTGCGGGAATACAGTCAAATTCATTCTGTTGATTTTGCCAGGCGGTACCGAAATTTCCTTTTAACTGAGGATGCTTTTTCAGCTCGGGATAGCCGTGCCCCGGAAGCATCTCGCCATGAGTATAAATATTAACACCTTTTCCATCGGTTTGATTCAGAAGCATTTCCAGATCATGGAGATCGTGACCGCTGATGACGATAAAAGGACCTTTTTCAATCATAAGCGGAACCTGGGTGGGAACCGGATTGCCGTAAGCAGAGGTGTTAGCTTCATCCAGAAGAGCCATACATTTTAAGTTAACCTGTCCGAATTCCATTAACAGGGAAAGCCATTCATCCACCGAATGCTCTCCGGAAACCGCCGCCATGCCTTTGATAAACCAGCCATCCACTTCACTGTCCCGTTTTCCCAGAACCCGGGCATGATGGGCATAAGCAGCCATCCCCCGGAGACCGAACAGCAGCGTGGAACGAAGGGAAACCAGGTCTTCCGGGCCGCTAAATAATGCGGTAGTTTCCATGGCGTTTCCGCCTCCATGCTGTTCTTTTAACTCTTTAACCGATTGGGTCAGGTCGTTGATACTTTTACTGTCAAAGCTGACATTGGTCAGGGTGGTAAAAAGTCCGTCCACAATTTTATCTACTGCGGCGGTAATATCCTTTCCGCTTTTTTCAGCGGCTTCCGCCAGAGCAACCATTTCACAGGCCAGCTGGTCCTGGGCATGGGCAACTTCCGGATTTTTCCCGCACACACCGGTTATGGTACACCCGCAGAGGGTACTGTCGGCCGCTTTTCTTCTTGCTGTTTGTTCACATTGATAACAAAACATTTGATCCATTTTTATTTCCTCCATCATTCACGCAAGTTATTTTCCGCTTATTAAAAGTATTGACAAACAATGCCATATTATTAAATATAGCGGACAGTTTTTCGTTCTGTTGCATTGTACTATACTGAAAATAATTAATCCGTGGTTGAAACCACATTTTTTGTAAAAAATTCCAGCATTTATTTTCCAATTAAAAAGAACATCAACAACCGCCATTATTGTTGATGTTCATCAAAGTGAATGATAAATCTGGTTCCGTTTTCACAGGAAACGGATATTTCTCCGCCGTGAAGCTCTATTACCGATTGTACAATAGACAGGCCGATTCCGTGCTTACCGTTTTTGCCTTTATAAAAGCGTTCAAAGATATGCGGCATATCCTCAGTACTGATGCCCTCGCCATCGTCAGATACCGCCATCTCGATCCTGTCCTCCAGACGGTGACAGGATAAAGTAATGGTGCTTCGGGCATAGCGCAGGGCATTGGAAATCAGATTCATAACTGCCCGATACAGATGTTTTTCATTGTAAGTGAACAATACCGGCTCATCATCGAAGTCGAATTCCATCAGCAGGCCATTTTTATCGGCCACCGACTTCAGGCTTCCGGCGCACAGAGAAAGGGTTTCCCGTAAGTCATTTTCCTGCTTTTCCAGCAGTCCGGTAATATTATCCACTCGGGAAATGTAAAGTAAATCCTCCACCAGTTCACTTAGCCGGTCACTCTGGTACAAAATAGTTTCACTGGCTTTGCCCGCATCCATCACGCCGCATCCGATTCCTTCGGCGTAACACCGGATGGACATCAGCGGCGAGCGTAGCTCATGGGATGCATTCTGGAAGAAGGTCCGCTGTTCGTTATCATATTTATCCAGTTTTTCGGCTGACTGATTCATGGCCTCGGCCAGTTCTTCCAACTCCACATCGGTAAAAGAAAATTCTTTCTGCTGAAAATTTCCTTTGCCGATTTCGGCTGCAAAAACCGAAAGTTTTCGAATAGGCGCTGTTACCGAATTGGCAATTACATTTGCCATCAGGAAACAGATGACCATTGCCGCCGCAACAATAACGGCCAGCACCAGATTAATGGTATCCACCAGGCTGTTGATCGCGGTTACATCCACATAAAAAACCAAATAAGTGTTGGGTTCTTTCTCTCCTGCCGTTATGGCCACATAATAATCCCCATATCTTGTTTCCACCGGAAGGTAGTGCTTTCCGTCAAGAAGTATTTTCCCCTCCTTCAGTTGCTCGGTAAGTCTTGCCAATTCTCTGGCATCCCGGCCATCGTGAAAGCCCATCAGATTATAGTCTTTGTCCAGTATGAAAACTTCCCCCTGAATGCCGATCTTATTTTTCGACTGTTTGGATAAGTCCGGCAGGAAGGGGCCATTGCCCTCTTCCGGCAAATTACCGGGGTTTTGCCGCCCTTCTCTTTCCCCGTAATGCTGTGTCAGCTCATTTAGCTGGGATTCTACGTTGGCTTTAATATATGAATTGATAAACAGATTAAAAACTAAAAAAACGCTGCCGAAAATCGCTGCCATCAACAGCAGCAGCATAATAAAAATTCTGGGTTTGATATGCCATTTTATTTTTTTCATACCTTTTCATCCCGTATTTTTAAGCGAAATCCAAATCCCCATACTGCTTCTATGATTACATTGCTCTGCTCCATTTTTTTGCGCAGACGCCGGACTGTATCGTCGGTTGCCCTGGTCTCGATCTCGGTATGATACCCCCAGATGCTTTCCAATAATTCATCCCGGGATACGGCCTGGTCATTGCGTTCGATAAGGTATTTAAGCAAATCATATTCATTAGGCGTCAGCAGGATTTCCCGGCCGCCGGCACTGACCTTTTTGCTTTTGGTCTGTATTATGATATCGCCGTATGCCAGTTCTCTGCTGTCTTCATTAACGCTGCTGTTTTGCTTTTCAAACTCAATCCGCCGAAAAATAGCCTTTACCCGCATTACCAGCGACATGGCGGAAAAAGGCTTGGTAAAGTAATCGTCACTCCCCAGGCTTAAGCCGGTGGCATAATCCAGATCCGAATCTCTGGCCGTCAGCATGATAATGGGAACAGTGCTGATCTTTCTGATTTCGGAGCAGATGGTAAAGCCGCTGGAGCCGGGCATCATCACATCCAGAATGACCAAATCGCAGTCTTCTTTTTTATATTGTTCCAAAAGGCTGTCGCCGTTTTCAAATGCTGTAACCAGATAGCCTTCATTGGCTAAAAAGGTTCGAATGGCTTCCCGGATATCGTTATCATCATCGGCTATATAGATCAGCTTCTTTTCTTCCATCAAATCTTCTCCTTATATTCTTCATTGATTTGATTTTATCACAGATTCCTTTTATACTTCCACCAAAAGCAGCGGTAATTTATACGCAAATTATACGCAAATCGCTCCTGCCTTAAAGAGCCGTTCCCTTTTTCGGAGTAAAAAACCGGGTCGTATCAACCCCCTCTAATTCCAATAATTTCGTCTTCGTACTGATGCCCCCGGCATAACCTGTCAGGCTGCCGTTTGCCCCCACCACCCGGTGACAGGGGACAATGATGGAAATGGGATTATGCCCGACAGCTCCGCCTACGGCTTGTGCCGACATGCTTTTCCGGTTCATTTTGACCGCCATTTTCCCGGCTATATCACCGTAGGTGATTACCTGGCCGTATGGTATTTCACAGAGGATCTTCCATACTTCCCGGCGGAATTCACTGCCGATGGGAGCAATAGCCAATTCCGATACAGCCGGTTTCTCACCGGCAAAATATCTGTCCAGCCAGCTTTTTACAGTGATAAAAATGGGCATATCCGCTTTTCTTTCCATTGCTTCGGGAATGGACTTCCCATGATACTTTTGTCCCTCTGTCCACAGGCCAACAAGGTTACTTTCATCACAGGCAAGTGTAATTATGCCTATGGGGGAGCAATATGTAGTGATATAGTACATTTTATTTTCCTCCTATGTGCTTGGGTATCTATCCGGATACTCCTTTTTTGCTTTTTCCGTACATTCAGATATGAATTGTCCTTTGGCATTGGTATAGGCATCTCTGTCATGCTCATACCTTTCCCAAAGGGACAATTTCATATCTTCATACTGCTTTGCAATCACTGGATTGGCATTCATAAAGTCTCTGAAATACAATTCATCATTATCCCCCAGATATCTCAAATGTAAATGAAATACCCTTTCCGCAAATCCATCCGCTGTATAACCCCGATTAAAATCCATTCGCTTTTCTGTTTCCGACATGCAGATATAGCCGTTAACTGTAAATCCCTCTTTTATGCTATCCATAGTAAACTCTTCAGGGATTTCTACAAGAATATCAATGATCGGCTTTGCCCATATAGATTTAATCGACGTACTGCCTATATGATTTATCCTGATATCTTCGATTATCGGCAAGAAACAAAGGATTCTGTTTTTTTCTTCTAAATACCATTGTTCCCAATAGTCTTGATGCTGTGTAAGAAATATGGGAAACAGTTGCCATAATTCTTCCAGAGTCATTTCTGATAGTTCTTTTCCCATCCAATTTTATCCTCGTCAAAAGCATTTCTATACAATATATAAAATCTTATCTTCACCAAACCGTGTTCCGATTTCCTCCCGAAAAAACCGCTCCCCTTCAACCCGGGCCTGGCCATGATAGGTATATTTCCCCATCCCCCGTCCAGTCATCAGAGACCGGTCATACAAATCAACCGCTTCCGGAAAGGCTTCCTCATTGATAGCCCGGTGAATGTAGCTATAAGTCATAAAAATAATTTCAATAAACATCGTTTTCTTCACCTGTTCCGACAGTAATTCCTGCAGGGTATCAAGCAATTCCTGATATAATTTTTGCCAGCCTTCCACCAGTACCACTGGCGCGATCAGGATGCCCGTGGGGTAGCCCGCCTGAGCCAGCTCATTCACAGCCTGAATCCGTTTCTCCAGCAAGGAAGTCCCTTTTTCAATTTCCCTGATAATAAAAGGCGGGTTGACACTGACCCGGGGGATACATCTGCCCCGATGCTCCAGCTTAAGCAGCGGGTCGATCATGGAAAATTTCGTGGGAAAGGTAATAAAACCTCTCTCATTTTCGGCAAATTGACTGATTGTCCACTCCAGGTTACCGGTAATGGTATTTTCCAAAACCAGATCACTGTTGCTGCCGATTTCATAGGTGTTTTCTTTTTCCCCCTTTCGGGCTGCTTTCATCAATTTGTCCAGCATCTGCTCACGGTTGACAAATAAGCGCAAATAAGAACATTTATTATAATGACAGACAAGATAACAGTATAGGCACATGGCCGTACAGCCGGATGAGGTATAGGGCACCAAAAAATCCGAAACTTTTTCATTTTTTCTATATACGTGAGTTTTTCTTGTTCCTACAATCAGATGCCTTTTCATTGCGGCAAATTCGGTATTGGGATTTTTCCGCAGTTCTTCGATATTATTGTGATTTTCAATGGGAATCCAGGGCAGGGCGGAATATTTTTCTTTCAACTTTTTCCCTAATTCATAATTCAGGGTGTCCGGTTCATAATAAACTTTATCAAATTGCATCGCATTTCTCCTTTTGAAGTTAAAATATGGAGAAATTTCTGTTTTATACATTATACAAGATGGTTTATTTTGGCCTCCTATGCATATACATTAGTATAAGCCCAAGGATGGAAGGATCATCAAATGAATATGGATAAAAACAAACAAACAGAATTATTAATCAGTGTCGGTATCGCCGAACTGGTGGGCCTATTGTCAGGCATCTTTGCCGGTAACTCCGGGGCCATTTACAAGACCTTGGAGCTTCCGCCGCTGGCACCTCCCGGCTGGGTCTTTCCCGTAGTCTGGACGATTCTTTATGCCCTGATGGGTATCGCCGCTTACCTGATATCTCAATCTACGGCGGATCAAAAGCAGATACAAAATGCACTGCGGGTTTATGGCATCCAGCTTTTTGTCAATTTTATGTGGAGCATTATTTTCTTTAATCTGCAATGGCTGGGTTTTTCTGTCGTTGTTATCCTTCTCCTGGATCTGCTGGTTATTTTTATGATATTGCTCTTTTATCGGATTAACAAATGTGCCGCTTATCTCTTGTTACCTTATCTGGCCTGGATATTGTTTGCCACGTATTTAAATATCGGAATTTATTATTTGAATAAATAATTTATCATGATATATTTACTGCTCGAAACGTCGTGAGTATCGTACCATATCTGCTTCTGCCTGAGCAGCTTCCTGCCCCTGGGCAAGATGGGGCTGGCAGTTTTTTATGACTACCGGAAGCTCTTCTACACCGACTCTTCCATCTTTATTAACGGTCATCTGTAAAATCAACGCTTTATCCGTCCCCTCAGGTATTTGCTTATCAAATACAAAGTTACCAATACTATAATAGATCGGCATCCCTTTGTATGTTTCCCGGCCCTGCAAGACATGAGGGTGTGTCCCTACGACTGCCGATGCACCGGCATCTATGGCGGTGTGTGCTATTTCTATCTGCAAGTCGCTGACGTCATGGCGGTACTCCGTGCCCCAGTGAAAATATACAATTAAAAAGTCACATTGTGCTGCTGTTTGAGCAATCTCATTTTTCATTTCGTCCAAAAATCCGGCCCGTGCATAGGCAATCGTGGCATTCTCGTCATTATACATAAAACCTTCAGGGGGAAGTGAGCTATATGACAAAACACCTATGTGAATTCCGTTCTTTTTGATGAAACAAGGTTCAATTTCCCTCTTGCTGGCCCCCGCTCCGGCATAAAAAATTCCTGCGCTGTCAAGCGCCTGCATCGTGTCGGTAAGCCCCTGGCTCCGATAGTCCATGGTATGATTATTGGCCAGCATTAATATATCGAATCCCGCCGATTTCAAAGCATCGGCATTTTGAGCATCGGCTTTGAATACAAAGCGTTTTTCTTTCATTGCGCCACCATCTGCCTGGGTTAACGGGCATTCGAGATTGGCAATGGTGATATCGTCATGGTGAAAGAGCTGTGAAACACCCTTATAAGGGTAAGCTATGCCATTATTTGTGATCGCTTTGGCAACTCCCCTGTCCAGCAGGATATCCCCGGCAATGGATATCACAACTTCTCCTTTGTAAAAATGCATAAAATTTTCATTATTCAAAAAAATTATAAATGTAACTGCAATAGCAGAGGCAATCATTGCCGCCACTATTTTTTTCCAACGGGCTAACATCCCGTCGTATACGGCTCAATAGGAGCCGGTACTTCCGGCGCTTCGCCTTCCATAAAGCTTGAGGTGAAGGATGGACGCCGAGGGGGATCATCACGAACCATAGTTTGCCATTCTTCGTCCGTCATTCGTTTTTGCGACACAAATTCAAAATAATCAAATACTGCTCCGCGTGTGAGATATAATTCACCATTCATCGGCACGATAACATAAATCTCGGCCGCCGTTCCCACTGCTTCTTCCAGATATCCGCCGGAATATGCCGTATGGACATCGGCAATGACCGCCATGTTACGGTCTGCTTCCGATTCAATCTGATACCATTTATACCCGTTTTCAACACAGCTTGTTGTGAGATTTTCCAGCAGGCCGCCATAAGTAAGAAGGCTGTCATATTCTTCTGCTGTTAAATCCTCTCCGCGAAGCTCCTTGATGGCGCAATCCCGTAAAAATACCAGCATGTTTTCAAATCCGTTACAGGCATATTCAATGTTTTCCGGTAAAATTCCCCGGGCCGAAAGATTTTCCCGCGTGTATGATGTCAGCCACAATAAGCGGTTATAAAGCTCGGGATTAGGTTCCACATAGGCACGGACAACCGGCGGTTCATCAAATCCGCCACATTCCGCGGCTGATCCTTTGGCATAAAGAATTGTGTCATGGCGCATCTCTGCCCAGCTTCCCAGCGCCGTGGTGAGGGATTTATCCTGCCACGCCGTGCCTTGCATAAACATGGGATATCCCTGACCATATTCACCTGTCAGTGAGTTCTGTGTCCACAGCCACGCATAATACATGTTTGACTGCCATGTGGAATCCGGCAAGGTGGTAAACTTCGCTTTCATACGCTCAAAATTTTCGGTATATTCCGGCCAGTTTTCTGTCGGTGCATATTCCCTGGCAATGATATCGGCTGCTCGTTTTGAGCCAAGGGTGGCAAAAACATCCAACCCGGTGGGAAAGGGCCTTAAAACCGATTCACTAAGCTCCTGCAGAATTTCCGAATCCGGGATGTAACGCTGCCCCATAAACCGCAGTTGTAAACCGGCAGGAATATCTTTACCCTCTGCCTGGGCAAGTCGGTTTTTGGCATTGATCTGCGGCTTTGGTAATGCTTCCGCCTCCTGATAAAAGGAATCCAGCTTAACCGGGTCTGCCAGCTCATTTAAATTAGGGTTTTCACCATATACTTTCACCATTATTTCCGCTATCTGAAATGGGGTCACATCATCGGCCGTACCCACAAAGAATGCTGTTGTGCTATAGATGTTTTCCCATAATGCACCGCCGTCCTGCACAGGCAGACGGCATAACGCGGCGGCGGTTATAAGTGCACGCATTGCCGAATTTATATCCGGGGTTTCCCCGTCGCTTTCATACAGCGGATAAGGAACAACTCCGTACCAGCTCAATCCTTTGAAGTATTTTTCAAGTTCCTGGCTTCGTGTATAGTGTCCACGGGGAGTACATAACGAATAATCAATCTCATGTTCGAAAAGCGGTGACGGATGTCTTCCGTCGGCAGCATTTAACAGCGCCATTTCCTGTTCCACAAGATTTTTTATCTCCGCAGGAAAATCAGCAGGTAATGCTTCCCCAAAAGCAAGCTGGGCAACACCAAAATAGCCCATTACTTTCAACACCTCGGCCCTGACTGCCGGATCAGAAACAGTGCCGTACTCTCTTTGAAGCTGGATCAGCATGTTGTTGTTCAGTGTCAGCGCATTGGACAGCAGCGCCATCCCTTCGGTGCTTCTCAGGGCATAATCATAAAAAATATGATAGACTTGCAGCACCGAATCAGTGGTAACAAAATTAGGGATTTTCTTATAAGTATTGTCCTCGTAGATATAAAAAAGCTGCTCTTGTCTGCCTGGCGCTACGACAAACCCGTTGTCCACAAGTTTTTGCTTTTGATCCGCTGTAAGATTGGGAAACTGATCAAGATTGACAACATTTGAAAGATTGGGATCAATCGTATAAGCGGCAGCATTGGGTATAACATCCACCGGCACATACACATTACCGGCCTTTCCGAATTCCGGTTTAAAGCTCAGGTTTAAGGCGTTAGCAATACCAGGATCGGTCTTTGGGGGCGTATCAGTCACTTCCGTCACAGATGGACCGACTGTGGATTCATCGATAGCTTCTGTACTACTGCCGCAGCCGGCAACACATACAGTAAACAAAACAATTATAAGTACTAAAGACAATGACCGACAGATACCGTTTGTAAATTCCATAATTTCCCTCCGTTTACTGATTACCTATAAAAAGTTTCCCTTCATTATCAAGGCCAAAAATAAATTTATCAAAATGCAGTTCCCTGTCAAATTCCTCCGACTGAACAGACATTTCAAATCCGAAGCCGCTCCAGTTGTATACCGCCACCACCCAATTACCATTTTCAAGTTGCTCTATAGATATGATTTCATCTATCCCATCCGCATCTATATCATTCAAAATATAATCATCAAACGGTCGCGAAAGGCGTGAACCAAGCCAAACCGGAATCAGATTACCTTGGACGAGATTAAAGAAAAACGGGCGTTTCGCCATGACAGGATGAAATTTTGCCGTTTTATAAACACAGATGGCAATTTCATTCAGGTCATCGCCATTTATATCCCCAAGCTGAACCTTTAATGGTTTAATTCCGGCAAGATCGATACGGTTATGTATTTTATCAGGTGGGATATAACCCAGCTTCTTTATATCAGCTTCTGCCGAGGCATCACACACAAGCAGAAACTCGCCGTGCCGTTGGCCGCTGTCGATTTCACCGTTTCCTGATATGGCCAGCAATTGAGGGATTCCGTCGTTTGTCACATCGCCTGTACAGTATGAAACAATGTCACGCACCAAAACGGAACCTTCCACTGGAGAGGCATGTAATATACGATTTACAAAAATCAGTATAAATGTCAATATTATGGCAAAGCCAACAATTATTTTACTTTTCATTCAGACCGGCAGTCCTTCGTTTTGCTCTGTATATACTTTTCAATTCCATTAAGGGTATTCACAAATCTTAACTCATTATCCTCTTTACTATTATAGCACCATACTTCAGAAATCAATTCCAATGATAGTTTCCTGGTCATCAAATTAAGCAGTTTATCAAGATCGTAGGATAAATCTTCCTCTAACTGAAATTGCTGTAATAAGTTTTTATCAATAAATCGGTTATACTCCTCCTTTTTATCAAAACTGTCAATCTCCAGAGAATCCATACAAATTCCGGTTTTATTATGCTTACATGGTTTACAGATATCATCCGAATGAATGGTTAGAGAAACCATATCGACCTTACCATCAAGTATTAAATTTCCAATTAAATAAAAATCATGTTCATAATTCAGATCAGGCGTGAGCGGGTAAACTCCTCTGTTATACAATTTGAATACATCCAGTAAGTGATGGGGTTTAATGATAATAGTCATTTTAATTTCTCCTTGATTACTTAACCATCTTTCCTGCTAAATTTAAATAATATATACTCTTTATATTGTATCACATGACTCACAATATGAAATATTAAGATTATTTAAAATAAACAAATGCTCCTGCGACTTATGTTTTAAGTCTCAGGAGCAATCATCTAAAGAAAGAAACTCTTTTACCTTGGATAAGCAATATCAAATGCCACCCTGATTATCCCAAATATGATCAAGTGCAGTGGATAATATATGTAAAACAGCCATTTCATTCCCCGCCATCGCCCTCTTTCACCATTATAGAGCCATAGCAAAGGAAAAGCCAGGACAATGGCAAATTGAAAACTGCTCCACCATGAGCTGATCAGACAATATACCAATGCGTAACTAAAGCCGAAAACCGTCATGCCGATGAATTGTCTCTTTATGTTCCCATAATTTATATCCAGCACCAGCAGGAATACAACACAAACCCATGACCAGTCGGAGGGAATCGCCAGGATAATACAAATGATAATTAATATTGCCTTGAGCCACATTTTCATTCGTTGGTGATGATATATAATAAGCGCTAATAAGCCAAATGTAAATCCCCATAAAACAGAAGTAGTATCAACCACCATCTTACTGAAATCAAATAAAATGGGATGGTTAAAACAAAGGGCATAAGCAAAATGTGCTATGACCGCCGATATTGCCAGGCGCAGCAGATACTTCCGGGTATCTCTGGTATGGTGATATCCCTCCACAATCATAAATGCCATAATGGGAAAGGTCAGCCGGCCGATGACATGACAGATATATGCCGGAATTGTTTCCTTGGGCAGCAGCAGCCAGGCTCCATGATCGATTGTCATTGCCAAAATTGCTATCAATTTCAGTATATTTCCATTAAGTTTTTTATTGTTTGTCAGCATTGGTCTCTCCTTCTAATCGTTTCCCCTCTTTTTTCTGCCTGATAACCTGATTAATCTGGGCTGCTGCTTTTTTTGCCGAAAACATTCCGGTTGTTAAATAAAGCACTGTTTCAATACTGATGGTAAGTGCAATGCTCAAGACCACCCATTTGGTTTTAAAAGAAAACCAGCGCAGCACCACTCCACCCATGAATAATACAATCGGCACCACAATACCTGTACTGACGACCATCCGGAATAATGCCGATTTGAGCCGCAGAAAAGTATTGATAACCAAATCCACACCCGCAAGCAGACTTGACAGGATGAAATACTGGGATACAATCACACTGTTAAAATCCTCAACGATTCCCGCCAGATGCAAAAGCGCCTGTAATAAAACCAGCACGGCATAAATAGTAAAATTCATAATAAAAAAAGTTCGTATCTTAGACATCACTTTCTCCTCCCAATCCGAATTTCTTTTTAAAAGCCGGAACATAATGACGGCTAACAACAATCTTTTCACCATTTTCCAGTAACGCTTCCAGCCGGCCGCCCAGCAAGGGGCGTACCGCATCTACGACTGCCGTATTCAGCACACAGGCCTTGCCAACTCGGGTAAAAGACGTACCTGTCAGCCGCTCTTCCAGTTCATATAGCCGCAGCGGACATTCATATATTTCCTCTTTCTGATAGGCAAAGGTCTTCTCTTCCACACTTTCAAAATAAAAAAGACTATCTGTCGAAAGCATATAGCTACGTCCTTCCTTTTTTACTGGGATAGTCAGATCATACATCCGAATCTGGCTAATCAGGGCATCCAGACGTGCATCCACCTCAGGGCACTGAATAATAATCTCTGTTTCCGTATATTCCGTTCCCTTCTCGATTCTTAGTTTCAAATCCGGCCTCCTGTACTGTTGTGATTATGTTTATTCAGCATATAATAGATTTTCTTTACATGCAATATCATGGCAGGTGAAATGCACAAATCATAAGGTGAAATACTATTTCTCTTGACAATAAATAATTAACTTAGTATATTATAATATACATACCAAATTATATTTTTAGTTCATATAGGGAAAAATGTCTTATGAAAAAAATCAACTCAAACGGATATGCACATAAAATCATCGGATTGGCAGCATTGTTTCTTTTCGTCATTCCACTTTGCTTATTTATATTCCGTTCTACATTTCATATTGTATTTTTTTCAGTCCTAATTTATCTATCACTGGTAATTGGCATAATGATCACACTGTTTTTCATAGGATTGCTTTCAGTTGAATTACATCAGGATAAGAAAATAGACCGTCAATATGCTGAACTGCGGAAAAAGAAGCTGCCACTGGGAAATGGAAAATATGAATGCCAAGCTTGCGGCAACAGACAAGTTAGTGCGGAAACCCTAAATTGTAATATCTGCGGAATACGCTTCACCAACGAAAGGAGCCCTCGCTTATGAATACCGATTATACCCTTGATGATATATCAAAGTCTCTTTTTATTCCGCTGGCAGTCAGGGCCGCGGAAATAAACCAACAAAATCCTGTTATACAGGACGAAAAGTCGGTTAGTATTATTGAACGGACAGACACCGGCGATTTGATAATAAACGGCGGTCAGATCACAACTCATGGCATTTTATCCCGAACGAAAGTGATTGATGATGAAATCAGAAATATACTCTTAAATAAGCCTGATACTACTATCATTAATCTGGGAGCCGGACTGGATACACGGATATGCCGGCTGGACAATGGAAAACTGAGAGGTTTTGAGTTGGATTTACCGGATGCCATCACCCTGAGAAGAAAATTTTTTGAAGAAAATGACCGTATCCGTTTTATCGCAAAATCTGTACTGGATGATGCCTGGGTGCAGGAAATCGGTGATATCCATGGCCAGAACATTGTCATCCTTGCCGAGGGACTGCTGATGTATTTCCCCCCTGAAGATATCTGCCGGATTTTCGGTTTATTATCCGAACATTTTCCGGGTGCTGATATGTACTTTGACGTTATGCATAGTTTTTTCATCGGAAAAAGTATCAGCAGCCCATTTTGCTGGGGGCTTGATAAAGCAAAGGACATAGAAGCTTTAAATCCATCTATCTGTCTGCTGCATTCATGGAGTACCGGGGATTTACTGAAAAACCGTCAATCCCTTTTCTTCAGAATCATGAACATTCTGCCTTCCACAAGAAACCGCAGCCAGATTTTACATATACAATTTAAAAAGAATATCACATATTAGCAGGAGGCCCCTCATATGCCACGCTTTAGCAAAACAGAAAAAGAAAATATCCGTCAAAAACTTTTAACGGAAGGCGAAATACTATTTTCTGCCCATGGCTTAAAAAAAGTAACCATTGACGATTTAATCAAGGCTGCCAATATTGCCAAGGCCACATTTTATACCTTTTATGAAAGCAAGGAGTATCTATATCTGGATATCGTCCAGAATATTCAGAAAGCGATCTTTCAGGAGCTTGATATCCTTCTGGAAAACAATGGGGATTTACCGGATAAAGAACGGGTAAAACAGGTATTTCATGTAATGGCTGGACTGATGTCCCATCACCCCATTCTTGTTCAGATAAATCCCACTACTATAGACCTTATTTCACGCAAAATATCCGGCGAACGAATGCTGGCATATACCAGGCAAAACGTCGATGCTGCCCAATCCTTATCTAACCATGGGGTACAGTTTATCTGCGATGTCCAAACAGCATCATTAATTTTTCAGGCGCTTTATCAAAGTTTCATTAATATGCAGCATGAAAATCCTGCCGCACAGGCCGATGCCATCGGTCTGATGCTGGATGGAATCCTTGAAAAAATTGTCTGTTAATGCTGTTCGATCCACTTCGCCATATCTTCCAGAACCTTCTCATCAACCTTGGCCGGTGTCATATATTCCGTCTGATCCGGCCTTTCCATAAAGGATGGCATGAATAAGTGATTCAGGCCGTCATATTCAATCATTGTGACATCACTTAATCCCCGTGTGATCTCCTCGTATAAAGCAAAGTCCCGGTCTGCATATATCTGAAAATCTTTGCTGCCCTGTAAGATCAGCATCGGAATATCCAGTTCCTGTATATATTCCGCTGCGGAGGGCGTTGCAATGGAATGTAAATATACCGCAGGGAGTCCTAATGCTGTTTTTCCTTCCATTTCTGCATGCGGCAGCTGCAGGATTTCTTTTGCTTCTGTATACAGCCGGTCAACCTCTGCCAGCGTGGCATCCCACTGATCCTGGGGCAAATCACTGACAGATACCATATAATAGTTTTGATCATATACAATGTCCACTAAACTGCGTGGGCTTCCTGCCAGCAGGATCATTCCGTCATATCCGCCTTCTTTGGCAATCCGGGGAGCCATCATACCACCCAGACTGTGGCCGGCAACATAGATGTCAGATAATTCCATGCCCGCCTGATCTAACAGTGCTTGCTTTGCCGCCACAGCATCATTTACCGTTTCCAGATCAATGGTAATAGCCGCCTGGTCAAAATCTTCCGGGTAGGCATAGGTAACTTTATGATAACGGAAAACAGCGATGCCCTTTTGCGAAAGCGCATAAGCAATATCCCGAAAGGGTTTGTTTTCTGCTGTGATAGATTCATCCATATCATGAGCACCGGAACCATGAACCAGCACTATGGCCGGAATCGGATAGTCGGCATCGGCCGGATAAGTGAGCTTTCCGTATAATTCATGTTCTTGTCCCTTGTTGATAACAATATCCTTCTCGGCAATTCCATCCGGTAAATCAGTGGAAGCCGCCATCCCTTCCTGTTTGGCCCTGGCATTCAGATTGCTTTCATTAGAGGATACAGGCAGAATGTTAAAACCAGCCACCAACCCCTCTGCTGAAATACTGATATTAATATTGTAAGCTCCCGTATCAAACTGTGATGGATAGGTGTATACCATCATATCACCCGATTGGGCTGTTCCGGGTTGTTCACGGCTCTGATAACCGCCAACGGAAACAAGAATTTCCTCCCACATTGTGCCCATCTTTTCACCGGAAACAAAAAAGGTCTGCATCTCATCATCACACATCCCGAATGCCTGCTCATACTCTCCACCCAGTACAAATTCCAGAAAAGCATCCGCCTCCGAAACCGCTGATAGGTCGGCTGCTCTCATATCTGTCTGCTGTTCCGGCACACCGGGCAGTTGGGTTGAAGATTCAGAAACACTCTGCTTTTGGGTACAACCGGATAATGTAACACAAACCAATATAAATAATACGATTAATTTTCTTTTCATGGTTCTCACTCCTCCTTCTTATATCTTGAAATACAGCTCTTCAGGCAAAGATAATTCACACAGACTGCCAGTACAAAGTTACCCATCCAAGCCTGTCCGGACAAAAATCTGCCGAAAAATTCCTGTCCGAATGTAAGTAAAACGATTAGTGCCGCAACCAGAACCGAGCCGATAACTGATGCTCTTTCCGCACTGAACCGGGAATAAATCAGCATATTCAGCGGAATCACCACGGCCGCCAGAAGAAAGCCATTCAACAGTGGCGATACCTGAATCGTCTGCAGTACGTCCGGGCTTACTGTCACAAAAAAATATGATAAAATTTTTGCTGCCGGCATTGCTAAAATGACCAGACCATAGGTGATGGTCCACCGTGTCCCGATGATCACGGAGGGGGTCACCGGCAACGTATTAAAGAGATATTTAATATTATATTTTCCATCGCTGACGCCGAAACTATTGGTAATAAAAAAAGCACTCATAATAATAACACCGCAAAAAATAACCGAGCCGCGATATTCCGAAACCTTCAATGAGGAAATCGGAAACAGAAAAATACACAGCAGCAACACCGGACTCAGGGCAGATAATTGAAGCTTCATAAAAGGCCGTAAAATATTTTGTGATTTATTTTTTTTAATCATGTTGCTCCTCCTTTGTGTAATACAGCATAATTTCCTCAATGGACGGGGCTTCAAATATCACTGTTTCCGGCCATTGCTTCCGCAGTACCTCCGGTCGGCTGCATAAAGCATCAAAGCCGTATGCGGAGCGGCTGACTCCGATTAATTCTGATGCCATCTCGGGTGTTAAGATGCTGGCCGGCCCGGTCACCTTAGCGTGCTGCTCCTTTATTTCATCCTTGGCTCCATGAAGAATGATTTGGCCATTATAGATGAAATAAAGGTAATCGGCTGTTTTTTCCAAATCCTGTGTCACATGGGTGGACATCAGCACCGTTTTGCTGTGATCACAAACCAGTTCCCGCAGTATGTCCATCAATTCCTTACGGACAAGTGCATCCAGTCCTGCTGTCGGCTCATCAAATATAAACAACTCGGCACCGTGTGATAAGGCCAGGGAAATAGTATATTTCATCCGCATTCCCCGGGATAAATCTCTGATCCGCTTCTTCCCCGGCAATTGAAACTTCTTTTGGTAGCTTTGATACAGGTCTTCGTCCCAATTGGGAAACATCGGTGCAATCAGCTTCTTCATTTTATCCAGCGTAAAGTGGTCATAAAAATACCCATTTTCCAGGACTATTCCCAGCAATGGCTTGATTGCCATTTCGTCTTTAATACTGTCCATTCCTAAAATAGAGATACTTCCCTGCTCAAAGTTCAGCAGATTTAATATACTCTTAATAGTGGTAGTCTTACCGGCACCGTTTGGACCGATAAAACCGGTTATCGTCCCGGCTTCCAGCGTCATATTAATATCTCGCAGACCGAAGCCTTCATAGGACTTATTCAGATTGTTTATTTCCAGTACCTTATTCATTCTTTTTCCATATCCTCTCGTGATAATTCATCGATCATCGCCTTTACAGAGTCCTTATCAAGATCGATCAGCCTGGCCTGGGCAAGTACATCTTCCAGCATCCGTTCGATTTCCGCCAGCTTGTTTTCCCGCAGAAGTTCCAGATTTTTCGGTGCTACAAAGGAACCTTTCCCAGCCATACTGACGGTAAAGCCTTCTGTTTCCAGTAAGTCATAAGCCTTTCGTGTGGTGATCAGGCTGACATTCAAATCCCTTGCCAGTCCTCGCACTGATGGAAGCAAATCGCCTTCTTTCAGATCACCGGAAAGGATGGCAGCCTTAATCTGCTTCATTATCTGTTGATAGATTGGGATCTCTGATGAGTTGATGATTACAATATCCATTATTCTTTTCCTTCCTGGGCAGATGTATACGGATACTCCTGCCGATCAAGTGCATAGTGTGCATGCCCTACATACACATTTAAGCACGGGTAATACAGATTGTCAAGATGGTAAATAATTGAAACTCAAGAAGATTCTCTGGCTGGTTTTTTGTTTTACTTTGTAATATAATCAATGTACTGACCATACGTAATGAAAATCACCCGTTTTTTAGCAGGAGAAAAAATATGATAATGCTTCAAAACATCAATAAGACTTTTCGGGTTGCAAAACGGCAGGCTGGATTTGGACACGCAGTAAAAGCCCTGTTTTCCCGTGAATATGAAACAGTACAGGCTTTACAGGACATCAGCTTTACTAATTCCCGGTTATGTTTTTTTCGGTTTGGGTTAAGGCGATATAAATCAATGGGTTCATAAGGTTGACAATGTGTTGGTCCCTTGTAAAACATCCTTTACCAAAATTTCGACGGCTCGTTCCGGTTCCTCCCACAGCGGACTATGAGCCGAGTTCTCAAATGTATAAAAACCTTTCAGGGGTGCTTCCAGGGTTTTGAAATATTCCAGAGACAAAGGATAAGGGCAGGTGTAATCATATATTCCACTAAAAAAATAGATTGGGATTTCAAAGGATAAGGATTCCTCCAATAGATTTATGTTGGAAAGCTCCTCATATACTGTTGTGGACCTCATAATATGGAAACATTTTTGATAAAACGATACCCAAACAGGCAAGAGGATTGCTATGTCAGAGCAAGGATGATATATGTTATTACCGATCAGGTTGCAAAAGATATTCTCTGCGTTGGAATGTCACCTCAAAGGGAAGATTATATTCAAATTTTCATAAATGAAATTATTCATTTTTCATTTGAATTATAATCAGCCTTGGCTGTTTCTTTTTGAATAAAGCATGCCCCATCTTCTATTCTTACGTCAATTTTTTCATCAATCGGCTCTACCTCAGATGAACTGTCGGTAATGAATTTTAGAGTATTTTCGTCCACCACATCAAACACATATATATACTTTCTATCTTCTGTCTTTGCTGTTAATATGCCATCTGCAATGTCATATTGCCCATGGGGCAAATAGGATGACAAAATACTGTAAGAAAAGAAAAAAGACTTTGTGGCGGTGTTAAGCTGCAAGTACGGAGCAAATCGGCCGTCCACTTCCTCCGTCTCCATCAAATATATTTTCGTTACCTCTGTTTCCGGCTCTCGTTCGTCGGACTGCGTACTACCACATGATGAACAAAAAAGACAGGTTATTAAAACAAATAAAATAATACTCCATTTCCTCATAAATATCCCTCTATCATATAATATCAGCGTGCTGCAGTAAAAATCAAACTATTCATTCGATGTTTTGAGCTACCACAATTAACCGTCTGCTTTTTTCAGTGTAACTGCTCCTGTCATAATCACCATAAATTTGTATATTTTCAAAGCCCGCTTCGGAAAGCAATGTTTTATAATCATCATCAAGAAGAATTCTATAAATAATATCGTATTGATTGCTTTCGCAACGCTCCTCGGAATGAAACAAATCCAAAACATGGATGGTTTGAAAACGATTGTCCTGTTCTTTTACAAATACACGGGAAAAATCTTTCCGGTTAATAACTACCTCAACAGACGGCAAAGTCAATGTAAAATGTGTTGTTCCCTGGGTCAGCACCAGCAGTCCGTTTTCATTTAATCTGCTTTTCATGGATTTAAGCGCAGTAACTAAATCCATATCGGTGTGAAGATGCGGTAATGCAGAAGTAAGGCATACCACCGCATCAAAAGTTTTTATATGCTTTTCCTCTAAATATCGAAAATCACATTGGCATAACGGAATTTCTTTTTTATTTACTTTCAGATTCATATTGGCCACATCAAGCATCGCCTGTGAATAATCCGAGCCGCTAACTTCACATCCCATTTCCGACAGCATATATAAATGCTGTCCGGTACCACAGGCACAATCCAAAACAGTTTTTACATGATACTCTGAAAATAATTGTTCAAAAAAATATTTCTCATTTCCAAGATATTTTTCAATTGCACCGAATTCGTCATAATCATATGCAAATTTTTCATACAAATCTTTCATCATTGCCCCTTTCATATTAATTATCACATCTGCCTGCCCTTTCCGCTTCCCCCAAATGGCAACATATTATTGTTTTCTCAGAATATCCAGCACATGATTGGATGCCCCAATCAAGTCTTCCCGCTCACATATCGAAAAATGGTATGCTAAATATTTCTCATACAGCTCTTCTCCCATTGCATCAATTACACTGTCCAGATAGCGGGTGGCCCCATCAGTTGCTACTAAGTTAAGCCGCTCTACCGGATAATTGTTTGTCAATGCTTTAATATCCACCGGACGAACCAGCGAAAAGGCATCCTGATCATTGGAATTCCACCGGAAGTCCGCGGTTAACAATCCCTTCTCTATATCTTCCCAGATGGTTTCCTTTTTAAAGCAATACTGAAGGATTGTTGCCTCATTCAAACAATATGCCACAAAAACCATTCCACCTTTCTTCGTAATCCGCAGTGCTTCCTCCAGAGCTTTTCGCTTATGCTCTTCACTGAACAAATGATACATTGGCCCTAAAGAAAGGGTAATATCCATGCTTTCATCGGCAAAGCAGGACAGATCCATGGCATTGCCCTGGATAATACGAATATCATCACTTTCTATTAGCTTGGATTTGAACATCTGGATATTTTTTTCTACCAATTCAACTGCGTCCACATGATATCCTTCTCTGGATAAAGCCAATGAATATCTCCCGGTTCCGGCCCCTATTTCGGCAATCTTCATTCCCGGTTCAAGATACTTTTTTATATATGCCATTGTGGTAGCATACTCCACATATCCTTGCTTTCCACTTAGTCTCTCTTCCTCATTACATCTCATATAAAAATCATTTACTACATTTTTCTCATCCATACTTTTCTCCTATAACGCAAAAATGCCCTAAAATATTGCAGATGCAATATTATTATATATGGATAACATGTCAAATACAAGATTATTGTTGTTGACAATAAAACTTGGCAGTGTTATCATATGATTGCCAAGTAAACTTGGTAAATCATTGTGGAGGAACTTATATGAACAAAGAAGAGATTTTAACCAGGAGCAGAAACGAGAATAAGGATGAAGGTATGTCCGCAGCCGAAAATAAAGGCCGTAAAATCGGTTCCCTTGTTTTCTGCCTTGTATTTATTTTCATTACGGTGTTCAATCTCCTTAACGGTCAATCCAACTATGCCCCAGCGGCCATGTTCTGGGCTTTTATCGCCGCTGAATCTTACCCAAAATACGTTTTTACCAAACAAAAGACATATATGGTAACTACTGTTGCCGGTGCTGTGGCAAGCATTGCGTCCCTGGGCAGCTTCATTATTACAACCTTGAGGTAAACCGATGAACGAAGAATTAATCTTAAAAAACAACTTAAAAGAAGCCCGAACCGAAAAAAACCTGTCCCAATCCGCCCTGGCCGAAATGGTAGGCGTATCACGCAACACCATCAGTTCCATCGAAACAGGCCAGTTTAATCCCACTGCAAAATTGGCATTGATTTTGTGTTTTGCATTGGACAAAAAATTTGAAGACTTATTTTATTTCTAGGAAGGAGGATCATATGCAGATCGCTGTTACTGCCGCTATTATTTGTGCATTTGTTGCCATTTATTTTACGGAAAAGAAAAAAACTCATAAATAGTGTTTAAATCTCCACAACCACATCTGCCGCCTCAATGGTACTCTGCCTGTGGGCAATAATTAACACTGTTCTATTTCCCCTTAATGCCTTGATGGCTTCCTGAACAAGGTATTCTGACTCGTTATCCAGAGCTGAGGTGGCCTCATCCATAAGTAAAATCGGTGCGTTTCTGAGGATTGCCCTGGCAATGGCAATCCTTTGCCGTTGTCCGCCGGAAAGACTGTTTCCGCGTTCCCCAACCAGAGTTTCATATCCATTTTCCAGCCCTATGATAAAATCATGGGCATATGCTGCCTTAGCTGCCCGGACAATCTCTTCTATGGTTGCATCGGGCTTTCCATAGCGGATATTTTCGGCCACACTCACATGATACAAGTAAGGTTCCTGCGGCACATATGCCAACTTCTCCCGCAGGGCTTTTAAACCCATATCTTGTAAAGAGATATTTGCCACCGAAATACAGCCTGATTCTGCCGGATAAAGACCCAGCAGCAACTTTAATAAAGTGCTCTTTCCCGCTCCTGATTTTCCGGTAATTGCAGTACATTTACCGGCTTCAAAACCAATGCTGAAATTTCGCAAAACTTTTTCGGCCTTATCCGCATACCCAAAGGTAATTCCCGCGAAATCAATATAACCCTTCTCCCGGTTCTTCGCCCCCCTTCCCTGACATTGGACATAGGTTTCCGGCTCCTCCTCCCAGCTTAAGTATTCCAGAATCCGCTTTCCATTCACAATACAGCCGGCCAAGTCAGGAATGTACTGACCGATTTGCAGAAAGTTCCAACTGAAAGTGCCATAGAGCAGGTAAAGTGATACCAGTGAGCTGACATCTGCCACATTTTTTCCGATATACCACACTCCCAACGCCAAAAATATCAAAGAACTCAACAGGTCAAAGGCACAATTCAGAGCTGAAAGCAGTGCCTGAATCAAGGCACTCTTTCCATTCAACTTGGCCAGATGATGATTGGCTCCCTGAAATTTTTCCCGCACCTTACATTTCATTTCAAACATCCGAACCACTTCCATACCCTGCATCAGATTAGATAAACCCTCGGTCATATCTTCGTTGGCATGGGATGCCTGCCCGGCAATTCGGGCCGTGGGCTTTACCAGCAGCATATTGGCCCCTAATGAAAGACAGTTAATCAAAAGTAAACCGGTCATGACCTGCGGGCATAAGTAAAACATCGGTATCATACAGACGATTACCGCTAAGATCGGTGAAACCACTCTGCGTAATCGGGAGCCGAAAATATCCCCTGTCCGGCTGGCATCATATAAAATCCGTGACATCATTTCCCCGGAATGATGGGTATCGTAATAAGCAAAAGGAAGGCGCAGCATTTTGGTATATACCTTATTTCTGATCGTCTTCTCGCATCTTTTTGCTTCGTTATTATAGGCCACTGTAGCCCCAACACACAAAGCCGCACAGGCTCCGCTGACTGCAAGGTTCCTTAACAGCAGCTCACGCAGTCCCTCCCCGGTGCCCTGTTCCGCCATGGTACATAGTGCTCCGATGGTAAGGGAAACCATAATGTGAAAGGCACTGTTGAATATTCCCGTACATAAAATAGTTCCGAAATAATACCATACTCTTTTACCCATAAAGGTCCTGATAATATTCTTCAACGACTTAATTTCCATCTGCACCCTCTCCTCCTTCCTGCATCCTTATTAGTCTCCGGTAAGCGCCCTGCCTCCCAAGCAGTTCCTGATGCGTTCCGCTTTCCGCTATTTTCCCTTTGGAGAGCACATAAATCCGGTCTGCATCTTGGATTGTTGATAACCGGTGGGCAATAGTCAGTACTGTTTTGCCCTTTGAAATCCGCTCTATTGCCGTCTTGATCAGCTTTTCCGTTCCCATGTCAATGGCTGATGTGGGTTCATCCAACAGCAGGATCGGTGCATTCTTTAAAAAGGCTCTGGCAATAGAGAGCCGCTGCTTCTCACCGCCGGAAAACGAATCTCCCCGTTCCATCACCGGTGTCTCATATCCCAACGGCTGATTCATGATAAAATCATGAATATTAGCCAATTTGCAGGCTTTGATGACATCTATTATGGTGACATCTTTATTTCCGCATGCTACGTTCCAGGCAATGGTATCGGGAAACAAAAACACATTTTGCGATACAATGGAAATCATCTTTCTGGCGGCGGTGATATCCCACTGGTTCAGGCTTGTACCAAATAGGGCAAGCTCCCCTTTCCCGGGGGAATAAAACCCGCACAGCAGCCGGAATATCGTACTTTTACCCTCTCCCGATTCGCCAACGATGGCCACTTTGCTGCCGGCCATTACCTGCAAACTCAGATCCTTTAGCAGCTCATTTCCCTCCGTATAACCAAAGCTGACCTGACTAAAAGAAACCGCACATTCATTTTGCATTCCTGTCTGTCGGCTGCCAAAAGCTTCCTTTGGTTCATTCATCAGTTGTTCTAAACGCTTTTTCGAAACTTCCGCTTCCTTGGCCGCGTTCAGCAAAGCAGGCAGCTCACTGAGGGGTTGGACGATCCGATCCAGCATCAGAATAAAAAAAGTCAATTCACCCACTGTCATGGTTTTATTGACCACCCGCATCAAGGCCAGCGAACTCAATAATATATGTGGTCCCCATTTCACCAGAAAACTTAGTCCCCATGAAATAGCAGACAAATAATTCCGTTTTATATCAAACCTCAGAATCTTCTCCGTCATCGTTTCAATCCGCTGATTCATAATCTCATCCAATTGAAAACTCCGTCCCACCGTAATTCCCGACAGACTGTCATAGCCGATTTCATTCAGTTCGTCTAATAACTGCCACCTGCCCCTTGCCATTCTGGCCAATCTGCTGTTGGCATACCACGAAATCAATAAAATCACCGGAAAGGATATCAGAAAAAATAAAATCAGTATCGAGTCCAGAGTCAGCAAAGAGTATAGAATAACTCCCACCGTCACAATAATGGTAATCATCTGCGGCAGGATTCCGGAGTAATATTCCGAGACAACCCCGATATCTCCCAAGAGTTTGTTGTATACTGATGCCGAGTGATGATCGGAAATGAACTGATATTCCACCTCCATTAACTGATCTGCCGCCAAATCCCTGAATTTGGTCTGCACTCTGATGGCCAGCTGCTGGGCACATACATTTTTAATGAAAGTAAATATTGTTCCGGCTAACACAATCAAAACCAATTCTGCCAAAAACTCCTGACTGAAAATATTTTGGGTATCCCCTTGTAAAACCCGGTCAATGGCAGTTGAAATTTTTTGACTTCCCGTAACCAATAATTGAACTACCACATAGGCAAACAGCAGCTCCAAAATTAATAAATGCAGATTTCGAAAAAATAATTTACGGAAAATAGATTTCATATTTCCTTCCCTCATTCCATCCTATACGTTCTATTACTTGCCAATTGTACCGTATATTTTTGTAGATTTCATTTGTTTTTCTATTGAATATGGGGATAATCTATGTAATAATCTTATAAAAGGAGGGGACATCTATGCCGGCACCATTAAAAAACGGATACAATATCCATATCGAACTGTTAAAGAAAGACGCTGAATTCAGTATGCGTTCCAGCGACATCTACAGGGATTTTTATGGGGCTTCCTTTTTAGTCAGCGGAGACCGGAAAACCACCACACCGCATGGCATTTATTTTTCCCATCCCGGTACTTTCGGCACCATCCCCAAAGATCTTTACATGCATACAACCTTTTCATCCATGGCCCCCTATGAACGTTATCTGGTAAAATTTACCGACCAGATGGTTGAACCTTTAATCAAGAAAATCGGACAGCATTCTTTTGATGACTTTATGTCGCATATCTTTCACCCTTTAGAAGAACCTGTCCAGCACAAGATTATTACGATATTGGAAGATATGCTTGATGAATATGAGCATTATGATCAACATTCCGAATTATTGCTGCAGGGAATGTTAACCCATCTTCTGCTCACCGTTATGAGAAACAGAACCATTAATTCCGGCCCGGAATGGCATCTGAATACTGCGGATAAGGAAATTATGCAGATATTGTTCTATTTGGATTTACATTATCAGGAGAATCCTTCCATTAAAGACCTGGCAGATATCGCCGGCTTATCCGTCTCCCATTTTTCCAAGCGATTTAAGGAAGCTGTGGGTTCCTCCTATACAACCTATTTGAAATGTTATAAAATCAGAATGGCCCAGAATCTGCTGACAAATACCGATCTGTCTGTCAGCGATATTGCTATGCAGTTGGGTTTTTGTAATGGAAACTATTTCAGTAATGTCTTTCATGATATATCCGGCACATCACCAATGGAATTCCGGCAATATTTCAGAAAGGGCCAAAGTAATTAAAGGAGGATTAAATCAAACCAGCTAGCTATTGTTACTATTTCCTGCCTCTGAAAGGAAATCCATATTAGTGATAATGATGAACTTTTTCTTTCTGCTTGTGTTCCGTCACGCAATATACTATAAACAAATAGGATATTAAATCCGGAACAAACGAGAAGGAGAATTATATGAGTAACTTAAAAATCGGTGTAAAGCTAACTCTGGCTTTTGCCATATCAATTATTTCTATTTGCATTTTGGGTCTTATCAGCTATAGTAACTTAAACAAACTGGATAACGGACAGGATGACATGTATATCAGCGGATTAAGCATGACTGCCATCAGTGATGTTGATTCCCGTATGCGGGATATCCGCGCTGATGTTATGGGATTGTGCAACACCTATGATCAGGCTGATGTTGATTCCCGCATCCAGACTATTGCTGATTCCTATAGTCAGGCCCAGGTATTGATGGACACTTATGAATCTTATTTGGGCAGTAATGCTGAAGACACTGCCAATCTGGCAAAGCTCAGAACCGCCGCCACTGCCATGCTGAATGCCGTAAGTGAACTGGAGCAATATGCCAGCGCCGGAGATTATGATGCCCTCAATGATCTGAGGATGAATGGTCCCTACCGTCAGGCCCGTGCCGATGTATTTGATATATTGGATACGATGCTGGACTGGAATTCCACACAAATGCAGATTGTAGAAGCAGAAGGTACCGATACTTTTGAAGCAGCCATTCTCCTGACTGTGATCATTATTATTGCAGCTATCTTAATTACCGTTTTCGTGGCAGTACTGATTACCCGGGCCATCACTGGCGGTATGAGACAGATGCAGAAGGCTGCCGAAGGAATCGCCGGGGGCGATCTGACCATTGAGTTCGATCAGAAACTGCTGATACGACAGGATGAAATGGGACTTCTTTCCAGCTCCATGAATACCATGAAGAATAATATGCGCAATATTATATCTCATATTGTTAATTCCAGCCAGTCGCTGCTGGATATGTCCCAACAGTCCAATAAGAATTTTAAAGAATTAAATGAACATATTCAGGAAATTTCAGCAGCTACTGAGGAGCTTGCTGCCGGAATGGAGGAAACCGCTGCATCTTCAGACGAATTAAATGCCACCATGTCGGAAATCGACAATGCTGTGGAAGTTGTTTCCGCCAAATCACTGGATGGGGCTAAACTGGCCGGTGATATTGCCCGCCGGGCCCGTGATTTGAAAACCGACTTCACCGTCTCCAAGCAAACTTCCGATACTACCTTTGTGACTATCCAGAAAGGTCTGATGAAATCTCTGGAGGATGCCAAGGCAGTAGAACAAATCAACTCACTGGCCGATGCCATCCTGAGTATCACCAACCAGACCAACTTACTGGCACTGAATGCCGCTATCGAAGCAGCCAGAGCGGGTGAAGCCGGAAAAGGATTTGCGGTTGTCGCCGAGGAAATCCGAAGCCTGGCTGAAAATTCAAAGGGAACCGCCACTAAGATACTGGAAGTGGCTTCGGTTGTAATCAAGTCAGTGGACTTACTGGTAAATGATGCCAACAAGCTTCTGGGTTTTGTGGAAAATGATGTCAGCCGGGATTACAATACGATGCTGAGTGCAACAGATGATTACAGCAATGATGCTAAAGATGTGGATGATATGACCGCCGATCTGAGTGCAACCTCCGAACAATTACAGGCGTCCATCCAGACCATCGTTTCCACTATCAGCGAAGTAGCCCGCGCCGCAAATGAGGGTGCCCATACCACTACCCTGGTAGCCTCACAGGTCGGAGAGGTAACCCTGAATGCCGATGCGGTAGTCAAAAATCTCGATAAAACCAATGAGATGGCTCTTGATTTAAGTGATTCCGTAAAAAAATTCAAAATAAATTAATTCCTAAATTGCTTCAATTTATTGCCTGGTCTGCCCCCGAATCATATCCAACTCATAAGTTGTCATAAACTGAAACTTTTCAGCTTCGGCAGATGTGAGTGCTTTTCTTAAACCTGCGGCGGTTTTTTGATAAACATCATGCATCAGTACCGTTGCGTTATCGGGGGTAGCCAGGATTCTTTGCGCAATCTCTTCGGCGGTTGTTTCCGGTATCCAATCACCGGTATCGTTACAATTAATTGATCGGTCCGGAATATTTTTTTTAATTGCTTTTAGGTGAACGTCACGGCCATAAGGCGGCGCAAAGTATTCCGGAACAACTCCCACCAGATCAAAGACTAAATTGTCCAGCCGCTTTACCTGCTCCCTGACCTCACTTCTGCTATAATCCATCCAATCCTTTTGCTGATCGGGCGGACCAATATCATAATCCATAATTCTCCACGGATGGTCATAGGTATGGTTTCCGATTTGATGACCACTCATTGCTTCCCGTTTTAATGTTTCGGGGTAAAGCTCAGCACCTACATACACACGGCGAACATCCTGATAGGCTTTTCCGGTAACAAAAAATGTAGCGCTGAATCCGGTTTCTGTCAGTGTATCAAGAATATCATCTGTAAATTCACTGGGACCATCGTCAAAATCTATTGAAACGAGCTGGCGGCTTAAATCATATATTTTAATATAAGTTGTTTGTTCCTTGCCTTCAGCAATCAGGGTAATCCACGCGGTTCCGATGCCTTGATCCGTTATGGGCGTAAAGTTTATATTCGTTCCGTCGTATATCACATCCGTAATCAGTTTTTTATTGGGGGTTATGGTTCCGTAATCAAGTAAAATCATTTCTTCTTGCTTTTCGGCTCCATAATTTATTGGAAAATAGGTTTTCGTAAATGCTTCATATGTTCCGCTGATGTCAAAGATCACCGTTTCCTGATCAATGGTGTCATTTGGTTGATTTTTTTGCATACATCCTGAAAAGAACAGCAAAACCGAAAGTACAATAGTAAAAAACACCCTGCTCATAAAAATCCTCTCTTATTAAGTGTATTGTATTTGTTCACTTAATAAGTTAACCATTTATTCCTAAAAAAATCGGGTTAGCAATTTTTTATTCAAATTCAACATGCTTACAACAGAAAAGACATACTTCTCAACTGAGAAATATGCCCTGTTTATCTGACTCATATAGCTTTCAAAGGAACCTGTATCGCTGTCAGCCATTCATCTTCGGTGTCTTTATTCCATATACCATCTATGTAAATCTCCCGGTAATCACCCTCAATAACATAGCCGTGATAATCCATCCATAAAGCGGAGAACGTACGTGTCAAGTGCAGCGAATCGTATGGACCTTTATGGTAAGAACAAGCTGCCTTGGGAATCGCCGGTATTACCATAAATCGAATCGTGTCAGTAGACACTCCTGCTTCTTTTACCGCTGCGCAAAGCTGCACCTTAAAATCCTGCTTTTCGTACTTTTCTCCATGGAATACGATGTAACGATATTCGGCAGAAAGGATCTCACACCCAATCCCATCAAGCTCTTGATAGAACTCCTTTGATAGTTGGTAAAGCTCCTTTACATCTGATATTCTCACATCCTTTGCCGCTACAGTTATTTCCGGCAATGACTTGATCACGATATTACACTCTCCCACACCTAACAGATAGTCGTCCAAATCGGTTATTTTCCGGTTCAGTCTGCTTATTTTCTGTTCCAGCTGTTCTTTCTTCTGCAAATCTGTCTCTGGTTGGGGAGTATTTAGGAACTGCACTAATTCATCTACGGTAAACCCCATCTGCGAAAGAGCTGCAATTTTATGCAGGATGATCAGTTCGGCTGATGTATAAAGGTTTTCTCTTTTATCATGATGGGTATCTGGCGGGGATAGCAACCCGGCTTTTTCATAACCTTGAATCATCTCTGCCGGAATCCCGCTCATTTTCGATAATCTATCCAGTGTATACATGCTCTCACCTCCAATCTGATTCTGCTATTCCCATCTGAAAAATTTAAAAGACAAAATAATACACACCAATGAAATAACGCTTAATATAACTATAGAAACCATTATGTTATCTATGGATAACCCACGTGATGTTCCTTTGAGCAATTTAATACCATGTGTTAACGGAAGCACATCCATCACCCGCTGAGCACCTTTTGGCATAATTTCATAGGGAATTGTCGCCCCTGAAAAGAACAGCATCGGAAAATAAATCAGTGTACAAAGCAGATTGGCAGTTTTCATATCCGGTGCTACACTGGCCAGCATCATGCCAATGCTGTAAATAGAAAAAATAACCAGCAGATAAGACAGTAAAAACCATCCCACATTACCCATCATTTGGTATCCCCAAAAGACAGAACAAATAATATATAGCAGTACCAGTGCAATAACACTCATAATCAGGTTGATTAGAAACTGTACCAATAACAGCAGCACTGGACTGACCGGTGTTACCATGTATCGTTTTAGTATTTTTTTATGCCGGTAATCGGCCACTACCAGCGGCATCCCCATAAGACCGGTGGCACAGATAGCAATGGCGGCAAAGGCACCAAAAGATTGGGCGATAAAGCTGTAGCCGGCGCCTTCAAATGCCGGTTTATTCCCATTCACCAGACCAACGATAACCGCAACTATAATGGGAAATATTACACCAAAAATCGGAATGTTCATATCCCTGAAGGATAATTTCATCTCACTCTTAAATAAGGCATTAAAGGTTTTCATCATGCACTTCCTCCTCTCCCGAATACCACAAATAGGCTTCTTCCAAATTATCATATGGACTCTTGGCAACCACTTCTTCAACGGTACCTGCAATAAGTGTTTTACCTTTCTTCAAAATACAAATCCTGTCACACAGAGCTTTCACTTCATCCATATAGTGAGATGTCAAAAGAATGGTCAAGCCACCGGCCTTCAGCTCCTCCAAATACTTCCATACGCTGCGTCTGGCCCTGGAATCAAGCCCGGTCGTCAGTTCGTCCATAAAAACAAACTCCGGATTGGGGATCAGGGCCAATAATACGGACAGCCTTTGCCTTTCCCCACCGGACAGTTCTGACACCGTCCGCTTTTCCATTCCCGACAGCCCAAATGTCCCCAGCAGTTTTTTCCAATCCGCCGGGTTTTTGTAAAGCGATTCGGTAACTGCACAGATTTCTGCCACCCGGATTTTATCATGATAATTAGTTTGTTGAAATTGAACCCCTACTCGTTCGAACAGTCTTTTCCGATCCATAACGGGATTCATTCCAAGCAGCTCTACATGTCCCGCATCCGGTGTTTTCACGCCCAGTATACACTCAATACTTGTCGTTTTTCCAGCCCCGTTATGACCCAGAAGACCGAAAATCTCCCCGCTTTCCACTTCTAAATCCAGGCCGTCAATGGCCCGGACATTTCCATAGGATTTTTGTAATCCTTTTACTATCAATGCTTTACCCATCTTGTCCCTCCTATTTGAACATTAGTGTGTTTAAGCACGCTCCGGTTTGAGAACGAGCTGTTTTCGCTACTGTCTCCGGTGTCCCCTGGGCGATAATCTCTCCGCCGGCATCGCCGCCCTCCGGTCCAAAATCAATCATCCAATCGGACATTGCGATGACATCAAGATTATGCTCAACGGTAATTACGGTATTGCCCTGGTCTACCAATTCATTCAGAAGCGCAATCAATTTTTTTACATCTGCCGGATGAAGTCCTGTAGTGGGTTCATCCAACAGATAAAGGGTATGTCCGTTTGCACGCTTTCCAAGCTCCTTTGCCAGTTTTATGCGTTGTGCCTCACCGCCTGACAAGGTGGCAGCAGACTGCCCCAGACTCAAATAGCCAAGTCCAACCTTCTGCAGCACCGACAACCTGTCCATAATCGGTTCAATATCTCGGAATACAGCGATAGCATCTGTAATGGTCATTTGTAAGACATCGGAAATACTAAAACCTTTGTATCGCACCTCTAAAATACTTTTCTGAAATCGCTGTCCGTGGCAAACCGGACATTTGACCTGAACATCCGGCAGAAAGTGCATAGCTATGGTAAGCTCACCGTTTCCTTCACATTTCTCACATCTGCCCCCGGCCACATTAAAGGAAAAGTGCTTTGGCTGAAGCTTCTTCTTTTTTGCTTCCGGCAAAGAAGCATATAAATCTCTGATATAGGAAAAAACATCCGTGTAGGTTGCTGCATTGGAGCGGCTTGTTCTGCCGATTGGTGATTGATCAATGGTAATAATATCACTGACATTCTCCCATCCTGAAATCTCCAAATGATCAGACTGTTCTTTGGAGTGACCAAAATAAATCTCGCCTTCACGGCCAAGAATATCAAACAGCAAACTGGATTTTCCACTGCCGGATACCCCGGTCAGGGAAACAAGCATCCCCAATGGCAAATCTACATCGATATTTTTCAGATTGTGCTTATGGGCATTACCTATGGAAATGTATTTTCCGTTGCCGGCTCTTCTTTTCAGGGGAATATTGATTTTATCGGCACCGGAAAGATAACGTCCCGTCAGGGAAGATTCACAGGCGGCGACTTCGGCAGGTGCTCCCACAACCACGATTTCACCACCACCCTTTCCGGCCTCCGGTCCAAAGTCAACAATATAATCAGCAGCTTGCATCATTTCCATATCATGTTCGATCACCAGGACCGTATTGCCCAGATCCCGCAATTTTTTCAGAACGTTAATCAGTCTTTTGGTATCCCGGGCATGGAGGCCGGTGGTGGGCTCGTCCAGCACATACAGAACCCCCGTAAGGCCGCTGCCCAACAGGGAGGCCAGTCTCAGCCGCTGGGCTTCTCCTGCCGAAAGGGTAACTGCCGCGCGCTCCATATTCAAATAACCGACACCGACATCCAAAAGCCGTTTGATTCTTTGTTCTAAATCATCAATGATGGGCTTTGCGATTTGTAAAGCCTCTGGTGTCGTACACAAGGGTAATTTCTGAATCCAGCCTAAAACGTCGTCCAGTGATTTTTGACAGAGTTCGATAATATTAATGTCCCCCACTGTAACTGCAATACTTTCTTTCCGCAAACGCACCCCATTACATTCGGTGCAGACCCGTTGATGAAACAGACTGCTTAATTTATCCTTTGAACCGCTTCTCATTTCAGAGTGTCGTCTGACAATATTGGTAACAATACCCTCAAACCGTCCTTCCGGAACCGTTTTAGGCGGTTTGACGCCGGGAAAATGTCTGCAAAACTGCGGACTTAATGCACCATGAAGCAAAAAGTCCATTTGCACCTGGCCAAAATTTTTCAACGGTTCACTTGCACTGATGGAGAACCCATAATGACTGCCTGCATTTTCAATTGTCTCTGAATATCGATCAATGTAAAATTTATCCCAACCATGAATAGCGCCATCGATAATACTTAAATCAGCATTAATAATCTTTTGAAGGTCAGGCGTATTGACTACGCCAAGCCCCTTACATTCAGGACAGGCACCCTCCGGTTTATTAAAAGAAAAGTGGCTCATAGACAGTTCCGGAAACTTTTCTCCACAGGAGGGGCAGGCAAGCAGACTTTCCTGTACATCATAGCTGTCAAGGCCGCCTTCCCCTGAATCACTCTCCGGCATGGCATCCGCCTCTATGCCCGTCTCAAAGGACTGGCGTATCAGCTCACCGCAATGAGGACATTTTCTTGTACCCAGCTTGGCAAACAATATCCGCAAATAAGTAAAAACTTCCGTAACAGTACCTACTGTAGAACGGGGATTGCGGTTATTATTTCTTTGATCGATACTGATGGATGGAGATAAACCAATAATACTGTCAACCTTCGGCTTGCTGATAAAATCGGTTATCATCCCCATAGATTCCATATACTGTCTTTGACATTCTTTTTGAAGGGTATCTAAGGCAAAGGATGATTTTCCGCTTCCTGAAAGCCCCGTAAATACCACCAGCTTATTCTTCGGGATCCGTAAGGAAATATTTTTGAGATTATTTTCTTTTGCTCCCTTTATTTCAATAAATGAGTTCATTTAAGTTCCTCCTGCTTTTCCGGCGGTTCGTCACACCGTATAATATACTTTTATCATAAATAAATGTGCAGTCAGGTTCTTGACTTTCCTTGCTAAAGGCGAGCTGTATTAAAAAAGTGACGCCCAGATCAACCGAGCGCCATGCGTATTTTATCTATTTATTTGTCGAACCGGGCGGGCTTCAATGTAGCCCCGATACTCCTGCGGTTCCATCTGAAACCTGGGGGCATCCTCATCTGCCCACTGAAAACCATATAATTCAGGGGAATACGTTTTCATCACATCCCATATATCTGCAATAGCTTCCTCAAAATGGTCTGCTTCAAACGGCTGGCCCTGAAAAACCATCATTTTACACGGGGGTAATGATATCAGTTCAAAACCCTCCGGTACAACACCGGCATAATCTACAGGAACCTCAACGCCCTGTGCATAAACAGATGTGCCGGGGGTACGGAAAGCATCCGGAAGCCACATACCGATTGGTTCGTATAACGCTTCCTTTATGCTGCAAAGCAATCCCCATATATCACATCCGATTTCGTCACAATACTCAAAATAATCCCTGGCATTGGTGCCTCTTTTCAATATCAATTTTCTTTCCGGCCGTTCAATAACCTGCACAAAAACTGTTTTGTTTGTCGTTCTTTCCATTTGATATTCTCCTTTCAAAAAGTAAAGATACTGCTCACGAATAGGGGTTGGCATAAACAGATAGATTGGCGACGGCCTTTGGCTATACTTATAGGGTGTTATCCCAAACTCTTTTGAAAACGCTCTGGTAAATCCCTCATGAGAGTCAAACACGAAATCAAATGCAACGTCAATAACCTTTACCTTTTCGTCTCTTAATTTCAGTGCCGCACGCGTAAGCCTAAGCGTCCGAATGTAATCAAAAGGGGATTTCCCAATCAGCTCCTTAAAGAGCCTTGCACAGTGAAAAGGGGAATAACCTGCACTTTTCGATAAATCTTGTAAGGTAATCGGTTTCTGGATGTTCCGCTCAATATAATCCTGCATTCTCTGTACAGCTTCAACTTTTCCTAAATTCTCCATCTGTTTACCCCTCCAGGTAAATAATGATAGCACAGCATAAAATGTAAATCTTGACTTAGATTGCGATTATTTCCATTCATAGGTATTGTATCAAAAATACCGCCCCGTCTAATAAGCGGTATCTCCTGTAAAACATCCTACTTCAGGCTTTCCATATATTCCACTATCGGCGCTAACACCAGTTCTTCAGAACTCATTTCGGCATTCTGGTTCTTCACAAAAACCAACCAATCTTCTTTCAGCTGTTCCAAACCTTCTTTATGGAGTTTCTGATAATCTTCCTCTCCGTTTCCCCGGTAAATTAATTCCACCACGGCATCAATCCCATAAGTCTGAATGAGATAGTCTACAAAGGAGTAACTGCAATTCATCCAGAAACTAAATAACTTAGAAGTGGGTTTATACTCATCATAAGAAACCCCGGCTTTTCCAACAGCTTCTAATACACCGTATATTTCTTCCTCTGTTGCCATTTGCTCCTGCAGCATAAGATCAACCCATATATACATATTTGTATGAACACCGTCCTCATACATTATCGATGACAGACTATGCTCATCAGCCAGCAATGTTTCCACATATTCACATAACCCATCATTTAAGGATATGGAAAACCAACGATTACAAACCAGATGTGTCAGTTCATGCGTTAAACATGCATCCAGGTTCAATTCCAAGAGCATTGTTTCATTCAAACCAATTGTGTCACAAACCGACTTTTTGCCTCCCATAGCCAGTCCATTATTGCATGGATTATACGCAACAAATTTGGTATTCAGAAGCAAACTCTCTGCCTGATCATTGGTTTCCTTCCACCATTCATGAATGTTCAAAGTTTCTTCTATCTCCAGTACCCTTCGGCTGACCTCCCTCTCATAAGACTCCTGGGTAGGAAAAGCAGTTTCTGTCATATCATAAACCGTCCAGTAATCCCTGTTATACAAAAATTGGATGTCCAGCGTTTCAGCTTTTCTTCCGCACCCCGCACATACAAATATACAGGAACAAAACAGAATACTAAAAAGATTTTTTTGAATCAATAATTTTTTCATTAGATATTTACCTCAAATTCTAATTCATGTTTTATTGCAATACCATCCATACCAATCATCGGTATAGACGGCTTCATTTTCCTTGACAGATCCATTGCATTGATATGTGCCGCGACTAAATCAAATCCCTTTTTCTGATAAAACCGAATTGCATTTATATCGTCATTCGTTGTAATCAACCAAACCCTACTGCACTTATGCTTTTTTGCAATAGACAAAACCGCATTAATCAGTTCCGTTCCAATCCCTTTATTTTCTTCCAAACTATTCAACGTAACTACTTCACACTCATCCCCATCGATATGATAAGTAATCACACCATTTATATTTTCACCAGCTACCGAAACAAACCCCGGCAAAATAGTCGTATCTAAAGACTTTCCCCGGGAAATAGAGGGCGGACAGTTCCACTCCTCTTTTAATATTCTATTTACCGCTTCACGGTAATTGGAATCAATTTCCACTATCATACTTCATACCTCCGCATTGCCTGCATTTACTGAACAATTCCCAAATTACTCCCACCAGAACAATAACTGCAAATGAAACTATCCATATTATCCATGCATTGTTAATTGCCCCACTCCCCCGATCTACCCCGTCTACACAAAATAGCATCCCTGCCGTTTATCTTCCTTTTCATACTATCCTCCCACTGTTATTGAACCCATTTTAACACACAATTCCTGTAAAATCATTCTTATAAGTTAAATTGTATTTTTTTTGTGATTATAGTTGACAAAATCGCTGCACTATGTGTATACAAATGATATAGGATATCGTTGGGCAAAATTATTTACCCGGAAAATGGAGATTAGAAATGAAAAAATTATTAATTGTAATTGATATGCAAAATGACTTTATTACCGGTTCCCTGGGTTCACTGGCAGCAGAAAAGATCTTACCGGCAGTAAAAGAAAAGATCGCAGAATACAAACAAAACGGACATAAAATTCTTTTTACCCGTGATACGCATTATGAAAATTACCTTTCCACCCAGGAAGGCAAATACCTGCCGGTGGTGCATTGTGTAGAGGGAACTGCCGGACATCTGATCGCCGAGGGATTGGATACAGACGACTGCCAGATATTCGACAAACCTACCTTTGGTTCACTGGAACTTGCAAAACATGTGGCAGCAGATGCCTTTGATGAAATAGAACTTTGCGGCTTATGCACAGATATTTGCGTTGTTTCCAATGCATTAATCCTAAAGGCGCAATTGCCGGAAATTAGTATCACTGTTGATGCCAAATGTTGTGCCGGGGTCACAGAAGAAAGCCACAATGCGGCACTGCTCACCATGAAAATGTGTCAGGTTTCGGTATTGAACATGGCGGACAATGTTTAGATTTACTCCTGTTGCCAAGCCATCAGGGAGGCAAAGCTAATCTGCTTCTCCTCCCTGAAAACAAAAATTTTTATTTAAAATAATATATTGTTTTTTTCTGATCATTTTATATTTGCTTAAAATCATACAGTCCACTCCCGCATTTCCAGCTGCTTCCCCGTCTTTTTCCTGTCTGTCACCTATTACCAGCACTTCTTCCGGCTTTACCTTCAAAACCTTCATAATGTAATTCATTCCGGCCGGATCCGGCTTTAAGCTGTTGATGCCTTCATCACTGCCGGAAAAATAAAAATCCGGGGTGAGATTCAGTGCTTTTATTTTGTCTGCCACCGGGTAATCGGAATATATCACAGTTTGAACTTCCATGCCTTTCAATCGTCTCATCAGTTCAGCAGCCTGATGATCCCGGCAATGAGAAAGTTTATTGATGGGTTCTTCAAAAATCCATTTTCTGATTATCTGTTCCACTGTTTCCGGTGCAGATTTTGTTTCTATCGCTGTCTTTTCTATTATCTCCTGCTCCAGGTTTCCTTTATCCGCTGTTTTAAACCGCTCCCTGATCTGACGGTAGCATTTTAAAATAACGATTTCCTTCCATTTCCCCGGATGACACCAATAATGCCCCATCAGGCTTAACGCCATATGACACCGCAAAGGCGGCTGATAATACATCGTTCCATCCATATCAAAAATAACAAGCTTATATTTCTTCACAGTCAAGGCTCTCCAATATTTATACGAATACATTACCTGATTGTAAACAGGTAGGGATCATGAAGGGACGGTGGCAACGGTACATCAACAAAGGAAAAAAATGTCACCAGCAATACAAATACAGAAACAATTGCCATCAGTTTCTTCTCCCGGAACAGTCCTTCCGGTTTTTGTACTGCCGAATCCTGATCAAAAGCCATCATCAGATAATAGGCAAACATCAGAAACAATATCGGCATACAGAAGATATATTCCATTCTATATTTGATCAGGAAAACACCGATCATAAAAGTTGCGCATATGGCATAAAAGAAAGACGAGCAGACTAATGTCCGTTCCGTATAATTCTGGAAAGATTTCCGATATCTTCCTGCCAGCTCCGGGTCATTGATCATGCGGTATTCGGCAAAACGCTTGGTTGCCATTAAGAAGGCACCTGCCATCCAATAACCGAATAAAATGCTGACCGGGGGCAGGCAGGTATCCGTAATGATAAACCAGCCCAGCAGAAATCGGATAATATTATTCACTGATTCTGTCAATACATCTACAAATGCAATATCCTTTGTCCTGAAGGGCTTTACATTATACACAATCCCCATTACCAGCAGCCATAACTGGGTAACAAAAAAATAAGGATTAATCAATAATGACAGAATCAGACCGGTGATGGCAAAAATTGCATATTCCAGCAGAATATATTTCACCTTCAGATTTTTCGTCACCATGGGTCGGTTTTTCTTTACCGGATGATATCGGTCAAATTCGCCATCCAGCCATTCGTTGATCACATAATTGGCCGAGGCTGCCAGACAGGTAGCCAGAACTCCTGTAAACAGCATCAACAGTTGGGGGAATCCGAATGATTCCGGTTTGGCCAGCATAAATGCCACAAAAGCACCCGGCAGCATAAAACAGGTTTTAATCCAATGGTCAATTCTTGCCAGTCTTAAATAATCATATATTAATAATTTTTGTCTCATCATTCTGTCTCTCCTGCTTCATAAACATAAATAGTATAAGGGGAATCATCATCCGAATAGCTTCCCAACAATGTAAAATCCTTTTCTTCATAGTTCTCCAGTTGAATCCGTGAAAAGATATACTTTCCCTTCAGGCTGCGGAATGCATCCGCATCCATATATAATTGACGGTCGCTGACATTCATCGTCCGAACCGGCTTCCAGATCGTATCATCGACACCGGAAGGTAAATATGCTCTGGCCCCCCACTCGTCATAGTAAATCCTCGCCGATTCCGATTGCTCCAGTGCCGGAGCGATGACCTTACGGAAGTCCTCCTTATAAGACTGATAATAATAGCTTAAGCAGCCGTCAAGGGTTGCGATACCGTTGTATTGAAGTACCGCCGGATGCATACCATATGCAACTGCGTAAGCCCCGTTATAAGCGATATCCTCTTTAATTTCTGCAAATAAATCCGGCGAATAAAACTCCCGGTAGGACAGACTTTCCGATTTTTGCCCCTTAAAAGCCATCCATGCATGGGTATAAACCGTATTATAAAAATCATTGTACAGGGACTGGCTGCCGAGAATTGTCAACAGGCTGACCAGTGCCAGAATATTGGCCGTTTTTTTCAATCTTCTGTCATACATCCTTTTTAACAGGATAAAAAAGGCCAGATACCATAAAAAAGGATTGAAGAATACGGTCCGGGTAAATTGAAAACCCTTCAACGGGGGCAATATGGTTTCAATTAATATCCGGAAGCCCTCAAAAGTATAAAGTCCATAAGCTATACAGTTAAAGATAATCAGTGCAATTACCATGTTGAAATAATCCCTGAATATTTTTATACCATTTTTATTTTTAATATATGTAACATTTAAGAAAAGAAAGTACAGAATACAACAAGGCAGGATGATATATTTATGAAAATCATAGGCATGAAACACCCCATTGACGAAGACGTCAGCTATATTAGCCAGAATCTTTACCGGCCCATCGTCTCCCATTACCATGGTATCTCTGATGGTTTGGGTTGGATCAAACAGCATCAGTAAGAACAGCCGATATTCAAAGCAGGCATACCCCAGAAACAATACCCCCACAGCACCGGCTAGCCGAACTGATACTTTTTTTTGTTGAAGGGAACGATAGATGGTATAGAAAATCAAATATCCGATTATAAAAATTCCGAAAAAAGTAAAATAAGATATAAAAGGGAACACAAATAATAAAGCATAGTTTTTGAAAGAAGGTGCCCGTTCTATTCTTCTCAGGATATAAATGATTAACGGAATGGATGCAAAGCTTATGGAAAATCCCGGATACAGGGGCAGCAATCCATAGGAAAGGCCTGCTAATACAATAATCGGCTCATAGCGATCATATTTTTCCTTTAAGATGTCCTTTGCAAGTAAAATAACCGAACCCATAGCAAGGATGATCTTAAGAAAATAGCCTGTCAGATAAGCAGCAAAGTTAGGCAACAGAAAATACAGCAAAGCATACAAAGAAAACTCCGATGCCAGAAAATCTCTGCTGATCCCGCCCAGCAGCGGAAGACTTATATCATGGGCAAAAAAAGCATTATTCAGCTTCAAAATCTGATAATCAACGATATGTATGTCCAGATTATCATGAATACCGATATAGCTGTCTTCACCATAAAAAATCAGAACCGAAAATTGACAGAACAAAATAAAAATAGCAATAATCCAGTGCCACTTTAAAACAACTCTATTAAAAATTTTCATAATTACTCCTATTGACACAGAAATAAAATCTAATTGTGCATTTAGACCTCCTACATTGGAAGCCACTCACCATTTCGTTGCAACTTATACATTTCTTTTCACAGTCTGCTCATCTTTCAAAGAAGAGCTAACCCTAAAAGCTTTGACCCTATATACAGAGCTGTATAATTTTCAAGTTCATTCCTTGCAACCCACTGTAAATCATTATACAACAAAGTTATTATTAAATTTTGAATAAATTATTAAATTTTACTTAATTTTTTGGTGGCTCCAAATTGGCGCAGTCCTTTACATTATAAGTACTTTCCCGGAACAATTAAAGGAATTACGCCAAAATTTCCCCAAATTATTTTTTTTTGGTGCCTGGTTATGGTGTGCAAGGTGGAAGTGGTGCAAGTGTTACCGGTGCCTTTGATCAAAACGGAATGGGTGCAATTATTAACGCCTCCCGTTCGCTAATGTGTGCATGGCAAAAGGCTCCTGACCTGAGTCTGGCCGAAGCCACTCGCGCAGAAGCCTTACGCATGAAGAAAGACATCACATAAAGATTAAATTCAGCATCTCAAATAAACAAGCATCCTCTGCCTGGTCCACCGGATACATAGTTGATCGTGATGGCAGTATTATTACTGTCATCCGGGTCATAGGTATCGGCTGTCACGGTAACCGTGTTTTTAATAATACCGGCCGCAAAGTCACTGACAGTACCGGTTATGATAATCCCAACGGACTGCCCGCTCAGCATGTTGCCTAAGCTCAGACTGCCGGTCCATAGCTGAAAGGTCATACCACCATCAAGGGAATATTGCGGTTTTTCAATTTCATTTGTGATACTGTCCGTCAACTCCACATTCTCCGCGATATCAGGTCCGTTGTTTGTCACCTCAATCGTGTAGACAGCATCAGATCCAATCATAAATATAGCTGGTGCGGCGGACTTTGAAACCATCACATCCGCACCGGCACTGAGCGTCACAATATAATCTTCCACCTCACCGTCAATGGCTCCACCCATACTGCGTGTATCCTCTTGGGTCGGCAGCAGATTGCTGTTTATCAGCGTCTGTGTCGTCAGGCGCAGACGTATGAAGGTGTGCCCACTTGTAAGTGTGACCTCTTCCGGCACGCTAAAATCAAGTTTTACCGTTTGTGCTCCGATTCCCGGCGGCACAACTGCAGTAACTGCTTCACGGCCTTCAAAAATGCCGTTTTTGTTGAAATCAATCCATCCATATAGATTTGCATTATAATCCGTTTCATTGGTATAAGTTACCATCAGGGAATAGCTCGTTTGACTGATAATGATCGCTGGTAAAGGAATATCCAGACCATCATCCTGAATTTCCTTTGATATATCATCTCCTGCTGCGGTTGAATTCTGGTACGCATCTGCTTCTGCTGTCACCTGGGTACCGAGCATGAGTTTATTGATCAGACCGTGGCGCGGTCCGTTCCTTGCCAACAGGGTATTATAATTATCCGGTCCATTTGCCGTACCGGTATCCGGTGCATCGCCAAAGTCCACATTGATGGTTGTATATTGGCACATCGCGCCGTCATTATAGGTACCAGGAATTGATGTGGAGAACTTAACGGCAGATGCTCGCGTTCCCGAAATAGTATATTTATAAACCGAACCATCACCATTAGCAATCGCATAAAGTGCGCCGTTAAAATCAAATGCCACAGCCCCAACTGAACTGCCAAAATTAGGTGCACTGGTAGTCAGTGCAATCATATTTCCATTTGCCGGATTCAGCCGGTAAACAACACCATTTTGATAGACACCATACAAAAACCCATCATAATAATCCCAATCGGCCAATGCAATTGCATTATTAACTGCTGTACCATAGTTGGCAGTCTGTTCAGCCAGTGTATTGGGGTTAATCAATTTTAGATAGGTTGCGGAGTTCGGTCTTAAATCAATGGTATAGAATCGTGCTGACCCTCCCTGATACAAATAAAGCAGCCCATTTATCCCTACACAGCCCACATTGTAATCAGCATTCGGCAGGCCGGTAATCGCTTTCAGCAGGGTAACATTACAGTCGCTGTCAATGCGGGCTACAACACTGGAAGTTTGATCATAACCATACAAATAATTGTCAAAGGGATTATATCCAATGCCATTGATATATTCGGCCGGGCTCAATGCCCCATGAATCACTGAATTTCCTGTAATAATATCAATGTTATACCAGACACTCGGTTTGCCAATAAATTGTATCATCAGCGCATTGCATGTGAGAGGTGCATCAGTGGTATCATGACTGAAATTATAGTCTGTAAGAATGGCATTGTTCCTAATATTAGCTTCAGTGACTGTTACACTAAGATTACGCGGGCCGTTTGACACCGTAAAACCATCCGGCTGGGCAAAGTCCGTCGGAGGACATGCCTGAACTGAGTCCGTAACGGTCTCATATATCGTATAGGCTCCTGCTGTATTAACAGAAAAGCTGTAATTTCCGGCAGCATCCGTAATTACAGCTATACATCCTCCGGACGAACTGTATAAGATCAGGTATACACCGGGTATACCTGGCTCATCAGTGTTATATGTCCCATTGTGATTCAGATCATTAAAGACGACCCCATTAATTGTTACAGCCAAAATATCACCTCTTATCCGATACATAATAATTGTGAAAATATCTTCCTTCCACTAATTAATGTATTGATAAGACATACTAAATGTGATTTATTTATTTACTTTTTAAGCATCTACTCCCTGCAGCCAGCAGAAGTCCTTAAACTCTGCCCATTTTTCTTCTGCATCAACAGCATACATCCCCATCACAACGCCGGTAAATCCACTAGCCACTTCTGAAGATAAATACTTTGTTCTGGCACTTCCCAAAAGCTCTTTCCTGCCGTTAACGCTATAATAAAAATGATAACTCACCGAATTAGAAATCACCTGAAGATCTGCCTCGTTGGTTCCAGCGGGCAAAGTAACTGCCTTCTTTACAGCCTCGGCATCTCCCGTATGAAGCCGCAGGATTACCTGTCTCAAACCATTTTCATTGGTAAGGGCCAAGTCATAGTGCTGATCCTCATCCATATAAAAAGTAATACCGGCTTCCCTTGCATCCCCGGAAACTGTTACATTAAGTTTTGTATTAAACTCTGACTGACGAATCCCTATAAAAGTAGGAGTATCTGCCTCATTTAAAGTAATCTTTGTTCCCCGGAGCTTCAATCCGCCATTGATAAATTCATAATTCTCTTTATGGTAATCTCTTAGGTAACTCCACCTCAGGTCATCCTCTCCCGCACTCTTAAAGGAAATATTGTAAGCCTCCATATTTTGTTTCCCGCTAAGCTCCACGTCCATCCATTCTGTTACGGTTCCATGGTCTCCCGCAGTAAACCATCCATCTTCCTGCCAGTAAACGGGTGCCAAGAATACTTCTCTTCCCAAATGATGGAATGGCTGCCATTCACCAATCTGACGGAAGCCTAAACATACAATATAATAGTTTCCGTTTCTATCCTGAATCAGATCTCCGTGCCCGATTCCCTGGATGCTGCTCTCGTTTCCACCTAAATTTTTGTTGGTAAGCACCGGGTTCTTCCCATAGCCTTCGAAAGGTCCAAATGGATTCTTGCTTCTGGCATAAGTTATCATATGACCGTATTCGGTACCGCCCTCTGCCGCCATCATATAATACCAGTCACCAATATGATACAGATGTGGGGATTCCAAATACCTGCCGCCACTGCCGGGCCATACCGGAACACTTTCTGTAAGCTTTTCACCGGTCTTAATATCTATTTCACATTGGAGAATACAGCCTTTTCCGTTTGCATCCGAACCATTGCTGGTAAAGTAAACCTTTCCATCATCAAAAAGCAGAGACGGATCGATTCCCTCCTGCTCGACAAAAATTGGTTCCGACCACTCTCCATAAATATCTGTTGTAGAAATATAGAAATTTTTCCCGAATGTATTATTATTGGTCACCATATAAAAAGTTCCTTCATGATATCGCAGGGTAGGTGCAAAAACACCTCCTGAGCTGGGAACCTGATGCAGTTCTACCTGACTGGTTCTGGTGAGGGCATTGGCCACCTGCTTCCAGCTTACTAAATCTTCGCTTTCAAAAATGGGTACGCCCGGGAAATATTGAAAGGAACTGCAGGCAATATAATACTTTCCCTCTGCCTCACAAATACTTGGATCCGGATAAAACCCCCTGATAATTGGATTCTGAATTTTCATTTTTTTCCTGCCTTTCTTATTCGTTTAATTCAGTAATTGCTGCCAATGCCGCATTGTTGAATGAATCAGCATAAATGTCCAAAAACGGCCGGTGATGATCTACTTCAACAGAATAGTAAATCTGTATCGTCCGATATTCGGGATCCACACAGAAAAAGACACCGGCAGCTCCCCAATGAGAATATGCCATAGGTGAAAACAAATCACCGCCGTCCTTCTTCGTCCCATTGATTCCAAATCCCAGTCCCCAGTATGCTTCCGGGAAAAACTCTCCCCGATACTCAGAAGCTATCCCCGGTATATGGTTTCTGGTCATTTCCTTTACCGATACCGGACTTAAAATGCGAACACCATTATAGGTCCCCATATTTTGCAGCATACTACAGAATATCGCCGTATCCATTACAGTGGTGAGAGCACCTCCTGCCGGTGATGTATTATTAATGCAGTCCTCACTGTTCAGCCATTCATCGAATATGGCCGGTGCCTTCCGTTTTACCAGTCTGGCCCGAATCTCATCTGAAGGAACAAAACAGGAATCCTTCATTCCTAAGGGCTTGAATAAACGTTCTTCCACAAACTGAGCATAGGAAATCCCCGTTACCTGTTCCATAATCAGGCTGAGTATCGAAAATCCCGTCCCACAGTAGGACATGACTGTTCCTGCCTTAGCAGCCAGAGGGGCGATGCTGGCATAGTATACCTTCTCTTTGTCATATGAGCCCTGCCAATTTGGGGGGATATTTATGATATCTTTATTTCTCTGGATAAATTCATTCAATTTTTCATCATCGATACCGGAGGTATGAGTCAATAAATTATGTATACAGATTTCTTTTTTCTCCCCCGCTCCAAACTCCGGGAGATATTCCCATACCGGCCGGTTTAAGCCGATCAAACCTTCCTCCACCAACATCATGACACATACTGCCGTAAAGGTTTTGGTAATGGAACACACCGGAAAAACCGCATCCAAAGCAAGCGGTTCTGCCCCCTCTTCCATTCCATTGGTTCCGAAGGCCTTATGTGAAACAATAATGCCGTCTCTGGCGATCAGTTCTACCACTGAGGGTGTGTTGCCATTATCGATCAGTCTCTGCACTGCCTGTTCCACTCTTTCCACTCCAGCTGTTGACATTCCCACTTCTTCCGGTTTTCCGTAACGTAATTCCATATCTGAGCCCTGCCTTTAATATAATATTTTTGTTATCCTTTTTCACACCTTATAACCACCGCAGCGGCCATCCCCGGCCTCTCACTTTTTCAATACATACTTATTGTTAACCTTATTTTAGCATACACCTCTGAAAAAACCAATTACTTTACCATTTTAACTCCAAAAATCACCTGGGGCATCTACATCAAAAAGTGATACCAGTGTTTCTGTACAACCTGTGGGGGCATTTTGGTTGATTAAGTTCCACGTGCCTGATTCCGGCGAACCATAGCATACATATTGTGATAATGATGATGGTTCATATATGATCGACCATAATGTACCCATGCCGCCCTGATAATATGGAAATGCAAGTCCTTCGGGATATCGTTTCGATAGAAGCGCTTTAACATCATTTATCGATATTTTTGCGGTATCCCGGTTTAATCTTTCTTCCATTTTCTGTTGTCGAATCAAAGAATGCTTCACCGGAATAATACCATCCGCTTCAACAAAATTAAAATGATTAGCGGAACATAAAAATCCGGAATTATTATCTTTTCCAGCAATGGACTTTGATACCTTTTTCTTTGGCGATGCTTCGACTAATATTGCGGAGCCCGTGTGATCGGAAATTAAGAAATTACGATATTCAGCATAAGGCATTTCCATCAGCATTTCCCTGGCATCATATGCAGTTGCACATTGATCCAGAAGTGCACGCACTACCATCGGAAAGACAAAACCATTACCGATAATTCCTTTATGGTTCATATCTACCGATGATGTTGTCACACAGAGACCCTTTTCATTGATACCGTCAAATCGACCGAATATTTTGCATCCGAAGCCTGTGCTGCTTTTTTCATCCCTGCGAACTGTTATCAATATGGGCGGCTCATCAAAATTGTAATCATAATTACGCCCGTGATATATTTGTTGCTGTTGTCCATCTTTTGTTAAAACCGCAAAATGAGAGCACCCTCCTGGCAGATCTATATATGATGAATATATTACCATGTCCATATACGAAACTCCAACTGCATCGGAGAAGCCTTTTATTTCCTCATTTATGCCGGGAATATACTTTTCAAATAAAGCCGCAATGCTTTCAGCCTGTTTTTCCGGCAGTGACTTCCCGCCAAAAAGAGGCGTTGTCAGCTCTTTTACTAATTTTTTATCACACATTAGCTGCATGCCCAGCTCATACCCTGCTTCATAGGGCGTGCCTTCTGCCGTACAATGCCTATAAATCATATTATACATAATAACCTCCGTTAAATTATTCGATGCGCGTCGTATGGTTATTATATTTTATAAGCTAAAAAAGAAATAGACTTATATTAAAAACTAATGTATTATAATCTTATGGTTTTTCAGATTACAAAAGTTCCCCCAAAATGGCTTGAATCCGCTATTTTGGGGGTTTTTAACGAGAATATACTCTCGGCTTTCTATCATGCATTAAGGAAGCAAATGTGTAGGTTCAGTATTTTTCATCACAATTATCCCATCATAAGCTCTGGCTGGTGTGACCATAAGAGTATAATACATTTTTACAGCCTTCTGCATATTGGAAAATCCTACATTCAATGCCGTCATTCTTTGCTGCTCTTCTAAAATCTTCTGCCAGCTTTCATCCTGAGATACTTTTGCAAATTCCAGATAATAAAGGTTTTTGTCCATTTCATTTAGCTGACTGGTAAATGCATTTTGGTTTTCTACATCAAACACCTTATATATTTCCCCATCCTGAGCATTAAACTGTGTATTTGCAGCATCTGTTCCGACAGCAAAATATTTATCACCATATTTTTCATCAAGTAACTGTCCCATGCAAGTATAACCGGAAACCGACTGTTTACCGATGTGTCCATTATGTCCGTTTATATAAATCATGCTGTTCACATGCTGTACAATCCATTCAACTTTTTTGGCCATAAGTGCGTCCCGCATTTTACTGTAACCGGTACTCTCACTTCTAAGCTGTGTATTTTCCAGAAGACAATGTGCATACTCCAAGGCCAATTCATATTCAAGCAGCACAGATGCATCCATATCTGAGGGTTTTTGTTCCTGGATTTCCAGCATCAGTGCCGAAATATCATCTTCTGCTTGTGTAAGGACTGATTTCTCAAGTGAATACATAGCTTCGTCAGTTAATGATACAAGTTTTGTGGTGTATGCCTGGGCAAGCTCGGGCATATTTTCTTTAAGGTATTCAAATAAAAACTCTTTATTATTGTCGTATCGCTGGGCATCAAAACCATAAAACATCAAATCCTTACCTTCCGGAGCAGTTTCATTATAAGTACGCATCCATTCAACGAGATCTGCCATTTCCTGGGTCCGATAAATCCGAAAACCAATCTGAGCAATGGCCTCCTGGGCGGTTCCTTCACCCCCATGGATATATTTATTTACTTTCATACAGCCGCCGAAATCGCCTTCAATAGCGAATACGCGGCACTCATTGTTTGCAACCAATGCCTTGAATACATCGCCTTTCAGCTGCTGAAACTCGCTTGTACCGTGACTTGCTTCACCCATACCTACGATCTGAACATTTTCACCAACAGACAATTCCGTTATATCGGTAATAAAAGCCGTTCTGTCTAACACTACATCATTGTTTTTTCCACATCCTGAAAGGCATGTAATAAAAACAATTACCGCAAATAATATTTTGCTTCTTCTAATCATCCTGTTCATCCTCATCTAATTGCTTTTGTATTTTAGCCTGTTTTTTCTTATTCAGATAATTTAGGAACGAAAGCAAAATAAAACTGCTTGCTGTTATGCTGATAAAGAAAATCGCTATTGCCGCAAAGACATAACCAATACCATCTCTGTAAAGCTTGGCATAGCCTGTATAGTTCAAAACACCATGAATCGCCGTTGCTATGATTCCGGTCACAAGACTGTTTGTTAAAGGAATATATTGGGACCGCTTTCCTTCTCCATATAAATCCAGCCCCAGCATCATGTATCTTGCCAGTATATAAACAGACATTCCAAAAAAACATATAACTTCAACAGAATATTGTTCAAATGGTGCGTCTAAAAAAAATTGCTGAATAAGTATTGAAGCAAGAAGTATTATCATTAAAATTCCATACGCTTCACTATTTATCTTTTGGCGTTGTGTTAAGACTCTTTCGTCCTGTTTGTTCTGCATCATTTTGATTCCTCCCAAAATAAATCATTTAATGTTTTGTCAAGCACCTTACAAATCTCTATACAAAGATTCAGTGTTGGATTATAGTTTCCTGATTCTATCATTCCGATTGTTTGACGAGTGACACCAACTGCTTTCGCCAGATCCTCCTGCTTCATATCTGCTTCCATCCGTGCGATTTTCATTCGCTTATTCTTCATACCGCACCTCCTATATTACACAGTGTACACCATATTATTCTTAATGTCAATTATATATTGCATTTTGCAAAATAAAATTTTTGTAGTGTTAGTAAAATCCTAGGCCCATGTTATTGGATAATCCGATAGTCTGTCAACAAATTTGCACAGGGAAATCCAGACGTTTTGTCGTGGGGGAAGCCATCTGCTTTTACAAAATACAATGCTGCGCAGCTATATATTACGCTTGACAAAAGCGAATAAAATATTTTACTACTGGGCCATTCCTGTACATCCGCAAACGTTTCATCCAAAGCAATTGCAACTTAAACCGGAATTTCGCAACCTGCGCATATTTTACTGCAGGGCATTCTTTTTTCTGCTATACTCCAAATATAAAAAAACGGAGGTAACATATTATGTTGGAAAATAAAAAGAAAGCATCTGCAGATTTATGGATTATCATCATTGTCACTTGTCTGGTATTGACTCTTTATACGGTCTTCGGCTCTACTATTAATTCTTTTGTCATGAAAAGCGGAGCACCCTTATTGCTTCGTACCATTTGCATTGCACTGCTTCAATTTGGACTGGCCGGTGCAGGTATTAGTGTGGTATGCTTATTACGAAAAGAACGGTTTCGGGATTACGGGTTACATACGAAGAAAGCGCTGCTGTCCATTCTGCTTTCAGTGGCAGCATTTATGCCAAATATGATCTTTACAGTGGTAACTGGAGAATTTCATCGTTATTTACCTTTTCACAGAGTAAATATTACTGCTGAAATATTTCAGACATCCTTTCCCGAATCCATCTTCAGTTTTTTGTTTGTGGTCATCGCATGGGGGTTTTTTGAAGGGTTTAACTATGTGGTAATCACGGATAAAATAAATATCTGTTACCCCTCAAAGCATTGGTGGCTGGATTGGGGTGCCATTATCTGTGCGGTTATGTGTATTTTGATTCATGGAGCAATCGGCGTTAATCCCAAAGATATCATTGAAATGATAACCGTTCTGATCATTGTTTATGGAATGCTGATGGCCCGCAAATATACCGGTAATGCCTGGGGCTGCGTATTTGTATTTCTCTTCTTATGGAATGCTTATTAGAATTAAAAGGAAAAATTTTTAAATGAAGCTTAATTTATTTCAAATCAAACCAAATCAGGAGGAACATGCGGATTTTTACTACCATCAGATGACATCTGATCTGGAGCACGTGCTGGCCGTTATGCAAAAGAATGTTCCGCATATTGAAGGAAAGGAGCAAGATGAAACGGTTTTGCTTCCGGTTCATAGTATTTATTATCTTGATGCGGTAGACCGGCGTATTTTTGCCTGCCTGGAAAAAGAAACGTACACCATAGCCCTGACATTAAATGAAGCAGAGCAAAAACTGGAAAAGTGGAATTTTGTCCGAATCAATAAGTCCCAGATTGTAAATCTGCATAAGATCAAACTGATTAAACCTACGGCGGGAATGAGAATTATTGCCGTTTTGGAAAATGATGAGCAGCTGGTAATCAGCAGAAATTACCGGGAAGACTTTCACAACTCACTAACATCTCTAAGGAGGGCATTGTCATGAAAAAGAAGATTTCGGAAATTTTTCTGGTTATTTGTGTTTTTTATACGCTGCTGTCCTTAATCGCGGGGTATTTGAATGCTTCTCTGGCGGGTGATTATGACTTTTATATAAACTTAGTGATGATGTTTGTCTGGACAGCGATTGCAACGATTACATTATACTCTTATCCGCTCTTCCACAAACTTCCGCCTTTGCTGGTGATGTTCATTCAATATGTTTTTGCCCAGTCGCTGATTTTGCTGACCATATGGATCAGTGGTTTTTTCGGAGAACTGCATCCCAATTCCTACCGGGATGCAATCCGCTCCTTTACGATACCTTATGTAATCGGTGCGGCAGCTTATTATATAGCAACATTTAAAGCTGCTAAAGAAAGTAATGATGTCTTGCAGGAAATTCGTAAATTAAAAGAACAATAATTTTCTATATTTCATTTTACTGCACCTTTGATACATATTCGGCAACATTTTTTGACCCATGACAAAAGTAGGTGCAGCTGCCACATTGAATACAATTCTCCGGATGGTATGATGATATTGATTGAGAATGTTTATTATCTATTGCCTGAACGATCTTGTCTACATTCACATTCGCCGGACATCTTCTTGTGCAGGCCCCACATTTTCTGCATTTGTTTGTATTACTTATATTAGGAGCCTGTGCATATGCTGCAAAATTTCCGAGGCAAGAAAAATCATCTGTATCCTCTGCTATATCAGCTGACATTATCCCATGCCCTTTATAAATAACACAATCCCCGCTGTTTCCAAATTCTTTTTTTAATAAACCCGCAATGTTATCTTCAGGATATACATACGCAACTTTCGCCCGGCCTTTTGATAAGTCGGCAATTGTAATAAAGCGCCCAAAATCATAACTGGAATTGATAATTTTGTTTAGCTGATAGATACTTTGCAGATTCAGCACCAATATACCGTGTCTGGTGGGAATATCTTTCTTTGACAATTTAAAGCCCAATGCTTGTTGTATTAAAAAATGCTCTTCACCCATGGGATATCGTGGCGGTACATTTACAACAGTAATTTCTTCTGTGGAATTTATCATTTTATTTTTTGTTGCCAAAAAGATTTGATTTAAGCCAAGTGCCTGTTTGAGGTAATGACTGACACGGGTAATTTCTTCATATCGGTTTGTTAATAGCCATTCATCATGCAATAGACCGGGGTCACATTCAACAGCATTGATTAAAAGCACTCTTCTTATAGCTTCTGAGGCAATGAAGCTGCTTATTTTTTCATATATGGAAAAACCATTGCCGCTCATACCGGTAATCTTTGATTTCTCAATCTCCGAAAGCAGCACATCGGTGGCGACACCTTCCACATAGTTACCGATCGGTGTTTCTTTTCCTGCAAGTTCATTAGAAGATAACGCGACTACTTTACCGATATAATTTTTTAAAATTCCTTTAGATCCTTTACCATGATTGCGTTTTTCTTCCTTTTGTGCTCTTTTCATATTGGGATTACTGTTCACAATTTTTTTGTTTATTAATGAAATCCTTTTCATAACATTTCTCCTATCTCAATATTTTCTAAATAAAAATACTCTGCATGTACTCTAAATATATCCATTAGCTTATCTTTGTCAAATTCAACCATATGGTATATAAAAAACGGGGCATATAGTTCCAGTGCCAGTACCTCCGGATTTTTTTTCTTCATAATGCCATCCCCCATTAACTTTTCAAAAATATCTTTTTGAGATCGCAATGGTAAATCAATAAAAAACTCTTTAAATGCTTTCGCCATTTCTTTATTTTTGAATTGTTCAATTAAGAGAATTCTTCGAAACATTACAATCCATTCATCATTAATTTGAAACTCAAACATGGAAAGACACATTTTCACGAAATCTTCCTTATTAATAACAGCATTTTGAACATAACTGCAATATTGTAAGAAATATTGTTCGGATCGTTCTACGATAGCATCAAAAATAGCCTGTTTACTGGGAAAGTGCTTGTACAAGGCACTGTTGCCTACACCAACTGCATTCGCGATTGCTCTGATAGATACAGCATCAAACCCATTTATGGAAAATAATTTCATTGATTCCCATAATATTCGTTCCTTTGTATTCATAAAAAAATATCCTTTCAAAAATTTGTGAGCAACTGCTCACCTATTACTATAGTGACCATTTGCTCACTTGTCAAGACTAATTTCAGCTTTAATCATCCAGACCTTTTCCTTCAAGAATCTTAGGAATATATTTCTCGATCCTTGATTCCCGGGTTTTAGATTGCTTCGGCTGTGAAAAATGATAAATATATCCTCTTTGCCGTCCCGGTGTCAATTTATAAAAAGCAGCCTTAAAATCCGCCAACTCATCAAATTTCCTTTGAAGTTCTTCCGGAATAACAAGATCCGGTTTTTTTTCTGCAATCACTTTCAAGCCCGCTTTTTCTATTTCAACAGCTTCGTAAATATACTCTTTGATCATGGATTCCAGCCCTTCGATTTCTTCTACGCCAGTAAACCGAAGTTGTCTTCCTGCCTGCACATTCTCTGTTTGCCTGACAAGAATACCATAAGGGTCTTTAAGTAAAACGCCTTTGAAAAAGGAAAGGGCAATATATTCTTTAAATCCGCCTATTATAACTATATTATTATTCTGAAACATATAGCAAGGCTGTCCCCACTTTAGTACTTCGGTTAGCTGGCAGTCAAGAGCAATCCTTCTCAATCTTTCAAATTCTTCCTTCCACTTTTCAACATGACTTAAAAATGCATCAACTAAAGGACTCATATTGCTTTCTTCGACAAATGAATCCATTTCCTCAATTTTATTGAGAAATTCTTCTTTCGTATCGCATACAGTGAACTCACTATTTAGAAAGCCATATACTTTGCCTTTCAGTTCAGGGCATTTTTTTGAACATTTTCCGATACAGCCAACCTTTACTTTCTCTTTTTTCTTCAATTCTTTAATATCCAGTCCCGAGCAATTTTCACAAACTTCTATCTTTTTTCCCTTTTCCACTTCAAAACTCCTCTGCTCTTATCATCTTCAAACTCACTTCTTCATTATTCTTGATAAATTTTCGTAATAATATCCTCCATCGGAAGCTCTTTTACAGAAATATCGGTAAAACTAACATTATTCGTGATTTGCTTAACAAACTCGTTGATCGGAAGCTTTTCGGTATCCAGCTCCAGCGTAATCTCAAGCGGAGAATTCTGTGCTAAAACCTTTATATATTCAGATTCCACAAACTTATATGGCTTTTCAAGAGTAAGCTCGACGATTTTCTTTTCACCCAGATTATTTTGAAGCTTAGTAAGGGTATCATCAAATACCTTTTTACCATGATTAATAACGATCACACGATGAGCAAGCTGCTTGACATCATCTAAATCATGTGTTGTAAGAATAAATGTTGTGCCTTTTTCGTTCATTTTTTTAATAAATTCACGAATTTTTGTTTTTGCAATAACATCCAGTCCGATAGTTGGTTCATCAAGAAAAACAATCTGTGGATCATGCAGCATCGCCATGATAAATTCACATTTCATACGTTCACCAAGAGATAAGACTCTTGTTGGCTTCTGCATAATTTCCGTAACTTCAAATATTTCTGCAAGCTCATTAAGACGAACAGTAAAATCTTCATCTGAAATTCCAAATATCGCCTTATTCATGTAAAAGCTGTCTATTGGTGGAATATCCCAGATCAGTTGTGATTTTTGACCGAACACCGCACCAATATGATGTACATATTTCTTGCGCTCTTTGGCCGGCTTATAGCCCATAACTTTGATTTCACCCGAGGTGGAAAATAACGCACCGCAAAGCATTTTTATTGTGGTTGATTTTCCTGCTCCGTTAGGACCTAAAATTCCGCATATTTCACCCTTCTCCACGGAAAAGCTGATATCATCGACAGCATTTACTTCAACCATCGTGCGATGAAAAAAGCTTTTTAAGGTTTCTTTTAAACCACTGCCCCGTTTGTATGTATAGTATGTTTTTGTAACATTTTTTACACTTATAACCGCCATCATCCGCCAACCCCCTCATAAAGCTTTATCATCTTATTATAAAGCCAAATTCCAAACAGCAAAAACAATACACATGGAATGCATAATAGAAATCCGTAAATATCTGCCTCTCCAAGCAAGGCTGTACATGGATAAAATCCGATCATTGCAACAGGAATCATCAATGATGTAAGAATCTTAACCTGCTTGGGAAATATGTCCAGCGGGTATTTCCCGAATGTTTTAACACTGTCAAAAATTTCGGGAATACGGGAATTTCCAACCCATTTAAAGCTGATTGCCGCCATAATCAGATAAAGACCGCCCATTACAGCAACCCCTGACAGGAATAGTACCGCAAATTGCATCCAGTCAGATAAGGCAGGAACAGTACCTGTTGTAGCAATTGAAACACCGGTCATGATGCCTCCGCCCAAAATTAACCCAATACACTCCGGATCAAAATTATTGGCAATCATGTAGAATAACGGAGACATGGGACGGAGCAAAATTATTTCAAAGCTTCCTTCTCTGATATGATTCATGGTTTCCCATACAACACCATTGAATATAAGTGAGGAAATTCCCAGTGACATTGTATATATCGATTGTAAAAGCAACACTTCCCAGATAGTCCAGTCAGGAAAACTTGCTCCGCTATGATAGATCAAAACCGTAACAAGCGGAAAAAGAATATTGGAAAGCAGAGTAATTATTGTTCCAAAAATAAAACTTGTCCGGTAGGATACTGCTCTTGATAAAGCTGTTTTAATACACACAAGATAAATCTTCATTGCTTTGATCATGCTCCCACCCCCGTAAATCTTTTAATTGCAAAATGATTGATGAATTTGCTTAGCATGAACATGGTCCCAACTGCAAGGGTCTGTATTCCTACAATATGCGGAATCGACATGGTTATTCCGCCAAGTGAATACTCTCCTGTCCATACCATTGCGGGGACATACAGAACATACTGGAAAGGGAGAAAAAATTGGATAGTCTGCATCCAGTCCGGAAAGAATACCAGCGGAATAAGTCCCCCAGAAAAGAAAGCCGATACCAGCGCAAATACATGGCGTATTCCATTTGCATCAATAAGCCAGAAAGCGATCATTCCAAGTGTATAATTTACATAAAAGTTCATTAGGAAGGCAAGCACCACGGATAGTATTGTCCACCCAATATACTCCGGAATCATATTTATCCGGAACAATAAATTAAATATCAGAAAACATGGTATAAACTCTACATAAAAGCCTAAGAAACGGTGTCCTATTTTTTGTGATAATGCAAAAAAACTATGATTTATAGGGCGAAATGCAAAGGTAAGATATTTACCTGTTCGGATCAGCATCTGTAAATTCCAGTCGGCAAAATCCATAGTCAGATAACCGATCAAAGCCGTCACACCAAAATAGCGAATGGTCTGTGAAAGTTCCATTCCGGCAAGCGATCCGCCATCCCCATAAACAGCATTCCATATAAAATACTGTACCAGAAAATATACCGGTCCCACAAAAATAGAAACCATAGAGTGGGTGCGGTATGCCGCCCACTCCTTATACGTAACGATTGCAACAGATTTTAATACCGCAAATTGTTTTTCTAAATATTTCATTACATTAATCCTGACCAGATAATATTCTGCACATTCCACAGAGCCTTTGGATGCCATTGGCTCATATCCTTATATGGCACAAGCCATGCTGCAACAAGTTCTTCAGCAGGATCTATATAAAGCGAACATGCGCCTGAACCCTCATGATTAAAGGTTCCCTCCGAAAAGGTAAAGGCAGAACCGTTTCTCATATCGAATCCAATGCCATATCCTCTTGATTTCGTTTGAGCACTCCAACAATAGTCAGGAACATCATGAATGGCAAGGGTTGTCATTTTTTCGACCGCTTTCCTGCCCAAAATACGCACGCCATTCAAAGTCCCCTTATTCATCATGCATCTTCCGAATAAGGATAAATCATATGCCGTAGAATAAAGACCTCCGCCTGTTTTGGGAATCCTGTTCCTAGGCTCATCTTCGTCATCATTTTTTTCTCCATTGAGCTTGTGATACAAGTATTCATCCTGCACAATCCATCTGGATTTATCCGTTTTATGAAAATCAAACGTAGTATCCTTCATCCCAAGCGGTTTTGCAATATTATCCTCAATATATGTTTCCGCTTTGATACCTGTAATTTCTTCGATTATTGCGCCAAGAATAACAAAACCGAAACTGCAGTATGCCCATTCCTTACCCGGAGCCATACGAACACCGTTTAAAAGCCCCGCTGCAATCCAGTCAAATTCACCGTCATCTTTCTTGTGCTGCTTATATGCATTTTCAATCAACTGCCAGACATTAATGGTGGGTTCATCCGGGAAGCATCCGCTGTCGGGATGCATGCCGGAAGTATGCGTAAGCAGGTCAAATACCGAAATGGCATCAAACGGAGCGTTTTTAAACTGTGGAAGTATTTCATATACACGCTGGTCAAGCCGTATCAGGCCATCTTCAACAAGCTTCATTATTGCAACGGCAGTAAAGGTTTTTGTAATCGATGCAATATAATGTATCCCATTAAAAGGAACAATTCTGTTATCATCATCACGATAAGATTGTTTGCCTATCCCATTATGTGCAATAACCTTATTTTTACGGGTAATACAATAAGATGCACATAAAATTTCTCCGTCATCAATGAGCTTATCTATATGATTTTCCAAAACCTCAAGCCTTGACTCATCATATTGAACTTCAACTGGGTTACATTCGATTTTTCCTTTTGATAATAACATACTTCTCCTCCTTTAACTTGTGATAAACTATCTATGCATTTTTTATTTTTTAAATTTTATCATATTATTCCAAAATAAAAAAGGCATACTTTTTTAAGTACACCTTTTTTTCAAATTTTGTATCCCCGGCGTTTCCGGCCGCAAGATACCCTTTCTTCGTTTTGCGCTATTTATCCCACACACTCTGCTTCGCTCTTGGGGCGCATAACCAGCTCCGCACGTTCCTTAGTCATATACTCAAATTGCTCAACCTTTCCTGATGCGATATCCACTCCTACGATAATGGCGCCATCGTTACCATTTTGATAAGCCACTACCATTCTCTTGCTTGATATAATAGCTGAGCTCATAAACTCTATCTTGCCATCAACAATGAGATTTTTTTCGATCAGAAAGTTTTTGGCAACTGTCCTTATTTCTTCCAGGCTTAAGGGCTTGGTTAAATCTTCCCAACCCAGAAAGCTAACATATAAACCGGTCAGCTCTTTGTTACTGGAAAAAGTTGCATGAAATTCCGGTTTCAATATTTTCAGAGCTTCTTCGGTAGGAAAACCATCATCTCCAATATACTCATCTTTACCATAAATTTCCAGATTTTCCGCCGGGCTAATATTTACGCTATAGCCAAAATCCATATCTTCAAAAACGCCAAAATAAGTGATGTCAATATCATTTTGAGCCGGATCATAGGTTACCTCAAAATATTTTTTCAGCGCATCTGTCATGGCCTGCACCAGTTCCGGATCTTCTACTACATCTCCTCCCAGGGTAGTTGCTCTCCGTTCGGTTTTTGTTTCCAGATCCACTTCCTTAATTCCGGAAATCCCGTTCTCCTGACCGGCATCCGATGACGCGGCATCCTGTAAAGCAACTTCCGGGACTATTTCCGAATTTCCTCCGGTGCCATTTCCGGGCGGAGCTATCTCACTTACCTCGGCCGCCATAACCTGCATGACATCATCTGTCGGTGTTTTGCCGCACCCTGTCATCGTAGTTGCCAGTAGACCGGCTACAATTAAGCTTTTGCTGATTAAACTTCCTTTTTTCATTTTTTAATGCCTCCTTTTGTTTTAGTATGAAATCATATTAAAACAGTTTTGTATCTCATTTGTAACAGGGGAAAGAAATTTTTATTAAAGTTCCGTGTCCCTCTTCACTGAACAATTTAATTTGTGCATGATGAATCTTGACGATATCCGCGCAAATCGATAATCCGATTCCAACACCGCGGTTTTTTCCTGCTCTTACCTTATCTGCCATGTAAAAGCGTTCAAACACCTTTTCCCGGTCTTCCTTGGGAATCCCCTTCCCCTGATCCTCTACTTCCATAATGACCTGATCACCCTCGCAGCAGGCGCGAACCCAGATAGAATCTCCCGTTCCGGAAGCTTTGCCGGCATTATCCAGCAGATTTCCCAGCAGATTCAGCAGCAGCTCCTTTTCAGCCGGAATTATTGCCGGCCGGTCAGGCAATACATAGTTTAAGGTGATCCCGGCCTTCTTAGCCGCCGGCTCATATACTTGAATCGCCTCTGTAATAATATCTGCCATCTCACAAGGCAGCAGATTAAAGGAATGCCGCTCCAGAAAGATCATATCCATCATCAGCTCCGACAATTTCTCGATCCGTTTCCCTTCTCGGAAGATACGGTCTCCCAGCTCCTGCGCAAACTCCTCTTCAAAGGAAGATGACCGCAGTAGATCTCCATAACCCACTACCGCCGTTAAAGGTGTCCGCAGTTCATGGGTAAAGTTATCAATAAAACGTTGCTGTTCACTGGTCTTATTTTCCAGTTCCTGAATCTTCTCCTGGATTGCCTCTGCCATCTGATTATAGCAATCCGCAAGCTTTCCCACTTCATCCTTGCTCTGAACCGACACTCTTTCCTGATAATTCCCCTCTCCCATCCTTCTTACCGACTGTGTAAGAATATGGAGTGATTTGGTTAAGCGTCCAACAATCAAATACATGCCGATGGTCATAATAACGGTAACTGCCAATGCCAGCTTTATAAAAAAGGAGTATTGCTGATCCCTGTCGGTGTATATCTTACTGATATCCGTAATATAAGCATTGAACAATTCCCGGTCTCTTAATGGAATACGACTGAACAGCATCAGGTACTTCCGGTCTTCTCTGGAAAATACTTCATACGTTGCCGTCGTTGGCGGATTTTCCTTAAACAGGGCTTCCGGCAGTTCAAATTCCAGATTGCTGTAAAGGATCTCACTCTCATCACTGATTTCCAGATAAATCCCCCAGGAATTGATGCGGCCGTTCAGATATTCCTGAATATACTCTTTATCATTTTTTCCGCTTATCCGGGATTCCCGAACCCGGCCCATTGTTACATATTGCATGATTCCCAGAGAAATACTGGTCTGCTGGTCACCGGCCTGCTGAACCGCCCGATTAAATGCTGTTTTTCGGTTATTTTCAATCATCAGGATTCCCGAACAGCAAAACACTATCATAAAAAAAATCAGTGAATAGATACAGATTTTCTGCCACAGCTTCATTCCTCACCGACCTCCAGTCTGTATCCTATTTTTCTGACCGAAACGATCACATCCTCCCAGCCAAGCTTCTTCTTCAGACGCTGGATGTGCATATCCACAGTCCGGCTTTCCCCATCGTATTCGCCGCCCCAGACTTCCTCGTATATTCGGTCCCGGAACAAAGCAATATTGCGGTTACGAATCAGCAACAACAGTAAATCCAGTTCCTTCATGGTGAGTTCGACATTTTCTCCATTACACTTTACGATTCTGGAGGCTGTATCAATCTCTACTCCGGCCAATGCGATTTTTTCTCCATTCTTATGATACCGCCGCAGAACACTTTCCACTCTGGCAGTCAGTTCCGCCAATTCAAACGGCTTGGTAATATAATCATCAGCCCCCAGCCGCAGTCCCTTCACTTTATCCTCCAGCCGGGATTTGGCTGTAATAAAGATCACCGGGGTATTGTATTCTTTGATATATTCAATTAACTCATAGCCGCTGATTTCAGGCAGCATGATATCCAACAGGATCAGGTCATATCTGTTCTCTTCCAATAAATCCGCCGCCGACTGACCGTCATAGCTGCATTCACAGGCATACCCTGCCTTTCCCAGTCCCAGTCTGATGACATCCGCAATCATTTCATCATCTTCTACTATTAGTATTTTCACCGTTGCTTCCTCCTGACACCTGTCAAGAAAGTATTATATCATACTTTTGTAACAAAATTGTATCGTGATGTCGGATACCATTCTTTTTTCAGCATGGCATAAAAATAACTGTTAACGTATATTGGATTACCGTTTGAATCCTTTTTAAATGATACATCCTCAAGACAATGAGCCTCTCTGCGCAATCCCAACCGTTCCAATAAACGCCATGAAGCTGTATTGTCCTCATTACACCCGACATACAGCCTTCGGCCGTTCAGAATCATAAAAATATGCTCCACTATTTTTTTACATGCTTCTGTAGCATATCCTTTTTTTCCATATCGCTCATTAAAATCATAGGCTATTTCATATGTTTCATAATCTCCCTTGCGATAACACAAATCTCCTATTACTTTCCCGCTTCCCTTCAGTTCGACCACCCAAAAAGAATCATCGCTCAGTCTCGCACTTACAGCCTCTTCACATTCTTCAAAAGAATAAGGCTCAAAGTCTTCATGTTCCGCAGTAGATTCTAAACTCATATATTCAAAATAGTCGTTAACATCCTTTTGCTGATAATTCCTTAAAATAATCCGTCCGGTTTCATATCGAATCATACTTTTACCTCTCCGGAAGATTTGTAATAATTTTTTACATTTATTACTCCAAGCAATCCAAGTGGAAATGTTGCTGCTACGATAATAATCCCCATGAGCAAAGACATATCCGTTGCCGGATTGCCGGGTGCCGTATTATAGACAAATCTCTGTTGCAAAATGAGAGTTGTAAAATCAAATACCGCATGAAGGGCAATAACAACCCAAAGATTTCTTCCTGAACGAATAAAAATACTGCATAAGAACATTCCAATAAAAAATGTAAATAAAACCTGACTAACTGTTGCTATTAACAAGCCCTCGGAATAATTCAGTAAATGAATCAATCCAAAAAGAAAGCTGGAAAGTATCATGCTCTTCATATTCCCTTGTCTGTCTTTCCCCATTTTTTCCGTCAGACTTTGAAAGACCACTCCACGCATGAGCACCTCTTCAAAAAGTCCAGTACAAAACATATCGAAAATAATAGCCACAATAGCTATCACGTTTACTCCAATAAAATATGTTGAAAAATTGGTACCTGTCAATAAAACTATAAAATACAGCACACCAATCAATAAAAGAGGCCATCCGCTGACAAAGCCTTTAAAAAACCCTGTTATATTAAAACGATTCTTTGCCAATCCCAATACTGCCATGAGTAAAATGAGAACAACAGAAATGGCAAAACGGCCCTGCAAATTAGTAACCAGTAAATCAATACCAATATATCCGCTATCTGCAATGGATAAAAAATAAAGAGAAAGAACAATTATTGTAATAATAAATAAATAAACGTGACGAAACAAAAAATTCTGAATCCTTTTTACATTCATTAAATATCTCTCCTATACTCTTTTTTAAAAAATCAATGCATCAAAAAAGACCTATCTCTCACAAAAGAGAAATATGCCTTTTTCATTAACCTGAACTAAAAGATTCCTCCATTCTCCATATCTGTCTTATTTACAAAGTCCATGTGATATAATTTTTCCCAATGGTTTACGTTTAACGTTCCCTTTTTGAGATGAATTGCCAAAAAACAACAATTTTCATCTTTTTCATTGTTTGCCATATCATACCATTCAGCAAAAGCTGTGCGAAGTTTCGTTCTGATTTCAGCATTTTTAGGATCAAGCACCCAACCAAGGTTTTCACCTATTCCATTAGCAGTAAACATTTCCAGACATCCCGCAACCGAAACCTCTGGATTTTGTGCGATTTGCTGCATTTTGTTTGATTTTGCATATGTAACTACATAAAATGTGCCGTCTTCATAATAAGCATCCACACTACGGACGACGGGGCGTGGTTGTCCGTCTGCGTTCGGCTCCCGTGCAATGGTCGCAAGGGAAATCACATTATCTTTTCCGTTGCCAAACTTCTCTTCTATTAATTTTAATCCTTCTTCGTACATACTCATTTTGATTCCTCCTTTATAAGATTCTTTGTTAATAATATACTATAAAACAAAATAAGTCTATCGCTCTAAACTCTTAATTTTTTCTGGGATATAAAAAGTCCCACCAACGTCAGTATCGTTCCCAATGCTGACATCCAAGTAGCCCTCTCTCTTAGCACAATTACAGCAGTTACTACGGTAATGACCGGAACCAGGTAAATATAAATGCTTGTTTTTACTGCTCCTAAAACTTTTACCGCTAAATTCCATGTAACAAAACATAAGGCAGAAGCGCACAATCCAAGAAATAGGATATTAAACAGGTTAATCGGCTTAGTAAATCGCTCTACTCCCCATTCGAAATGAAACGGGAACAATACAGGTATCATAAAAGCCAATCCATAAAAAAATATCTTTCTTGTGGTTTGAATAGTGTTGTATCCAAATTCACTTATCTTCCTTGCAATAATGGAATATGCCGCCCAAACAATAGCAGCCAGCAGCGCCAGCAGATCACCAACGGGATTTAGCTGCAAAACAGTACTCCCATTAAAACTGATAAGGAAAATCCCTGTCATAGCCGCAAAAAAACCAATGAAAAAGTTTACCCTCGGCCTTTCACCGGCCAACAGCCAATTTGCCAGCATTGCCGTGAAAAACGGCGCGACAGATATGATAACGCCGACATTCGAAGCCGTGGTATATGTAAGAGCGATATTTTCCAGCAGATAATACCATGTTACTCCGCACAATCCCGCGGCCATAAACATCAATTCCTGTTTTTTGCTCGTTCCTTTCAGTCTGTGCGGGTAGGCAATCAAAAGCACGACCAGGCCAATACTAAAGCGATAAAATAAAATCTCAATGGGCTTAAAATTCGTTAACAGAAGCTTTGTAGAAATAAATGTCGTTCCCCATACCAAAATCGTTATAAGAGCAGCCCCATGCCCCTTTAAATTATCAGTTTCTTTCACCGCGTGCCTCCGCCTTTTTCTGTTCATCATCCTCACAGAATATATCCTGATACAGCTTCGGTGTCAGCCCGATAAAAGTTTTAAAAAATCGTGTAAAATGGCTTTGGTCCGTAAAGCCGGATTGCAATGCCGCCTCTATTGGCGATACTCCGGTCTCTAATAGCTTTTTTGCTTTATTAACACGGATAGTCGATAGATACTGATACGGCGTTATTCCCCTCTGCATGGTAAAGTTTCTGAGCAAGGTATATTTATTGAGGCCGGATACCTTGCTTAATTCTGTCAACGTTATTGTCTCCGTATAATTGTCTTCCATATAGTCACAGGCTGCTTGAATTTCCCTGGTCACCTGCTTCATTGTTTCCATAACCGGCTTAGTATAGTCGCCAATCAACTGTTCAATTAAAAAATAAAAAGTTTCCTCTTTGTTAAATTCTTTTGTTTCTTTCATAATCATATCATGCAGATCTTTAAGAATGGAAACCGCGTCGCTTTGGCAGACTACGGTTGATGTGAATACCGGCAGATTGTCCGTCCCGGTAATTTCCTTTGCCACACGGCACATTACATCTTTTTCAATATTCAGACACCGCCAGTCTAATGCCTGATCATCTACCTGTTCGCAAGTATGGTTATCAAGAGGATTAAACAGCAGTAAATCCCCCGCATTTATTGTATATTCCCTGTTTTTACAGGTCAAAGACCTGTGCCCGCGTTCTACAAATCCAATCACATAATATTCATGGAAATGATTTGGAAATTTCTGCATGATACCCTTAAAATGATATGCTTCTATTTTTAGATCATTATCGAAACGCACTGTCCGTTCTTCGTTTTCCATTTAAGCTGCCTGCTCCCTTGTTTTTTCTTGAGTATATCAAATATTCTTAAGCAGCTCTTGTATGATATTGACTTGAATGATTATAAAAAATTAATCAGCATATTTGAATACTACAGTTTATCATACCAGACACGTTTCTGGATATCCACTTTTTTACCGCTTTCGGTTTGAACTTGGATTTTAACATAGTTCTCACCGGGTTTTAAGTTGATAGATGCCTCCCATTTATTGTCAACAATAGGAACTTGCTTTCCGTCTGCAAACAATGCCGCCACCCTTTCATCCGCAATGTCCTCCTGGACTGTTCCCCGCAGTTTAAATAGTGATGAGCTGGTGCGGGGCAGATAGCCGGCAACTTCAATTAACCGGTAAAGCTTGGAATATTCTATCCGTATCACTTTCACTGCCCGCCTGTTATCCTGTGTCTCGGCAACAAAAGTAATATCATTTATTCCTTCATGTAAAAAAAGAGGAACATTAAATTTGTGTGATGGAGTCAATTTCACTTCTTCCTGGTTGATCGTCAGGGAAACACTTTCATTCATTTCATCCTGGACTTCACCGGTTAAAATAATGCGGACCTCATCGGAAACCTCCGGATATTCTCCCACTACAATCACCGGTTCCGGAACCTCCACAAATATTTTCTTTTTAATAACCGTTTTCTTACCAGTATTATTTTTCCCTTCAACCAGTATCGTATTATAGCCATACTCTAACATCAGAGACGCACTCCACTGGCCTTTTTTGGGAAGAACTTCCCGGCCATTAACAGTTAAAACCGGGTCCACATCATTTTCATCACTGATATTACCGGATATGCGGTACTGCATCTGGGCAATCTTTTTCAATTCATTATCGATTTCAATAACCGGTGCTGACGAGGAAAAGATGACCTTTCTGGAAAATTTCAAAAGCGGCCTGCCACTTAATTCAACCACAAAGGGAATTTCCGTAATGTCCGTTCGGATACTGGCTTTATAGGAAAAAGCAGCGTCTTTGACCGGCACTCTTTTATCATGAATGCGGATACTCATGGAATTATCCAGATAATATTTCATTTTTCCGGAAAAAGAAATATTATGGGTGGAAACCACCGGTAATAAACCCTCAAAGGAAATCTCCGGAGCATTGGCATGATGCTCAATGATTCTTCTGATCACAGTCTTACGCTGGGAAGTATCCTGAGCCGTCAATTCAAATTCATTTGTACCTTCTTTCAAAAAAAAATCCTGCGCCCATGTACCTTCCGGTGAAACATCGATCGGACGGCCATTTACCGTTAATGTAATATCTTCTTTTATCTGGTTCGGATTCGTTACCACACCACTGAAGGTCAGGACATTTTCCGGGGTCACATCAGGAAGCCACTCCACCCGCAGAACCGGCGGCAGACTGCCGCAAAATATAGTTCTTTTTTCCCGGAAAGTATTTCCTTCTTCATCAGTTAACACTATATCACAATCGTTACTACCAGTCTCTAAAGGCAGAAAAATCAAAAATTTTCCTCCAATTATCTTCTGTTCCCGGCCATTCACATACATATTTAACTCTTTTGCAGTGCTTTCAATGCTGCCGCCTATCGCCGCCCGTTGACTGACAGTGGCAACCGGACAACTGGTAATATTTATTACCGGCTTCTGTGAAATAGTTGCATTTACGTCCTCTGGGTTGTTCTCTATTACAGGTTCCATATAACATTCCCCCATCCTTTTTCTCCATGTATATAACCAAAATATCAAAAAATATCACTTTTTATACTAGCACAAACAATTCCTAAAGTCTATATTTCTATTTATCACATTTTGCTATTTAATGTTCCAGATCAGGAAGAAGGTATAAAGGAATACTCGGAAAAGCTTGCCAAAAATTTGTCGTTACTTTAAAATGAAGGAAGTAATGAAGGAGGTAACGGTATGAGTAAACGGATTGCATCCGCAGAATGGATCCGCATTTTTGCGGCATTTTGTGTAGTAATACTCCACTTTGAGGCTTTTATTTATCCCGACACGATTCGCTTCGGCTATATGTATATTGTGGTGGAATTCTTCTTTATGTTCAGCGGCTTTTTACTGATGCGAGTCATTTGCAAGGAGCCCTTGGCGACGGAAATCTCAGCCTCCGGACAGCTTCTAGATTCGCTGTGGTACATTTTTTGCAAGGCGAAGGGGTTTTACTCCGGTTATATCATCGCGTTTATCATGGTATTTGTGTTAACCATGATTACAAATAATGTTACAGACCTTGGCGATATACTGTCACAACTGTTCCATTTTAAGTGGGAAATTTTATTAATGCAAACAGCCGGATTCACGCCTCATCCTGCTTTTAATGCAGACTATCTAGTGGGCTCCGCGTGGTACCTTGCCGCCATGCTGCTGGCGATGATACCGGTGTATTATTTGGCAAAATACCACCGCCGCGTCTACACAAATGTTATCGCGCCTCTGTCAGCGGTTTTCATCTATGTCTTCATCATGCAAGCCTACGGCACAATGGACGTGGGCAATGAGGTTGTGGTGTTCACATTGTCGGCTAATTTACGGGCATTTGCGGGACTTAGTATGGGGTGCCTTTGTTATGTGGTATATGAAAAAGCCTCGGCGGCGAAGTGGAGGAAAAAAGTGCAGATCACTGCAAGTGCTTTAGAGATTCTACTTGTTTTTTCGCTGATTGTACCGATACTGTGGAAAGATTCCTTTGTCCCATACGACATGCTGTTTTGGGTGCCGATTTTTGCAGCTTTGCTGTTCCTTTGCTTTTCAAACCAGACGCTTGTTGCGCGATTTTTAAACACGCACTTCACACGACCGGCTAATTATCTGGGACGGCTGAGCCTGTATATCTATTTGTTCCACTGGTTTTTTGTACAACTGTTTAAGAATTTTTTCCCAGAGTTACCCTATTGGGTGGGCATGATATCATACTGCACTTCTGTATTTGTTTTCAGCGCGCTTATGATGTGGGTGCTTGGAGTTGTCAAGAAGCAACACAAATACATTGACTGCCGCAGAAGCCAGTGAAATCACAACGTAATACCCTTCTGTCATTTGTCAAATCCTTCAACAATTAAGGCAGGAAGCCTATGCTTGTTTCAAATACTTAGATAATAATGCCCATATTTCAACTACATCGAATGGTTTGCTCAGATAATCTGTCATCCCTGTATCCAGACACATCTGCCGGTCTTCTTTCATGGCATTTGCAGTCATGGCAATAATCGGATTTTTATATCCCATCTGCAGAATTTCCTGTGTCGCTGTGATTCCGTCCATTACCGGCATGTGGATATCCATGAAAATCAAGTCATATATAAAACCATCTGCATATGCTTCCCGGACTTTTTCCACGCCGATTTGGCCGTTATCTGCCACTGTAACCTCCAGTCCCACAAGCGCAAAATTATCCGCGGCAACCATTTGGTTGATTTCATTGTCCTCGCAAAGCAGTATTTTGCCATTAAAGCTCGGTATTTGAAGGTTCTCAAAACTATTTTTATTAGCAATACGGGACGTCTCTATTTCATGTGACAATTCAAACTCTATCTCAAAATGAAACTCTGTGCCGACCCCTAACTTACTTTCTACTGCTATTTCACCACCCATTAACTCGATAATATTTTTAGTGATCGAAAGACCCAGTCCCGTGCCGCCATATTTACGGGTGGTACTTTCGTCGGCCTGTTTAAAGTTCTGAAAAATATTGCTGACCTGTTCTTTCGTCATACCAATGCCACTGTCACAAACCTCAAACCTGATCCTGACCCTGTTGCCGACCGGTTCCGCACATATGGCTTTTACAGATACATGGCCCTTTTCAGTAAACTTTATCGCATTTGAAATGATATTGAGCAAGGCTTGACGCAGCCTTGTGGGATCCCCCAGTAATAGCCTTTCAAGCGGCTCTTCATAATAAAAATTCAGCAATATGCCTTTTTCTTCCGCTTTCAGAGCATTAATACTTTCACATTCCGAAAAGACCTGATGAAGGTCAAAAGGTATCACTTCCAGTTTTAATTCTCCGGCTTCTATTTTTGATATATCAAGGATATCGTTTATGATATTCATAAGTCCATTGGCACTTGCCTTCATTTTATATAAGTAGTCCCGTGCTCTTTCATTCACATTAGTATTGTTAAGTGTCAGTTCCACCAACCCTAATATTCCATTCATCGGAGTTCTGATTTCGTGGCTCATGTTAGCCAGGAATAATGACTTTGCTCTTGAGGCCTCTAATGCTGCATCAATAGACTTCTTTATTTCTTCTTCCATTTTTATTCGATCTGAAATATCCTGGAAAATGGAACAAAAACCAACACATTCCCCATACCTATTTATAATCAGGGTTACGCTGAGATCACAAAAGACAAGGGTTCCATCCTTGCGCATCATTTTTGTTACCTCTGCCTGAATATCTTTCCCTTTTAAAACATAATCAAAAATATCCTCGTTTTCGGTATCTTCCACGTAAGGCGCAAAAATATTATCTTGGCCGATCACGTCTTCTGCTTGATATCCTAAAATTTTCTCCGCGCCATTGTTAAAGTCCGTAATCTTTTTGTCTTTATCTCTAATGACAATTCCCGAACCGGCATTTTGAATACCTACTGCCAGACGCTGGATTTCAAATAAATAGCTGTTAATCGAAAGGATTGTGCTGTTCAGTTTTTTCTTAATACGGGCAAAATCTCCTTTATAATTACCCACCACCTGAATTTCAAAGTTATTCTTAGTTACTTCATCCAAAACATCAATCGTCTCATTAAGGGGTTTAATGAAAGCTTCAACGACATTATTTAAGCCTTCAATATTGTTTTTCCATTCACCTTCAAATTTGGAAGCATCTGCCCTGCTTGAGAAGTCACCATTAATAATGGCCTCCAACTGTTCATTCATCAGATTATTTACCGATCGAATGTTATCCACTAAATATCCGAAACTACGATAAATGTCACCGATCTCATCCTTAGAATCTATTTTTACCGTTACATCAAGATTGCCATGCACAATTTTTTGTGAAGCCTCCAGAAGGGAATTAATGGGCCTGAGTTTCAAATAGATGATAACGAAACATCCAATCCCCCAAAGCATATTAAAAGTTTGAATCACCGTCAGCAATGTACTGGCTATATCAGCCTTTTTTCTTGCTTCATTAATTTCATAATGACTCTCTCTGTCCAAAATATACTTAAATTCTTCAATGCTGTCTGATACATTTTTCTTTTTGATTTCATACTCATTGCCAAACATGATAACCCTTGCTTCTTCAAGGTTATTATCAGCAACTTTAATAAAAGCACTTTCCTCCAATAATGATAAACTGCTTTGATATTTTATTGCTGATTTAATAGCCTCAAGCTCCGTTTGAGTAATACCCACAGATTGCAGATTTTCAATAAAATAATCCGGCTCATTTACTTTTAAGCTTTTTTCTCTTTTATACGCTTCATACTGTGAATTATCTGCAAACTGTACATATGCCCTTGCTGCTTTGGTAAGTTTATCTGAATATTTTGTGTATGAATCGCCAAGTTCTATCAAAGTTTCCTTTTTCTCCATGGCTTTGCGTTCGTCTTCTACAACCGCTTTGTACACCACATTTGCTCCGACAGAGATAATACAAGCTATTGTAAATCCTACAGCGGCAAAACTGGCAAGTCGTGTAATTTTCATCTATCAATCCTTTTTCTCTGCTTTGTCGCCATAGCGTTTGATCCACTCTGCTAAAACCTCAGGCTTACGATCTACAACCCAATTTAAATCATAATCCAATAAAAGCTGTTCTATCGGCAGCTTTCGATAACCTGTCGGTATTTGTGCAGCGTTCTTTGAAGTAACCATTGCATAATCATCTTTCATAATATTCATTAACTCTTCTGAACTGGCCCAATCCAGGAATATCTTTGCCTCATCCTTGATCTTGTTCTTTTTGATCAGCGCATTGGCTTCGATATCCCATCCGGAACCTTCTTCCGGAAAAATAAGTTCAATCGGCTTCCCATCCAAAAGTTCAGAAACGCCGCCGTAGCCGTAGGTAATGCCTACCGGGTACTCGCCATCAGCAACTTTTTTTGCAACATCCAGGCCGCCGCTTAAGTAAATAACTACATTTTCATCCAACTCATCAAGATACTCAAATGCTTTTTCTTCCCCCAAAATGTGGCAGAGGCCTGATAATAAAATCAAACCCGTTCCTGTCTGCTTAGGATTGGGGGCAATGATCAGATTTTTAAATTCCGGCTTTAAAAGATCCTGGTATGAAGTAATTTCGGGCAAATCCAATGTCTGACTCAGTTCTGTGTTTTGAACAATAACTGCTTCATAAATGCTGATTCCCACCCATCTGGGCGGAAAGCTGTCTTTATCAATAAATTTCGATTGAATTGCTTCAAGATTTTCAGGTTCATAAGGCTCTAACATATCAAGAGTTTGCAAAGTAAGCATACAGGTAGCTCCGGTGCCAAATAGTACATCTGCTGGCGTATCTTCGCCTTCCCGGACCAGTCTTTCCGTTAACGTACCGACTGATTCTCTTAAATATGTAACTTTAATATCAGGATGTTCTTTCTCAAACAGATCCATGTATTTTCTTACAAGTTCAATATTGGTACTACTGTAAACGGTAATTTCTCTGGTCTTTGAACATGCTGTCAAGCTAAAAACCGCCATTAAAATAAGCATAGCTACAAACAGCTTTCGGATATGAATTTTCATGGACTGCTCCTTTGATAATCAGTTTTTATGTTTAGACTTTTCTATTATACACCATTAGTATGAAATTGTTAACATGAACTTCTCATCTATTATTTACAATATTTAAAGGATATGAAGTTGTTAATTTTAATTTTCTTTGCATTTTTTTCTGGAACGGGTATTCTTTTATATTCCTCAAACCCCCATTTTTGATATAGGTTTATGGCAGCCGCATTGGTATCCGCCACTTCGTCAATAACATATTCGGTATAGGGTGTATTATCAATAATATGCCTGAATATCATAGTTGCAACTCCCTTTCCGCGATATTCGGAAGATGTGCCGACAAATTCAATTGAGCCTTTTCCGGGCATAGGTTCTTGAATACCACCGCTAAATTCTTTTTTTAGAAAAATACCTGCAAGACTGCCTTTATAAAAACCCAGGTGATTTCTGAGTTCTTTTGTATTAAGTGTAACGGAAGAACTGTATCCATTCGTGCAGGCGATCATGCCGACTACTTTGCCACCATCTACAGCAATGTAAAATTGGTCTAAATCAAACATATGAGCAAATGCTTTTGCAATTATATCTTTATCTTTTGAGAAAAATGTAAGCCATTGCATAAAACCATCGGCAAAAAGCTCCGCCATCTGGATTCTTGGATCAAACTTTGACATATCCGCTTTTATCACAAAACTCATAAACTTCTACCTCCTGAAAATATAGCCAATAGCGGTCGGTTTCCAGTACCTGCAATTAAATGTAATCTTTTCTCCTGAATATCTGAACTGGTGGAGTATGCTTATAATCTCCACCAGGTAGTGTTATTTTGTTTATAAATAGTAAATCCGATTTTTTTCAAAATATTTTCTGATTTTAGATTACCGTTCTCTGTTTCAGCAATAACATGGCTTACTTCTGTTTGCTCCAATGCCCATCTGCAGAATTCTTTGATAGCTTCTGTCATATAACCCTGACCTTCAAATTCACTTTCAAGGCCATACCCGATCTCGACTTCATGCTTTTCGTCTGGTAAGTTCTTAAAATCACAGGAACCAACCACAGCACGGTCGATTTTGCGTATTATGAGCCAAAAACTATGATACAGGTAATTATCGGAATCATTTTCCGTTTGAATGAGTTGTCTTTGTACAAAATCGCGAAAAAAACCTTCCGGAGATTCTGTACTACAATTCAACTCGTTTTCTAAAATTTTCACATCCTCCAACCATAACTTCAACTGCCCTGCAGTCAAAGGTACTAATTCTAATCGTTCTGTTTCCAACATTATCTACCCTCACCTTTTCTATCTCTTTTTCTCGCCATGAGAAATCAACTTTGCTGACTTCTCTGCGCCCACTTCTGCTATATTATATCACTCTTTAATCTGTATTTCTATATTGCAACAAATAAAAACATCTGAAGCAGCAAATGTTCATTCTAACCAGGGAATGCTTGAGTTTACAACCGAAATGTGCTATACCGTAATTAGAAATCTTTTCTGCATAACTCATTGCCGGTTTATGGCAGCAGCTTAATTTATTAGATGGGGGTAATACAGTTGATAACAGAACATGAAATGATTGATATGATTATAAAAATTGCTGAAGCAGATGAACGTATCCGTGCTGCTTACTTATACGGTTCCAGGGCTGACCCCACACTAGAAAAAGATAAATATCAGGATTATGATGTTGTATTTGTCGTGACTGAAACAAGCTCTTTTATATCCAATAAGGATTGGATAAATGATTTTGGAAAAACTGCTTTTATCTTTGAAGGACTTTGGAATCAAACCCAGTTTAATATAGACATTGAATCAATTGATTTTACACGCCGCTATGTTTGGAGCATATTGCTTGAGAATGACGACCGAATTGATTTAGTGATGGAGGTTAAGGATGAGGCGCTGAAGAATTACACCGACAAAAAAGATACTATAATATTACTGGATAAAGATGGCTGTTTACCAGAAAAACTGCCGTTGGTAAAAGGATATGTTATTGCAAAACCCTGTGAAGAAAAATATGCCGCTTGTTGCAATGGATTTTGGTGGTTTTTGAGTTATGTGGCAAAGGGGATCGCACGCGACGAATTACCCTTTGCGATGGGATCATATAATGAATTCATAAGATTAACGCTTGATCAGATGATCGATTGGTATATTGGCACACTAACGGATTTTTCTGTTTCAACAGGAAAAAGGGGTAAATACTATAAAAAATATTTGCCTGAGGAGCTTTATGACCTATATGCAAAATCATATTCTGACAGCAACTATATTAATTTTTGGAATGCCATTTTCTCTAGCTGTGATTTGTTTAAAGCAACAGCTTCCCATGTTGGTAATTATTTTGGTTTTGCATACGATCATAAACTTGAGCATTCTATGTTAAACTATCTATCAAAGATAAAAGATGATACATTATGAGTAATTTATTTCCGCCAACGGTAACAGGTTCAACTGGAAAACCGGTAATACATTCTTTCAGCTTTTGATGTGTCTATGTTATAACCATCACGGTAATTTAGCATGTTACTATAACCAATGCGGTAATAGCGGCAAAAATCCACTCTCCCGCCCTTCTTCTAAAAACTTTTGTATAGCAGGAATCGACTGTAAAGCTAGTGGTTTGGATGCCGCATTAGGAATGCAGTCTCCTCATGCTAAAATGACTAAAATAAAAAAGTTGTCCAAAACGTAATACAATAATCACCGTCACTATCAATGCAAAAACATTGATTACTTTAGTTGTTCTTTCCTTGAAAATTATTCGCAGCAAAGCATAAATCCCAATACCAATCATTCCGCCGAGCGTGTTATCAAGTACATCTGTAATATCGCTTCTTCCCATTGCGAAAACGAATTGTGTAACTTCAAACGCCAAAGTCAGCAATATAATTATTAAAACTTTCTTTCCCAAAGACCATTTTTCTTTTAATAAACAAATATAGATGCCAAATGGAATAAAGATAAGTATATTATCAATAATTTCTCGTAAGACTAAACTTCCGTTTTCATCGAAAGATCCTTGTAGCGGAATTAAGTTTATTACTCGTGTTCCATCTGATATATAAGGGGAATAAAATGGTAGCTTGAAAAGGATAATTCCTATTAACAGCATTATATAAACTATGAACAGTATAATTGTGAGCGTGTTCCTCCTTTCTTGATTCATTTCGTTTTCTCCTTATAGTTATAATGTCTTCTTAGTAATACTCCAATGACTAATTGCTAATAAGTGGTCTGATTTTAATAAAGGTTATTCCAGCACTTTTCCTTCCTTATAACATGCCGCTATATAGTCTCTAGACTGGTAGTAGAAATCTGTATTATAATCAGAAATGCTCTCTTCTATCCATGATTGAAAAATTTCTATAATTCCTTTTATTACATCCTTATCTTCGAAGGAATCTTCAATAACTCGCTCAAAAACAGCCCCGATATCCCAGTAACTGGGAACCAGATAGCGGCATTCAGCAACATTATCAAATTCTCCATTTGGTATTTGGTATTCCTGGATAAAATCATCTGCCACCTTTTCTATCGGTTCACAGTGAAATACATCTGAATATTCATAAATCCGGCTGACACCTTCATTTCCCAGTACCTTAATAATGTCATTTCGCTTATTTTTTGTTTTTCTTCCCAAGTATTCTATTAAGCTACATGTATAAAACAAAGCACTATTATTTTTTTCCATTAATTTCTTCACTCCTTATATATGTTAAGGTGGACAAGGCTGAAACGGTATGAAAACTGATTTGATGGGTCGGTCTTTTAAATCTTGCCAGTTCCCAAAAGGCATTTCTGCTTATTTTTTCGTCTACATAATCCTGAACATAGTTAAATATTGTGTCATTTGCCATGGGCCCCTCAACAATATCATAGTTGTGAGCCTTGCCCAGACGGCACCGAACAATAAACTCAAGCCATTCCTCAGTCATTTCTGAGAATATTAAATGCTTTAAATCAACATTTTGATTAAACTCATATATATTAAGATAACCCGATTTCCCCATTCTTGTAGCCCATCGTTCTGCCTGTTCCGGAATGGTTGTACAGTAAAAACCAAAATAAAAGTCTTTATTGTATTGAGCCAATCGAATTTCCGGATATTTTACTATTTCCTTACTTCCATGATATAATAAAACATTTTCCATATAATTTCTCCCACTGCACTGTATATCTGTCATAAGTGCCCATAATCTTCGCCCCATAATGGGACATGTATTCTTCCAATAAATAACAACTCGCCGCTTTTCTTCATATATTATAGCACTCTTTTAAATGTATTTCTATATTGCAATAAAACAAAGAAAAAAGCATTACCTCTCATTGAGAAATATGCCTTTTATCAAGTCTTAAGCTCCCGAGGGGACGCGAACTCCTGACCGGTGGTTATTTATAAAGTTGAATACATTTGTGCATAATATTTTTATTAATTTTATTGATTTTCCAGCCAAGCTAAAAATTCACCTGTAGTCATGGTAAATTCCACTGCTGTTACCGCGTCTTGTCTTACAAGAAACTCGGAAAGACCGTATTCTCCGCTGTCCGCCGCCCAATCGTAGGTATATCCAAGCCGTGTCCATGGATATGCCGAGTCGAAATACGAATAGATAATATTGCTGTTAAACCATGTTTTATATTCTTCACCAGGTTCCTCAACAAATGACGCCGTCCCCAATGTATCGGTCAGCTTCCATTGGTAGCCAGGTCGGATTATATCATCGGGATAAACCCATAATGCGCTGAAGTGCGTATATGCTTTTTCCGGAGGCAGTCCGATAAGCTGCTTGAACCGGAGCGGCCAATCGTCTACACCGTTTCTATGATCCTGATACCACCGGATGATTTCTTTGTCGGTAAACGTCCACACCTCGCCGTAAGCAAGTTTATATTCTTCACCTGCAATATAGCTGTCCGGGTAACGGTGATGTGTCAGCATAAGCACGCGCCCTTCTTCATCCCATGAGCAAAACCGGCTGTCCGCTGTAATCTCCACCAACGGTAATATTTCGTCTTCTTCAATCGTCATCGCATCCAAAACTGCAGCCCTAAATAACACTTCGGGAGAGACTGTGTTCTGCTTGCCTGCGCATCCCATCATGAACGCAATCAGTAGCACCGCAAAAATGAGGGGTATTATTTTTTTAATTTTCATTATGAGTACTCTCCCAGTTCCGTCATCATATTATTTTTGTACCGTTTTATTTCTCCAGATACTTTGCCACCCGGTTTTCCGCATTTTCACGGAGATTAAAGTAATAAAATGAGATGTCGTTGTTATGATACGAACCTTTCCCAAAAACCGCCTGCATTTCTTCTGTTATTCCATATGTTGAATAATCCGCTGTAGAACAAAGGATTACCTCCATATTATTGTCCAGTTCAGATACTGTAGCGTCAGCAAGGTTCATCATCTTTTCAAGACCATTATCTGTATTCATATAGGAACCAAGGTTCGCTTCTGCGGATGCTGTCTCGCCTGACCTTGTCCATGTAATGGGGTTGATTGCCATAGCACCGGGGAGTATCACTCCGTTTGCGGCAGGTTCGGCACCGGGTGCCACAACATTGTAGGAAATAATAACACCAGTGTCATCGGCGTTTTCGGCAAACCTCATGTTCGGATTCCTTGCCAGGTCTTTTTCCGATATACTCATACCAATGATATATGCTGCCACCATGCGTTCCGCAACTTCAGGATTTTGGGCGAAGTAATCAAATACGACCTCCATCGCCATCGCTGAGCCTTGTGAATGAGATGCAATAATAAAAGGCCTGCCGTTGTTGTAATTTTCCAGGTAGTATTCGAATGCTGCGAAAACGTCAGTTTTAGATGCTCCATTGGCATATTTATTGCGCTCCTCCGGCGTCTGTGAAAGTGCCCACACAGCATTAAGCTGGCGATAATAAGGCATATACACGTTACCCGCCGTTTCAAAGGCGCTGCCATTCCTGATATACCAGTCATCCGCCCGCCCACGCATTCCTTCATCATCAATACCGGCAAGCGGGGCTTCCCCCTGATACATCGTTGGGTACAGAATAAATACATCTACGGGCTGGTCCGGATTTTGCTTCAGCAACGCCCAGTTGTTTTCATCCGCATAATCAACTGCTGTGATACTGTCGCCTTCAACTGGCGGCAATCCACTTTCCTTCTGCGATTTTGCACCGCAAGCGGTAAGGGATAGCGCAAACACTACCGCAAGCGCGAGTACTAAGTTTTTTTTCATTATAATTTCCTCCTAATGTTTATTTATCTGTCAAAACCAATCTTAGTTTATCAAACAAAATGTTTAAAAAGGACGAAGGTAACATAATTATTACTTATACTGCGATATTTTTCACAACATTGTCAGGCGGTATCCCTCACCGCGCGCGGTTTCAATAAGAATATTCCCCGTCGCCGCGGCAAGTTTTTTCTTCAGGCTTGACATACGAACCTTAAACGTAGCAGTATCCTCACTCATCGACTGTCCCCACGCTTTTTCAAAGAGGTACTCCGCCGTAAGGGTTTTATTTTCGTTTTGAGCAAGTAAAAGCAACAGGGCAAATTCCTTCTGCGTCAGCAGCAAGTCCGTACCTTCCAAAAAAGCCTGGCTGCTTAACAAATCGAAACGCAGAGAGCCGATCCAAACACGTTCGCTGACCTTCCCTGCACGTCGCAGGAGCGAATCAATCCGTGCTGTGAATACATTGAGATAATAAGGCTTGACAAGGTAATCATCCGCACCCAGAGACAACCCCTTAACTATGTCCTGGGAATCGCCTTTGGCCGTCAATAGCAAAACCGGAAAGTCAGAAACAGCACGTATCTCACGCAGAAAATCGAGTCCCGAGCCGTCCGGAAGCATAATATCCAGCACCGCTGCATCAAACAGATTTTTTTCGATAAGAATGCGTGCCCCCTCAAGTGTTGATGCTGACAAAACAATCGCGCCGCGTGATTTCAGCGCCATCGTGTTGTTCCGCATAACTTCAGGGTTATCCTCCACAAGCAAGATTTTTTTTCTGGTCATATCTTTTCCTCCGTAAGAGGCGGGAACACAAGAGTCACTGTCGTGCCTTTACCGACCTCGCTTTTAATCGAAGCTTCTCCGCCGTGCAATTCCATAACCCTTTTTACAATAGCCAGTCCCAGACCTGTGCCAGTTCCATCCGTAACCCCACGTTCAAATACACGAGGCAGCAATTCAGGCGATATGCCCGAACCGTTGTCACAAACGGACAGGCATTGTTTTCCGCTTTTCATTTTCCACTTTACATTAATTATGCCACCCTGCGTATGGCGATTGGCATTGAATAATAGATTGATAAGCACATCTGCCAGCATGCTCGCATTACCGTCCAGCGGCGGTAGTCCTTCAATGTCCTGTACAAGCATGTTCCCCTGCTTTTTTATAAGGGGTTCAAATACAGCAAGGGTGGTTTTTATGACATCGCCGAAGTCAAAAGGTTCCATCGACTTTGCTGTTTCCTGCCCCCGTGTGAATGCCAGCGCATCAGTCACAATATCCGCTGTCTGCATAGCTTTTTGGCACACCTCATGGAGCAATTCTTTGGCCGCTTCAAGGTTTCCCTCGTCGATAAATTGCTCCGCAAGCTCCATATCTGTAACAATAATGGTTAAGGGGGTTTTCATTTCATGGCTGACATTACCGAAAAACTCTGATTTCGTCCGATTCAGGCTTTCCAGCAGGATTTTTTCTTCAGTCAGCTCCTTTTCACGTTGTTTCGCCTCCCCGTAGCTTTGCGAAAGAAGCACCGCCTGCACAAGCGTAAATAACAGCCAGAGCGGAACAATCGGCATATAAAGCATCCGCATTACAGGGATCAGCATCAAAAATGGGTAAATAAAAAATACAAATTCTACGCAGAGGAAAAATATAACATATGGATTAGCCCGACAATGCTTGCTGCGAAAACCTTTAACCAAAATAAAAATATGCGGAACCACACCAAGCGAAATCCACCATGTTCCGACAGTCCGCCCGGTAATAACCGCCATCACAAGCGGAAGCCCGAGTGTGACAATGTATACAATACGTGTCGGAAGTCCCCCCCATTTGATCCCCAGGGCTGCATGCGCAAACCACATGCCGAAAATAGTAAATACCACCAGCAAAACTTCCGACAAATGATAGATAGCGGTGGTATGTTCGGGCACGACAATTTCCACAAAACCGCCGGGAGCTGTTGCAAACCGTACCGTTACCAGAAGTGTGAAAACGCTGTATATCAGATAAGCCGGCTCTTTCGCCGTGAATGCATACAGGTAAAAATGATACAGCGACATTGCAAATATAATTCCCAAAATAACTGTAAGCAACGCAACTCTGAACGGCTGCGGTATGCGGTCGTTTGGTATTGAAACAAAATAGAGTGCTGTGCCGAATATCGGGAGAAGTGAAATAAGTGTAAGGATCAAGCGTCTCATTGACCGTGCTCTTTATGAAGCTGACAGCAGTTGTTATGTTAATCGTCAGTTTTGCATTATTATATCATATTATTTGTATACAAAAAAGACATACACCTTTAGAATTCCAAGAAGTACGCCATTTTATTTCAAAGCTCATGGGGGACGCAAACCCCTGACCTGTGGCTGTTGATAAGTATAATAATTTCTTAAAATATTATGCCAGCATGAATTCAAACATCCCTTTGTGCAACTGGGTCATCTATGATTATTAACCACTTGTTCATATAAATTCTGGCAGCATATGCCCTATCATCGTCGCCAATTCCTCCGGTTTCTTTGTCATTCCATTGGAAAGCCATATAACAAGCACATTCCAAAAGCCGCCTACATGGTATGATAAAGCATATTCCTGATCAAATGAGGCATAGATATCTTCGCCTATATGATATTTATTATGCATTTGTGCAAACAAACTGTTTAGCTCGTATAACAGCAAAGGCAGAAGGCGATGACGATGCAGCAAATTTAACAGTTCCCCATTTTGTTCGCACACCGTAAAAAAAGCCAGAACAATAGAATAGGTATTCATTGCTCTGCTTTTTCGTAAGGTTTCCTCATATAGTGCACCTAATTTTTGGATATAATCTGCAAGTATTTCTTCCTTAGATCCAAAATGTCGGTAAAAAGTACGCCTATCCAACCCCGCACGCTGCGCAATCTCTGAAACCGTAATTTGTTCAAACTCCTTCTCGCTCATTAAAGTGATTAGAGCTTCCAACATCCATTCTTTGGATCGAAGTACTTGTGCATCTGTCTTTTTTGGCATTCCTTGTTCTCCTGTCACACTTCCACTATTTTGTAGCACTTGTTCTCACCTTATTGACGATTCTACATATGTCTATTATACTTTGAAACATGAAATGTCGCAAGTGTGACATTTAGTAAGGAGAATAATTATGACTAAAAAAACTACTTGCCCATGGTGGGTTGGTTACATATTAAACCGGAACGCTCGCAAACTAATCCATCCACCACTCCAGATATTAAGCCCTTATCTCAAAAAAAACATGGTTGCGCTGGATGTCGGCTGTGGCATGGGGTACTTCACCATTCCTGCTGCTGAGCTGGTTGGCTCGAATGGCAATGTAATTGCTGTAGATCTGCAGAAAAAGATGCTTACCGGTATGTTAAAAAATGCACAAAAAGCAAATGTAAGTGAGTGGATCATACCTCACTCTTGCGAACAGGAAACCCTTTGTCTAAATGAGTATGCTGGTACGATAGATTTTGTAATGGTACTCAAGGTTATGCATGAGGTTCATGATCAGAAACGTTTTACAAAAGAGATTTTTGAAACCCTACGTCACGAAGGTTCTTTACTGTTCGTGGAACCTAAGGGTCATGTCAGTAAATCTGCTTTTCTGAAAAGCCTCGCTTTATTCGAACAATGTGGTTTTCGATTGAAAAGCACCCCGAAAATTACGTTTTGCCGTTCGGCATTGCTTATAAAATAAAATACTTATATGATTTTATATTCCCTGCCAGCTGTCATAAGTAACGCAATGCTTATGAATAAGACCCTCAGAAACACTAATAACGGCAGCCTCTTGCTGTTTCTTCAAGTGTGGTAAAAACTGCTGAACCATACGGCTTTTGCCGATTTGTCAGACTTTTTAAACCCGGTTTTCATATATGCTTTTATTGCTCAAATGCAGGAATATGAATCATGAGATTATTGGAAATCAAATCAGATTGAGAACCACTGATAATAATATCAACATATTTCCATGATTTTTCTTCTAATAATAAAGGTGTCAGCATGAAATATTTAGAGCACCCTTTTGGATGCTCTGATATTAATCGTAAATTATGATATTTTCTGCAGCTTTTCGCTATGTAATGTCTGCTAATGCCGCCTCCATTTTATCAGCATTTACTGTATATCTGTCATACGTACTCAAATAACAGTTTTCAATCGTATTTAACCGTGGAATGACGTTATTTTCCAGCAAATCTACCCTTATCAACTTTAATTCATCTTTGATCGGCTGCAATTTAGTATCCATTAAACTTGATATTGCTAATAAACCTTCGTTTGACAAACCCATATCATCACCTTCCCTTTCATCGATTATAGCATTTATTATTTACTCATACAAGCGCAACATAGGCCAATATCAGAAAAAGAAAAAAGACATACCTCTCATCACCGGAGAAATATGCCTTTTCTTAATATCAAAGCTCCCGAGGGGACTCGAACCCCTGACCTACGCATTACGAATGCGTCGCTCTACCAACTGAGCCACGGAAGCAATCACAAAATTCATTATACTGTCTCATCCCCTATTTGGCAAGTCTAAATTTCAATATTTTGTGCTTTTACAACTTCTCTTCCTTGCCCGCCGTAAACTTCAATCCTGGTACATGGAATGACTATTCCGGCTTCATCCAATGCATATTTAATATTTTCCGTAATCCGCCATTTCCCGTCCCAGTAATCCTCCATGGAAAACCAACAGCGCACCCCTACATTTACCCAGCCCGCAGCCAGTTCGTCCACATATACAACACGCTCTTTGTCCTTCATAGTCGCCCTGTCATCATCCAGTACTTTCTGCACTACTGATTTGGCATAGCCAAGGTCTGTTTCGTAAGAAATAGCAATCTTAAAGTCCAGCCGGCGTTCGTTACAGGCCGTCACATTGGTAAGGCTGCTGTTGGCCAGCGTACCGTTGGGTAAAACAATAATTTTGTTATCCACTGTTTGCAGCTTTGTATAAAAAATATCGATTACGATCACAGTGCCTTCGTTGCCTTTGGTATCTTCTTTAATATAATCCCCTACCTTAAAAGGCTTCAACAGCATGATCAGCACACCGCCTGCCAGATTGGATAAGCTCCCCTGCACCGCCAAACTGATGGCCACACCTACAGACCCCAGAACCGCCGCCACGCTGGTAGCATCCAATCCAAACCCCGAAGCGATCAGGAAAAATAACACAATGTACAGCACTGCCTTTAAAAAAGAATCAAGAAAATGTGTCACTCCGGTATCCGCCTGCCCGCGCTGCAGTGACTTTCGCACCACTTTTCGGATCAATTTGATTACCTGCATACCCAGCAGGAAAAATATCAGGGCCAGTGCCGCACGTATTCCCAAGTGCAGGGCCTTTTCCGGCAATTCATCCAGATATTGCTGGATAGCTCCTATTTTAATCACTTCATCTTCCGTTATCACTGTTAATATATTTTGCATCATTTAGCTTTTTCTTTCTTTTTTAGTTTTTCTAATTCCCTGGCCGCTTTACGCTCTGCAGCTTCCTTTTCCGCTTTGGCGTTTCTTTCAGCCGCTGCTTTTTCGGCTGCCGCTTTTTTCTCGGCGGCTTCCTTTTCCTTCTCCAATTGTTTTTTGATCATTTCTTCTTTTTTCTTACGGATTTCTTCCCACTCTTCTTCATTAAAAGGAGTATAACCAAAAACACTGAGAGAAAGAGGTGCACTGGTCATTTTAAAGGAAAAAGGACAATCATCCGCTTCCATCTCTTCAGTAACCTTAACCCGGCTGTTGATCCTGCCCTCTCCGCCAAATTCTTTGGCATCTGTATTGAAAACTTCTTTATACTTGCCCTCTGCCGGTACTCCAATCGTAAAATCCTGCTTCACATTGGCAAAATTAGCTACGACAACCAACATCTCCTCTTCTTTTCCGGTCTGCCGGATAAAGGAAATCATACATTTTTCCGCCGAAATAGAATTAATCCACCGGAATCCGTCAGGATTGGTATCTAAAGCATACAAGGCCGGATTTTTCCGGTAAAAATGATTCAGGGTCTGAACCAGATGATTTAGCTGCTTATGATCAGGATATTGCAGCAGTGACCACTCCACTTCCCGTTTCTCATCAAATTCCTTAAATTCAGCAATATCCTGCCCCATAAATAACAGCTTCTTACCGGGATGCATCATCATATAAGCATAGGTTAACCGCAGATTGGCAAATTTATCGGCCGTTTCACCAGGCATTTTACCGATCATGGATGATTTCCCATGGACTACTTCATCATGAGAAAAAACCAGCATAAAGTCTTCACTGTACGCATAAATCATACTGAAAGTCAGCTCGTGATGGTGATGAGCCCGGAAATAAGGGTCAAAATTAATATAGCGGAGATAATCGTTCATCCAGCCCATATTCCATTTCATATCAAATCCTAAACCACCGTCCTCCAGTTCTCCCGTAATCTGCGGCCAGGCTGTGGATTCCTCGGCAATCATCAGTACACCGGGATTACGTTTCTTCATCATGGAATTCAGATGCTTGAGAAATTCCATTGCTTCCAGATTTTCGTTACCGCCGTACATATTGGCAACCCATTCTCCGTCTTTTTTTCCATAATCCAGATAAAGCATGGAGGCCACCGCATCCATACGGATACCATCCGCATGATATTTCTCCACCCAGTAAAGGGCATTGGCAATTAAATAATTGGATACCTGGGGACGGCCATAATTATAGATCAAGGTTCCCCAATGGGGGTGAAAACCTTTTCTGGGATCTAAATGCTCATAAAGACATGTACCGTCAAAGTTGGATAAACCATACGTATCTCTGGGAAAGTGAGCCGGCACCCAGTCCAAAATAACGCCAATACCGGCTTTATGCATCTCATTCATGAAAAACATGAAGTCTTCTGCTGTTCCGTATCGGGATGTGGGAGCATAGTAACCAATCACCTGATATCCCCATGATGCATCAAAAGGGTGTTCCATCACCGGCATCAATTCAATATGAGTATAGCCCATTTCCTTTACATACTCGATGATCGCCGGTGCCAATTCTCTGTAATTTAAAAACTCTTCTTCGCCGTCCGGTCTCTTAAAGGATCCCAGATGCAATTCATACACACTGATCGGTGCGGCGGCACTTTGTCTTGCACCTCTGATGGCTAGCCAGTCGGAGTCCTCCCATTGAAATTGCTTAATATCCCGCACCACAGATGCGGATTCCGGACGTAACTGCTGGCCAAAAGCATAGGGATCGGCCTTCATATAGGTCAACCCGCCCTTTACCTTCAATTCAAATTTATAAGTATCCCCTGCTTTTACATCGGGAATAAAAATCTCAAAAATACCGCTGTCCCCCAGCCTTCTCATCTGGTGTACCCGGCCATCCCACTTATTAAAGTCACCCACTACGCTGGCCCGGATGACATTGGGTGCCCAAACGGCAAAATTAACACCCTTAATACCGTTTATGGTAAGGGGATGCGCACCTAATTTATCATAAATGGTATAATGGATACCGGCTTCAAATTTATCCATATCTTTTTCGCTTATTTGCGACGGGAACGCGTAAGCGTCCTTAACCTCACAAATATTCTTATCCGCATCACTAATCCGATATGTATATTTGCCGATATTTTTCCCCGGAATTAAACAGGCAAAGAATCCCTCTTCATCTGCCATCACCATTTTATATGTTTCTTTTTCCCCTTTTATTACTACTTCAATCCCTTTTGCACCTGGCTGAAAGGTTTGCAATAACGTACTGTTTCCCGCTATATGCGGTCCTAATATATCATGTGGATGATCCTCTTCCGAGTAAATGATTCCTTCTATTTTGGGCCAATTCATTAATTTATACAATCTATTATTCACACCTGTTACCTCCACATTCTGATAATGCTATTTTAACAAATATACCTATACAGCACAAGCATCAAGTGGTAAAATAATTTTGACAAATAAAGAGGCAGGTAATTATCATGAACGAAAAAGATCAAAAACTTTTAGAAAGAATCAACGTATACGCGGATCAGGTGCTGGCCGATATTGATCCCCAGAAGACACCCATCTCCTTTCAATTGGACAAACTCCGCCCCATCATGGAGGAAATCGCTGCAGAAGAACATGTTCCATTGGAAGATATCTTCATCAAATACATGGATCTGGCAAGTGAAGCAGCCGTTTCACGGGAACAGGAATTTCAGGGCCGCTTAGATGACGCATTCTAAAAAAATCTCCCTAATGAACCAGATTCTGGTCACTAGGGAGATTTAACGTACAATTTCTCTTCATTCGGAAGAACGCTCAGACAAATATTTTGTCTTGTTCTTCTAAGCGAGTTTTCGCTTTGGGAGCTTGACTCGCTTTTTTATTTCACTACTCTTACTCGCAAAACACCGGAAATCGCTTCCAGCTTGGCAACTGTATCAGCCGTAGCCTCTGCTTCAATATCAATCATGGTATAAGCATAATTACCTTTTGACTTATTCATCATATCCGATATATTGATGCTCTGATCGCCGAAAAAGGCTGTAAACTTCGTAATCATATTGGCTTTATTTTCATGGAAAATGGCAACACGCCCCTTTTGATTACAAATGCCCATATCACAATTAGGGAAATTTACACTGTTAATAATATTTCCGTTTTCCAGATAATTCATCAATTCCTTAACTGCCATTTTTGCACAGTTATCTTCCGACTCCTCGGTAGATGCCCCCAAATGAGGTACAACGATACATCCCTCCTGTCCGGCGGTTACCGGGTTAGGGAAATCAGTTACATACTTCCGAATCGTGCCGGCTTTTATCCCTGCCAGAACATCCTGCTCATTAGCCAGCAGATCCCTGGCAAAATTAAGAATAACCACACCCTTTTTCATCTTGGATATAGCTTCCTCGTTGATCATCTCTCTGGTAGCATCCATAAGGGGTACATGAATGGTTATATAATCACAATTTTCATATATTTCATCAACATTGATAACATGTTTTACGTCTCTGCTTAAATTCCACGCTGCATCTACCGAAACATAAGGATCATAACCGTACACTTCCATGCCCAAATGCTTGGCGGCATTGGCCACCTTCACACCGATGGCACCCAGACCGATAATACCTAATTTTTTATCCTGGATCTCCGTACCGGCGAAGTTCTTCTTTTCTTTTTCCGCTTCCTTAGCGATATCAGGATTATCCTTCTCGGCTTCAACCCAATTAATGCCTTCTACGATATCACGGGATGCCAGAAGCATACCGGCGATAACCAATTCCTTTACACCGTTGGCATTGGCTCCGGGAGTATTAAATACAACGATACCTTTTTCAACACATTTATCCAATGGAATATTGTTAACACCGGCACCGGCCCTGGCAACAGCCAAAAGACTTTCCGGTAATTCCATCTCATGCATGGAAGCACTTCTTACCAGTATTCCCTGTGCTTCTTCAATTTTATCAGTTTTTTCATACTTGTCCGTAAATCTGACAAGACCTATATCAGCAATAGGATTTAGGCAATGATACTTAAACATGACTTTCTCACTTTCTACTTATTATTTTCTTCGAACTCTTTCATAAATGCTGCCAGCTTTTCTACTCCTTCAATGGGCATGGCATTGTAAATGCTGGCTCGCATACCGCCTGCACTTCTGTGACCTTTCAGATTATCAAAACCGGCGGTTTTCGCTTCTTTGACGAATTTATCATCTAAATCTGCCGAACCGGTTACAAATGTCACGTTCATCAGGGAACGGTCTTCGGAACGTGCGGTACCTTTAAAAAGACTGCTGCTGTCTAAGAAATCATACAGAATAGCGGCTTTTTTCTCGTTATATTCCTTCATGGCTGTCAAACCGCCATTTTTCTTCAGCCATTTGAATACCTTACCGCAAATATAGATGCCATATGCCGGCGGCGTATTATAAAGAGATTCCGCCTTGGCATGAACCTTATATTTGAGCATCGTGGGTGTTCCCGGCAGACATTCATCAGAAATTAAATCCTCTCTGATAATTACAATGGCCATCCCGGCCGGTCCGATATTCTTCTGCACACCGCCGTAAATAACCCCATACCTGGTCACATCGATAGGCTCCGATAAGAAGCAGGAGGATACATCCGCAACCAAAGTATGCCCTTTGGTATTGGGCAGTTCTTTATATTTGGTACCAAAAATGGTATTATTCTCACATATATATACATAATCCGCGTCTTCCGGAATATCTAAATCCGAACAATCGGGAATATAGGAAAAATTCTTGTCAGCGGAAGATGCCACTGCCACTGCCTCTCCGAAAATCTGTGCTTCTTCATAGGCTTTCTTGGCAAATTCACCGGTCACGATATAAGCTGCCTTCCGATTCTTCATCAGGTTCATGGGAATCATGGCAAACTGCTGACTGGCACCGCCCTGCAGGAAAAGCACCTTATAATTATCGGGAATATTCATCAGTTCCCGTAAATCTGCTTCTGTTTCCTTGATAATGGTATCATAAACTTTGGAACGGTGTGACATTTCCATTACGGACATTCCCGATCCCTTATAGTCTAACATCTCTTCTGCTGCTTCCCTTAATACTTCCTCCGGTAATACAGCCGGTCCTGCTGAAAAATTGTAAACTCTTGACACGATTCTCTCCTCCTATACGTACAAACTCTGAAAAATATTGTACCCTTAATGTATCTATTCGTCAACTAAAATAACATCATCAGGAAAAACTCCTCTAGTAAAACATAATGCAAGGGGTTCCGATTTCGACTAACTCATATAATTCCTTTACCGCATCATAAGGGGTATTGATGCATCCATGGGAACCATTGGTCTTATAAATCTCACCGCCGTATTTACTCCGCCAGGAGGCATCATGAATTCCCACCGCTCCTTTTACCGGAATCCAGAATTTTACCGGGGAGGCATAATCCTCACCGCGTAAAATCCTGTTAGTCTGCTTCGCATATACAAAATTCACGCCTACCGGTGTGCCTCTTCGCAGTGAGGTATTTCCGGTTACCACGGGAGTTTCGATCACGCATTCTCCTTTGACGTAGTAATACATCATCTGTTCGGTCATATCTATTTCAATATAGGTATCACCGATATCATCCTTTCCCTGATACAGGGCTTTTTGGATGTATTCCGGAGTATGTATTTCCTCCCGCTTTTCCAAAAATGCCTGGAGTAAATAAGCACTTTCCGCTTTCTGATCAAGCTGATTGCCGTAAAGCCCGCCGGTTACCGTTACAACTTCACCTCTTGTTGCCTGAAATTCTCTTGGCCCTCCTAAGGTATCATACTCTTCAGCCAGTTTTGTAATAAACATTTCCGGCTTTTCTTCATCCAACACCGGATTACCCTGTTCATCAAAAATAAAGTTGCCGGCATCATCCAGCAGGAACCAATCACATACCACAGAGGCATCCACCGGGATCAGCTCTTCGCCCATTTTGTAAACGATTTTACAGTCCTGAAATTCCTGAATTTTGGGCCACAAAGCAATTTCCTGTTTCATCTTTTCATTTATCGGCAGATCTTCATAACAATCCAGCTTCTGTAAATCTGCTTCCGGCTCAAACTGATCTACCGCCGCATAAATAACTTCCCGGGCTTTCTCCTGGTTCAGGACATTTTCCCGTTCATTTACCAGTACATATCCTGAATTTGTTTTCCTGATTTCCACTACTTTGGTGCGCATGGCATCGGCTTCCTTCATAAAAGGCAAAGCCTTCACTTCTTTTTCCAAAGCGGTTTCATCATAATGAACCACAGGCAAAATATGCTTTTCGCCATTGGCTCCCTGCAGATTATCAATCCATAAATAAGGATTTTGCAGGTTTTTATATCTTTCCAGGCTTTCTTCAAAGTCAAAGTGATAGTCAATCACATCGGCTGAAATAGAATAACGATTCCCTTCATTGTCCAATATCGTCAGGCTGTCATAAGTATATCCCTGTTTCAGTTCTTCATTGACTTCATTGACACTTTTTCCCGTGCAGTAGATCCCATTGATCCAGGTATTATAACTGAATTCTCCAATATAATACCAGGATAATCCCAGATACATTGCTGCTGTCAGGAAACAGATAATACCAACTCCGATACAAACACCTTTTAACACATTTTTCATAAAATTACTTCACTTTATTTGTTAGTTTTCACTTTTGTAAGTCTTTTCCGTCAAACACTTCGCTGATAGGTGCTCCTGCCGGTACCATAGGGAATACCTTATCATCCTCAGGAATCACACATTCGATCATTACCGGTTTGCCCAGTGCAATGGCTTTACGCAGGGCAGGTTCCACTTCTTCCTTAGTGGTTACGCGGATGGCTTCACATCCCAGGCCCTGTGCCACCATACAAAAATCTACCTTATCACTTAATATCGTCTGTGAATAACGTTTTTCATAGAACAGTGTCTGCCATTGACGGACCATTCCCAATACATGGTTATTGATGACAACTTGAATAATGGGAATATCATAACGGCTGGCTGTTGCCAGTTCATTCATATTCATGCGGAAGCAGCCATCCCCGGCAATATTGATACAAATCTTATCCGGCTGACCCACTTTTGCACCGATACAAGCCCCCAAACCATATCCCATGGTTCCCAATCCGCCGGAAGACAGAAATGTTCTGGGTTCGGTATATTTATAGTATTGCGCTGCCCACATCTGATGCTGTCCCACATCTGTAGAAATGATTGCTTTACCTTCGGTGACACGATAAATCTCTTCCATAATAAAAGGACAGGATAATCCTTCCCGATTATAATCCAGGGGGAATTTTTCCTTCAATTCTTTTATATGCGCAAGCCACTCCGGATGTTCCTGCTGTTCCAGACCGGCATTCAGCTTACTCAGGATTTCTTTCAGATCGCCTACTACCGATGCCGCTGTAAGGATATTTTTGTTGATTTCCGCCGCATCGATATCGATCTGCAGAACCTTCGCCTGAGAGGCAAATTTGTCCGGGTTCCCAACCACTCGGTCGGAGAATCTGGCACCTAATGCAATCAGCAGATCACAACTGCTGACCCCCAGATTGGAGGTTTTGGTTCCATGCATACCGATCATTCCGGTATATAACTCATCCCGGCCGTCAAAAGCTCCTTTTCCCATCAGGGTATCACAAACCGGAGCGGCAATTTTTTGGGCAAATTCCCTGACTTCTCTGGCTGCTCCGGAAATAACGGCACCCCCGCCTAAGTATATATATGGTTTTTTGGCATTTTTAATGAGGGCAATTGCGTTTTCAATATCCTCCGGTGAATAGGTACTGCTGCTTTCAGGTTCTTCCGGCATCATTTTTTCATACTCAAATGAAGCTGCCGTCACATCCTTGGTAATATCCACCAGAACCGGTCCCGGCCGTCCTTCTTTCACAATCGCAAAGGCTTTCCGCAAGGTATCGGCCAAAATAGAGATATCTTTAACAATATATCCATGCTTGGTGATGGGCATGGTTACGCCGGCAATATCCACCTCCTGAAAAGAATCTTTGCCCAGCAGGGGAAGATTGACATTACAGGTGATGGCCACCATTGGCACGGAATCCATATATGCGGTTGCTATACCGGTTACCAGATTGGTTGCCCCCGGTCCGCTGGTGGCCAGACACACTCCCACCTTTCCGGTTGCCCGGGCATAACCATCGGCAGCATGAGCCGCTCCCTGTTCATGGGAGGTCAAGACGTGCCGGATTTCACTGCTGTGCTTATACAAGGCATCATATACATTCAGGATGGTACCGCCGGGATATCCGAAGACGGTATCTACCCCCTGCTCCTTTAAACATTCTACTACGATTTCTGCTCCTGACAGTTGCATTTTAAGCCTCCTTTTTGATTTCCAGAATGGCCCCCCGGGCGGCACTGGTTACCAATTCTCTATATCTTTGCAGATAACCGGTGGTTACCTGGGGTTCTCTGGGCTGCCAATTTGCTCTTCTGGCGGCCAACTCTTCTTCGGAAAGTTTCACATTCAACTGATTTTCCGGGATGTTTATGCTGATAATATCTCCCTCTTCGATCAGTGCAATGGGGCCGCCCACTGCGGCTTCAGGTGATACATGACCGATGGATGCACCTCTGGAAGCTCCTGAAAAACGGCCGTCAGTAATCAATGCCACACTGGCTCCCATGCCCATTCCGGCAATGGCAGAGGTGGGGTTAAGCATCTCCCGCATACCCGGTCCGCCTTTGGGACCCTCGTAACGGATGACTACCACATCACCGGGATTGATCTTGCCGGCTTTAATGACTTCGATAGCATCTTCTTCACAGTCAAATACTCGGGCCGGGCCTTCATGAACCATCATTTCCGGTGCTACCGCAGACTGTTTTACCACTGCGCATTCGGGGGCCAGATTACCCTTCAAAACGGCAATTCCGCCGGTTACGGAATAGGGTTCTTCCGCAGTTTTGATGACATTGGTATTTCTATTGACGGCGTCCTGAATGTTCTCCCCTACTGTTTTACCGCTGACGGTAATCAAATCGGTATGCAGCAGATTCAGCTTGGTCAGCTCCTTCATGACGGCATATACTCCGCCGGCTTCATTTAATTCTTCGATATAAGTATGCCCCGCCGGTGCCAGATGGCAGAGGTTAGGGGTTTTTGACGAAAGTTCATTGGCGATATCCAGATTCAGATCCACTCCCGCTTCATAGGCAATGGCCGGAAGATGCAGCATGGAGTTTGTGGAGCAGCCTAATGCCATATCCACTGTCAGGGCATTTAAAAAGGCTTTTTCGGTCATAATATCTTTGGGTTTGATATCCCGTTCCACTAATTCCATAATCTTCATACCGGCATGCTTGGCCAGACGGATTCTTTCCGAAAATACCGCCGGAATGGTTCCGTTTCCGCGTAATCCCATGCCCAGTGCTTCGGTGAGGCAATTCATGGAATTGGCGGTATACATACCGGAGCAGGAGCCACAGGTAGGGCAAACCTTTTCTTCAAACTCGGTTAACTCTTCCATACTCATGGTTCCGGCCGCCACACTGCCCACGGCTTCAAACATGGATGACAGACTTCTTTTTTCACCATTTACCACCCCGGCCAGCATGGGACCGCCGGATACAAAAATAGTGGGAATATTGATTCTTGCCGCTGCCATTAAAAGACCCGGCACATTTTTATCACAGTTGGGTATACAAACCAAACCATCAAATCCATGAGCCTGAGCCATACATTCTGTGGAATCGGCAATCAAATCTCTGGTTACCAGGGAATATTTCATGCCGATATGTCCCATGGCAATTCCGTCACATACGGCAATAGCCGGAAACATAACCGGTGTACCTCCGGCCATGGCAACGCCTAATTTAACCGCTTCGGTAATCTTATCCAGATTGATATGTCCCGGAACAATTTCATTATAGGAACTGACAATCCCGATCATGGGACGTCTCCGTTCTTCCTCCGTATAGCCTAATGCATTGAATAAACTTCTGTGGGGCGCCTGCTGGGCGCCTGTTTTCACTGAATCACTTTTCATTTTAAGAAACCTCCGCTACTTTTCTTTCATATACTATAAATGTTTCATTTTCGTATGTTTTTTCCATGTTTCCTTCAACATATTCCCAGGGAATGCTATCATATGTATGATAAAATTCCCATTCAAAACCATCAAAATCCGGATCAGCCATCTTCTTATCCAAAAGAAGAAAATCGCAGCCCTCGATCAATTGATTTTCACATTCCATATCGTACAGATATTTCATCAGATACTGCTGTGTACAGTCGGTTACGCACGGATTCCCTGCCTGGGCAATGGAGGAATGTTCCAGTGCATCCTGTATTTCATATTCCCGCATTGCATACTGGGTATTATAATCCGGAGAAAACAGCCGGATAAATCCCAACAGGGTTATGATAACAACAATCCCCGGGCCATGCGTCCTGGCTCTTTCCTTAAACAATATTGCCCATAGCTTCTGTAAGAGAAAACCAATCAGGAAAGCCAGCAGCACACCAACAAAAGAAAATACCCGATGATAGGGAAGAGTATGCTGTACCAATAAAACAACCGGCAGCACCCAAATACAAGTCAGCAGATAAATACTTAAAAACAAATCCTGTTGTTCTGATTTCCTGAATAATCCCACTGCCAAAATAATGCTTCCAGCCAACACCGTCAGTAAGATCACTGCCGCAAGGCCATTTTGCATATAGGTAAAGAGGGTCATAAACCATTGAAATAATTTCGTTATAAAACCGTCCTGCCCCACACTTTGAATATAGGGCATAGACAGCATATAATCGATCCCTGCTTTAATTGACTGAAACGGCGCCGAGACAATAATCTTCAGATGGGTCTGTCCCAAATAAACCGTGTTACTGTCCTTGGACAACAAATTGGAACCAATGGCCAGCCAGATAACCGCATAAAGCCCAACCGTCATCACCGCCGCACTTATGGAACTGAGGATCAGCCGGATCAAACGGCTCAATCCTTCACCATTTCTGTTTTCCCTAAACCATAAAGTTAACAGGTATATCCCCCCGGTCAGACATAGGGGAACCACCCAGTAAACACTGCTTGGCAAGGTATATAGTCCTAACGTCAGAGCCAAAGCAAAAACAATGTAATGCCATTTACTGAGCTTTTCATTCCGGCAGATCATATCCAGCATCCACAGAGCCAACAGATAGCAGGTCACCGCCAACGTATATCCGCGCCCCTGGACCGCCAACTGATTCACCAGATTCATGGAAATATAGATAACCACTGTTGCCAGCGACCAGCCGGGTTTTAAATGCCGCTTGCCGATGGTATAAATCAGCCACCCATTAGCCAGCGCACTGATAAAAGATATTCCCCGTAAGCCAATTGCCGCATTCCCCAGCAAATCCAAAAAACCCGATAAAACCGAATATCCCACATGATTATTGGGAAGAGGCCAGTGAATCGCCGCATATACCGGTCCCCGACTGATAAAGCAGTAATACGTATACAGTTCATCATACCATGGCGTTAATGCAAACAGCCGGTAGCCATAGTAAAAAAACAGCACGGCCAGGATGGCCAGAAAACCTCTGTTTTCCCAATCCTTCAAATATCCATTCTTACTTAACATATTCTTTCTACCAACAAATCTCCCATCTGTGAACAGCCTACTTTGGTGCATCCTTCCGACATGATATCACCGGTACGGAAACCATCTTTTAAAGCCTTCTTAACGGCATTTTCAATGGCATCGGCCTCTTTATCCAGGTCAAATGAATAACGCAGCATCATGGCCGCTGAAAGAATCGTGGCGATGGGATTGGCAATGTCCTTGCCTGCAATATCCGGGGCTGATCCATGACTGGGCTCGTATAAACCGAATTTTGTATCATTCAATGAAGCGGAGGCCAGCATTCCGATAGAACCGGTCACCATACTTGCTTCATCAGATAAAATATCCCCAAACATATTCTCTGTTAAGATCACATCAAATTGGGCCGGATCTTTTACCAACTGCATGGCACAGTTGTCTACCAGCATATGCTCCAAAGTAACCTCCGGATAATCCCTTGCCACTTCCTCTGCTACCGTTCTCCAAAGTCGGGAAGAATCCAATACATTGGCTTTATCGACGCTGGTAACCTTCCGGTTTCTTTTCATGGCAATATCAAATGCTTTGATGGCAATTCTTCTGATTTCATTTTCATCGTAAGTCAGGGTATCAATGGCTTTACGCACACCGTCTTCTTCAACGGTCTTTCTTTCCCCGAAATAAAGCCCGCCGGTAAGTTCCCGCATGATCATCATATCAAACCCCTGAGAACTGATTTCTTTTTTTAACGGGCAGGCGTCAGCCAGCTCATCATACAAAATAGCCGGACGCAGATTGGCAAACAGATTCAAGGCCTTTCTAATGGCTAAAAGCCCGGCCTCCGGACGCAGATTCGGCGCCAGCTTATACCAGGGAGAGGTGGTGGTATCTCCGCCGATAGAACCCATTAAAACTGCCTGGGCAGCTTTTGCTGTCTGTACTGCTTCTTCCGTTAAGGGCACGCCATGGACATCAATGGATGCACCTCCCATTAAGATATCGGTATAGTTCATGGTATGTCCGTAAACACCGGCTACCTTATTCAATACTTTTTTGGCTTCATTTACAATCTCCGGCCCGATACCATCGCCGGGAATGCAGGTTATCTTTAATTCCATCCTTAACCTATCCTTTCATTTTCAATAATATAAACTTAAATTAACAGAAAAGGCGCATACATGCGCCTCTCTAAACATAATCCACTATTCTGCATCCGGTTTTTCGATCTGTGCGATTGCAGATTTCTGCATAGGAATACGGCAGTTTTTATTGTTACCAAATTCAATGATTACAGTGTCATCTGTAATATCAATAATCGTTCCGTAAAAACCGCTGTTGGTTAAAACACTGTCTCCTATTTCCAGAGATGACAACATTGCTGCCATTTTTTTACGTTCTTTTTTTTGCGGACGCAGCATGAAGAAATATAAAAAGCCAAAAATCAAAACTACATAAACGACCATGACCAAGGTGCCTCCGGCTGCTGTTCCTTCCGCTGTTCCTGTTAATAATATACCCATTTTCATTTCCTCCTGTCTAAAAAACATAATACACAAAATTGACTTTAAACACAAGCCTAAATAATGATATTCTTATTTTTATTGGTAATATTTCAGCTTTTCCTTTTTATAGGCGGCAAAGCCTCCCTGATCCAGCGCTTCCCTTACTTCTTCCATCATTGTATTATAATAATATAAATTATGAAGCACACATAACCGCATTCCCAACATCTCCTTGGCCTTCAGCAAATGTCTTATATAAGCCCTGGAATAGCGACTGCAGGCCGGACAATCACACCCCGGTTCGATGGGACGTTCATCTAATTCATATTTGGCATTAAACAAATTAATCTTACCGAAGTTGGTATAAAGATGTCCGTGTCTGCCATTACGGGTGGGATAAACGCAATCAAAGAAATCTACTCCCCGTTCTATTCCTTCTAAAATATTGGCCGGTGTTCCCACACCCATCAGATAGGTAGGTTTTTCCCGCGGCAGATAGGGTACGGTCTCTTCCAATATATAATACATCTCTTCATGACTCTCACCCACTGCCAGACCGCCTACGGCGTAGCCATCCATATCCAGCTCGGCAATCCGCTTGGCATGTTCCCGGCGTAAATCGGCAAAAATGGCACCCTGATTGATGCCAAATAACATCTGCTTCTTATTGATTGTATCTTCCTGCTGATTTAAGCGGTTCATTTCCGCAATACAGCGCTCCAGCCATCTGGTGGTTCGCTGAACCGAGGCTTCCACATAACTGCGGTCGGCCTTACTGGAGGGACATTCATCAAAAGCCATGGCGATGGTGGATGCCAGATTGGACTGAATCCGCATGCTTTCCTCCGGTCCCATAAAAATCTTACGGCCATCAATATGAGAATTAAAATAAACACCTTCTTCTTTGATTTTTCTCATGCTGGCCAGAGAAAACACCTGAAAGCCGCCGGAATCGGTTAAAATCGGCTTTTCCCATGACATAAACTTATGCAGTCCGCCCATTTTTTTGATAACCTCATCGCCGGGACGGACATGTAAATGATAGGTATTGGAAAGCTCTACCTGGGTTTTTATCTGCTCCAGATCTGCTGTTGAAACGGCTCCCTTAATGGCTGCCACAGTTCCCACATTCATAAAAACAGGGGTTTGAATAACACCATGGGGTGTCGTCAACTCTCCTCTTTTGGCCAGGCCTTCCTGTTTCAGTAAACGATACATCCTAACTCCATTCTATAAATAACTTTCAACAAATTCTTCTAATGTGATTCCCTCATGGGAAATAACCGTGGCAGCTTCTTTGCCCACATAACGGAAATGCCATGGTTCAAATTCAATGCTGGTAATATATTCTTTGCCTTTCGGATAGCGCAGGATAAATCCATATTCATGACTATGCTCATTCAGCCATTTTCCAGCTTCCGTATTGGCAAATCCTTCATCCAGTGAGGCATAATTATTACTGATAATATCAATGGCCAGGCCAATCTGATGCTCGCTGGCTCCCGGAACGGTAACGGCCTGTGAAGACAATTTATAAGCTTCCAGATAGGACATGCCTTTTTTCATATAGGCCTCTATCTTACGGTTAAAGAGAATCTCCTGACGGTTCAAATCGCGATAAGGAGAACAGATCACCAAATTGACACCATCATTTTTGGCTCCCTGCAGCATCCCCAGCAATTCTTTGATAATCCGCTCGTCGCACTGCATGCTTCCTTTAATGGTTCCTAATGTAAACGTATAATCTTCCGGAATCGGATGCTGTTTATTGATTAAAATCAAACGCCAGTCGTCTGCCGAAAAAAGGAAATCATTTGTTTCCTCGATACTTTCCGCATTAGCTTCTTCATCAAAATTATTTCCATCCAAAATATCTTCCAGTGAATATTTATCCAGGTCCTCAACCCCATGAAGCTCCGCATCTTCGTATCCGTCTAACACATCCTCATCTTCCAGAAGCTGCATTTCTTCCGGACCCACTGCACTTTCCACTGCTAACTCAATGGTGGATTCCCCGATTCCTTCTTCCGCCTCCGGCTTGGTTTCAGCCGATATAAATCCCGGTTTTTCACCGAAAACAGGATAAGTAAAACTGCTCCCCACCAAAAACAGCACCAGCAGAAAAGAGGTTAAGGCATATCTCTTCCAGCCGCCGATCAGTTTCATCAGGATCCCATACAGCCAAAGAACAATTGAAAGTACAATAAACGCAGGCACTCGAAGCCATTGGTGCCTGCGGACAATTTTTCTATAGTATAAAATCACTTTTTCCTTTAATTTTTTTTACTTGCGTTTTATATATCCCCGATTTGATTTACATAACTTTTATTTTTATACATAGTATACTAACATAGAGCATATCATAAAAGCTAACTTTGTACAATATTTTTTTCCCTAATCCCTCGACCTTCTTGCGCCTCCTGCCGATTTAGGTTATAATTTTCCAAAACAAACAAAAACAAACAAAAAATAAGGAGTTTTAAATATGACAGGCTCGACAATCGGCACTTTATTCAAAATAACCACTTGGGGCGAATCCCATGGACAAGCTCTGGGCGTTGTCATCGACGGCTGCCCTGCCGGTCTGTCTCTTTGTGAAGCAGATATCCAGGTCTATCTGGATCGCCGGAAGCCGGGGCAGACTACTATTTCCACTCCCAGAAAGGAAGCCGATACAGTGGAAATCCTGTCCGGCATTTTTGACGGTATGACCACCGGCACACCGCTTTCCCTTCTGGTTCGCAATACCTCTCAAAGATCCGGTGATTATAGTGAAATTGCTGCTTTCTATCGTCCCGGTCATGCTGACTATACCTTTGATGCGAAATACGGATTCCGGGATTACCGGGGGGGCGGCCGTTCTTCCGGCCGGGAAACCATCGGACGGGTGGCGGCCGGCGCTGTTGCCGCTAAACTGTTACGGGAATTGGGCATCACGGTTACGGCTTATACGCAGTCCATCGGTCCGGTATCCATTGATCCTGCTCTTTTTCAAAAAGAAACGATCTATACTACCGCTACCGCCATGCCGGATGCCGATGCCGACCGTAAAGCCCTGGCTTTTCTGGCTGATTGTATGAAAAATACTGATTCTGCCGGAGGCGTTGTGGCCTGCCGGATCACCGGCGTTCCGGCCGGTATCGGGGAACCGGTTTTTCATAAACTGGATGCGGCTTTAGCCGGTGCTTTGATGTCCGTAGGGGCGGTTAAAGCTGTAGAAATCGGTGATGGTATCCAGGTTTCGACATCCTTGGGTTCGGAAAATAATGATTCTTTTTATATGGAGGATGGCCAAATCCGGAAACGGACCAATCATGCCGGCGGAATTTTGGGCGGTATCAGCGATGGTTCGGAGATTATCCTGCGGGCCCATATCAAACCCACCCCTTCTATTTATGCAACCCAGCAGACCGTCAACAAAAACGGCCAGGATATTTCAATAAATGTAAAAGGCCGCCACGACCCCGTTATCGTACCACGTGCAGTGGTGGTCATCGAGGCCATGGCAGCCCTTACCTTATTAGACGCCATGATGATCAATACTTGTTCCAAATTGTCCAATCTCAAGACAATTTATGAAAAATAATGCAATTAGGCTGTTCCACCTTTATCTCTTTCCCATTCATAACAAGCAGGCCTTTTTCCAGGTCCACGCCGAAAAAGGTCATGGTATTGGATTCATGATTCAAGGATACCAAATGCTTGTTATCCGGGAATAATGCCGCATCCTTAGGATAGTCTCCGCTCACCGGCAGACAGAAAATCTTTGTCAGCAATCCCGTCTCCTTTTCGATGGAATAGACTATTACACTGTTATCTCCTGCATTGGAACTGCACAGATAATATCCGTCCTCGGAAAAGTTCAGGGCACTGGCGGCCGAACCGCTGGCGTGGTAATCATTTAAAGTCGAAATGGTCTGAATTTTTTCAAATTCCGGATTTCCATCCTCTTCTTCCCAATAACGGTATACATCAATATAATTTTTCAGTTCATGAACAATATAGGCATATTTGCCGTCCCGTGAGAATTTTATATGCCTGGGAGCTGACTCCTGTTCACTTCTGATGACATCCACCAGCTTTAATTTTCCGTTTTTATGATTCAACGAATAAACATTTACATGGTCCATCCCCAGATCGGCCGCGCACAAATATTTATTATCCCTGGTCATTTTCACACAGTTTACATGGGGACGGAAATTGCGCTCGGCAATACTGCCCATTCCCTTATGATAAATCTCTTCGGTGATATCACCGATCCCCCCATTCTCCTGAATGCGCAGGGCAGTCAATTTCCCGTCATGATACCCGGCTACGAACAAAAATTTGTCATCGTAATCGGTGGACAGATAGCATCCTCTCATTCCGTTAATGGAGGCATAATTAATCAGCTTCAATTCCCCGTCTGCCAGAATCTCATAAGCTTCCACCCCAAAATCAGTAATGGAATAAAGATACTTGCGGCTATGGGATATGGTGACGTACGAGGAATTGGTAATCTGCACCTGATCCTTTTCCATCAGTCTTCCGTTTTCTACATCCACATCATATATTCTGATTCCACACTTATTTTTGCTTCCGGAAGTATATGTTGAAACATATGCCACATACTTGTTATTTTTAGCCATTTTCTTTTCCTCCATGGTTTATATATTTCTATCTTATTCAGCAAACCTGCCTTGCCTTTTATATTATCATAACACTTTAAAAATTACCATTGACTTTTTATATACATTTAGTATAATAAATATCGGTGTTTGTTTAGTACTGGTAAACTTTCAGTTTAACTTTACTTAATTTTTACTTGTTGCGGGAAAAGGAAGAAAAAATTATGGATATCGGTAACAAATTAAAAGAATTACGCATACAAAAGGGCTTGACTCAGGAAGAGCTGGCTGACCGCTGTGAGCTGTCAAAGGGCTTTATTTCTCAGTTGGAACGAAATCTCACCTCCCCTTCCATCGCCACTTTAATTGATATCCTGCAAAGTCTGGGCACCGACTTAAAAGATTTCTTTACCGACACCCCCGAAGAACAGATTGTTTTTCGTGATGTTGATTATTTTGAAAAAATAGATGAAGAACTGCATAATAAAATCGAATGGATCATCCCTAATGCCCAAAAAAATATTATGGAGCCCATTCGCCTGTCTCTTGCCCCCGGCGGCTCCACCTATCCGGACAACCCCCACGAAGGGGAAGAATTCGGGTATGTATTGTCAGGAAGCATTACCATTTTATTGGGGAAACGCAGTATCAAGGTAAAAAAAGGAGAATCCTTTTATTTCACCCCCAATACCACCCATTATTTAAAAGCAAGTGACAAAACCGGGGCTTCCCTTCTCTGGGTAAGCAGTCCTCCCAGTTTCTAAACAATAAAAGGCGAGGTTATTAGATGAAAAAGAAATTAATTAATCTGGAAAACATCAGTAAATCTTTTGACGGACAACTTATACTGGATGATTTAAACCTCTATATCAGAGAAAATGAATTTATTACTCTGCTGGGTCCCAGTGGTTGCGGAAAGACCACTACTTTACGTATTTTGGGGGGCTTTGAAACCCCTGATAAAGGCCGGGTTATTTTTGACGATGCCGATATCACCAATTTACCTCCTAACAAAAGACAATTAAATACCGTATTCCAAAAATATGCTCTTTTTACACATATGAATATTGCAGACAATATCGCCTTCGGACTTAAAATCAAAAACAAGTCCAAGTCCTATATTGAAGACAAAATCTCTTACGCTTTGAAGCTGGTGAACCTGGATGGCTTCGAAAAACGGATGCCCGATTCCCTCAGCGGCGGACAACAGCAGCGGATCGCCATCGCCCGGGCCATCGTTAACGAACCGAAAGTTCTTTTACTGGATGAACCCCTGGGTGCTCTGGATCTGAAGTTACGCCAGGATATGCAATACGAACTGATCCGCCTGAAAAACGAACTGGGGATTACCTTCATCTATGTCACCCATGACCAGGAGGAAGCCCTCACCATGTCCGATACCATCGTCGTAATGAATCAGGGCTATATCCAGCAAATCGGCACTCCGGAGAGAATCTATAATGAACCGGAAAATGCCTTTGTTGCGGACTTTATCGGTGAAAGCAATATTATCGATGCCTTGATGATCGAAGACCGGCTGGTGGAAATCCTTGGCGCCCGCTTTGACTGTGTGGATACCGGTTTTGGCAAAAAGAAGCGGGTTGATGTGGTTATCCGCCCGGAAGATGTGGAACTGGTAAAACCCGAAGACGGAATTATTCAGGGTGTGGTTTCCCATTTGATTTTTAAAGGTGTTCACTATGAAATGGAAGTCATGGCCAACGGTTTTGAATGGCTGGTTCAGTCCACCGGCATGTTTCCCGTGGGAACTCCTGTGGGGATCAAGGTGGATCCTTTTAACATCCAGATCATGAACAAACCTGCTTCTGAGGATGAGGAGGCCGTATCACAAGACGAGAATTTATACTAAGGTGTTTTTCAAGTACACAGACAGGAGGAAATATGAGATCTAAAAAATTAGGCGGGAAGTTCCTGTTGGGTTCACCTTATCTGCTTTGGATGATTGTTTTTATTGTTGTGCCGCTTTTTATGATATTTTATTATGGTTTGGTGGATAAAAGCGGGACTTTTACTTTGGAAAACATTACCGCTATCATGACACAGGAACATGCCAAGGCTCTTTGGCTGTCTATTCTGCTTTCCGTGATTGCCACGATTATCTGTTTAATATTGGCCTATCCGCTGGCTTATATCTTATCCCGTACCAAGGTCAGCCAGCATAGTTTTATTGTCTTGATCTTTATTCTGCCGATGTGGATGAATTTCCTGCTGCGGACGCTGGCATGGCAGACATTATTGGAAAAAACCGGGGTTATCAACAGTGTGCTGGCTTTTTTGCATTTACCGTCTTTGAATATTATCAATACGCCCTATGCCATTGTTTTTGGTATGGTTTATAATTTTTTGCCGTTTATGGTATTGCCTATTTACAATGCCTTGATAAAAATTGACGAAAACGTGGTTAATGCTGCCAGAGACCTGGGGGCTAATCCCCTTCAGGTATTTGATAAAATTATCTTTCCTCTCAGCCTGCCGGGTGTGATCAGCGGAATTACCATGGTGTTCATTCCAGCGCTGACTACCTTTGTCATCAGCAAACTGTTGGGGGGAAGCAAAATTTTACTGATTGGCAATGTGATTGAGGAGGAGTTTACCCAGGCCGGAAACTGGCATCTGGGAAGCGGTCTTTCCATTGTCCTGATGCTCTTTATTATTGTAAACATGGTGGTTTCCGCAGTCTTTGATAAGGATGGGGAGGGAAGCTTTTTATGATTAAAAACAGTCTTCAGAAAATTTATATCGGGTTGATTTTTATCTTTTTATATGCTCCTATTGTTACCTTGGTGGTCCTTTCCTTTAACAACAGCAAGACCAGAGCAAAATGGGGGGGATTCACTGTAAAGTGGTACGCTGCCCTCTTTCAAAATGAAGATATCATGCAGGCACTTTTCAATACCCTGTCCATTGCCTTGATTTCATCAGTGGTTGCCACCCTGATCGGAACCATTGCCTGTATCGCCATTATGAATATGACCAGAACCCAGCGCACCGTGGTTTTGGGTATTACCAACATTCCGATGCTGAATGCCGATATTGTTACCGGTATTTCCCTGATGCTGCTGTTCATCAGCCTGGGACTGCGATTCGGATATGGCACTATCCTGCTCTCCCATATCACCTTTAATATTCCGTATGTCATCTTAAGCGTGATGCCCAAGATGAAGCAGCTTAATCCCAGTACCTATGAAGCTGCCAGAGACCTGGGGGCCGGCCCTGTATATGGTTTTTTCAAAGTAGTCATGCCGGATATCATGCCGGGAATCCTGTCCGGCTTTCTGATGGCTTTTACCATGTCACTGGACGATTTTATCATTACCCATTTTACCAAGGGTGCCGGAGTGGATACCTTATCCACCAAAATATATACAGAAGTCAAAAAAGGCATCAAACCGGAAATGTATGCCCTTTCCACCATTATTTTTGTGACGGTCCTGCTGTTGCTGATTTTAGTAAACCGCACACCCAGTACCAAAACACAAAGTAAAACTGCATAATTTTATTACGAGGAGGAGTATGATGAAAAAAAGTATTGTTTTAACTCTGGCAGCAGCTGTAAGTGCTGCCGCACTTCTCACCGGCTGCGGCGATTCGTCTGGTGCCAATGGTGAGGTTATCGTCTATAACTGGGGCGAGTATATGGACCCCGATACCATTTCCCTTTTTGAAGAAGAAACCGGTATCAAAGTAATTTATGATGAGTTTGAAACCAATGAAATCATGTATCCCAAAGTCGAATCCGGGGCTTCCAATTATGATGTTGTCTGTCCTTCCGATTACATGATTCAAAAGATGATTGAAAATGATCTGCTGCAGGAACTGAACTTTGACAACCTTCCCAACGCCAAAGCCAATATCGGTGCCCAATATTGGGAGCAGTCCAAAGAATTTGATCCTACCGGCCAATATGCCGTGCCCTATTGCTGGGGAACCGTGGGTATTCTTTATAATAAAACTATGGTTCAGGAACCGGTGGATTCCTGGTCCGTACTCTGGGATGAGCAATATGCCGATAATATCCTGATGCAGGATTCGGTCCGGGATGCTTTTATGGTGGCCTTGAAGCTCAACGGCTTTTCCGGCAACACCATGGACCCTGCTGAGCTGGAAACTGCAAAAAATTCTCTGATTGCCCAGAAACCTCTTGTTCAGGCCTATGTCATTGATCAGGTCCGGGATAAGATGATCGGCAATGAAGCAGCCATCGGCGTGATTTATTCCGGCGAGGCCATTTATACCCAGCGGGAAAACGAAGATTTGGAATATGTCATTCCCAAGGAAGGTACTAATGTCTGGATTGACTCCTGGGTCATCACCAAGAATGCCCAAAATGTTGATAATGCCGAAAAATTTATCGACTTTATGTGCCGGGCGGATATTGCGCTGAAGAACTTTGAGTATATTACCTATTCCACACCCAACGATGCCGCCAGAGCTTTAATTGAAGATGAGGATATCCGCAATTCCCAAATTGCTTTCCCTAATCTGGCAGACTTTCAGGGACTGGAAACCTTCCACTATCTGGGCGCCGACGGGGATGAACTATATAATAATCTTTGGAAAGAAGTAAAATCACATTAAAAAGGTGAGACAAACTCCCTTAGATATACCCATGCAAAGAAAAAATCCGTCAATTCCGGCGGATTTTTTTACGTCTATTTTCACGGTCTGACCTGGCCATCACCTTCTATTGTATATTTGTAGGAGGTTAATTCCTTTAATCCCATTGGCCCTCTGGCATGAAGCTTCTGGGTGCTGATGCCGATCTCCGCCCCAAGACCAAATTCAAAGCCGTCGGTATAACGGGTGGAAGCATTGACATATACACAGGCCGAGTCCACTTCATTCATGAATTTAGCAGCATTTTCTTTATTTTCAGTGATAATGGCATCTGAGTGTTTGGTATTGTATTTATTAATGTGGGCAATAGCCTCTTCCACATCGGAAACTGTTTTTATAGATAAAATATAGTCTAAAAATTCGGTTGCGTAATCCTCTTCGGTGGCCGCTGTACACCCGGGTATTATCCTACAAATCACTTCATCGCCCCGTAACTCCACATGAAAAGGCTCTAAAGCCGGTACCAGCCGGCTGAGCAATTCCTCCGCCACCTTTTCATGCACCATAAGGGACTCACAGGCATTGCATACCCCGATGCGCTGGGTTTTGGCGTTGACTATAATGGGCACCGCCATATCTATTTTTCCGCTTTCATCTACAAAAATGTGACAGTTACCGGTTCCGGTTTCAATCACCGGCACGGTGCTGTTTTCAACCACTGCCCGAATCAGGCCCGCCCCTCCGCGGGGGATCAATACATCCACATAGCGGTTCAGCTTCATAAATTCATTGGTGACGCTGCGATCGGTGGAATCGATCAATTGAATGGCATCAGGAGTAATTCCAGCAGCTTCCAGTGCTTCTCTGATGACGCCTGTAATTTCCAGATTGGAATAAAGGGCATCGCTTCCTCCTTTTAAAATCACAGCATTACCAGCCTTGAAGCACAATCCGAAGGCATCGGCGGTGACATTGGGACGGGACTCATAAATTATCCCGATAACCCCTAAGGGCACCCGTCTCTTACCGATTCGCAGGCCGTTGGGTCTGGTAAAGCTTTCCAATTTCTCGCCGATGGGATCTTCCAATTCAATAATCTCCTGTAATCCCTGGGACATGGCTGTCACCCGGCCGGCATTCAACTGTAACCGGTCAATCATTCCGGCATGCATACCATTGGCCCGGGCATTTTCAATATCCCGGCCGTTGGCTTCCAGAATCCGGTCGCACTGACTTATCAATGCCTCGGCAACCGCCGCCAATCCTTTATTTTTTTCGGCCGTCGACAGTTTTTGCAACTGATAACCGGCAGTCTGCGCTTTTTCACCCATTTCATTTAAATTTGTCATTATTATAACCATACCCTTCCGCTATTTTCACACTATGGTTTCACTTTCTGTTATAATCATATCCGGCCGCCTGTCATACGCTTCCATCGGAACTGCCGGTGCAATTTGACAATGATATGCAAGGGCAATTGTCGGCATATCAGGATAGGATGTTAAAAACCGGTCATAATATCCTTTTCCGTAGCCTATCCGGCCTCTGTTACGATCAAATACTGCCCCCGGCAGGATCATCAGACTCTGATGCCGCTGATAGTGCTCTGCCGTAAATATTCGCTTTTCTGTTTCTTCCGGTTCACGTATTCCCCAGCATCCGGCCGTCAACTGATTCATCTGGGTTATCTCATAAAAAGCCATATTTTCACCCATTACTTTGGGACAGAAAATCTTTTTTTTATTCTTCAGTAGTAATTGTTCCACCAACGGAGTGGTTAACACCTCGCTGCGGAAATCCATGTAAATCAGGAGCAGCCCGGCCTGTAAAAATAAATCGGTCTCCGCCAATCTGGCCAAAATCTGCCGGCTTTTCCGGATCCGCTCCGCCACCGTCTGGGCATCCCGATATCCCAAATACTGTTTTCTTAAAGCCTGCTTTTCAGTGTGTCTTTTTTTCTCCATACTTTTTACCCAGATTCGTAACGGAACCATCTGTTTCCTGTATATTTACGTTGTTCAACTGCCCTCTGAGATTCGCCCGGACATTGGCAATATACTCACTTCGCAGCGCCGCCTGTTCTTTCTGTTCTTCTTCGGTCAGGCCTTCGGCCTTAGAACGATGATACAGCTCATTGATCCTGGCGATTTTTTCGTCTAATGTTTTTTCTTTCATATATGCTCCTGACTACACAAATCCCTGATTGAATTTGCATAAATAATTTATGATTATACCTCATCATGACAATTTATGCAACTTTTTGCCACTGCCTCGGCTATTTTAATACCATCCATGGCGGCTGACATGATTCCTCCGGCATATCCGGCTCCTTCCCCACAGGGAAACAATCCTCTCACCAAAGACTGCAGGGTTTCATCCCGCAGAATCCTCACCGGCGAAGAGGTACGGCTTTCCACCCCTGACACAAGGGTATGATCATCATCAAATCCCTTGATCTGTCTGCCGAACTCCGTCATTCCTTCAACAAATGCCTGGTTGATTGCCGGCGGCAGGATTTCATGTACCGGCGCGAAGCACCACCGACCTTTTATGGCTGGGGCAAAATCCGGTGGGATGATGGATGTGGACAACCGTTCCTGTTCCCCTTCTCCCAGCACATTTTGTTTATACTCTTTATAATATTCAACCGGAACTTTACCCTTTCCTACGGTAAATGCCTTTTCCTCCAGCCGCCTCTGAAAGGCGATTCCGGACAACGGATGATGATCTCCATAGTCTTCCGGAGCTACTGTTACAACTATGGCACTGTTGGCATTTTCACCTGCCCGGCTGCTGTAACTCATACCGTTAACCGCTGTCCGGCCGTCTTCTGAAGAGGCATTTACCACATATCCTCCGGGACACATACAGAAGGAATAAACCGATGGTTCTACATTTCTGCTGACTGCCTTATAAGGTGCCGCTCCCAAAGCCGGATGTTCGTCTCTTCCATATTGTGACTGATTGATTATTTTCTGCGGATGCTCCACCCGCAGACCCACGGCAAAGGCCTTGGCTTCCATGGGCACATGAGCATCATATAAAACCTGAAAAGTATCTCTGGCACTGTGCCCGATGGCCAACACCACCTGACGGGCTTCCAGGCATTCCTGATGATTAATGACCACTCCGCCAATTTGATTATTCTTAATTAAAAAGCCGGTTACTTTCTGACCGAATCTTACTTCTCCGCCACATTCCTCAATGGTCTTCCGCATAAGAAGCACCACTTTTTTTAATATATCCGTTCCCACATGGGGCTTATAATCATATAAAATGTTTTTCGGTGCTCCGGCACTTACCAAAGCAGAAAGGACTGCCCGGCCTCGTCCGTCTTTATCCTTTACAAGGGTATTCAGCTTACCATCGGAAAAAGTTCCTGCTCCGCCTTCTCCAAACTGCACATTCGATTCCGGATTTAAAATGCCGCTCTGCCAAAACTTTTCCACATCATAATCCCTTTTTTCTATCCTCTCTCCGCGTTCCAGAATAATCGGCCGAAATCCATTTATGGCCAGCATATATCCGCAAAAAAGCCCGGCCGGACCAAAACCGATGATAACCGGCCTTAACTTCCGGGGGCTGTCTTTTAAGCATGAATACGGAAACTGATAACGCAGGGGCTGGTGAAAAGTAACCTGAGGATTTTTTATTTTCTTTAATAGAATTTCTTCCTCTCCGGTTTCCACATCGATCATATAACTGAAAAAAATATCCGGTTTCTTTCTGGCATCGATGGACTGCCGATCAATTTCATAGGTAAATGGGGATGTTTTTTGCAGCCCCAGTATTCTGGCAATTTTCTTCTTTAAATCTTCCTCTGTATGCTCTACCGGAAGCTTAACCTGACTAATTCGTAGCATTTAATAACCTCTTGGCTTTATTATTCTGTGCCTGCTGCATGGGTACCGGCTACATAGCCGCTGGCCCAGGCCCACTGCAGATTATATCCGCCGCATCTGCCGTCCACATCTAAAAGCTCTCCCACAAAATACATGCCCGGCAAAAATAATGATTCCATGTTTTTACTCAATTCACGTAAAGATACGCCGCCGGCACATACCTGCGCATTTTCAAAAGAATTTACTGCTGTAATATGTAATCTTAATTTTCTGTATCCCTTTAAAATTTCCAGCACTGCTTTTTTCCCAAGCTGGGAAACCTTATCGGTACCTTTATATCCGGCCTTTTTTATCATAATCTGATTGATCTTTTTATTGGCCATCCCCAGTAATAAGTCTTCCAGTGTCTGGTCTTTTCCGATTTCATAACGATTTTTAATAAAAAAATGATAAGCTGCCTCATTGTAATCCGGAAAGAAATCCACTTCCACCACTACTTCTTTTTTGTCCAGCAAGGCATAGGCTGCCTCTCTGCTGAATTGGAATACCGGTATTCCGGAAATTCCGTATTCTGTGAGTTGCAGTTCACCGGTTTCCTTTTGCAGGCACTCACCATTTATTATTAAACTCAGTTTGGCCTGACACCTGACACCGGCCAAAGCCTTCATATATTCTTCACTGCACCGCAGTTGGACCAGTGCCGGCACGATTGGCACGATACTGTGATGAAGGGATTCGGCCAGCCTGTAGCCGCTTTGACCTTCCTCTTTTTTCTGTGCGGCTCTGCTTCCGCAGGCAACGATCACCTTGTCATACATTTCCTGCATATTGTTATTATTGTTGCTGACCGTAATACAATAACCAAAATGGTTATTATGTTCAATAGCCGTCACTTCACAGTCACAGCACACCTTCACATGTCTCGTCTGCAATTCCCTGCGCAGAATATCCAAAACTGTCGATGCCTGTTCCGAAACCGGATACAAATATCCGTTTTTTTCTTTGATCATCATCCCGGCACTCTCAAAAAAAGCAATGGTATCAAAAACTGAAAATTTTTCCAATACAGTTTCCACCAGATCGGGATGACTGGTATAATAATGAGAAATATCCATCTCCATATTGCTTAAATTACATTTTCCGTTTCCGGTAGCTAATATCTTTTTTCCCACCCGCTCATTCTTTTCATATAATGTTACCTGACACCCTCCGGCGGCAGCCGTTAGTGCTGCCATCATACCGGACGCTCCGCCTCCGATAACAGCCGCTTTCACACTCATATCGACACCTCTCCTTTCCGCTTTCTAGCTGGAATATGCCTCAAGAAAATCATACAATTCCTCTTCTGTCTCAATAAACTTAATATATAAAATTTCCTGCTGCAATTCTTCCGAGAGATTCTGCATCCCAATATTGGTATTCATATATACAGTCTGCAAATCCCCATAATACACAGTAATGTAATTATTTTCATTGACCAGGAAAAAACCTTCTGCTAATTCTGCCAGCTCATAGGTTTTACGGACAACTACCTTTTGCGGCGAAAAAGAAACCACTTCGCAGCCCACAAAACCTTTCTCCAGTTCTTTGAGCGACGGGTATATGCTGAATTCGGCCATCGCTTTGGTAAATAAATCCCGGTTCATCCCCACAAAGGTTTCCGGCACTGAGATATTTTCTTCTTTCAGCTCTCCATTATTCCGATTATATTCCTGAACAATATACGTAGTATCTGCATTGATGGATGATTCATTTTTGATGGAAACTTCCACTGTTTCCGGCATGATTTCCGGTGTTAAGGATTCACTCTCATCCGCTATGTCACTATCTATAAAAGCAGTTTTATTCTCTACCACAGCTCTTCCCGGATAAAAAAATTCCATAATCACTGTACTGGATGCAAAACCACATGCAAACATCGTCATTGGCATAATAAAAAATACGGTGATACGCTTTACAAATTTCATAGAAGTCCTTTCACTTACTATTGGTTTGTAAATAGTATCCTCCAAAATCAGGAGAACTATACCGAATTTATAATAAATGCATCCGTTTTACCAGTTTGATGATCCATTCTCCTCCAGGCATTTTCAGTAAATTGCTTTCTGACCATCCCCGTAAAAGAATCATCAGGATGATATATGCCGGTATGGCAATCAGCAGACAAATCAGGATACAGATGATTTCACCTACCAGTGATAATAATGCTGTCTTCAGCAGCAACATGATCAGCCCCGCTATACTTGCGGTAATCAGTGTAACAACAAAGGTGCGTATACATCTGCGGATCCACTCTCCCTGATATTTCATCATCCTTGACACTGCTGCAAATCCAGCCGCCGAAACACATAATCCGGAAATTACATTGCTGAGGACCACGCCGTTGATTCCTAATTCCGTTTTGAAAAGCAGAAGGTAAATTGCCCCCAGATGGATAATCAGCGTTCCGCTGCCAATCAGCAACAATTGACTTATTTTATTGAATCTTTTCATTATTCCAATCCAAAAATAGCCAAATACACCGAATACGATTAAAGAGCTTCCGCATTGTACCAATCCTACCGATATGGCCGCATCACCTTTCACCAGCATCTCCACTAACGGTTCTGCTAAAACAGCCACAAAAATAGCCAAGGGAACAGTAAAAGTAATGATACTGTTAATGGTCTGTGATATTTGCTCTTTAGCTGTCCGCTGTTCATCCCGCGTCCATGCGCCAGTAATTCCTTTCACTGCTTTTCCGGGAGTGAT
>JAVBUF010000009.1:0-92814 GCA_031555615.1 Lachnospiraceae bacterium | reverse complement strand
TCGGCCCTGGGGAATGGTGTGTACAGTATGAATGTATCCATCGCCAGACAGTTAGTGGTTTTGGTACCGGCAGCATTTCTGCTGTCTCTGCTGGGAAAAGTAGAATATGTGTGGTGGGCATTTCCCATTTCGGAGGTAGTGGCCATTACCATGACCATTATATTTATGTTCAAAATTAATAATAAGATTATTAAGCATATCGGTATTGACAGTCAGGGGCAAGAGATGGTACGATAAAGGACGGTAAAAAACCGAGCGGATATGGCGGAATTGGCAGACGCGCCAGATTTAGGTTCTGGTGGGAGACCGTGCAGGTTCAAGTCCTGTTATCCGCATGAAAAGACCTTTGTAAATCAGGGGTCTTTTTTATATTATGTCATATTTTGTGTTGCATAGTTTTGAAAAATAAAATGAGGAGAGTAGCCCGCTTTTTTCCTTTAGATGGTATAGAAATTATGAATTTTTCACAAACTATTGAAATACGTATCGATACGTGTTAGAGTGTAAGTGTGGAAGGGAGTTTGGAATGAAAACAAGCGAACTAATCAAAATACTAAAGAAAAACAACTGCCATCTAACACAGCATGGGAAACGACATGATATGTGGTATAGCGAAAAAACAGGAAAAACCTTTCCGGTATGGAGACATTCAAGTAAAGAAATTCCAACAGGAACAGTGAAAAGCATATTAAAGGATGCAGGGATTGAATAGGCTCCCTGCGTATAAAACAAGGGACGGAGGTCAAAAATGGCTAAATATATTTATCCAGCTGTATTTACAAAAGAAACAGAAGGATATTCTGTGAGATTTGATGATTTAGAAAGCTGCTATACTTGTGGAGAAACATTGGAAGAGGCAATGGAGATGGCAGAGGATGTACTGGCGCTGACACTTTATAAGTATGAAGCTGAGAAGAAACGCATTCCTCAAGCCAGTGATCTAAAACAAACTCATATGAAAGAAGATGAATTTGTAAACTATATTAAGTGTGATACAATGGAGTATCGAAAAATGTATGCAAGTAAGGCTATAAAGAAAACACTTACTATTCCCGAGTGGCTTAATGAAGAGGCGGAGAGAGCAGGTGTTAATTATTCAAAGGTATTACAAGAAGCCCTAATATCAACGTTAGGAATTACAAAACAATAATTTAAAAGAGCATCCGCGAGGGTGTTCTTTTTACTCAGAGTAGATTGACAGTTTCATTAATGCGGTGTATCTTTATGTGAGGTTCATTTTTATAAATGAAAGGACGAAAATGTTATGCTGCAGCAGATGCTGATCCTGTTTATTTTAATGCTTGTAGGCTGGGTTTGTTATAAAAGAGAAATGTTAACCGATGAAACCTGTAAAAAACTTTCCGGCATCGTTGTAAACGTGACTAATCCGGCCATGGTTTTATCAGCCGGATTAAGCAAAGAAAATATTTCCGGCAAAGAACTGGCAGAAACCTTTTTAATGGTAATGGGCTTTTATACGGTGATGCTGATTGTCGCCCTGCTGGTTTCCCGATTATTAAGAATAGCCGGGCCCCAGGCGGGAGTCTACCGGGCAATGACGGTTTTTTCCAATATCGGTTTCATGGGTTTCCCGATTATATCCGCGGTTTTTGGCAAAGAAGCATTATTATATGCGGCTCTTTTCCTGGTACCCTACAACATCCTGATATATACCTATGGCGTTTTTGCTATGCAGAAGGAAGGCCAGGAAACTTTTCGGTTTGAATGGAAAAAGATTTTAAATATGGGCGTGATTTCCTGCCTGGTGGCAATCGTTACATATATGGGAAGAATATCGGTGCCGGGATTTATTGAAGCCGCCATCAATCAATTAAGTAATCTGACCGCTCCCTTAAGCATGATGATTATCGGTGCTTCTCTGGCAACTATCAACTTGAGAGAACTGGTAACCGATATTCGGCTGTTGACTTTTTCGGTCATTAAGCTTCTGGTAATTCCCGTCCTGGGGACATTACTGGTAAAACAACTGATCACTAATGAAATGATCGTTGGGGTCTTTCTGGTAATGCTGGCCACACCGGTAGGCAGCATGACGGCCATGCTGGCCAGAGAATATGAAGGGGATTATGAGCTGGCAAGTAAGGGCGTGGCATTAACGACAATACTGTCAGTGGCCACTTTACCCATTGTAATCGCGATAGTTCTATAGATAATGAAAGATAAACGGCGATATTTGAAACCGGATTTTTCCGGAATAAAATTGCCGCAATTATAAAAAGGAGGAAAAGGATATGATTAAAGGATTTAAAATGAAATTATTTGCCGGTCAGGAGGCAGAGTATGAAAAAAGGCACAATGAACTGTGGCCGGAAATGATAGATATGATCCATCAGCATGGCGGAAAGAATTATACCATTTTTCTGGATCGGGAAACTCTTACTCTGTTCGGCTATATCGAAATCAGCGATGCGGAACTGTGGAGCAAGGGGGCTGATACTGCCATCAACCGGAAGTGGTGGGATTATATGGCGGATATCATGGAAACCAATCCCGATAACAGTCCGGTCAGCGTGGATTTACAGCCGTTGTTCCATTTAGATTAAGGATTATGTTTTTTCCGGATACATCCATCCGGCATATTCCAGAATGGACTGGTTTTCCATCCGTTTATCGGTTTGGATCATCTGTTTGCGGTATTCTCTGGGGGCCATCTGCATCACCCGGATGAAGAACCGGTTAAAGCTGGAAACAGAATGGAAGCCAACGGTTTCGGAGATGTCCAAAATGGATTCTTCGGTACTGCGCAGCAGTACGCAGGCCTTCAGGATACGGACATTGTTAGTGTATTCCAGCGGGGAAACCCCCATGATCTCGTGGAAGATCCGGCGGAAATGGGTAGGGCTCCAGTGGCACAGCCCGGCCAGAAAGTCAACGGAAAAGGGCTGCATATAGTTTAAGTCAATATAATCAAGGGCCGGTGTGATCACCAGCGCATTGTCAGGCGGCAAGGCGGTGTCATCGGCACTTTTTTTGTGCACATTCATGGTCTGAATCCGGTACAGCATGATATACAGGGACAAAAGCAAGCCTTTGGCACTGATCTGGTAACCGGGCTTTTGCTCTTCCAGCTCGGTGATAATGGCCTGGGTCAGGGCCTGAATGGCCGGATATTCCCGCTGGCTGAAAATATGAGTATAATCATGCAGCGGCGACAGGGACAGGTCGTAGTTTTGCCAGGAGCTGGGCAGGAGATTGTGAAACAGATTCTCCGGGTCAATGAAAAGATAAGACCAGTGGCTTTCGGTTCCGGTCCAACTGTAAGTTGTGTGGGGAATGTTCCGGGGAATACAGGTGATATCACCGGCCGCAAAGGAAAGGGCGGTATCCTGAAACTCCATAATTCCGCCGTGGGAGTGGCAGATGCCGATTTCCAGACAGTTATGAAAATGCAGCCGGCCGCTGGGTTTATCCGATATTTTCCAGTAATCGCCGGATAGCAGCAGGACGGGAAACTGCAGGGGCAGATAATAGTTACGGTATTCAATAACAGTACGTTTACTTTTAGCCATAAGACAGATACTCCATTCAAAAACAACCATTTTTCGATTTGACAAGATGAATATTTGCGATAAATAAACCAGAAATTTAATAAAATTAATAAATAATTTAAAATGAATAGACAATATGACCATAAAACAAATGTCAAGAAACCGATGATTATAAAAGTTGCATATATGTAACTTGGAAAAATTATATCATAAATGGTTGAAATTGCATAGTATTTTTATGAAAATGATTAGAAAGAGCCGGAGATTTATATGATAATAGATACAAGGAATGAGGTTATCAAACGATTGGGAGGCAAGTATGGCGAAAACCAAAGCAGCAAAACAAGCAAACAGAAAAAATGTTGTATACTTTTTTAAACGGGATTGGCAGTTATATGCACTTCTTTTGATTCCTGTGATTTTTGTACTGATATTCAAATATGCGGCTTACAGTGGATTGATAATCGCTTTTAAGGATTACAAGGCGGCTAAAGGGTTCTTCGACAGCAAGTGGGTTGGCTTTGATGTCTTCCAAAAAGTATTTGCCCACCGGGACTTCGGCAAGGCAGTAAAAAACACCCTGTTTCTGAATATCCTGGATCTGATCTTTGGATTCCCCATGCCGATTATTTTAGCATTACTGCTTAATGAAGTAAAAAACAAATATTTTAAGAAAGCAACACAGACATTATTATATCTGCCCCACTTTTTATCATGGATTATTATCGGTGCGTTGGGATATCAGTTATTCGGTCTCAACAGCGGTGTCATCAACAACCTGATTGAAAATGCCGGCAGCAGCCGAATTCCCTTTTTACAGGAAGACACCTGGTGGCTGATTACATATGTATTGATCGGTGTCTGGCAAACCATGGGATGGGGAACCATCATTTATCTGGCGGCCATCACCAGCGTAAATTCGGAACTATATGAGGCGGCCACAGTAGACGGGGCCGGACGGTGGAAGCAATGTTTGCATGTGACCCTTCCCTGTATCCGCAGTACCATAGTTATTTTGCTGATCATGAATCTGGGTAAAGTAATGGGCGGTTCTTTTGAACGGATTATGGCCCTGACCAATGTGAAAGTAACGGAGTATACCACCACCATTCCGGTATTGATCTACCGGTGGGGAATCGGCAGCGGTAAGTTCAGTGATTCTACCGCACTGGGACTGTTCCAGTCAGTGATTGGCTTGGTATTGGTACTGTTGGCGGACTTTGTTGCCAAGAAACTTGGCGAAGACGGATTAATATAGGAGGAGCGCATATGAATACAAAATATAAAAATATGTTTTTTGACGGATTGTTCTATTTGATCATCCTGACGTTCAGTTTAACCTGTCTGCTGCCTTTTATTCATGTGTTTGCCAAGTCCATCAGTACGGATGCATTTGTAATTGCCAATAAGGTTTTTCTGCTTCCCAAAGGATTCAGCCTGGAGGCTTACAAGAAAGTATTCGGTGACAGTTCCATCATCCGTTCCTTATATGTAACCGTGATTATGACCGCAGCCTTTACGGCAGTGGGGATGTTCCTCACCGTATGTTCAGCATATGTGTTATCCAGACCGCAGTTGAAGGGCCGCAAATTTTTCACTGTAATGTTTATGTTTACCATGTACTTTACCGCCGGTATTATCCCGGATTATCTGCTGATGAGTAATCTGAAAATGCTGGATACCTGGAGCTGCCTGATTTTACCGCTGGCATTCAGTGCTTATAACTTTTTGATTATGAAGAATTCCTTTCAGTCATCCATACCGGACAGTTTGGTGGAATCGGCGTTTATCGACGGTGCCAATCATGTGACCATCCTCACCAGGATCGTCCTGCCGCTGTCCAAACCGATTCTGGCAACCATCGCCCTGTTCTTTGCAGTGGGCAGATGGAACGCCTATCAGGATGCTTTGTTTTATATCAAACAAAGGACTTCCCTGCGGCCGCTGCAGTTGAAGCTGTATTATCTGGTTATTTCAGCTACAGAATCGATTCAGTCGGAAGGCGGTGTTACCGGAGTTATCACCAATCCGGAAGTATTAACGGCAGCATGTGTTATGTTTGCCACTGTACCTATTATCATTGTTTATCCGTTCCTTCAGAAGTACTTTGTACAGGGTACCATGATCGGAGCTGTTAAAGGATAAAAGTGCGACTAAATCGCAAGTGCGACTAATCGCACGGAAAAAACTAAAAACTTCACAATTTTAAGGAGGATCATTATGAAGAAGAATCTTCAAAAAGTGATTGCCATGGCGTTAGCAAGTGTTATGGTAATGGGAACTTTAGCAGGCTGTGGTGCCAAAGAAGAAACCACCCAAACTGCAGAAAAACCGGCAGAAACAACTACTGCCACTGAAACCAAAGAGGAAGCACCGGCAGAAACCGCAGAAGCTGCATATCCGGACTACTCAGGCGGATTTTCCGACAAAGTAACTATCCAGATACCTGTTTATGACAGAGCATTTGAAGGCTGGAATGTAACCGATAATACTTATACCAAATGGGTACAGTCCGAATTCGGTGACAAGTACAATATCAATGTTGAATATGTAGCCATCGGCCGTGGTACCGAAGTGGCCGACTATATGCAGATGATCGCTGCCGGAACCGCTCCCAGCATTATCATGCACTATGATATGCCTCAGGCAGTTAACTATTTCAACGAAGGTGCAATGCAGCCTTTGGATGTAAATGAAATTGCCAACTATGCACCCACCTATTATGCAAACCTTGGTTCCACCATCGATACCTATGGTGAAATGGACGGTCAGACCATGTTCTTCTTTGCTGAAAGACCTACCATGTACTATCAGTGGGTTACTCTGGTTAGACAGGACTGGCTGGATAAAGTAGGTGCTGCTATGCCTACCAGTGTAGAAGAACTGAATGCTGTAGCACAGTCATGGAAAGATGCCGGCCTTGGCAAATTAGGCGAAACCTTATTGTTCAATAACTTTACTTATCACTATGGCTATATCGGCAATTCCGTAGATCAAAATGATATCAACCTGTATTCCGATCTGGCAGTAGCATCCCTTCCCTGGAGTGCATCGGAAGCATACCTGAAGAACCTGAACTATCAGTACAACAATGGATTGGTTGATCCTGAGTTTTACTTAAAAGACGAGGATGCCAAAACTAAAGCTGATTTTATCGCTGGAAAGACTGGAACCTATGGCTTATATCTGTCCAGTTCAACAGATGTAATTACCAGTTTGCTGGCCAACGATCCGGGTGCTAAATTAGCAACTCTGCCGATCCGTGCAAAAGTACCCGCCGGAAATAATCCTTATTACTATGAGTATCCTGCTTATGGTATGATCATGGGTATGAACTCTACCTGTACCGATGAGCAGCGTGCAGCAGTATGGATGTATCTGGAATGGCTGAGCCAGCCGGAGAATCTGTTCCAGTACCAGTATGGTGTTGAAGGCGAAAGCTATACCATGGATGCTGATGGCCTGGCAGTGCGTACACCGGATTATGCCGGAGACTGGAAGGTTTCCAATAACAATAACAAAGATTACTGGTGTCTGGTAGTAGAAGCCATCGTTTATGAAGATGATGCTCTTACTTACAAATCCAATATCAAGAACTGGGCTCCGGAAGGATATGAGTATCTGATTGAAGACAATTATAAGTACTTCCAGGATCAGGAACCCTACGGATTGATTAACCCGATTTTCACCGCAGTAGTGGAAACTTCCTCAGAATCAGCAGCAGACTTAAGAGAACTTTGGAAGCAGTTGTATGTAAAAGTTGCTACCGGCAGTGAAGCAGACTTTGATGCAAACTACAAAGCCGCCTGCGAGGAATATCTGGATGCCGGATATCAGGCAATCCTGGATGAAAAACAGGAACTGATCAATACAGGTGCATTGAAATAATAAGCTCATAAGCTAAAATGTAATAGCTCCCCAACTGCTTCTTGCTGGGGAGCTATCCTATAATAGGAGGTTATGATGTTAAAGCTGGATTATGATAAAAAGCAAATAGAACAAGTAATTGACAGGGTTGTAAAAAAGACCATGAATATGGATCTTACCTGGGATTGGCCTTGCGGAGTGGCTTATTATGGCATTTGCGAAGCCTATGAAAAAACCGGGAAGGAAGAATATCTGACGTTGTTAAAGAACCGGATCGACGAGCTGATTGAACTGGGGCTTCCCCGGGTATGGACGGTAAATGCCTGTGCCATGGGACATTGCCTGATCACGTTATATCAGGCCACCGGAGAAGAGCGGTACTGGGAGATTGTGATGAGTAAGATCGCATATATCCGTAAGGATGCACTGCGGTTTGGTGATCACGTCTTACAGCATACGGTGTCGGCCAATAATGATTTTCCGGAGCAGGCCTGGGCGGATACGTTATTTATGGCTGCCTTTTTTCTGCTGCGGGTAGGGGTCATCAACAAAGAGGAAGCTCTGATCGAAGATGCCCTGAATCAATGGTACTGGCATATCAAATATTTACAGGATTCTTCAACCGGATTTTATTATCATGGTTACAATAATATCGCCGGCGATCATATGTCCGGGATTTACTGGGGAAGAGCCAATGCCTGGGCAGCATACACCATGTCTCAGGTGGGAGGCCGGCTGCCGGAATGTTATTTGTATCCCAAATATATGGATGTTGCCGGTTCTCTGAATGAGCAGCTGGCAGCATTGAAAACCGTTCAGACCGAAAATGGCCTGTGGCGGACAGTGCTGAACGATACATCCTCTTATGAGGAGGTTTCGGCATCGGCCGGAATCGCTGCCGCCATGCTGACAAGAGGAAATCCCCTTCATTCCAGATATATCAATCTGGCCATTAAGGGCTTGTTGGCAAATATCAGCGAAGACGGTAAAGTATGTAATGTATCCGGCGGAACGGCAGTGATGAAGGACGTGAAGGGCTATTGTGAAATATCCAAAGACTGGATCCAGGGATGGGGACAGGGACTGGCACTGGCCTTTTTGTCAGAACTGTTGGTAGCCGATGAAAGTGCAAAGGATGGGGCGCTATAAATATGTATTTAAAAAAATTCCGGTTTGGAATTCATTCAGAAAAATACGATGGCATTACCGTGACGGCTGATGATCTGTATCAGCCGTCAGCGGGCTATGGATTTGTGGTTGAACAAAACAGGAGAAAACAGGAACTTTTAAAGATACCGGAGATTAATGCCGGATTTGATACCGTATATTGGTATCGGAATGAGGAACTGACGCAGATCAGGAATGATGATCAGGGATGTTTCATGGAAGCTCCGGCCGCCGGAATTCCCTTGATTTTTAAAGCAGATGTCCCCCGTCAGGGGAATTATCGGGTAACGGTTACGGTACAGGCACCGGCTGGCGGAATGGAGAATATGCTTTTGTTTTCCGGTAGACGCAGACTGGCTTACAAGGGCAGCCTGGCTGCCGGTGAAAGCTTTACCGGCACCTTTTTGACCAATGTATGTGACATCATTCCCCGGGGAAAAGAGTGCATTTATGAAGATAAGAGTATTGATGTGGCGATAATTGCCGATGCACTGCGGATAACCCGGATGCAGATCGAAGAAGTGAATTGTCCCACCTTGTATATCGCCGGAGATTCTACACTGACCGATCAGAATACCGACTATCCCTATTTTCCGGAGGCCAGTTATGCCGGTTGGGGACAGATGCTGGGAGCCTTTCTGGATAACGATATTGTTGTATCCAATCATGCGCATTCCGGCCTCACCACAGAAAGCTTCCGGAAGGAAGGGCATTATGCAATCGTCAGGCAGTACTGCAAGCCGGGTGATTTTTTGCTGATTCAGTTTGGCCATAATGACCAGAAGCTGGATAGCTTGAAAGCAGCCGAAGGGTATCGCGAGAATCTGCTTCGCTACATCAATGAATGCCGTGATAACAGGATGCATCCATTGATGGTCACACCGGTGGCCCGGAATAGCTGGCGGGGCAATGACGGTTCTTATAATGACCTGTTAAAAGAATATGCGGACTGCTGTCTGGCCCTGGGAAGGGAAATGGATGTGCCGGTAATTGACCTCCACCAGCGTAGTATGGAGTTTGTAACTGCACTGGGTCTGGAAGCGGCAAAGCGGTTTTATTATCCCGGCGACTTTACCCACAGCAATGATTACGGAGCCTATCAGATGGCCCGATTTGTGACTGAGGAGATTCTCAGGGTATGTCGGAACCACCCAGTCAATGCTTATGCCTGGTTGGCGGATCATGTGACGGAAGGGTTTGGCGAATGGACACCGCCTTTGGTAATTAAATTACCGGAGAAACCGGAGGCCTATGCCGAAATGGTAGATCCGGATGCAGCCCAGGACTTATTTGTTGATCTGGAACGGCGGTCAGCAGCCCTGACCCGGGCGGAGGCTTTGGATATGATTATTCAGACCGCAAGATTCTTCCGGTCTAATGTATATAATGATATGTTTGTGGATGTGGTTGGCCACGAATGGTATGCGGGGGGCGTGGAGTGTGCTTATCAAAATGGCATCATTCCTCCTGAACTATGCAGCAATAACCGATTTTACCCGGAACAGGAGGTAAAGCTTTGGGAGTTTCTGGTTTTGGCTCTGAACGGTTATAAAAGCCGTAAGCAGTTGCCGGCGGAAGAACCTTGCCAATATGATGGAAGTGTTCCTGCGTATGGGCAGGTTTTTATCCGTGCGGCCTGTTCCCTGGGATTGCTTCCCAAAGGGGAAAAGGTAAATTTAAATCGGATCATAAGCCGCGGGGAAGCGGCTGATATTTGTAAAAATTTTAAAATTTGATTTGGAGGATAAGGTATGAACGCAGACAGAGGCGGTTTTACATTGCCCGGAGAAGCGGGATATGAGGAACTGACACTGAAATTGGCATCAAAATGGGGCGCAGATATTATCAGGGACAGCGACGGAACTACACTTTCCGATGAAATCGTACATGCAGGATACGGCATTTATTCGACTGTTTGTATTATCAGAGAACATAATGAATGGGCAAAGCAAAACCGGGATAAATTACAGCAGACCTTTCTTGGCACCCCCCCTGTGGTGGCGTGTGAAGGGTCACTTACCATTTCGTTGATGGAAAGCTTTTTTGCGGAACAGTTTGCCATTAATGATTCCGAAAGGGCGATGAAATACTGGGAGGTTTATGACCGAACCATCAATGAGGCAGTTCCGGCCACGTCATGGGAATATGATAAAGAAGGCGGGAGTGTGATTATTCATAATGCCATTCCCTGGCATAAGTATACGGTAAGTTTTCTGGCTTATCGGATCTGGGAAGAAATTTCCATGTACAATCACACCACCAATAATTGGAATAAAGAGCATTTGATGCAGATCGATCCCCGTTATCCCGAAACCCAGGACTACTTGCGGGAAATGATGAAAGAATGGTGTGAAAGCCATCCTGACACGACGGTGGTACGGTTTACTTCGATGTTTTATAATTTTGTCTGGATTTGGGGGAGTGATGCCCGAAACCGCAATTTGTTCTCCGATTGGGGATCCTATGATTTTGCAGTCAGTGATCTGGCACTGGATCTGTTTGCCCAGGAGTATGGGTATCGGCTCACGGCTGAAGATTTTATTAATCAGGGCAAACTGCAGGTGACCCATATGCCGCCCAGTCCCCGAAAGAAAGACTGGATGACCTTTGTCCATAATTTTGTGGTGGATTTCGGCAAGGAGCTGGTGGATATCGTCCACAGCTATGGGAAGAAAGCCTATGTTTTTTATGATGACAGTTGGATTGGAGTGGAACCTTACGGAGACCGGTTTGCGGAATTTGGTTTTGACGGTCTGATCAAATGTGTTTTCTCAGGATACGAAGCAAGGCTTTGTGCCGGAGTGGATATTCCGGTGCATGAGCTGCGGCTGCATCCCTACCTGTTTCCGGTGGGCTTGGGGGGTGCCCCTACATTCATGGAAGGCGGCGATCCCACATTAGAAGCCAAGAAGTACTGGAACAGCGTCAGAAGAGCATTGCTGTTTGCCCCCATCGAAAGAATCGGATTGGGCGGATATCTGCACCTGGTGGAGGAATATCCTGATTTTTGTGATTATATCGAAAAAGTAGCGGATGAGTTCCGGCTGCTGAGATCCTTTCATCAAAACGGCAAGCCTTATACCATTAAAACCCGGGTGGCAGTGCTGCATAGCTGGGGAAAATTACGCTCATGGACCTTATCAGGACATTTCCATGAGACCTATATGCATGATTTGATTCACATCAATGAAGCCTTGTCGGGGCTTCCGGTGGAGGTATCGTTCCTTTCTTTTGAAGATATCAAAAACGGCGCACTGGCTGGTGTGGATGTGGTTATTAATGCCGGGGAAGCTGGCAGCGCCTGGAGCGGCGGCGAAGCCTGGCGGGATGAAGCGGTGGTGAGTTTGTTGACCGAATGGGTCTATAAAGGTGGGACATTAATCGGTGTTAATGAGCCGTCGGCTGTAGCAGACTATGACACTTATTTCAGAATGGCTCATGTTCTGGGTATCGACAAAGATACGGGAGCCCGAGTGTGTCATGGAAAATGGGGATTTGAAGTACAATCGGAACAGCAATTGCTTCCCAACGGCAGTCATATTGAGAAGAAAGAAAAAGTATTTTTAACGGATGGCAAAGCCAAGGTGCTGATGGCTGAGGGCGATACACCGGTATTGACCATCAACGGCTTCGGCCAGGGCAAGGGAATTTATCTGGCATCTTTTAACATCAGTGCCGCCAATACCCGTTTGCTGTATCAATTGATCCGCTTTGCCGGCGGTGAAGGTGTATATGGAGACTATATGACGGATAATCTGCATACGGAATGTGCCTGGTATCCCCAGGAAAATAAACTGGTGGTTATCAATAACAGTGACACGGAACAGACCACATCCATTCAAACCCCAAAAGGAGCTCAAACCGTAAATATAAATGCCTATGATACGGTTTTCATTTCTTTTTGACCTGGTAGCTGCAGAAGGACCGGAAGTCTCTGGGGGACTGCCCGTACCGCTGCCGGAAGATCCGGGAAAGGTGGGCGGTGGAGGAAAAGCCTGTCCGGCGGGCAATGTCATGGAGCGGTAAGGAGGTTTCCAGCAGCATCTGGTGAACCTTGGCCAGCCGGATATTATAGAGATATTCCAGAAAGGTGGCTCCGGTTGCGGCGTGGAACTGCCGGCAGAAATGGTATTTGCTCATATGGATCATATCGGCCAGGGTGTTCAAGTCGATTGTTTCCGCATAATATCGGTTTACATAGTGAATCGCTTTGGCCACTTCGGACTGGATGCTTTGGCTGAGAATTTCTTCTTCGGCAGCAGGCAGAGCATCCAGTTCCATTAAGAACTGAAAAATTTCTGAATATAATAATTTTTCTGCAAGAAAGCCGGTTTTGCCCGAAAAGGCATCGGCTTTTTTAAAATGCCCCAGAGCCGCTGCCGCCTGTGCATTATCCAGGTGAATGACTCGAGAATCCATTTTGGTAAACAGCATTTGTTTTTCCTGTTGGGTGAGGATGCAGGAAAGTTTATCGCCGGGAAAATTCATTACGAAACGTTCGTAGGGATCTGTGGTGAGACTTTCGGTATAATGAATTTCAAAGGGGTTCAGCAGATACAGGTCCCCTTCCCCCAGCTGATAGGAAAGATCATTCAGGAACAGCTTGCGGGTACCGGAAATCTGCAGATATATTTCATAAGTATCATGGTAATGCTGGACTTTCATATCATTTTGATAGCTTGCCCGGGTATAATTAATAAAAAAATTTCCATAAGGGGCAAAGGCGGTTTTTTCCATAGAAATCTCCATTCTTGCCGGCTAGTGTGAAATTTTATTTTTCACATTAGCCTCCTTTTTCAGGTGTTGCTTTATTTTATCATCTAAAAGGAAATTCGCATAGCAATATTTGAACGGTTTTTAAAAGAAAAGAGCATTAATTTAACTGTTTTTATCATATGTTGCATGTTAAAATCAGTTTATCAGTTTAATAAGAGTAAAATCAAAGAATAAAATCAGCAGGAGGGAAAGAAGAATGAAATACAATGAGAATAAGGTAGAAGGCATTAAAATCGCCTATATCGGCGGTGGTTCCCGGGGTTGGGCCTGGGGGCTGATGAGTGATCTGGCAGCTGTAGAGGATATGTGCGGTACCGTTACCTTATACGATATTGATAAGGAAGCGGCCAAAAAAAATGCCAGTATCGGCAATAAAATCAAGGAACTTAAGGAATGCCGGTCACCCTGGCAATATGAAGCAAAAGATACCCTGGCGGAAAGTCTGGAAGGGGCTGATTTCGTGGTGATTTCCATCTTGCCGGGAACCTTTGATGAAATGGAAAGCGATGTCCATGTGCCTGAAAAATACGGAATCTATCAGTCGGTGGGGGATACCGCCGGACCGGGCGGCTTAGTCAGGGCCCTGCGGACCATTCCGATGTTTGAAGAATTTGCGGCCGCTATCAAAGAATATTGTCCCAAGGCCTGGGTAATCAATTATACTAATCCCATGACGGTCTGTGTCAGAAGCTTATACAAGGCATTTCCGGAAATCAAGGCTTTTGGCTGCTGCCATGAAGTGTTCGGGACCCAGAAGCTGCTGACCATGGTATTAGAAGAAGAATTAGACATCAAAGATGCCGGGAGAGAAGAGATTAAGGTCAATGTAGTGGGTGTGAATCATTTTACCTGGCTTACCGAAGCCAAGTATAAAGATATGGATTTATTTCCGGTTTACCGGGAGTTTGCCCGTAAGTATAAAGAAGATGGCTATTACCGGAAGTCAGATGAAAATTGGATGAATAAAGTTTTTGAAAGCAGGGAAAAGGTAAAAATGGATCTGTTTTTGAAATTTGGATATATTGCTGCGGCCGGTGACCGGCATCTGGCCGAATTCTGCCCGGGAAGCTGGTATCTGAAGGACCGTGAAACGGTGCGGCAGTGGGCATTTGAACTCACTCCCTTAAGCTACCGGCGGGAGGACCTGGAGAATCGTTTGGCCAGAAGTGAGCGGCTTTACAGTGGGGAAGAAGAATTTACCATTAATAAAACGGGAGAAGAAGGGGTGCAGCAGATGCGTGCTTTATTGGGCTTGCGTGAACTGGTAACCAATGTCAATATTCCCAATGTGGGACAGATTCCCAACCTGCCCCTGGGCGCGGTGGTGGAAACCAATGCGCATTTTGCGGGGGGGACGCTGCGGCCGGTTTTTGCGGGAGCGGTTCCGGCGGAAATTTATCCTTTGATCAGTAAGGTATGCGGGATTCAGGAAATAATCGTGGAAGCGGCGATGAAACGTGATTTGGATATGGCCTTCAGGGCTTTTATGATGGATCCTAATATGGGACTTTCCCAGCCGGAGGCCAAAGAATTGTTTGCTGAGATGATCGGAAATACGCGGATATATCTGGAGATGTATTAAATAATAAAATGGAGACAACTGGACTCGAACCAGCGACAACCTGCTTGTCGAGCAGGTGCTCTCCCAACTGAGCTATGCCTCCGTACCATGAGATTATAACATGACTGAAAGCATTGTACAAGAGGGGACAGTTGTTCGTAAAATATAAAATATTGCACAAACAATCCGGCCTTTTTTTGGTGGTTGCATCTATTTGATGAATATTGACTAATCTTGCTATTTTAGATATGATAGGAGTATCACATCATAGGGAGGAACAGTCATGAGATTACTGTATAATATGAAGATTAGGGTTAAGTTTTTGGGTTCGTTTGCTTTGCTGATTATTACGATGATTATAGTAGGTATGGTAGGCGTCAAAGGAATGGGGGAGATTAGCGAGGCTAATGAATATGTTTATGAGAACAATTATAAATCCACTGTTCAGGTAGAAATTATTAACGCCGGCCTAAGTGATGTGAGAATGGGGACACAGAAGCTGGTAAATCGATCCAATGTATCGGCGGCTGAGACTATTTTAGAAGAAATTGCCAACTATGACGCAATTAATGAGCAGGCTATGGAAACCTATAGGAATTCCATAGTAGAAGAGGAAGACCGCGCTATATTTACCAAGCTGGAAAGTGCCATGAATGAATATTTGCAATACCGTGCGGAACTTTTTGAGTATATTGGTAATGGGAAATACATAGAGGCGAATAAATTTAATACTGAGTTTGTTGACCCGGCCAGTCAGGCTGTTCAGGAATATATTAACCAGGCAGTGGATTATAATCTGGAAGATGCGCAGCAAAGTGTGGATGCAGCCATGGAGGAGTATAAACAAAGTGCCAATATTACTTATCTCATCCTGATAGTGGCCTTTTTCGTATCCATAATAATCGGACTGATTATGTCCAGTGTTATTACCCGCCCCTTAAATGTAGTACGGGCCATGTCCAAAAAAATAGCCGATGGTGATTTGAGCATTCGCTTCGAACAACGATATCTGAAACAAAAAGATGAGATCGGTATGCTGGCCAGAAATATTGAAGAAATGAAAAAGGGACTGATCGAAACAGTATCCGGCATTAAGCAGTCAGCCAATATTCTGGGGGATCAGGTAAAGGCTACCAATAAAACCCTGGCCATGCTGAACGACCATATTATTGAAACATCAGCGGCTACGGAAGCCTTGAGTGCGGCTATGGAAGAGACAGGTGCAGCAGCGGAGGAAATGAATACAACAGCATCTGAGATTGAACGAGCAGTTGATTCGGTAGCTGATAAAGCCGAAGAGGGTGCCGGTAAATCAAATGAAATACATGTACGTGCGACAGAACTGGGGCAAAATGTAAATCAGTCCATTGAGAAATCCAATCAGATATTTAATGAAATTAAGGGCGCTTTGGAACAGGCCCTGAAGGATTCCAAGGCTGTCGACGAAATCAATGCCCTGGCCGATGCAATTTTAAGTATTACCAGTCAGACAACACTTCTGGCATTAAATGCTTCCATCGAAGCAGCCAGGGCCGGTGAGGCGGGTAAAGGTTTTGCAGTTGTTGCCAATGAAATCAGTGCATTGGCGGATAACTCCAAAAATACGGTTAACCAGATTCAGGCCATCACCAAGGTAGTAATGAGTGCGGTAAATAATCTGGCAAAGAATTCCAATAATCTGTTGAACTTTGTTGCCAGCGATGTTAATAAGGATTATGCGGATATGCTGGCAGCAGCCGAGTCCTATACGACAGATGCGGTATATGTCAGTGATATGACCAGTGATCTGAATGCAACATCGGAAGAGTTAAATGCCGGAGTTAATCTGGTTATGACAGCCATCAATGAGGTTGCCCAGGCGGCTCAGGAAGGTGCCAGAAAGACCAGTGCAGTAGCCCAGCAGACCAGTGATATTTCCACTAATGCGGCTACCATAGTAGAGAATATGAAGCATACCCAGCGTACATCGGAAGGATTGATTAGTCTGGTAGATAGATTTAAATTATCATAAAGAGATAAATAAGCGCCTGTTGTAACTTTTGGTTACGACAGGCGTATTTCTATGTGTAACCTTGTGCTTTTTGCCTAAAAAATAAAAAAAATATTTTTATTAAAATACATATTGACAATAAAAAGGATAAATGATATTATTAGTTTAACGTTAAACCAACAAAAACAAGGAAGATGTGTGAGTGAATCAAAAAGCGGATAGCAAGTTTAACGTTAAACCAACAAGTTGTACATATTTGAAAGGAGAGGTAAAATGAAGAAAAAGTTATTAGCAACTTTATTAACAGCGGCAATGGTAATGGCAGCATTGTCCGGCTGTGGTGCCAAGGGAGCAGAAGAACCGGCGGCAGAGACTAAGGCGGAACCAAAAACAGAAGCGGCAGCAACTGATAATAATGAAGCAGCACAGGCAGAAGCAGCCGATGAGGCGGTAACCATTACGCTGGGTATCTGGCCTGAAGACACTTTGACAGACGATATCGCAGTACATGAAGGATACGTCAAAACCATGAATGAGTATTATCCCAATGTAACAGTGGTGCCGGCATATTACAAATATGCCACAGAAACCTTTATGCCCCTGGTAGAATCAGGCAATTGCCCCACGGTATTTGAATCCTGGTTCACAGAACCCCAGAAACTCATCAGAAACGGTGCGGTAGCAGATATTACCGATGAACTGCAGGCAAGAGGATGGCTGGAGGATATCAATCCTTCCATCAGAGAATTACTTTCGGATAAAGATGGAAGAATATACGGTATTCCCCGTGATGGTTATGCTTTGGGAATGATGCTGAATGTAGAATTATTTGAAGAAGCCGGTCTGGTGGATGCAGATGGATATCCGCTGTATCCAAAGACATGGGAGGAATTGGCTGAAACCGCCAAAACCATCAAAGAGAAAACCGGTGCCGCAGGACTTTGCTTATTGGCAAAGGATAACGCTGGCGGATGGCACTTCTCCAATATTGCCTGGGCATTCGGTGCAACACTGTGTACAGATAACGGTGATGGTACCTTTACCTCCAACCTGGCATCGGCAGAAGCAATTGCCGCCATGGAATATGTAAAATCCCTGAAATGGAATTATGATGTACTGACAGCAGATCCCACCAATGAAGATTGGGGAACCGGCTTTACTGCCCTGGGAACCGGCGCGGCAGCTATGTATATCGGTGCCAATGATGCTGTAAATCAGCCTACCCAGGTAAACGGTCTGCCTCTTGACAAACTGGCAATGTGTGCAATCCCGGCCGGCCCCGGCGGACAGTATTCCCTGTCAGGCGGTACGCCTTATATGTTCTCCAAGGATGCAACCCCTGCTGAAATTAATGCGGCTCTGGACTATATTGAAATTATGGGCAAATCTCCCGTCGCAAGTGATGCTTCCATGGAAGGTATGAGAGCGGATAATGCCAACAAATCGGCAAACGGTGTTCCGGTTATTCCTCGTTTCCCTTGTTGGGTAAATAAAGAAATTCTGGATGCCGAAGCAAAAGTAATTGAAGAGTATGGCAATGTTGATACAAAGATGTTCCAGCCTTACTTTGATGCAACTTCTTCCAAAGGTCTTCGGACTGAAGAACCTGGTATGACCCAGGATATGTATGGTGAATTAACCAAAGTATTGCAGGCAGTGTTGACTGATAAAAATGCAGATGTTGCTAAATTAATGGAAACGGCTAATAATAACTATCAGGCAATTTTAGATGCACAATAAATAATAGAAATGGGCTGGGGTTTTTTGAAAAAGAAACCCCAGTAGTTTTCAGAAGAGAGGTAAATGTGAATGAACCCACAAAAAACAAAAAAGAAATTTAAAAAGAGAGATATGATTGGCTGGCTGGTCATGCTGCCTACACTTGCTTTGTTTGCATTTTTTGTGTGGGAACCTCTTTTGGAAAATGTCAGACTATCCTTATTTACAGCCAAGCGATATGAGATTCTGGACTTTGTGGGATTGGATAACTATAAACTGGTCATGCGTAATCCGGATTTTTCAGCCGCCTTCGGTAATACCTTTGCTTATATTTTCTGGTCATTGTTGATCGGGTTTCTGATTCCCATCGTGATGGGTATTCTGATTTCGGAAACAGTGCGTTTTAAAGGATTGTTCCGGGTGGGAATTTATTTTCCCAACATTATGCCAGGGCTTGCAACCGTGTGGATCTGGAGTTACTTTTTCACACCGGGTCAGACTGGGGTGCTGAACATCCTGTTAGGCAAGCTGGGGATCGAGCCTTTGATGTGGCTCACCAACCCCCATTGGACCATTCCCCTGATTGTTGTCACCATGACCTGGAAAAGTGCCGGTGCCACGGCGCTGATCTATATGGCCAATATCAGCGGGATCAGCCCGGACTTATATGAAGCCGCCACCATTGATGGAGCAGGTATCTGGCAGCGAATCAGGCACATTACCCTGCCCAGTGTTTTTGGTCTTGCCAAAACCATGTTGATCCTGCAGATTATATCCGTATTCCAGATTATGTACGAACCCATGGTGATGACCAATGGCGGACCCAACAATGCAAGTATTTCCATTATGATGCTGGTATACCGTTATGCGTTCCGTGACTATAATTTCCCGGCAGCAGCAGCCTTGTCAGTGATGATCTGCATCGTGCTGGTGATCCTCAGCGGCATCTATATGAAGCTGACGGCGGCCAGAGAAGAGTAAGGAGGAGAGAATATGTTTTTTGACAAATATCGTGATAAAAAAGATGGAGCGATCAGAAGTTATGACATGCACTCCCCTTCGGTAAGAACACTGAGCATTATTATTATGCTGATCTGTTTTGTGGTAGTGATCATATGCATATTTCCGGCAATTTGGGTTTTGCTGGCAGGCTTTAAGGATATCAAAGAATTCCGAAATGATGTATCAATTTTTCCCAAGACCTTTGACCTGAATAAATTAAAAGAGACATGGAGTGCGTTGAAATTTCAAAAGTACTATTTGAATTCCCTCATCAGTGTTGTGGGATGTGCTATTGCGGCAGTAATTTTCAATGGCTTACTGGCCTATGGATTAAGTGTACTGCGCCCCAGAGGATATAAGATTGCTTTTGGACTGGTAATGTGGAGTCTTTTGATTCCCGCCACCACCAGTATCGTGGCAGTATTTCGGAATATTAATATGGTTGGCCTGAACCGGTCTTTTGTTCCCATTTGGCTGGCCTTTGGTGCAAATGCATTTTATGTTGTTCTGTTCAAGCAGTTTTTTGAAGGAATACCCCAGGAATTGCTGGAAGCCGCCCGGTTGGATGGGTGTGGGGTATTGAAAATATTTACCACCATTATTATGCCGTTGTCAAAGCCGATTATTATGGTTGTCACAATTTTTGCCATTACAGCCGCCTGGTCGGATTTCCTGATGCCGTATCTGGTGCTGAACGGCTCCGGTAAAGAAACCGTTATGGTAAAATTGTTTGCCTTCAAGGACACCCCCACTGATGCAGTCAGTGTGCTGCGGGCAGTATTGTTCTCCATTATTCCGCCCACCATTATTTTTGCTGTTTTCCAAAGACAGATTACCGATGGCGCAGCGGCAGGAGCAATTAAAGGATAAAAGAGGAAAGCATCATGGCGAAAGTAGCTGATAAATATTTTGTGGAAGATGAATTTAAGATCATTGAAGAGGGGTTTAACCCGGCTTACGGGCAGGTGGCAGAATCGGTTTTTTCCCTGGGAAATGAGTATATGGGAATCCGGGGATGTTTTGAAGAGGGGTATTCCGGTGATAGCCTGCGGGGCAGTTATTTCAACGGTATCTATGAAAAATTAAAACAATCCACCAGCGGTTATAAGGGGGTTTCGGATATTACCGAGTACATGGTCAACAGTGTGGATTACTTTGCCTGCCGGCTGGAAATGGATGGTGAAGTTTTGGATCTGCATCAAAGCCGCTTTCGTGGATTTCGCAGGGAACTGGATTTACAAACAGGTATTTTGACCCGTACATTTATCTGGGAAACCTTAAGCGGCAAAGAAGTGGAAGTGAGGTTTGAGCGCTTTTTATGTATGGATAAGTCGCAGATCGGGGCGCAGAAGATTGAGATTGAACCGCTTAATTTCAGTGGTGAAATAAAGCTGGAGATGATTCTGGATTTTTCGGCCTTACATGTTTCCGCCCAGGATAATTTATGGGTATGTTCTGAGCAAACAACCGCCGAGAATTATTTAAGCATTACCGGCACCACCCGGAATACCGGACAGAAGGTAACCTCCCAGGCCAAGCTCTTCGGACAATTAAAGGATGCCGTATATTGGGAAAAGGAAAAGCAGACAGGCATTACCGGCCGGGTTTTCTTAACCCAGGGGGAAGTGGCTGCGGTGGGAAGGATAGTCAGAAACCTGGTTTGTAAAAACAGTCAGGAGGAAAAGCGTTTCGAACGGCAAAAAGCAGAAGGAGCGGCACAATTAGCTGCCCATACATATCAAAGTTTAAAAGAAGAAAATCGCTGCTGGTGGCAGCGGATCTGGGAAAGATCGGATATTCAGATTAATGGGGATGCAGGAAATCAGCAAGGGATTCGTTTTTGCATATTTCAGATGTTCCAAACCTATCACGGCACCCAGCCCGGTACCAATATTGGAGCCAAAGGACTTACCGGTGAGGCTTATAACGGGAATGCCTTCTGGGATACCGAGACCTACTGCCTGCCCTTTTATGTTTTCAATGATCCCAGAGCAGCCAGAAATCTGCTGCTATTCCGTTACCTGACGTTACAGGAAGCAGTGGAGCGGGCCAGGGAACTGGACTGTGCAGGGGCCTTTTATCCCATAGCCACCATCAGTGGCAAAGAATGCTGTAATCTGTGGCAGCATGCCAGCCTGCAGCTCCAGGCATCCACGGCAGTTGCATATGGTATCTGGTTTTATCAAAAACAGACCGGCGATAATGAGTTTGTCAGAGAATATGGTGCCAAAATGCTGGTGGAAATCAGCAGAATGCTGGCTACCAGGGGCGATTTCAGTGCCGATGGCAGCAGATATGGCTATTATTGCGTTATGGGGCCGGATGAATTCCAAATGATGGTTAATCATAATTACTATACCAATTATATGGGGAAATTTACGTTAGAATATACGGCTGCGGTATTGAATCAGATTGAGCTGACCCATCCGGAAGCTTTTCGGAGGCTTGTTGCGGAAACGGGAATAACATCGGCAGAACGGAGGCAGTTTGAACGGATTGCCGGGAAGATGGTTCTGCTTTACCAGGAAACTACCGGGTTATTTGAACAGCATGAAGGCTACTTCAGTCTGCCTCATGTGGATATTCATGCAATACCGGTAGAAGATTTCCCCTTATATCATCATTGGTCCTATGACCGTATCTATCGCAATGATATGATCAAACAGCCGGATGTATTGATGCTGATGTTCCTGTTTAATTCTGACTATACGGAAGAACAGATACAAAAGAACTATGAGTTTTATGAACCCCGCTGTATTCATGAAAGTTCCCTGTCTCCCTCGGTGCATTCGGTTCTGGCAGCACAGTTAAAAAAGCATGAAGCGGCCTATGATTTTTTTGCCTTTGCAACAAGGATGGATTTGGATAACTACAATCGGAATACCCAGGAGGGATTACATACCACATCTATTGCCGCCGCCTGGATCAATATTGTTTACGGCTTTGGGGGGATGCGTTCAGATGGAGAACTACTCAGTTTTAATCCGTCCATCCCGGCCCGGTGGAACAGCTATTCTTTCCGCATTACTTATCAGGAAGAGGTGCTGCTGGTAAAAGTGGGGAAAGAGGAAGTCAGCTTCCGGACAAAAAACGGAAAAGAAATTGAATTGATGATCTACGCCCGGTCTTATCTCATCGGAGGTGTGGAAACACTAATTACAATCCCTCAGGAGTGGAAAGGTTAATATGGAATGGCAAATAAAAGAAACCGGTTTTGATCCCCGGCGAAACGAAGATAACGGCAATCGCTTTTTGATTGGCAACGGCTATATGGGGGTCAGGGGTACCCTGGAAGAGTTTACCAAGGAACAGCTTGTGGCAATTAATTTGTCTGGTATTTACGACAAAGTGGGGGACGGCTGGCGGGAACCGCTGAATGCCCCCAATGCGCTGTACGCATTGCTGCAGGCGGATGGAGAAGTTTTTCATATCATGGACCGTGTTCCGGCGGAACACGAGTTACGCTTAGATTATCGGGAAGCTGTTTTATACCGGAAGACTGTATGGGCAACCGCTAAAGGAAGGATAACCCTGGAAACCCAGCGGTTTGCAGATATGGATAATCCCCATTATCTGTATCAGTACTATGAAGTAAAGGCAGATTACGAATGTGACCTGTGTGTCACAACCGGAATTGATGGAGATGTCTGGGATATTTATGGGCCTCATTATCAGGAATACAGACTGGCACAGGAAGCAGAAGCGTTATCTGCGGAAGCCTCTATTCAGGAAAAACGTGAGACTGTATGGGTCAGGGAAGAGCTGTGGAAGTCAGGAGGAAAAGAGGAGATTAAGCAGGAGGATAAAAAGATTTTTCGCAGGATTAGTTGTCCCCTGAGTGCCGGCAATTCATTTAAAATGACTAAAAGGGTCAATGTACATACCAGTAAGGATCATGATTCCGGACAGGAAGAAGGGTTTGCTTTTGATACCTTTATCAGAAAAAAGGAAGAACATATAGCGCATTGGGCCAGACATTGGGAAGAGGCAATGGTGGTCATTGAAGGTGATGAGGAAGCCATGGAAGTATTGAATTATTCCTTATACCATTTGTATTCCATTGCACCCAGGCACAGGAAGAGCCTGTCTATTCCCGCCAGAGGACTGTCCGGTCAGACTTATAAGGGAGCGGTATTTTGGGATACGGAAATGTTTATGCTCCCCTTTTTTCTGTATACCAGACCGGAAGTGGCCAAAACCTTGCTGCGATATCGCATCGACACTCTGCCGGGGGCTTTGAAAAAGGCTAAAGAATATGGATATGAAGGAGCTTTTTACGCATGGGAAAGCCAGGAGGAGGGGTTTGATGCCTGCTCGGATTATAACGTTACCGATGTGTTTACCGGGCGTCCCATGCGGACTTATTTCCGGGACAAACAAATCCATATTTCCGCGGCCATTGTTTACGGGATCGTGCGTTATGCAGAAGTCAGCGGAGACAACAGTATCTGGAATGAGGGCGGTTTGGAAACGGTGATTGAATGTGCCCGGTTTTATTATGGCCTGCTGGTTAAGCGGGTGGCCGGGGACTATTATGAATTGCGGGATGTGATCGGACCGGATGAATATCATGAACGGGTCAATAATAACGGTTATACCAACCGTATGGCCAAGTATACTTTTGAAGCAGCCGGTGAATTATTAGAACGTCTGGAACAGTTTGATCAGGAAACGGTCCGCCGGATAAAAGGCCGCTATGACGTGGCAAAGCTAAAACATAACTTTCTGGAGGGGGCTGCCAATCTGTATCTGCAGAGCCCGGATCAGGATGGAATTATGGAACAGTTTGACGGATATAGTGCATTGGAAGATGTGTCGGTGGAAACCGTAAGGAGCCGGCTGCTTCATGAAAAGGAGTATTGGGGCGGGGCTTATGGAGTGGCCTCGGAAACCAAAATAATCAAGCAGGCCGATGTGGTAACTTATCTGACTCTTTTTGCCGGAGAATATCCTATGGAAGTATTGAAAAACAACTGGAATTACTACGAACCCCGGACCGAGCATGGATCGTCCCTCAGTGCCTGTATGTATGCCTGGCTGGCCTGTCTGTGCGATATGCAGGATAAAGCTTATCCCTTTTTTATGAAATCAGCAATGGCAGATTGGCAGGGGGGCGGTAAACAATGGGCCGGTCTGGTATATATCGGCGGTTCCCATCCGGCAGCAGCAGGAGGGGCATATATGACTGCAATCCACGGATTTGCGGGGGTATCTTTTGAGAACGGTGAAATCAAAATAAACCCCAAATTCCCGGAACATTGGACCAAAATGAAATTTACCATTCGTTTTTTACAAAAAATATATGATATTGAAATTATCAAAGAAAAGAAGGATTACAGCGTTCGGACACTTTCCCGCTGAATCAGCTGTACCGGCAGGGTAATATTGGATTTCTTCGGGGTATTGCCCTCCAGCCGTTCCAGCATCATTTCCACCGCCATGGAACCCTTCAGGTTCATATCCTGGTGAATGGTGGTGAGGGGCGGCGTAACCACCCGGCTTAAGCTGATGTCATCAAACCCGATAACAGAAATATCCCGGGGAATGGCAATCCCTTTTTCCCGCAGACAAGTCATCAGATTGGCGGCCATAATATCGGCTGAAACCACCAGGGCAGTCAGTTCGGGAATCCGAATGAGTTCATCGCATAATTGCTGGCAGGAAGAAAAGTCCATTTCCGCTTCCAGAATCAATGACGGATCAAAAGGAATATGGTTGTCCTCCAATGCTTTTTGATAACCACTGAAGCGGGCATGAACAACGCCGCCTTCCCGGAAAGAGGGAGAGGCAAAAGCAATTTTTCGATGTCCCTTTTCAATCAGGTGGGAAGTGGCCATGTGACTGCCTTTAAAATCTTCCAGTCCGATGTTGCATATATGGGTATCAGAAACATAACTGTCAACCAGAACAATGGGGATGGTAAGGGGGGCCAGGGCATCAAAAAAAGCATCTTTAAAAATACCCGTAAAAAACAGGCCATCCACATTCCAGTTTCGAAGAAAAGCCATCAGCTCTTCGGCCGTGGCAACAGTCCGCAGCATCAGATAATATCCGTTTTCCCGCAGAACTCTTTCCAAAACACCGATAAAGACCGAATGAAAGGGATCTTCCATAAAATTAGAATCATCCTTGGTAACCACATGATTAATAAAACCAATCACCTTAGAGGAATTGGAGACAAGAGAACGGGCTGACATATTGGGAACATAGCCAAGCTTTTGGATGGCCTCATTGATTCTTTCGATGGTTTCGGCCGAAACCCGATGATCTTTACCATTGATTACGTTAGACACGGTTGTGCAGCTGACACCCGTTATCTGGGCAATATCTTTTATGGTTACCATATGAAAACCCTTTCTGGTACGGAAATTAAAACGTTTAACGTTTAACTGACCACATACATTGTATCATTATTAAAAAAGTTTTTCAATGAAAATCATATTAGAGGAGAAGTATAATGAAAAATGTTATTTTTGATTTAGATGGAGTACTGGTTTCCACCGATGAGCTACATTATCGGGCATGGAAAAAGTTAGCGGAGGAGTTGGAAATACCTGATTTTTCCAGAGCGGATAATGAACGGCAAAGAGGGGTCAGCCGCATGGAATCTCTGGAGGTGGTTTTGGAAAAATCAGCGAAAAACTTCAGCGAAACGGAAAAGACGAAATTGGCTGACCGAAAGAATGAATATTATAAAGAAATGCTGGCGGAATTGGACCACAGTGCGGTGCTGGAAGGAGCAATACAGACCCTCACCATGCTGCGGGGCAAAGGCGTCAAGATAGCGGTAGGCTCAGCCAGCAAGAATACCCCCATGATCTTACAGAAAACCGGGTTGGATATTTATATTGATCAGGTCAGCTGCGGCTTGGATATCACACGTTCCAAGCCGGACCCGGAGGTGTTCCTGGTAGCGGCAGAAAAATTAAAGGCAGCGCCGGAAGACTGTGTGGTGGTAGAGGATTCGGCAGCAGGTATTACAGCCGCAAAGGCGGCCGCTATGAAATCTCTGGGAGTAGGCCCTTATTATACTTCTTTGGGAGCGGATTATGCAGCTCGAACCTTAACGGCAAATATTGACTGGGAGGCAATTTTAAATGAAAAATAATATCATTATGATTGTTCTGCTGGCAGCCATCGGCGTCAGTGCTGTTATAATGAGCAGGAAAATAATGAGTGAGGGAAGTGAAAATATGCTGGAAGAAGCCAAGCTGGTATTGTATGAAGGACCGGTCAGCCTTAAGGATGCATCTGCCGAAGACCGGAAATCAGTGTCGGAAAATCAACGGGATCTGTCGCTGATGCATTGCACCGATACTTTCATCAAAGTAAATGGTTATGACTGTTATGTCTATGATACCAATGTGAACCACACCAGAAAATGGGTGGATGGTTATGTACCGCCCATTTCCCGGACTCCGGTGGCTTATTTTGATTTTGAAGAAGGGGCTGAAATTACGGTAACCCTGACGGAAAGAGAAATTGAGACAGTAAAGATCAGTCCTGTGAGTTATGGAATCATTCCGGAGATTGATAAGGAAAACCGGACCATATCCTTTATGATCGACACCCCCGATGTTTATACCGTTACCTGGAATGATTCACCGGAGCGGGCAGTACACATTTTTGCCAATCCGCTGGAAACGGAACTGCCGGATTTTAATGATGAAAAGGTGATTTACATCGGACCCGGGGAATGGGATATCGAGAGTATCACCCTGGCTGACGGGCAGACCCTGTATCTGGCCGGTGGTGCGGTAGTACATGGAATCGTCAATGCCAATTATGCCAAAGACATTACCGTAATGGGCCGGGGGATTATTGATGGGTCCCATTTGGCCGGCTGGAAAGGCACAAGTGCATATATTCCTTTAAAATTTGATTATTGTGATGATATTACCGTTAAGGATGTTATTGTTTTAAATGCCAATGCCTGGGTGTGCCAGGGCTTTGAGAGTAAAAACGGTCTGATTGACGGAATTAAGATTATTTCTCCCCGTCCCAACGGCGATGGAATTACCCTGCAGTCCTGCCAGGATTTTACGGTCAGGAACTGCTTTGTCCGAACCTGGGACGATTCCCTGGTTGTCAAAAATTATGAGGGAAATTCCAGACATATTACCTTTCAGAATATGCAGCTTTGGACTGATCTGGCTCAATCTATGGAAGTGGGATATGAAACCAACAAAGGTGATAAACCGGGTGCGGCCATCAATGACATTTTGTTTGAAGATATTATTGTTTTGAATAATTTTCACAAACCGGTAATTTCGGTACACAATGCCGATGATGCAGCAGTATCGGACATTGCTTTCCGCAATATTATCGTGGAAAATGGCCGGATGGGCAGCGGTGACGGCAGTGAAATGCCCTATCTGATAGATTTGAACATTGCCCAGAGCACCAATTGGTCCACCACCAGGGAAAGAGGTACGATTCAAGATATTGCAATCGAAAATGTCACGCTTTTAGAGGGAAATGATGCTCCTTCCCGCATCAAAGGATTTGATGGTGAACACAAAATTGAAAGGGTATCTATTAAGAACCTGACAATCTTAGGCAAAAAAATAACCGGTTTTGAGGATGGACACTTTGAAATAGAGGAAAGCACTACAGGCAGTTTAACCATTCAATAGGAGAGGGCATCAGTGAAAAGAAAAATAAATATAGGGCTGGGAGTGATCCTGATATTGCTTATTTTAATCAGCATTTTTATCAATCCCACACCCCCGGAACAGGTAATGAAAGAAGAAAATCTGACTATCGTGGAAGTGCCGGAGCAGACAGAAAGTATGGCCCATCCCGATTTTATCAAAGAAGAATATATTCCCCAGATTCCTCAGGGGATTAATGTTGCGCCGGAAGGGAAAATAGATGCCAGCAGCTTTGAAGGGAGTTTAACTCCCAGGAAGGCCATTGACGGTCAAGCCACGGGTGTATCCTATTGGGAAGGAAAAAAAGACACCTATCCCAATCTGCTGACCCTGAATTTAAAAGAAGAAAAGAGTATACATGCTGTCAGAGTATGTTTATGTCCGCAGAACATCTGGGGGAGAAGGGAACAGACCTTTTCGGTACAGATCAGCAGTGATGGTGAAGCGTTCATTGAACTGGTGCCGGAAAAAACCTATGTTTTTGATCCGGATCGCGGCAATGAAGCAGTAATTGAATTTGCAGCGGTGGAAACACAATATATCCGATTGTCCTTTACCGGTAATACCGGTGCCGGCGGGGGACAGGTGGCAGAGCTGGAAGTATATGCTGATTCCTGATGGTAAGCGAATAATTAAGCTAACTAAAAAAATGCTCATAAGGGGCGTTTTTTTATGTTAAAAAATTTTAGAAATGATTATTGACAAGCGGAAATATAGTGATATAATGTTCATATGAACGATTGCTCATATGAACAAGTGTTAAAGGAGGTCAATGTGATAAAAGCGGAGGAACATATTGAAAAATGTGAATGTATCCACGTTCACGAAGATGTGGTGGATCAGATTAAAAAACAAATGCCGGAAGAAGATGTATTATACGATCTGGCCGATTTCTTTAAAGTATTTGCTGATTCCACCCGGATTAAGATGCTGTACGTATTACTGTATTCGGAAATGTGTGTATGCGATATGGCGGATATGCTGAGCATGACCCAGTCAGCCATATCTCATCAGCTGCGGACCTTGAAACAGATGAATCTGGTGAGGTACCGGCGGGAAGGAAAAACTGTTTTTTATTCTCTGGCCGATGACCATATTAAGTCAATTTTGAACCAGGGAATGGATCATATCGAAGAGTAAGAACAAAAAACAGAACAGGAGAAAAGCAAATGAAAAAAGTATATATTTTAGAGGATTTGGACTGTGCCCACTGTGCAGCCAAGATTGAAGAGGCAGTAGGAAATCTGGAGGGGGTTTTGAAAAGCACGGTTACGCTGCTGACCCAGAAGCTGATCGTGGAAGTAGAAAATGATAAAGCCCAAGGAATTACCGCAGATATTAAGAAAATTGTTAAGAAATTTGAACCGGATGTAGCGGTTTTGGAGAAATAATATGACCGGAAAATTAAAGAAAAGAATTCAAAGAATTGCTGCTGGCGCGGCAGTTTATATCAGTGCGATTATTTCTGCCCGCTGCCTGCCGGAAAATATCCTGCTGATCAGTTCCCTGCTGTTCGTTGCGGCTTATATCATTATCGGCGGTGATGTGGTCAAAAGAGCGGTTATGAACATCAGTAAGGGCCAGGTGTTTGATGAAAACTTCTTAATGATGATTGCCACGGTGGGAGCCTTTTTCGTGGGTGATTATTCCGAAGCGGTAGCGGTTATGCTTTTTTATCAGGTTGGTGAATGCTTCCAATCCTATGCGGTCAATAAATCCCGCAAATCCATAACCGAGCTGATGGATATCCGGCCGGATTATGCCAATGTGCTGCGGGAAGGCACTTTTCAGACGGTTGATCCGGAGGAAGTGACCATCGGTGAAATCATCCTGGTGAAACCGGGAGAAAAGATTCCCCTGGATGGAGTTGTAGCAAAAGGAAGTTCCTTTTTGGATACAGTGGCCCTGACCGGTGAAAGTGTTCCCCGGGAAGTGTGGGAAGGGGAACCGGTCATCAGCGGCTGTGTGAATCAAAGCGGGGTGCTGGAGATTCGGGTGGAAAAGGAATTTGGCCAGTCTACGGTAGCGAAGATATTGGATCTGGTAGAGAATGCCGGAAGTAAAAAGGCGGAAGCGGAGAACTTCATAACCAAATTTGCCAAATATTATACGCCCATTGTGGTGGTATGCGCAGCATTACTGGCGGTAATACCGCCGATAGTGATGGGAGGAGGATTTCAAACATGGATTTACCGTGCATTGACCTTTTTGGTCATCTCATGTCCCTGTGCGCTGGTCATCAGTATTCCCCTTAGTTTTTTTGGTGGCCTGGGGGGAGCCAGTAAAGCCGGAATTCTGGTAAAAGGAAGCAATTATCTGGAAGCCCTGGCAGAGGCAGAAATAATCGTAATGGACAAAACAGGAACCCTGACCAAAGGTAATTTTGTGGTCAGCAAAATCGTACCGACAGACCTGTCAAATGCAGAAGAACTGCTGGAAATTGCAGCTTATGCCGAAAGCTATTCCAATCACCCGATTTCAAAGTCATTGCTGTCAGCTTATGGACAAAAGATTGACCAGACCAGACTGACGGCTGTAGAGGAAATTGCCGGTCACGGGATAACAGCCCAACTGGATGGGAATCCTGTTTATGCCGGCAACGATAAGCTGATGCACAGGCGAGGAATTTCTTTTACGGCAGCTAAGGAAATCGGCACTATTGTATATGTGGCAAGAAAGACGGAGTATCAGGGATATATCGTCATTGCCGATGCGGTCAAAGAAGATGCCCCGGCAGCAGTCCGGCAGTTAAAAACGGCCGGTATCAGACAGATCGTTATGCTCACCGGAGACAGCCGTCCGGTGGCGGAGCATGTGGCGGCAGAACTGGGAATTGAGCAGGTATATGCAGAATTGCTTCCCGGCGATAAAGTAGACCGGGTAGAAGAACTTTTAGCTGTTAAGAAGGCAGGAAGTAAATTGGTTTTTGTTGGTGACGGCATCAATGATGCACCGGTTTTGGCCAGAGCGGATATTGGCATCGCCATGGGAGGCATGGGATCGGATGCGGCCATTGAGGCTGCCGATATTGTAATCATGACCGACGAACCTTCTAAAATTGCCAAAGCAATTCAGATTTCTCACAAGACTTTGGCAATCGTAAAGCAAAATATCATATTTGCAATCGGCATAAAAGTTTTGGTATTATTAATGGCAGCACTAGGTGCAGCTTCCATGTGGGCAGCGGTATTTGCCGATGTGGGTGTGGCTGTAATAGCGATATTGAATGCGATGCGGGTGATGTATATTTCGGACAGAAAGGATAATTATGCAGCAAAAGTTTGAGGTGACAGGAATGACCTGCTCGGCGTGCTCGGCTCATGTAGAAAAAAGTGTGAGTAAGTTACCGGGAATGGAAAAGGTTACGGTGAATCTTTTGACCAACAGCATGCAGGTAAAATATGACGAAAGCGTCTGCGCTGTCGATCATATTGTGGATGCTGTGGAAAAGGCGGGATATGGGGCACAGCCGGCGGTGAAGGAAAGAAATACAGCAGATAAAAACGAAATTTATGCAGCAGAAGATCGACCCAATAAGTCAAGAGGAAAGGCTGCAAGTAAATATGGTCATAGCATGCCCAATGGTCAAAATATGTCTAATGATCAAAGTATGGCTAAACGGCTGATGGTATCCCTTGTTTTTTGGGTGATACTGATGTATCTGGCGATGCATCATATGTTTCAGATGTGGTTTGGACTGCCGGTACCGGAGTTGATGATCCGGCTTTTCCATGGCCATGAGAATGCCCTGACCTTTGCTTTTACCCAGTTTTTGCTGGTACTGCCCATTATATATGTTAACAGAAGCTTCTTTCAGACTGGCTGGAAAACACTGTTTCGCGGCCACCCCAATATGGACAGCTTGATAGCCATTGGCGCAACGGCCTCGGTCTTGTATGGGATAGTTGCGGTGTTTTGTATCGGATACGGTCTTGGACACGGGGAGATTGCCCTGGTGGAGCAGTATGCGGAAGAGTTGTATTTTGAGTCGGCGGGAACCATATTGACTCTGATTACTGTCGGAAAATATCTGGAGGCCCGTTCCAAGGGGAAGACCAAAGAAGCCATAACGGCCTTGATGGATCTGTCACCCAAGACCGCCACGATTATCAGTGAAATGGGAGAAGAAAGTGAGATTCCGGTAGAGCAGGTTATGGTGGGGGACTGTTTTCTGCTGCGTCCGGGAAGTGCAGTGCCGGTAGATGGTGTGATCATAAAAGGAAATTCCAGTATGGATGAGTCAGCCATTACCGGGGAAAGCATACCGGTGGAAAAGGTACCGGGTGATAAAGTGATATCGGCAACTATAAATAAAGCAGGCGTTTTAACCTGTAAAGCCACCAGAGTAGGGGAGGATACCACCCTTTCGCAAATTATCCGTCTGGTGGAGGAGGCCTCGGCATCCAAAGCACCCATTGCCAGGATGGCGGATCAGATAGCCGGCGTTTTTGTTCCGATTGTAATCGGGATTGCGGCATTGACACTGGGAGGCTGGTTATTGGCCGGTGCAGGTCTCTCCTTTGCTGTGTCGGCAGCTACAGCGGTGCTGGTGATTTCCTGTCCGTGTGCCCTGGGATTGGCCACACCGGTGGCTATCATGGTGGGAACTGGTGTAGGGGCACGGAACGGTATTTTGATTAAATCGGGGGAGGCTTTACAAACGGCTGGGGCAGTGGATACGGTAGTTTTGGATAAAACCGGAACCATTACCGCAGGAAAGCCGGCAGTAACCGATATCCTGATGTTTGATAAGAACATCAGCAGTGAGCAGATGATCCGGCTGGCGGGGGCCCTGGAGAAGGCCAGTGAACACCCCCTGGCGGAAGCGGTTGTAACCAAATCCAGTGAGCTGGATTCATCCAATGAGGCAATACTAAATGAGGCAATACTAGTAGAAGATTTCGAGGCTGTTTTTGGCAAGGGCGTCAAAGGGTATATAGAACAGGGCGGGAAACGTGCAAGATATTTGGCCGGTAATGAGCGCCTGCTGGAAGAAAATAATATCGCCTTAACAAAGGAGCAAAAAGAAAAGGTCAATAAACTTGCAGCGCAGGGAAAGACCATCCTTCTGTTTGCCTGTGAACAGCAGCTATTGGCAGCAATTGCCGTAGCGGATATCATCAAGGAATCTTCCGGCACGGCCATCAGGGAATTGCAGAATATGGGCATTGAGGTTATGATGTTAACCGGTGATAATCAGATCACAGCCAATGCCGTCAAAGATAAACTGAAGATCAGCAAGGTGGTAGCGGGAGTTGTGCCGGAGGACAAGGAAAAAGAAATCCGCAGACTGCAGGACGAAGGTAAAAAGGTGGCCATGGTGGGTGACGGTATCAATGATGCACCGGCACTGGCGGCTGCGGATGTGGGGGTCGCCATCGGTGCAGGCACCGATGTGGCATTGGAAAGTGCAGATATCGTTTTGATGAAAAGTGAATTAACCGATGTGGTCACAGCCATAAGGTTAAGCCGCAGAGTCATTATCAATATTAAAGAAAATTTATTTTGGGCATTTTTCTATAATAGCATCGGGATTCCTCTGGCAGCCGGATTGCTGTATCCGCTTTGGGGGGTGAAGTTAAGTCCCATGTATGGTGCGGCAGCCATGAGCCTTAGCAGCCTGTTTGTGGTGGGAAATGCTTTGCGTCTGAAAAATTTTAAAATCAAATCAAAGAAAACGGAGGAAATCATTGTGAAGAAAACAATTCATATTGAAGGGATGTCTTGCGGTCATTGTACGGCCAGAGTGGGAAAGGCATTGGCCGGGGTGGCCGGTGTAAAAACGGTAACCATGAGCCTGGAAGAAAAGAACGCAGCAGTCATACTGGAGGGCGATGTAGAAAATGAAATTTTGGCAGGTGCAGTAGTGGAAGCCGGATATGAAGTGACCGGAATTGATATAAACTAGGACTTGAAAGAAATGGATTTTGTGCAATTATAACAATTTTCCCAATGAATTCTGAAAAACATAATTAAAAAACGAAAAGTATGCTATTATTGTAAAATGAATTATTTAAATGCGGATAAAAGAGAGAATATTTATGAGAAAAGTTTCATTAGCAATGGTAACTCCCGAGATGAAATTGGGAAGAAGCATATATTCGGATACAGTGATGCTGATTAGGAAGGGAACGTCTAATCTAAATCGTTATGCCAATAAACTAAATGAGTTGGGTATCTATAATCTTTATATTGAAGATGAGGTCAGTGAAGGTATTGAGATTGCAGATGTGATTTCCGAAGAAACCAGAACTCGCTGTAAGTCGGTTTTGGCAGATACTTTTACCCGGTTCAGAGAAAGCGGAAGCTTTGACAGTCAGGGGATATCAGGAATGGTAACCATACTGCTGAACGATGTGATGAGCCAGCCTAATATTATAATCAGTTTAAATGATATCGGCAGCACGAAAGATGAGACCCTGATCCATTGTGTAAATGTGGCAGTTTACGGACTGATATTAGCACACAGGGTGGGGATGAATGAAGTTTCCCTGCGTGATCTGGCACAAGGGCTCCTGCTCCATGATATCGGAAAAATTGCATTGGATCAAAACATTCTTTATAAACCGACTGTTTTGTCCGAAGAAGAATTTGAGCATATCAAGCAGCATCCGATTTTGGGATATGATATATTGAAAAAAGATCCGCTTCTGACAGAAGCGTCCAGACAAATAGCGCTGTATCATCATGAGCGCCTGGATGGTTCGGGATATGCTTACGGTTCGGAAGGAGGGGAATTAAACACGCTGATCAGGATTGCATCGATTGTGGATGTTTATGAAGCTTTGACATCCCCCCGCTGCTATCGGAAAAGCTTTACCCCCAGCAAGGCTGCTGAAATATTAACGGCAGATGCGGTTGAAAAGCTGGATGCCCAACTGGTAGCCCAATTTTTTCAAAGTATTGCCATTTATCCCAACGGCAATATGCTGCTTCTGTCAGATGGCAATCAGGCCGTTGTAAAGGAGCAGGTACCGGGATTTCCGTTCCGGCCGGTGGTACGTTTGATTGAAAAAAAGGATGGAAAAGACATCCCCGGAAAGGAAATTGATTTATCCACCACATTAAATATAACCGTTTTGGAAGATGACTTGAAACAGATGAGTTAAAATAGGAATGCCCTACTTGACAAACAGTTTTATCTTGTCTATATTTAGATTAACAATACAAAGGTAGTGATGAAGAGGAGTACACATTTACCCTTAACAGAGAGGATGACCCACCGGCTGCGAGGTCATTTTAGGCAGGAGATGTGGAAGGTAGCTTCTGAACCGGAGGACCTAACCGACAGTTTGATCTGTTCCCAGTAAGTCTTCACGTCTTATCCCCGTTACCGGATAAGAATCCTCAGGGATTCGTTTAAGATGCCGTCCGTCCGGACCGGCGAACAAAGGTGGTACCGCGTTAAACACGCCCTTTGCCAGTAATGGCAAGGGGCTTTTTGTTACCGAGGTAGTGAGTGCGAAACGGGAAGGTGGCGAGGTGCAGCGTGGTTTATCCCGTGCACCATTGACAGGTACGAGTTTCGCAAATGTCAGTTGCGAAAAGAGCAAAAGAGCAAAAGAACTAAAGAGCAAAAGAGCTAAAAAAGAACAAAAGAGCAAAAGAAAAGATAGTAAACAAGGAGAATATTATGAGTAAAGAATTAGCTAAAACTTATGACCCTCAGGGAATTGAGGAGAAGTTGTATCAGAGATGGATGGATAAGAAGTATTTTCATGCGGAGGTGGATGAGAGCAGGAAGCCGTTTACGATTGTGATTCCGCCGCCCAATATTACGGGTCAGCTGCATATGGGTCATGCTTTGGACAATACTATGCAGGATATTATTATTCGGTTTAAGCGGATGCAGGGGTACAATGCCCTTTGGCAGCCGGGGACTGATCACGCCAGTATAGCCACTGAAGTGAAGATTATCGAAAAATTGCGGGAAGAAGGAATTGATAAGAATGATCTTGGCCGGGAAGGCTTTTTAGAGCGGGCCTGGGAATGGAAAAAGGAATATGGCGGCCGGATTATCGGACAGCTGAAGAAGTTAGGTTCTTCCTGTGACTGGGACAGAGAGCGTTTTACCATGGATGAAGGCTGCAACAAGGCAGTAACCGAGGTATTCTGTAAGATGCATGAAAAAGGATGGATTTATAAGGGCAGCCGGATTATCAACTGGTGTCCGGTTTGTAATACGTCCATTTCTGATGCGGAAGTGGAATACGAAGAGCAGCAGGGACATTTGTGGCATATTAATTATCCGTTGATTGAAGAGGATGGTGCTGTCAGCACAAGTACCTTCCTGACTTTTGCCACTACCCGTCCCGAAACCATGTTAGGCGATACCGCGGTAGCAGTTAATCCCGAAGATGAGCGGTATCAGCATCTCATCGGCAGGAAGCTGATGCTGCCGCTGATGAACAGAGAGATCCCCATTGTTGCGGATGGTTATGTAGATATGGAATTCGGAACCGGTGTGGTAAAAATAACGCCGGCTCACGACCCCAACGATTTCGAGGTGGGAAAACGGCACAATCTTCCGGAAATCAACATTATGAATGATGATGCCACTATTAATGGGGCAGGCGGGAAGTTTGCCGGTATGACCCGGGATGATGCCAGAAAAGCCATCGTAAAGGAACTGGAGGAGATGGGGCTGCTGACAAAGGTAGAAGATTACGCTCACAATGTAGGAACTCATGACCGCTGCAAGACCACCATCGAACCGCTGATCAAGCAGCAATGGTTCGTGAAGATGGATGAGCTGATCCGGCCGGCGGTAAAAGCCGTTAAGACCGGTGAAATCAAACTGGTGCCGGAGCGGATGGATAAATTGTATTATAACTGGACCGATAATATCCGTGACTGGTGTATCAGCCGGCAGCTTTGGTGGGGACACCGGATTCCGGCCTATTACTGCGATAAATGCGGGGAAGTCATAGTCAGCCGTGAGGCTGTGGAAAAATGTCCCAAATGCGGACATGACCATATGGAACAGGATCCCGATACCCTGGATACCTGGTTTTCTTCGGCACTCTGGCCTTTTTCCACCCTGGGCTGGCCGGATCAGACTGAGGATCTGAAATATTTTTATCCCACCAACGTATTGGTAACCGGTTATGATATCATTTTCTTCTGGGTTATCCGGATGATTTTTTCGGGTTATGAGCAGATGGGTGAAAAACCTTTTGATACCGTCTTGTTCCATGGTCTGGTAAGGGATTCCCAGGGCCGTAAAATGAGCAAATCCCTGGGGAACGGGATCGACCCGCTGGAGATCATCGAGAAATACGGTGCCGATGCCCTGCGCTATTCGCTGATTACCGGTAATGCACCGGGCAATGATATGCGTTTTTATTATGAAAGAGTGGAAGCCAGCCGTAATTTTGCCAATAAAATATGGAATGCCTCAAGATTTATCATGATGAACGGCAGTACAGATGCCGAAAAGCCTGTCCTTCAGCCGGTGGACAAGTGGATTTTGTCCAAATTGAATCAGTTGATCAAAGAAGTAACGGAGCATATGGAAAACTTTGATCTGGGCATTGCCGTACAGAAGATTTACGATTTTATCTGGGATGAGTTTTGTGACTGGTATATTGAAATGGTAAAACCCAGACTGTATAATTCCGACGATCTGGAAAGCAAAAGTGCAGCGTTATGGACCTTAAAAACCGTCCTGATCGATGCCTTAAAGCTTTTGCATCCCTATATGCCCTTTGTGACGGAAGAGATTTTCTGTACCTTACAGTCGTCAGAAGAATCGATAATGGTTTCCAGATGGCCGGAATATCGGGAAGAACGAAACTTTGGCAAAGAAGAAAAGGACATTGAGGTGATCAAAGAAGCAGTCCGGGGAATCCGTAATATCCGTACCGAAATGAATGTTCCCCCCAGCCGCAAAGCGGGTATCTTTGTAGTCAGCGAGAAGGCCGATATCATGGATACTTTTACCCAAGGAAAATTGTTTTTTGCTTCTTTGGCGAATGCCTCTGAAGTAAACATTCAAACAGATAAAAGCAACATTCCGGAAGATGCTGTTTCCGTTGTTATCGCCAATGCCAATCTTTATATTCCATTTGCTGAACTAGTCGATGTGGGGCAGGAAATCGAGCGCTTGCAAAAGGAAGAAAAGCGCCTGGAAGGCGAGTTGGCAAGGGTAAACGGAATGCTTGACAATGAGCGTTTCATTTCCAAAGCACCGGCGGCAAAAATTGCCGAAGAAACGGAAAAATTGCGAAAGTATGAACAGATGCAGGAACAGATTAAGATACGCTTGCAACAATTGCAGAAGTTAGGTAAAATAGAATAAAAGAATTTAATATTTCGTTTGGAGAACAGTGATGGGTAATGATGCAACAATTGCAGAAGCTGTAGGTGTCATCGCTGCTGCTGAAAGAAAAGGTGATGAAGGAATATTTGATCCCCTGCAGTTAAGGCTTGAACTTAATCAATCTTATATCAAGATTGCGGAAGACAAGATGACAGCATGGTTGTCTTTAGTGACGCCTGAGGTTGACCAGGGAGAATATACGAAAGCGGAAATTAAAGACTATCTGCGGCGCGGAGAAGTGATTATCGGGTTTCACGAATCTAACATTTCAGCAATGATTAAAAAGCAAGTCTATTTTCGCGAAATTAAGATAGCAGAAGGCCGCCCACCCATTGCCGGTAAAGATGGATATTTTGAGTACACTTTTGATGCCACGGCAGAGAAAACCCCCAAGATCCTTGAGGACGGTACGGCAGATTATACGGCGGTTAACCAAATAGTCAATGTTCATATTGGTGATAAGCTGGCCAAGTATTATCCCGCAAAGCCGGGAAAAGACGGAATGGATGTTTTGGGAAATATCATTCCGGCCAGGCCTGTCAGGGACCTTCCGCCGCTTCGGGGAGCCGCCATCAGCAAGCGGGATACCGAGGATACTTATTTTGCAGAAAAAGAGGGCAAGGTCGAACTGCGGGACGGCAAACTGGATATTCAGAGTACCCATGAGATATATGGTGATGTAGATCAGACCATTGGGAAGATTGAATTTTTCGGTGATGTGGTCATTAACGGCAATGTGGAATCAGGGGTTATCATCCGCGCCGGGCGGAATATCGAAATCAGAGGTTCGGTTGAGGCAGCATCTTTATTTGCCGGCGGTGATATTATCTTACAACGGGGGATACAGGGGCAACAGCGGGCCAAGGCATCGGCAAGAGGCAGTGTTTTTGCTAAATTTATTGAGCAGACCATTGTAACTGCCGGAGGCAATGTATTTGCGGACAGTATTATGAATTCCCGTGTACAAGCCGAAGAAAAAGTGGTTCTTTCAGGAAAACGAGGTACCCTGGTTGGTGGTTATACCCATGCATTGCAGGGAATCGAGGCAGTAGCCGTGGGTAATGAGGCGGAAACCAGAACGGTAGTTCATGCCGGTTATGACGCAGATATTTATTACAAGGGTATCAATCTGAAAAAAGCCGAAACACAGGCCAAAAGGAAGTTGGAAGAACTGCAGGAAGAGGTCGAGGCATTAAAAAAGAAGGCGGTAACGTTAGGAGATAAATACCTGTCAGTAATAGGTGCGCCGATGGCCAAATTAAAGCAGCAGGAAAAAGAAGTTATAGAAGAGTTAAACGCATTAATTGAAGAACAGCAGGACATCTTTACTCAGATGCAGAAGGGAAAAGGGGCACAGATCCGGGTGGACGGGAATATTTACCGGGGAAGCGTAATTTGTATTGCCCAACTGCAGATGCCTATAGAAAACAATACCTGCTATATGAACTATACGACGCAGGGCGGTATGATTGTGGGAAATGTAATTGTGCATTGAGGTTATTTGATGGTTGAAGAATATATTTTGGGCATTCCCCAAATAAGCAGTAAACACACATTAGTGGACATTCGGGAATTTTTGCAGTTTATGGGAAATCCCGGAATGAGAAAAAAGATGATTCATGTAGCAGGCACAAACGGAAAGGGGAGCGTTTGTGCTTATTTACAGTCTGTTTTGACAGAATCAGGAATTGCGGCGGGAGTGTTCACCTCCCCTCACCTGGTTACCATGCGGGAGCGGATTTCGATTTCCGGTAAAGTGATATCGGAAGAGGAGTTTGCCGCCGCCTTCCATAAAGTCAGAGATGGTGTGGAACAGTTTGCACGTAAAAGAAAAGATAACTTTCACCCTTCTTTTTTTGAATTTTTGTTTTTAATGGCCATGGTGGTGTTTGAAAGTAAGGATATAGAGTATATTATTTTGGAAACCGGACTGGGAGGGCGATTAGATGCCACTAATGTGATCAGTCATCCGGAGGTTTGTGTAATAACTGAGATCGGTTATGACCATATGGAGTATTTGGGAAATTCGCTGGCCGAAATTGCCGGGGAGAAGGCTGGGATCATGAAGCCGGGAGTACCGGTGGTGACCATCGGTAAAAAGGATGGGGTTACGGAAAAACTCCGGGAAACAGCCAGCTTAAGCGGGTGTCCGATTTTTGTGATACAGCCGGAAGATATAAAAATTAATGAAATAGAAAATAAAACCATTGATTTTTCCTTTCATTCTCGTTATTATATGTATGTTAGACTTCTTTTATCTACGAAAGCGTTATATCAGGCAGAAAATGCGGCCATGGCGGTCCAGGCAGTGGAATTGCTGAGAGACGCACGTATTACGGAAGAGCATATCCGGACCGGATTAAGAAAAACTTATTGGCCCGGACGGATGGAAGAAATTGCCGAAGGAGTTTTTCTCGACGGTGCTCATAACGAAGATGGAATACAAGCCTTGCTGGATACCGTACGTCAGGACGAATGTCAGGGAAAAAGATATCTGTTATTCGGCGGCATCAAAGAAAAACAATATCAGAGGATCATCGGTATGCTTGCCGGGTCGGGACTATTTGCCGAGGCAGCAGCAGTACCTCTTGAAACGATAAGAAGTCTGTCGGTTTATGACTTGAAAGAAACTTTTTTACAATATACGGATTTGCCTTGTACAGTGTGTAGGGATGCTCAGGAGGCGTTGAGATTGCTGAAACAGAAGAAGCAGGCGGATGATATCATCTATATTGCCGGCTCCTTATATTTGGCGGGGCAGATAAAAAGCGGTGAGGAGAGTGCCGGATGATTAATTTTGAAGATGAATTAAAAAAATTTCATCCCAGCCTGGAGGTTGAGGATGCTGAAGAAGCCATATACAATCAGGACCTTACAGATATGACAGATATATTGATTAAAATGGTAAAGAAAGTGAATGACGATGTGGAGTTAAACGAAGAATAGGAGAAACGTCATGGTATGCTATCAATGCGGATGCCGTTTGTCAGGGCATGATTTTTGTACCGGCTGCGGAGCGGATGTTTCCCTGTTTAAAAAGATCATATCCACTTCCAACCGTTTGTATAATGAAGGACTGGAAAAAGCCACAGTACGTGACTTAACCGGTGCGGCAACAGTTTTAAGACAGAGCTTAAAATTTAATAAAAACAATATTGAAGCCAGAAACTTACTGGGGTTGGTGTATTTTGAACTGGGTGAGGTAGTGGCGGCATTAAGTGAGTGGGTCATCAGCAAAAATATCCGTTCCAAAAAAAATATTGCCGATGATTATATCGATATGATCCAGACCAATCAGACCCGCCTGGACACCATTAACCAAACCATCAAGAAATACAATCAGGCGTTGGCTTACTGTTACCAGGATAGTATGGATCTGGCGATTATTCAGTTGAAAAAGGTATTATCTTATAATCCCAAGTATGTTCGTGCACATCAATTGCTGGCACTGTTATATATTAGCACCGAAGAATGGGAAAATGCCAAAAACGAATTGTTGAAATGCATGGAAATAGATACCAATAATACCATTACATTACGATATCTGCAGGAAGTCAATCATATGATGACGCCTGAAGAAAATGTAAAGGGAAATAGTACGAAGAAGAAAAGTTCCGATGATGTTATCAGATATCAAAGCGGTAATGAAACCATTATCCAGCCGGGTAAAATAAAAAATTCCAAAGGTGCCTCCTCCCTGTTTAACCTGGGTATCGGAATCGTAGTTGGAATTGCCATCGCCTGTTTTCTTATTTTGCCGGCCCAGATTCAGCGGGAGCGGGCAACTACCAAAGATGAAGTGCGGGTGGTGAGCGAGCAATTGGATGTGAAAACAGCCACCATTGATGAGTTAGAGCAGAAGGCTAATAAACTGGCTGAAGAAAACAGCCGTTTGTCGGAAGAACTGGCAGGATACGCGGGCAGTGATGTGAGTGTACAGGCCATTGATAATTTACTGATGGCAGCCAGTGTGTATCTTAATGAGCCGGCTGAAATCGAAAAGATCGCAACCTATATGGATGCCATTACCCAGGAGGAGATAGAGGAATCTTCAGCAGCTTTTGGTGATTTGTATGAAAGCATGCTGAATGTGGTAGGAAAACAGCTGGGTACCATTTGCTACGAGGCAGGGTATGCCGACTATAAGGCAGAAGATTTTACCAAGGCTATTCCCAATCTTCTGAAAGCATTTCAATATGATCAGACTAATGGCGAAGCACTGTTCCATCTGGCCAATTCCTATAAAAAGAATGGGGAGAATGATAAGGCCAAGGAAGCTTATGCCAGGGTGATCGAGCTTTTCCCCGGTACGGAGAAGGCCAATAGGTCGGAAACCTCCCTGGTGGAAATTAATACAGCAGGACAAACCTAAGATAAATGAAATATAAAATACGAAAGAGAACATAGCTACCGCTATGTTCTTTTTTGTGTAACAGGAAGTGAGATTCTATTTTCAAAAATAAAATAAGGAGACTTAAAATGGATGACTTTAAAGTAATTGATAATTATCTGATGGTAAAAATGCCGGAAGAGATCGATCATCACAAATCAGTTTACATAAGTAAAACAGCAGATAATTTTATTTTGCAAAAGAGAGTAGGGAACATTGTCTTTGATTTTGAAGAAACACGCTTTATGGATAGTTCCGGGATCGGAATTATTATGGGGAGGTATAAGAAAATTGCCTGTTTTGGAGGAAAGGTATATATCATCAATACCGATTCACGGATTAAAAGGACATTAATGATATCAGGTTTACATAAAATAGTAGATATTATGGAATAGGAGGGAAATGAAAACAATGACCGGTAAAACAGAGGAACAATATTTAATCAGGAGAATGAAAAGAGAAGAAGGGGAAGAAAGGGAAGGGTTTAATAAGGACTATAATGAAATGCAATTGGAATTTGATGCGGTTTCCATTAATGAATCCTTTGCCAGAATGGCTGTGGCAGCATTCCTGTCCCCACTGAATCCCACGTTAGAAGAGATTTCGGATGTAAAGACGGCAGTTTCGGAAGCAGTTACCAATGCGGTTATTCATGGATATGATGAAGAATATTTCCAGAGAAACGAAAAACTTGCGGAAAAACCCAAGATATATATCCATTGCGTTCAGGAGGGGGATGTTCTTCATGTTGAAGTATGGGACAAAGGCAAAGGGATTGCCAATATTGAACTGGCCATGGAACCTCTTTATACATCCAAGCCGGAACTGGACCGTTCAGGAATGGGATTTGCCTTTATGGAAGCCTTTATGGATGATCTGGAAGTGATTTCCGAGCCGGGCTACGGCACCACTATATTGATGAAGAAAAAAATAGGAATCAGTCCATGGATCGGTCATGAGGAATAGCTTATGGATGAACTCACCGTACTGATTGAACGTTCACATGCAGGAGAAAAAGAAGCACGAGAAGTACTGGTAGAGAAAAACTTGGGATTGGTTCACCACATCGTCAAGCGGTTTATCGGCAGAGGATGTGAAGTGGAAGACTTATTGCAGATAGGAACCATTGGATTAATGAAGGCTATCGATAAATTTGATATTTCTTACGAGGTGAAATTTTCCACTTACGCGGTACCCATGATCAGTGGTGAAATCAAGCGTTTTTTAAGAGATGACGGGATGATAAAGGTAAGCCGTTCCATCAAGGAAAACGGCTATAAAGTTAAACAGGCAGCGGAACGGCTGCGGCAGCAGACAGGACAGGAACCGACCCTATCCCAGTTGGCTGAGGAAACCGGGTTCCTGCCGGAAGATATTGTGATGGCCATGGAAGCCGGAGCGGAAGTGGAATCCATTCATAAAACGGTTTATCAGACCGATGGAAACGAAATTTACTTAGTGGACAAGCTGGCGGATGCGGATAAGTCCGAGCACGTTATCAACAATATCATGTTAGAACAGTTGCTTTCCGAATTGGAGGAAAATGAAAGAGAATTGATCCGGTTACGGTATTTTCAGGAAAAGACCCAGACTGAGGTGGCGGGCCGGCTGGGCATCTCTCAGGTGCAGGTAAGCCGTATGGAAAAACGTATTTTATTGTCCATGCGGAAAAAAGTCACCGGTTGATAAGGAAAATAAATTGACGTATAATGAAAACAAAAAAACGAAAGAGAGTCCCGATGTCCAGAATCTTATTGCCCCCGGAATACCCCTATTTTTATGAAACCCATATGCATACTTCTCAGGGCAGTGCCTGTGCCTCCTGTACCGGAGCTGAAATTGCCCGGGCATACAGGGATGCCGGTTATACCGGGATTATTATTACGGATCATAACTGGTATGGGAACACGGTAATAAAAGGGGATTTGCCCTGGCGGGAGTGGATTGCCCGATTAGCTTTGGGGTATGAAGAAGCAGCGGCATGGGGAGAGCAGAATGATCTGGCAGTATTTTGGGGATATGAGTCTTGCTATGATGGCAATGAGTTTCTTATTTATGGACTTTCTCCGGCTTTTTTGCAGGATCATCCCCGGATAAAAGATGCATCAGTAGAAGAACAATATGAAATAGTCAAAAAAGCAGGTGGTATGGTGGTTCATGCCCACCCTTACAGAGAGGCAAGCTATATTCCCAGAATTCGCTTTTTCCCTGGCTTTGTGGATGCCATTGAAGGTATTAATGCCACTCACTATAACCGGTTTATCAAGAATAACGGCCAATATAATCAAAAAGCTATTGCTTATGCCAAAGAGCAGCAGTTGCCCCTGACAGCCGGTTCGGATATGCATAAAACAGAATTATTTGGCGGAGGCATGGCATTTTCGGAAAAATTAAAGGATATCAGGCATTTTTGTCAAAAGGTTTTGTCAGACCAGCAATATTTGCTTACCGATGGAGTGAACTGGTATACCAGAAATGGGGAATCCATAGGTGCAGTCAGATGGGAATAGCTGATTAATTTCCGTAATCAATTTCAACAAATAGTGGTAGGACCGGGAAAGTTATGCTACAATAAGAAGGCCAAGAAGACAAGAAGTTACACAAGGGCATCCCTGCCCAAGTGCAGCTGGATTTGTTGCGTTCTCTTGAAATATAGGAAATAGCGAGGTACAGTAATGAAGTATGATGTAATTATAATCGGGGCGGGCCCCGGGGGGATTTTTTGTGCGTATGAATTAAAGGATAAAAATAAGGATCTGAAGGTTCTGATGATCGAGAAGGGGCGTTCCATTGAGAAAAGGCTGTGTCCGAAACGGACAACCAAACAGTGTATCGGATGTAAGCCCTGTTCGATTACCACGGGATTTGCGGGAGCGGGAGCCTTTTCAGATGGCAAGCTGTCATTATCTCCTGATGTAGGCGGGAATCTGCCGGCTATTTTGGGATATGATGAAACACTCCGCCTGATTCATGAATCCGATGATATTTATCTGAAATTTGGAGCGGATACCAATGTATATGGGGTAGATAAGGAAGCTGAAATCCGTGATATCCGTAAAAAAGCCATTAATGCCAACCTGAAATTGGTGGAATGCCCCATCAGGCATTTGGGAACAGAGGAAGGCTATAAAATATACGGCAAGCTCCAGCATCATCTGGAAGAAGCAGGGGTAAACATTCTGTTCAATACCATGGTGGAACAGATTTTAGTTGAAGATGGTCAGGCAGTGGGAGTAGTAACCAACAAGGGTGAAACCTATTATGCCGGGGAAATTGTTTCGGCCGTGGGCCGGGAAGGTGCCGACTGGTTTAAGGATAAATGCGAAGAAATCGGTATTGAAACCACTCCCGGAACAGTGGACGTGGGTGTTCGGGTGGAAGTCCGGGATGAGGTCATGCAGTTCCTTAATGAAAATCTTTATGAAGCCAAACTGGTTTACCATACACCAACGTTTGATGATAAGGTGCGGACCTTCTGTACTAATCCCTCCGGGGAAGTGGCGACGGAGTATTATGAAGGCGGACTGGCGGTAGTTAACGGTCATGCATATAAGTCCAGCGAATATAAGACCAATAATACGAATTTTGCCATACTGGTCAGCAAGAATTTTACCAAACCCTTTAAAACACCTATTGAATACGGCAAGCAGATTGCCCAATTATCCAATATGTTATGCGGAGGCAGAATTCTGGTACAGACCTTCGGTGATTTCCGCAGAGGCCGCAGGACTACGGAAGAGCGTCTTTGCCGGAACAATTTGATCCCCACCTTAAAGGATGCGGTACCCGGTGATTTGTCATTGGTATTTCCCCATAGAATTATGGTAGATATTGAGGAGATGCTTCTGGCACTGGATAAAATAACACCTGGTATTGCTGGCGATGAGACCCTGCTTTACGGTGTGGAGGTTAAGTTTTATTCCAATAAAGTGGTAGTTGACAAAGAATTTGAAACCAGTATCAAGGGACTTCGTGCAATCGGCGACGGCGCCGGAGTTACCCGTGGCCTGCAGCAGGCATCCGCCAATGGCATCAGTGTAGCAAGAAGCATATTAAAGAAGATGGAAATAAATGTATAAAGAAAAGATGAAGCGTTTTATTGTAATATTGTTAACCATATTAGTGGTTTTGATATCTGCCGGCTGCGGAAAAAAGTCAGCGGACATGAAGGTGGTTCTCACCACCGGTTTCGGAAAAGATGAGATTTTCCGCATTGAAAGCATGTCCTGTACCCTGCCGGAGATACGGGTTTATCTGACCAATGCCCAAAACCAGTACGAAAGTGTATACAGCAGTCAGATATGGGAGACTGATTTGAATGGAGTAACCCTGGAACAAAATATCAAGGATACTGCTTTGGCCCAGATTGCCCAGATCAAGACCATGAACCTTTTAGGGGAAAAGCATGGAATTGCCTTGGAAAAGGAAGAACTGGAAAAAGCCCGTGAGGCAGCGGCGGCTTACTATAGTTCTTTAAATGAAACCGAAAAGGAATGTATGGGGGTAACCCAGGATACGATTGAAAAGCTTTATACGGAGTATGCCCTGGCAGATAAGGTCTACCGCTATATTATCAAGGATATCAATCCCGAAATCAGTGATGATGAAGCAAGGACCATTACGGTGCAGCATATTTTGATCAAAACCTATGCTTTGGACGGTACCGGTAAAAAGATTGAATATACCCAACAGACCAAACGGAAAGCATATGACCAGATCAGTGATATTTTAAGTCAGGTTAAAGCCGGTGAAGATTTTGAAAAGCTGATCATGCTTTACAGTGAAGCTGATCAGGCGGTGTATTCCTTTGGCAAAGGGGATATGGAGGAATCTTTTGAGAAAGCGGCTTTTCAACTGGAAACAGGAGAAATCAGTGATATTGTGGAAACCAGCTTTGGTTATCATATTATTAAGTGTATCAATACCTTTAACCGTGAGGAGACCGATGCCAATAAGGTGAAGATTGTGGAAGAACGGCGGGAAGAAGTATTTGGACAGGAATACAATGCTTTTGTAGCTTCTTTAACCAAGAATCTGAATGATATGCTTTGGGAGCAGGTCTCTTTTATTCATAACAGTGAGATAACCACCAAAGATTTCTTTGATGTGTATCAACAATTTTTTTAGACTTTTAATAAAAAATTTAGAAATGCGCAAAGCCGCATAAATAAAGGGTTTCAAAGAAATTATTAGCACTCATGACAAATGAGTGCTAATTTAGTCTTGACTTTTTGTAAAGAGCGAATTACAATTCATTACAAGAATAATAATAAAGGAGTGATTATTATGGCTAAGACACACGGAAGTTTATCAATTAACAGTGAAAATATTTTTCCCATTATCAAAAAATGGCTGTATTCGGATCATGACATTTTTTTCAGGGAACTGATCTCCAACGGCTGTGACGCCATTACCAAGCTGAAAAAACTGGATATGATGGGTGAATATACCCTGCCTGAAGGGTATAAACCCAAGATTTCGGTAGTTGTAAATCCGGAAAAGAAGACATTGACATTTACAGACAACGGTATTGGTATGACCGCTCAGGAGGTAGAAGAATACATTAATCAGATCGCCTTTTCCGGAGCGACGGATTTTATTGAAAAATATAAGGACAAGACCAATGAGGATCAGATTATCGGTCACTTCGGACTTGGTTTTTATTCTGCATTTATGGTGGCAGATGAAGTGCATATTGATTCTCTCTCCTATCAGGAGGGAGCACAGGCGGTCCACTGGGAATGCGACGGCGGTACCGAATTTGAAATGGAGGATGGTGATAAGGCCGAAGTAGGAACCACCATTACGCTGTTTTTAAATGAAGACTGTCTGGAGTTTTGCAATGAGTATAAAGCCAAAGAAGTCATTGGAAAATACTGTTCCTTCATGCCCACCGAAATTTATCTTTCCAAGCAGGATACTACCGATACCCAAACCGTAACGGCAGAGGAAAAGCTGGATACCGATACCGTGGTTGAGGAAATCAAACCGGAAAAAGAAGAAGATGAGCTTAAATATAAAATCATTAAGCGTCCGGAGCTTTTAAATGATACCAACCCGCTTTGGATGAGACATCCTAATGAGTGTGAAAAGGAGGAATATCTGGAATTTTACCGCAAGGTATTTCAGGATTATAAGGAACCTTTATTCTGGATCCATTTAAATATGGACTATCCTTTTAACCTTAAGGGTATTTTGTATTTCCCCAAGATCAACATGGAATATGAATCTATTGAAGGGGTGATCAAGCTTTATAATAATCAGGTATTTATTGCCGACAATATCAAAGAAGTTATTCCGGAATTCCTGTTATTGCTGAAAGGGGTGATCGATTGTCCTGATCTGCCTTTGAATGTGTCCAGAAGTGCATTGCAGAATGATGGATTCGTGAAGAAGATATCGGATTATATTTCCAAGAAGGTTGCCGATAAATTATCCGGCATGTGCAAAACCGAAAAGGAAGAATATGAAAAATACTGGGATGATATCAGTCCCTTTATCAAGTTCGGCTGCTTAAAGGATGATAAGTTCTGTGAGAAAATGAATGATTATATTCTGTTTAAGAATCTGGACGGACAATATCTGACCCTGCCGGAATGCCTGGAAGTAAATAAGACTGATCCGGATGAAGTAGGGGAAGGAAACGATGAGCCGACTGATTCTTCAGTGGTGGAAGCGGAAGTAGTGGATGCCGACGGAAATCCCATCGATGAAGCAGAAGACGAGGAAAATGAGAAAAAAGAAAAGATTATTTACTATGTAACCGATGAACTGCAGCAGAGCCAATACATTAATATGTTCAAAACCGCCAAGATGGAAGCTGTCATTCTGACCCACAATATCGATCAGCCTTTTGTGACCCAGCTGGAGTCCAAGAATGAGGGTGTCAAGTTCCAGCGGATCGATGCGGATCTGACTGATACTTTTAAAGCCAAGACCTCCAAGAAGGCTGAAAAGGAAATGGAAGAACAGGCCGAAGAAGTAGCCAAGATCATGAAGAAGGTTTTGAAAAAAGACAAGATTACCATTAAAGTTGAAAAGCTTAAAAATAAGAAGATCTCTTCCATGATTACCCTGTCGGAAGAAAGCCGCCGGATGCAGGATATGATGAAGATGTACTCCATGCCGGGAATGGATATGGGGATGTTTGGTAAAGAAGGTGAAACACTGGTATTGAATGCCAATCATCCGCTGGTACAGTATGTTCTGGATAATAAGAGCGGTGATAATGTAGATATGATCTGCCAGCAGTTATATGATTTGGCACTGATTCAGCATGCACCTCTTGATGCCGAAGCCATGAGCAAATTTATTGCCAGAAGCAACGATATTATGCTGCTGCTGACTAAATAAATTAACCGTATTCTTTATCAAAATAAATACCTTTGCATAATATAAGTTAAACATATTATGCAGAGGTATTTTTATGCCTGAAAATAATGCCAGAGGCAGCTTGCAGATCAATGTCACATCCTCAGTAGGCTTAATACCAATCGAAGATGCAACCATCACCATTTCCTTTACCGGGAATCCGGATCGTACTTTGGAAAGTCTTGCGACGGATTCTTCCGGCCAGACCGAAACAATCGAAGTACCGGCCCCCCCCATTGATTACAGTCTGGAGCCTTCCGTAGAGCAGCCTTACAGTGAATACAATATTGAAGTCAGTGCTCCCGGCTATGAACCGGTATTGATATCGGGAGCGCAGATACTGCCGGATGTGAAGGCCATTCAACCCATCGCCATGCGTCCTCTGGAAGTGGATGAGGAAGGCCGGGATGTGGCAGTTCCGCCCCATACTCTGTTTTATGAATATCCCCCTAAGATCCCGGAAGCTGAGATCAAACCTATGGACGAAAGCGGGGAAATCGTCCTGCCGCAAGTGGTAATTCCTGAATATATTGTGGTTCATGATGGCCCGCCACAGGACACGTCGGCAAATAACTATTATGTACGGTATCAGGATTATGTAAAGAATGTGGCATCCTGTGAAATTTATGCAACCTGGCCGGAGAATGCTATTTATGCGAACATATTGGCGATAATGTCTTTCACATTGAACCGGGTTTTTACGGAATGGTACAGAGGGCAGGGATATAACTTTACCATTACCAGTTCCACAGCTTTTGATCAGAAATTTTCTTACGGACGAAATATTTTCAGCAACATTGATTATCTGGTAGACAGCGTATTCGCCAATTACCTGTCAAGGCCAGGTGTACGGCAGCCGATTTTGACCGCCTACTGTGACGGTGACCGGGTAACCTGTAACGGATTGAGCCAGTGGGGATCTAAGACACTGGGGGATCAGGGATATTCGGCAATTGAGATTATCCGTAACTATTATGGCAATGATATGTTCATAAATACCGCCGAACGAGTTGCCGGGGTGCCGACTTCCTGGCCGGGATATGATCTTTATATTGGCTCAACCGGCGAAAGCGTCCGAATTATCCAGCAGCAATTGAACCGTATCTCCAAATCCTATCCGTTGATCCCGACATTGGTGGCGGATGGTATCTACGGGCCCCGAACATCGGAAGCGGTAAAGACCTTTCAAAGAATCTTTGATTTACCGCAGACCGGAGTAGTGGATTATGCCACCTGGTATAAAATATCCTACATCTATACTGCGGTTGCCCGACTGGCAGTTTAGCTATAAGAAAACCCTCCTGTAATAACGATTCCGCGGACAGCGGCTGTTTGCAGGGGGATTTTTATTGCTGCCAGTATAAAGAAGGACAAGTCCGGGCATAGTCAGAATAAGAAAATATTATCAGAAAGGCATGCTTATGAAACATAAAGAACAACCCGTCCGATCTGGTCTGACGATGCAGGAAATGTTCATGAAACATCCTCTGGGCAGTACTTTTGAAGGAGAAGAAGTGAAGGGCTACCGGCAGACAAAAGAAGAAAGTGCACTTTTCACCGGGGAAGGAGCTGCGGCTCACTGGACTGCCGGTAAACAGTAATTATAAAATATCTGTCTGCCTTGCGCACCAGGGGAAAAAAATGGTATACTTATGTTAGTCATATTTTACAAAAATGTTTTGGATGGTGAGATGACATGAGGGATATCATTGACCGCATATTAGATGGGAAATTTCAGCCGGACACGGGAGCATTGGACTTCTCCTGCTCTAAGATTGAAATAGAACTAACCGCGGGAGAGGATTATGAAGGAGCTTTTGAGATATACGGGCCTGTCAATCAACTGACCGAGGGGTATGTATTTACCAATGGTCTGGAGATGGAGTGTTTTACGGATGAATTTGCCGGGGCTGTGTCAGAAATAGCTTTTTCTTTTCATGCTCAAAACATTGAAGAAGGAAGCAGTCGTGAAGGGGAATTTGTGATCATATCCAATCATGGTGAGTACACGATTCCTTATAAAATAGTAATAGTCCCAGGAGAAATCATGTCCAGCCTGGGAGCGGTCAAAAATCTTTTTCATTTTACAAACCTGGCCAAAACCAATTGGGAGGAAGCGGTAAATTTATTTTACAGTGAAGACTTTTACCGGGTTTTTCAGGGAACGGACCGGCAGTATTATCCCCTATACCGGGGACTTTCCGGCGGTAAAGACAAAAAAAACGAGCAAAACGTTGAAGAATTCCTGCAGGTTGTGAAAAAGAAGCAAAGAATCGAATATCTGGTATCTGAAACACAAATCCGCATAGATGCTCCGGAAGAACCAACAGAATATACACTGACCATAAATCGAAACGGATGGGGATATACCTGGCTAAGAGTCCAGGCAGAAGGGGACTTTTTGCGGATTGATAAGGAATATATCAGAGAGGAAGATTTTTTGGGGAATTTCTATCGTCTTCCTTACTATATTTCGGCCGAAAAGCTCCATGCCGGATATAATATGGGCAAAATAAGAATATATAATGCCCACATGGAGATGATCATTCCCATTACGGTTTCCAAGCAAACCGGCCTGCCCAAACGAAAAAGCCTTCGCCGGGAGCAGAAGCATCATATCTTGGAATTAATGGAATATTATGCGGCATTCCGAACCAAAAAGATTAGTGCCGCCACATGGCGGAAGGAAACAGCAAAGCTGGTAGATAAAATGGTTGCATTCAACGATCAGGATGTTTCCGCCAAATTATTTAAGGCCCAGCTTTTGATTACCGAAGAACGGTATAATGAAGCAAACTGGATGCTTGACCATGCAGATGCTCTGCTGCAAAGCAATGAAGAGTGGGAACCGGCGCTGTGGTGTTACTATCAGTATCTGACTACCCTTCATAGCGGGGAAGAAGAATACATAGATGCCGTAGCGGCGCAGGTAGAGCGTATTTTCACCCAAAATAGTGATAATTGGCGGGTTGCATGGCTTTTGACTTACCTGATGGAGGATTACAACAAAAGTCCTTCTAAAAAATGGATGATCCTGGAAGAACAGTTTAAGCGTAACTGCTCCAGTCCGGTTATTTATATCGAGGCCCTTCATCTGCTGCAGCAAAACCCAACGCTGTTAATGAAAATGGAAGGGTTTGAAAGACATATTCTTTTGTATGCGGCCAAGAAGGAATTATTGACGCCTGAACTGATCAGTCAGATTGTCTATTTGATTTCCAAAAGCAAAGAATATTCCGGTTTTCTGTTCCAGATTCTGAAAGCCTGCTATAGGGTTGCGCCTTCAGACGAGGTGGTAAAGGTTATCTGCGGATTATTGATCAAGGGAAATTGCCGGGGAACGGAATATCTGCAATGGTACAAGCTGGGAATCGAGAGGGAACTCCGGGTGACCCGGTTATATGAATATTATCTGATGTCTGTAGATTTGGAAACGGATGAAAAACTGCCTAAAATGGTTTTGATGTATTTTGCCTACAATAGTGACATGGATTATCGATACAATGCCTATTTATATGCCAATGTTCATAAATATCGGGAAGATTTTCCGGAATTGTATGAAAGCTATCAGGAATCCATTGAACGTTTTGTGGTTCAGCAGATGGCCAAAGGACATATGAATAAGTGGCTGGCTTATTTATATAAAAATATTATTTCACCCGGCATGATTACGCCTGATAATGCCGCCGGACTGGCAGAAGCATTATTTACGATGCAGGTAACGGTGCAGCGGAAAGATATTCGGGAAATTATTGTAATTTATGATAAAGGTAAAACAGAAATTACCTATCCGGTGGGAGGCAGACAAAATTATATCCCCTTATACGGAAACGGTTTTCACGTATTTCTGGAGGATTATGAGGGAAACCGCTATGCAGGGGAAGAAAATTATACTATCGAAAAACTGATCTGGCCGGATAAGCTGGCCAAAATGGCTGCCCCCATGGTACGGGATCTGATCGGTTTTGATCTATGGATGTGTGAACAGGGAGATGATATAGCTCTTGTGACGGATGCCAATCGGGAGGCTATGGTACGGGTTCTGGAGACGGACTATTTGGCCGACAGTTATCAAAAAGAGATCAGGATCAAACTGATTCGATATTTATATGAGCAGGACCTTATTGAACAGCTGGATAAAATTCTGAATACAATTGAGGTAACACAGGTGGCAAGCAGAAACTATGCGGAGATCCTCAAATTGATGATTGTGCGCTATATGTATTCCCGAGCTTATGAATGGATGACAATTATCGGTACCGCCGGAATGGATGCCAAACAAATGTTAAGGGTACTGAGAGCGGTGCTTGCCGAAGAAAAGGTCTCGGCAGATAAAAAGATGACAGTGCTGGCCTATACGGCATTTGCCGCAGGTAAGTATGATGAAAGGCTTTTGCAGTATCTGAACCGGTTTTACAAAGGGACTATCAGGCAGATGCGGAATATATGGAAGGCGGCTAAAGATTTTACCCTGGATACTTATGAGCTTAGTGAAAGACTGCTGATACAAATGCTCTATTCCGGATCTTTCGTGGGAGAGCAGATAGCAATCTTCAAGGATTATGTGGTCGGAGGCGGAAAGAACCGGGTCGAAGCAGCTTTTTTGGCACAATGTGCTTATAATTATTTTGTCCACGATAAAGTGACCGATGTTTTTGTGATTAATCAGATGGTTCGGGCCTTAGAACGCAGGGAAGAATTGGATCTGATCTGTAAACTGGCTTTTGTAAAATATTTTGCGGAAAATTCCGGGGAAATTGACGAAGGGGTAAAGGCCATCCTGCAGCCGTTTTTAAAACAGCTTATCAAACAAAATATTTATTTTTCTTTTTATAAAGAGTATGTGGAAACTTTTCCGTTTATGGAACAGTTTTTGGATAAGACGATTATTGAATACCGGGCCAAATCCGGAAACACGGCCATCATCCATTATCTCATCGAACGGGATGGTGTGGGGAAAAGCGAATACACAAAAGAAGAGATGCGTGATATGTACGGCGGTGTATGTGCCAAGCAATTTGTTCTCTTTTTCGGAGAGCAGTTATTGTATTATATAGCCGAAAAGGAAGAGGATAAGGAACATCTTACCGAAAGTGCCAGTATCAGCAAGAGCGATATTATCGGCGAGCAGCGGGAATGCAAGTTTAATCAGATCAATGATATTGCAATTGCCAAGATGCTGCAGGATTATGAAACGGTAAACAGTTTATTGTATGATTTTTACAGACAGGAGTTTGTAGTGGAGCAATTGTTCCATCTCCAGACCTAGGCGGGGCATATGGTTATGAATAATGTTTTAAACATTGGAAAAAAAGGTTTGGGTGCCGCGATTATCGGATATGATCTGGGTAATTTGTATTCTCAGATCAGTTATTGCGGCGTGAACGGCAATGAGCCCGAGACGGCATCGGCGGTAATGGGTACGGAACAATATAATATTCCCACAGCTCTTTGCAAACGAAGAGGAGTGGGGCAGTGGTTTTATGGGAAGGAAGCGCTTAAATATGCCGGTCAGGAGGATGGGATTCTGCTGGAAAACATCTATCAATTGGCACTAAGCGGAGAACCGGTTCAGATTGATAACGAGAGCTTTGACCCGGCGGCCTTACTTACCTTGTTCGTCAAGCGGAGCCTGTCGCTGTTATCCATGGAAGTAAAGCCGGCAGATATCCGGGCCTTTATGTTTACCGTGGAAAATCTGGACATGCGGACGGTGGAGGTCCTGAGCACAGTAGCCGCAGGATTGCAGATTGCACCGGAATGTGTTTTCTTTCAGAGCTACCGGGAAAGTATCTATCAGTATGTGATTCATCAGCCAAAGGAGTTGTGGGTTCATCAGGTATTGGTTTTTGATTATCATGAGAAATTGAAGGCTTATCTTTTGGAAAGCAATAACCGAACCACTCCGAAAGTGGTGTTTGTGGAGAAGCAGGAATTTTCCCATCTGACGAGAATGGAGCGGTCAGAAGAACAGAAGAGAGAACAGGATCTTCGTTTTTTGGAAGTTGCGGAGCAGATGTGCCGTGACCGGATTGTTACCACGGTTTACTTATTGGGGGATGGATTTAAGGATAATTGGGCGGATCAATCGCTGAAGTTTTTATGCCGTGGACGGCGGGTCTTTCAGGGGAATAATCTGTATAGCAAAGGTGCCTGCTATGGTGCGCTGGAAAAGCAGAATCCCACGGACATTAATGCAATGCAGGTTTTTCTGGGAGAGGACAAACTGAAAGCCAATATCGGTATGAAAATATTGCGGCAGGGAGTGGAATCTTATTATGCGGTTTTGGATGCCGGAATCAACTGGTATGAGGTTCGCAGCCAATTTGAAGTAATCATTAATGAAGGAAAACAGTTGTCTTTTATTGTGACATCCTTGACCGGTGGCGTAGTTACAGAAGAAACCATATTTTTGGAAGGCTTGCCGGAGAGACCGGAGCGGACCACCCGGCTGCTTATCCAGATTCGGATGATCTCCGCCAGACAGGTGCAGTTTACGGTAACGGATATGGGGTTCGGAGAGCTGTTTCCGGCCAGCGGTAAGAAATGGGTACAGGAGTTTACGGTATCATAGGCAAAGGAGAAAACCAGTGAAGCAGCCATTGTTATGTGTGGGGAGAAGTGCGCAAAATCCCTATTATTTTCAAAAGTTATGCATCAGCATTTGGTCGGTAGAAGAACTATGCTATTTATTTAAAACCAATCCGTTTATCTTAGACCGGGATATTGTCGATAAAAATCTGGCGGAATGGCTGGAGACAGAATGCGCCCTTGACGAGCTGGGAATAAAATTACATAATTTATTTCATAAGGCCAATTCGGTCAGCCTGTTTGTGATGACTATTTTAGAGTATGTAAATTATTGTACTCCGGATGAACAGAAGCAGATAGCAGAGATTTTACAAAGTAATGTAGGGCTTAATGATAATGAAAAGAAAAAAAAGCGGGCCGACTTTTTGGTCAGGAATGGGAAATATTTCATGGCTTTGCAGGAATATGACAGTATTTTGGATATCATACCCCAGGGGGAAATGGTCATCAGCGGGCCCATCTATCATAACCGGGGGGTGGTTTTTGCAAAACTGTTTTTATTTGACAGGGCAGCGGAAAGCTTTCTGAAAGCTTACGAGATTACCGGTAATGAAGAATCGGGCATCCAGTATCTGGCGGCAGTCCGGCAGATGCTGACGGATGAGGAATATATTCGGTTTATTGCGAAACGGCCGCAGTTCTACAACCTTTCTTTGGAAGTGGAGCATTTGGTGGAGCAGGCCGCCGGTCATTTTGAAGAAACCAGAGAAAACCGGATGCTATTTGCATTAAAGGTGTATAAAGAAGAAGGAAACGTCAATTCCTATTATGAAGAGATTGATAAATTAACAGCAGAGATCAAGCAACAATACAGGGACAATGTGACGGAATAAAGCGGAGCAGAACAATGGGTTTTATAAAAAAGATATGGCAGCGGATCCGAAAAGAATATGAGACGGAATACGAATTTGAAGAATGGAATGAAGTTGTATACGACAGGGACGATTTAGAAATTCATGACAAGGAACAACGGCAGGATTATGTAAAAAATTGTCTGGAGCAAATCGTCGAAGCCACCAAAGAGGTGGAAAATCTGCAGTTTGAGTATAATATGGTTACTTCCTATCTTAAAGATATGGAAGAAGTGGAAGCATTGCCTGAAGAAGAACGGCTGGTGCTGGAAGAGGCAGCAAAAAAAATCAATCAGTTGGAGGGCGAAAAAAACGGTTATTTGGAACGCACCAACCGAATGAGTGAGGCCCAGTACCGAAAAATGGAATCACTTGCCGAAGAGGTACAGGAAGGATACGTTAAATTAAAGGAAGCAGAAGACTATCAGGGACTGATCAAATCAGATATGCGGCATCTGGATAATGAAAAGCAGGCCTATTTGTTCCGAAAGCATGAGCTGCAGCGCATTATTGAAGATTTAAAGGGCATGCTTGTGATTTGTATTACGGCGGCGGCTTTATGTATCATACTGCTTTTGGTGCTGCAGATGGGATTTGGAATGAACACCAGGCTGGGCTATCTGCTGACCATTGGCGGAGCAGCATTGGCAATTACCCTGATTTACATCAAGCACAGCGATTCTGTTAAAGAACTGAAGCGAGTGGAAAAAAGCATCAATAAAATTATTTTGCTGCATAATACGGTTAAGATCAGGTACATCAATAATACCAATCTGCTGGAGTACCTGCAGCTGAAGTATGCGGTATCCAATGCCCAGGAGTTAGATAAGATATGGGTTAAGTATCAGGAAGAAAAAGCACAGCGGGACAGCTACCGGCAGGCGGAACGGGAACTGGATATCTGCCAGAAGGATCTGCTGCATATTTTGCGCCGGTACCAGGTGAAGGACCCGGCGGTTTGGCTGCATCAGACAGCGGCGATACTGGACAAAAAAGAAATGGTGGAAATCAGACATGATCTGATTATCCGCAGACAGTCCCTGCGCCGCAGAATTGATTATAACAAGGAAGTTGTGGCTCATAATGCACAGGAAGAAATCAAGGATTTGGTAGAAAAGTATCCCCAATATGCCAGTGAGATTTTACAGATGGTGGCAAACTATGAGAAAAAATTTAACGGATAATTGACAGAAACCTCTTGTTCTGTTACACTTTAGTTTGCTAATGAAACAAAGTGTCAGGAGGAGAAGCATTATGAAAAATTTAAAGAATTGGATATCGGTAGTGATGGTGGCAGCTTTTGCGTTCACATTATTTACCGGCTGTGGTTCTAAGACCGCAGAAACAGCAGAAAGTACAACAACAGAAGGTGCTGAAAGAACCACTTTTACGGTAGGATTTGATGCAGAGTTCGAGCCTTACGGTTATATGGACGCCAACGGTGAGTATACCGGTTTTGACCTTGATCTTGCGGCTGAGGTCTGCACCCGTAATGGCTGGGAACTGGTAAAGCAGCCTATTGACTGGGATGCCAAGGACATGGAACTTTCTTCCGGCAGCATCGACTGTATCTGGAATGGATTTACCATTAACGGCAGAGAAGACAGCTATACATGGTCAGTGCCTTATGTGGACAGTTCACAGGTATTTGTGGTTAAGGCTGATGCAGGAATTACCACCTTTGCCGATCTGGCCGGCAAGGCCGTAGGCACACAGAAGGATTCATCCGCGCTGCACGCACTGGAAGATGATGAGGCACTGGTAAACAGCTTTAAAGAGCTGGTTCAATATGCCGATTATAATACCGCATTTATGGATTTGGAAGCAGGCGCAACAGAGGCCGTAGCCATTGATATCGGTGTGGCTGAGAAGCAGATTGCGGCACGTGGAGAAGGGTATGTAATGCTGGCCGATAAACTGGCTACCGAACAATACGGCATTGGCTTCCTGAAGGGCAATACCCAGCTTAAGGATCAGGTGGAAAAAACGGTTCTGGAAATGGCAGAAGACGGAACTTTCATGAAGATCGCCGAGAAATATGGTTTACAGGATAGTGTTTGATTAGGCATAAATTAAGACAAGAAGATACACTAAGGTACGAAAATACCGTACCTAAGTGTATCTAAAATCTTGTCTGGAAGAATGCAGAGCATTCTTCTTAAATGATTTACATTAAGTGATTTACGTACAGAGAATAAAAAGCCTTCTGGTTGTGGAAGGCTTTCTGTAATGTGAGCAGGAGGAAGGAACGGAAAATGAGTATAACTACGATGTTGCTGCAATTGGGAAAGGGTATGATTTCGTCGGTGGAAATCTTTTTTCTGACGTTGATATTTTCGCTGCCGCTGGGGCTTTTATTTTCTTTTGGGAGAATGTCGAAGAATGGGTTTGTCAGGAATCTGACGAAGGTGTATATTTCGATTATGCGGGGGACGCCTTTGATGCTGCAGCTGATAGTGATTTATTTCGCGCCCTTCTACCTGTTTAAAATGAACTTGTCGGGATTTCGTTTTCCGGCGATTATTTTAGCTTTCGCATTGAACTATGCCGCTTATTTTGCGGAGATCTACCGGTCGGGCATCGAATCCATGCCGGTGGGGCAGTATGAAGCGGCCAAGGTACTGGGGTATAATAAGGGACAGACGTTCTTTAAGATTATTCTGCCCCAGGTGATCAAGCGGATTCTGCCGCCGGTTACCAATGAGACCATTACCCTGGTAAAGGATACCTCTCTGGCATTTGTACTGGCTCAAGCAGAGATGTTTACCATTGCCAAGCAGATTGCGGCCAAGGAGGCCAATATCGTGCCGCTGATGGTAGCCGGAGTGTTCTATTATATTTTTAATCTGGTAGTGGCAGTTGCCATGGAACGGCTGGAAAAGGCCTTGAACTATTACCGCTAGCAAGACGAAAAGGGAGAAGACGATGAATTTACTGGAAATTTCTCATATGAAAAAAGGGTTTGATGAGTTGGATGTTATTAACGATATCTCGTTGACGGTGAAGGAAGGGGAAGTGTTGTCCATTATCGGTCCTTCGGGTTCGGGGAAATCCACGCTGCTGCGCTGCGCCACGCTTTTGGAAAAGATGGATGGCGGCGAGCTTTGCTATCTGGGTGAAAAGGCGGCCTGGGAAGAAGAGGGCAGATGTGTTTATGCTCCCAAACCCAAGCTGAAAGAAATTCAGAAGCATTTCGGGCTGGTTTTTCAAAACTTTAATTTGTTTCCCCATTACAGTGTGCTGAAAAATATAATGGATGCCCCTGTCAGTGTGGATAAGGTGCCGAAGAAGGAAGCTCAGGAGCGGGCGGAGAAGCTTTTGGAGCAATTGGGACTGGCGGAAAAGGCCCATGCCTACCCTTACCAGCTTTCCGGCGGTCAGCAGCAGCGGGTATCCATCGCCAGAGCACTGGCTTTACAGCCCAAGATCCTCTTTTTTGATGAGCCTACATCGGCTCTCGATCCGGAATTAACCGGGGAGGTATTGAAGGTTATCAAGGAGCTGGCAAAGGAACATATGACCATGATTATCGTAACCCATGAGATGCAGTTTGCCAAAGAACTTTCCGACCGGATTATTTTTATGGAACAGGGATTGATACAGGCAGAAGGCCCTCCGGAGGAAATTTTCCATTCCGAAAATGACCGGGTTAAAGAATTTATCGGAAAATTTTATTGATTTCTGTTTTTTCATGGTATATACTTTTTGGTGGAAAAGTTAACGGTTTTCAGCAAAAAGAGGAGAGTATCATGAAAAAACTGAATCAGCTTTATGAAGGCAAGGCAAAAAAGGTTTATGCAACGGAAGACCCATTCGTCCTGATTGTGGACTACAAGGATGATGCTACGGCATTTAATGGTGAGAAAAAAGGAACCATTACCGGTAAAGGAGAGATCAATAACCGGATGACCAACCACATCTTCCGCATTCTGGAGGAAAAAGGAGTTCCCACCCACCTGATTGAAGAACTCAGTGCCCGGGAAACGGCTGTTAAAAAAGTGGAGATTGTTCCTTTGGAGGTCATTGTCAGGAATGTGGCCGCCGGCAGTTTTTCCAAGCGGCTGGGGGTACCGGAGGGCAAAGTTTTCAGCCAGCCCACCATCGAGTTCAGCTATAAAAACGATAGTCTGGGTGATCCCCTGATCAACGATTATTTTGCGGTGGCCCTGGAATTGGCTACATGGGAAGAAATTGAAATTATAAAGAGATATGCATTTCAGGTAAATGAGGTTTTGAAAGCATATTTTTTGCAGGCTAATATGAAGCTGATTGACTTTAAGATAGAGTTTGGCCGTTACTACGGTGACGGGGAAAGCCGGATTATTCTGGCTGACGAAGTGTCTCCCGATACCTGCCGGCTGTGGGATGTTCATACCGATGAGAAACTGGACAAGGACCGTTTCCGCCGGGATTTGGGCAATGTTGAGGAAGCTTATCAGGAAGTCATGGCGCGTTTGGGATTATAAGGAGCAGGATAAAATGAGGAAAGACAGATATCAAAGTCCATTATCTGAAAGATACGCAAGTAAAGAGATGCAATATATTTTTTCCCCCGATATGAAGTTTAGGACCTGGCGGAAACTGTGGATTGCCCTTGCGGAAACGGAGCAGGAGCTGGGACTTAGCCGGAACGGCAAGCCTGTGATCACCATAGAGCAGATTGAAGAATTAAAGCTGCATGCAGAGGATATCAACTATGATGTGGCAGAAAAAAGAGAAAAAGAAGTGCGCCATGATGTGATGAGCCATGTATACGCCTACGGACAGCAATGTCCGAAGGCGGCAGGCATCATCCATTTAGGCGCAACTTCTTGTTATGTGGGTGATAATACCGATATTATTGTAATGAAGCAGGGATTAGAACTGGTGAAAAAGAAGCTGGTAAATGTGATCCGGGAATTGGCTGATTTTGCGCAGGCTCATGCTGAGCTGCCGACATTGGCTTTTACTCATTTCCAGCCGGCCCAGCCCACTACAGTAGGAAAGCGAGCAACCCTCTGGCTGCAGGAGTTCTACCTGGATCTGGAGGATTTGGAATATGTCCTTGCGGGTCTGCAGCTATTGGGATGTAAAGGCACCACGGGGACCCAAGCCTCCTTTCTGGAACTGTTTGATGGAGATATGGAAAAAATCAAAAAGATCGATCCGATGATTGCCGGAAAGATGGGATTTAAAAACTGTTATCCGGTATCAGGTCAGACCTATTCCCGGAAAGTGGATACCCGGGTTTTGAATGTGCTGGCCGGCATTGCTGCCAGTGCCCATAAGATGTCCAATGATATCCGTCTGCTGCAGCATTTGAAGGAAGTGGAGGAACCCTTTGAGAAAAGCCAGATCGGTTCTTCGGCTATGGCTTATAAGCGAAATCCCATGCGCAGTGAGCGGATTGCTTCATTGGCCCGTTTTGTAATGGTTGATGCCCTGAATCCGGCCATCACCTCGGCAACCCAATGGTTTGAGCGGACCCTGGATGATTCAGCCAACAAGCGGCTGTCCATTCCGGAAGGCTTTCTGGCGGTTGATGGAATATTGGATTTGTGTTTAAATGTGGTGGATGGACTGGTTGTTTATCCCAAAGTAATCGCACAGCGGCTAAAAAGTGAGCTGCCCTTTATGGCCACTGAAAATATTATGATGGACGCGGTAAAAAAAGGCGGTAACCGGCAGGAACTTCATGAACATATCCGGGAGCTGTCCATGGAAGCCGGAAAGACTGTGAAGGCCGAAGGCTTACCCAACAATCTTTTAGAGCTGATTGCCCGGGATGAGGCATTTCCCATGTGCCTGGAAGAACTGGAAGCAGCCATGGAGCCTTCCCGTTATGTGGGCTGTGCAGCAGAGCAGACCATCAGCTATGTAAGGGAGGTCATCAGACCTGTTTTGGATAAGAATGCTGATTTGCTTGGCATGAAAGCGGAAATTAATGTATAAATAAACTTAGACTGGAGGACAATATGGGCGGATTTTTTGGTGTGGCATCAAAAGAGGATTGTTTATTTGATTTGTTTTTTGGAACCGACTATCATTCCCATTTAGGGACAAGACGTGCCGGAATGGCAGTTTACAGTAAAGAAAAGGGGTATGACCGGGCCATTCATAATATTGAAAATGCGCCCTTTCGTACCAAATTTGATAAAGATCTTAATGAAATGAAGGGAAATGTGGGCATTGGCTGTATCTCCGATTATGAACCCCAGCCTCTGATCGTCCGTTCCCATCATGGCACTTATGCCATTGAAACGGTAGGCAAGATCAATAACATGGAAGCCATTACCGATGAACTTTTTAAAAAAGGGCATTCTCATTTCCTGGAAATGAGCGGCGGGGATATTAACGCTACCGAACTGGTAGCCGCCATTATCAACGAGAAGGATCATCTGGTGGAAGGCATCCAATATGCCCAGGAGATCATCGAAGGTTCCATGACCATTCTGGTGATGACCTCCAAGGGGATTTACGCCGCCAGAGACCGAATGGGCCGGACACCGGTATCCATCGGTAAGAAGGAAGGCTCTTTTTGTATTTCTTTTGAAAGCTTTGCATATCTCAATCTGGGATATACCGAGGAGCGGGAGTTAGGGCCCGGAGAAATCGTGGTGGTGACACCGGAAGGGGTGCAGGTCCTGGCTAAACCGGGAACCGAGATGAAGATTTGCACCTTTTTATGGATTTATTACGGATATTCCTCATCCTCCTACGAAGGTATCAGTGTGGAGAAAATGCGTTATCGGTGCGGTTCCCTGCTGGCTAAGCGGGATGATGTATCGCCTGATACCGTAGCGGGAGTGCCGGACTCGGGAGTGGCTCATGCCATCGGCTATTCCAATGCTTCCGGAATTCCATTTTCCCGTCCCTTTATTAAATATACACCCACCTGGCCCAGATCTTTTATGCCTACTATTCAGACCCAGCGGGATCTGATTGCCAAGATGAAGCTGATTCCGGTGCATGACCTGATTTATGATAAAAGCCTTTTGATAATCGATGATTCTATTGTCCGGGGGACGCAGCTGCGGGAAACCACAGAGTTCCTTTACAGCAGCGGAGCCAGGGAAGTACATATCCGGCCGGCATGTCCGCCTCTTTTATATGGCTGTAAGTATTTGAATTTCTCCCGCTCCAGTTCGGAAATGGATTTGATCACCAGACGAGTGATCAAGGAAATTGAGGGGGATAATAAATATGTCAACCTGTCGGCTTATTCCGACCCGGAGACACTGGAGTATCAGGCCATGGTAAAACGGATTGGCCAACAGCTTAACTTTACCTCTCTGCGCTATCATCGTCTGGATGATATGATTGAAGCGGTGGGCTTAGATCGGGATAAATTATGTACTTATTGCTGGAACGGAGAGGGATAAGGGGATGAAAAAATTTTGGAAGAGTTTTGGCTGGTTTTGGATGAGTGTATTGCCCATGGTGTTGTCTCTGGTATTACAGTTGTTACTGGGAGGCGTGGTTATGGCGGTGTATGGTATCGTGCTGACCATAAAGGAACAGGCCGGAGAGATATACGCCCAGCAGGAATTTATGGAAGCTTTTATGAAAAATATGCTGCAAGGAGCCGGAACCGGTGTATTTGCCTATCATGTGGTGGGCGTCGGTATTTTTGGGCTGTGGTACTATCTGCTTTGTTACCGTAAAAAGCAGTTTCGGCAGAAATGGACAGCCGTATTGAATGGTAAGGCAACAGGACTGGCAGTGCTGCTGGGAATCAGTATGTGTGTGTTTACGACCCAGCTGGTACAGGTTGCTTCTTACCTTGTTCCGCAAATAATTAATGATTTTTATCGGTTGATGGAACAGGTTGGTATTGGCTCTTCGGGGTTGTTAATTGTAGCGACAGTATTGCTGGCACCGATTGGTGAGGAACTGCTGTGCAGAGGCGTGATCCAATATTATGCAGGCAAGGTTTCACGGCGGTTTTGGATTGTAAATATCATTCAGGCGCTGATGTTCGGTATCATGCATGGCAATCTGGTGCAGGGATTCTATGCATTTCTGATTGGGCTGGTATTAGGCTGGTTACGCTACAAATATGATTCGCTTCTGATACCCATGGTGATTCACTTTGTCTTGAACTTCTCCACGACTTTTTGGCTGGGTCAGCTTTTGGATCAGCTGCCGAAACGACTCTGGGTGGATGGATTGGTATTGCTGGCAGCAATGGGAGTTACAGCAGCAGGTCTGGTACTGGTAGAAAAATCAGTTAAAAAGCCATCCCAGGAGAATCATAACGATAACTTATATGATTCATAAATAATATTGATTTTTCTTATATCACAAATGAGGGTATACTATAACTGTAAAGGTTAGGAACTTTGAAAGTGACAGAAGGGAGAATCAATATGGTAAAAGCAGTAGTAGGCGCCAATTGGGGCGATGAAGGAAAGGGAAAAATAACCGATATGCTGGCTAAGACAGCCGATATCATTGTACGTTTTCAGGGAGGGGCAAATGCCGGACATACCATCGTAAATCCCTATGGAAAGTTCGCGCTGCACACCCTGCCCTCAGGGGTATTTTATGAGCACACCACCAGTGTTATCGGTAACGGTGTGGCATTGAATATTCCTGTTTTTTTTGCCGAAATGAAGTCGTTAATCGATAAAGGAGTGCCGATGCCCAGGGTTTTGGTTTCGGACCGGGCACAGGTCGTGATGCCCTATCATATTCTTCTGGATCAGTATGAAGAAGAGCGGTTAGGAGGCAAATCGTTCGGTTCCACGAAATCGGGAATTGCCCCTTTTTATTCCGATAAATATGCTAAGATTGGTTTTCAGGTCAGTGAATTATTTGATGAGGATTTACTGAAGGAAAAAATCAGCCGGGTCTGTGAATTAAAAAATGTGCTGATGGAGCACTTATATCACAAGCCTTTGCTGCAGGAGGCGGAACTGCTTGAAACATTTCGGCAATACCGGGAAATGGTAACTCCCTTTGTTTGCGATACGGCAGCATTCTTAAGTCAGGCCAATAAAGAAGGCAAAACCATCCTGCTTGAAGGACAGCTGGGAACCTTAAAGGATACCGATCATGGTATTTATCCCATGGTTACTTCCTCTTCAACATTGGCGGCTTTCGGAGCGGTAGGAGCGGGACTTCCGCCTTATGAGATCAAGCAGATCATTACTGTCTGTAAAGCTTATTCTTCAGCCGTGGGAGCCGGGGCGTTTGTTTCTGAAATATTCGGTGAGGAAGCAGATGAACTGCGGCGCAGAGGTGGTGACGGCGGAGAATATGGTGCCACAACAGGACGTCCAAGAAGGATGGGATGGTTCGATTGTGTGGCATCCAAGTATGGCTGCCGTCTGCAGGGAACCACCGATGTGGCTTTTACAGTGCTGGATGTGCTGGGTTATCTGGAAGAAATTCCGGTATGCGTGGGTTATGAGATCGATGGAGAAGTTACCACCGAATTTCCTGTTACCACCAAATTAGCGAAGGCCAAACCGGTAATTAAGATTCTGCCGGGATGGAAAAGTGAGATCCGTCATATTAAGAGATATGAAGATTTACCGGATAACTGCCGAAATTATATCGAATTTGTGGAAAAAGAAATCGGCTATCCCATTACCATGATCTCCAATGGGCCAGGGAGAGATGATATTATTTATAGAAATTAATTATAGAAGTAGGAAAACCCATGAAAAAAAATTATGGAAAAGAACTGGAAGAAATGTTATGTAAACCAGATGTGCGGGGAAAAAGATTATTTCTACATAGCTGCTGTGCACCTTGCAGCAGCTATGTTCTGGACTATCTCCGCCCTTATTTCCGGATTACGGTTTTTTATTATAATCCCAATATCTCCGAAGAAGTGGAATATGTGATGCGGCGGGAGGAACAGAAACGGCTGATTGGGGAATTGAATGCGGCGGCTGTCGGCACGGATAAGATTTATCCAATTGATTATGTGGACGGTGATTATGAGCCGGAGCGTTTCTTCCAAATTGCCAAAGGCCTGGAACAATGTCCGGAAGGGGGACAACGGTGTTTTCAGTGCTATGAGCTGCGGCTTGGGAAGACGGCCAGGCAGGCAAAGGAAGCGGGAGCTGATTTTTTTACGACGACCTTAACCATCAGTCCGCTGAAAAATGCGGAAAAGCTGAATGAGATTGGCCAGCGGCTGGGGGCGGAGCTGGGGATAGCTTTTTTGCCTTCGGATTTTAAGAAGAAGGAAGGTTATAAACGTTCCATAGAACTGTCTAAGGAGTATGGGCTGTACCGCCAGGATTATTGCGGGTGTGTTTACTCGAAAATGCAGAACGTTGCGCAGGAACGCTTGCGAAAATCAGATTGAAATGTTAGTATTAATGAGATTACTTTTATTGGTAATCTCATTTTTAGAGTATGGAGGCAGTGATGAATAAATTTTTAGATGAAATTGCAGTAGAGATAAAGCAGGCTTTTGGGGCCGCAGGATATAATCCAGAGTTGGGCAAGGTTACCGTGTCCAACCGTCCGGATCTGTGTGAATATCAGTGTAACGGTGCTATGGCCGGAGCAAAAGAATATAAAAAAGCACCTGTTATGATTGCCAATGAAGTGGCAGCAAACCTACAGGACAGTAAGGTTTTTGCACAGGCAGAGGCAGTACCTCCCGGATTTTTGAATTTGAAGGTGAAGCCTTCCTTTATTAAAGATTACTTGGAACAGATGGCGGCAGCAGACAAGTACGGCCTGGAGATGCCGGAGAACCCCAAGAAAATCATTATTGATTACGGCGGTCCTAATGTGGCCAAGCCTCTTCATGTGGGGCACCTGCGTTCGGCTGTTATTGGCGAAAGCATTAAGCGGATTGCCCGTTATGCCGGGCATGAGGTGATCGGGGATATTCATCTGGGTGACTGGGGGCTGCAGATGGGGCTGATTATGGCCCAATTGCAGGAGCGGCAACCGGAATTGATTTATTTTGATGAAGCCTATGCGGGTGACTATCCCGAAGAAGCACCCTTTACCATTTCCCAGTTGGAGGAGATTTACCCGGCGGCAAGTGCAAAGTCAAAAGAAAATGCTGCTTTTAAGGAAAAGGCCATGGCAGCTACTTTTAAGCTGCAAAGCGGCGTGCCGGGTTACCGGTCTTTATGGCAGCATATTATGAAGGTTTCTATAGCAGATTTGAAGAAAAACTATGCCAACCTGAATGTGGATTTTGATTTGTGGAAGGGTGAATCGGATGTTCATGATGCCATTCCCGGCATGGTGGATTATATGAAAGAAGGCGGCTATGCCTATATCAGTGAAGGGGCATTGGTAGTGGATGTGAAGGAAGAAACCGATACCAAGGAAATCCCTCCCTGTATGATTTTGAAGTCGGATGGGGCATCCCTGTATAACACAACCGATCTGGCAACGATTCAGGAACGAATGAAGGAGTACGCTCCGGATGAAATGATTTATGTGGTGGATAAGCGGCAGGAGCTTTATTTTGAACAGGTCTTCCGCTGTGCCCGTAAGACCAGGCTGGTGAAGCCGGAGACGGTTTTACATTTCCATGGTTTCGGAACCATGAACGGACAGGACGGCAAGCCCTTTAAGACCAGAGATGGCGGGGTTATGCGCCTGGAAAACCTGATTGCCGATATTGATGAAGAAATGTACCGGAAAATCACCTCCAACCGTGAGGTAGCAGAGGAAGAAGCAAGGCAGACAGCCAAGGTGGTGGCGCTTTCGGCAGTAAAATACGGAGATTTATCCAATCAGGCAGCAAAAGACTATATTTTTGACATCGACCGTTTCACTTCCTTTGAAGGAGACACCGGTCCTTATATTTTATATACCATCGTGCGGATCAAGTCTATTTTGTCCAAATATGGTGAGCAGGGAGGACAGATTATTAAGGGGGCTTTCCGGGCGGCGGACAGTGATGCCGAAAAAGATTTGGTGATGGCTCTGACCAAATTTAATGCGGTAGTAGAAGCGGCGTATGAAGAAATTGCTCCCCATAAGGTTTGTGCTTATATGTATGAGCTGGCCAATGCTTTTAACAGTTTTTATCATGAAACCAAAATTTTGACCGAAGAGGATGAAAATAAGAAAAACAGTTATATTTCGTTGTTGGATTTTACTAAGGATATTTTGGAAACCTGTATTGATTTGCTGGGATTTTCAGCACCGGAAAGAATGTAATGCGTGATGAGACATGAGTTTAAACATCGGATTAATTATGAAGATTATCTTGTTATAAAAAGTCGGCTGAAGCATCTTGTTAAGCCCGATGCCCATGCCGGTGAAGAGGGACGGTATCAGGTTTGCAGCCTGTATTTTGACAATTTTTCGGATAAGGCCCTGCGGGAAAAACTGGACGGTGTGGAGCGGCGGGAAAAATTCAGAATCCGCTATTATAATGACAATACAGATTATATTCGTTTGGAAAAAAAGAGTAAGCGTCATAGTTTGTGCGAAAAAAAGGCGGCACCTCTTAGTAAAGAGCAAACGATGAAGATCTGTCAGGGTGATTTTGCATTTTTGAAAGAAGAAGCCAGTCCGCTTTTGCAGGAGTTTTATGCCAAAATGACGTATCAACTGCTGCGCCCCAAGGTAATTGTGGAGTATGCAAGGGAGCCATATGTCTATGGCCCGGGAAATGTCAGAATTACTTTTGACAGTGATATCCGGACCGGGATTTATCACAATACCCTGTTTGACGGCCCATTGTTAACGGCCCCCACCGAACCGGGAACCATTATCCTGGAAGTAAAATACGATGCCTTTCTGCCGGAGATTATCGAAAAGGCAGTGCGGGTACCAAACCGCCGGATGACGGCTTTCAGTAAATATGCAGTATGCCGGATGTACGGCTGAAAATTGCATTCTTTTAAGCGGAGGTAATAAAGATGACTTTTAACGATATTTTCAAATCATCCTTTTTGGAGAAGGCGGGCAGCTTTTCTGCTTTGGATTTTATCCTGGCAATGGCACTTGCTTTTGCTCTGGGATTATTTATTTTCTATGTATATAAGAAAACCTTTAACGGAGTGATGTATTCGGCCAGCTTTGGTGTGTCCTTGATGGCGCTGACGATGATCACGACTCTGGTAATATTGGCTGTTACCTCTAATGTGGTGCTGTCTCTGGGTATGGTAGGTGCGTTGTCCATTGTCCGTTTTCGGACAGCTATTAAAGAACCGTTGGATATCGCCTTTTTGTTCTGGGCCATTGCGGCAGGAATCGTATTGGGAGCAGGTCTGATTCCGCTGGCAGTATTGGGCTCGGCCTTTATCGGTGTGATTTTGTGGGTATTTGTAAACCGTAAGACCAGCGATCACCCCTATATTATGATCGTTTCCTGTGAGAGCAGTGAGGCGGAAAAAAATGTGATTGCACTGGTGAAGGAATCGGTGAAGAAACAGGTCTTAAAATCAAAGACTGTTTCTAAAAATGGTATCGAACTGACGATGGAAGTACGCTTGAAAAGCGATGATGCAGAATTTGTCAATAGCGTGTCGGCAGTGACTGGGGTAGAAAGTGCGGTTCTGGTGAGTTATAACGGAGATTATATGGGATAAGACATACAGTTGTCCGGTTCGTTGTGTTAAAATAAGGAAAAGCACAAGGAAAGGGGCATGATTGTATTATGGAAATACAAAATTTTGAGGATTTTTATCAGGAATTACTGCAGACAGGTTTTTCTCTGGGAGGTGGCAACCCGGAAGGAATCTATGCGGTAATTCCTTTTAATTGGTTTGAAGAACCACCTTTCGAAACACCTGTCAGGTGGCATACGGGAGAACGGGAAACCGATCCATGGGAATGGCGGATGCGGGTCTTGGATGAAAAGGAAGATGTTGCTTATGCCAAGGTGTTTTTTAATAAAAGCGGTTATATTACCAGAGAGTGGTATCCCTATTTTCTGGCGGCCCGCCGGGGCAGCAGGATATTGGAGGAAGAATATCTGGAAGGAAAGATCAGTCTGATGTCCAAGCGGATTTACGATTTGTTTCAAAGGCATGAGCGGCTGCCTCTTCATATCCTGAAGCAGCTTGCAGGCATTACCAAAGAGGAGAAAGCCAAGTTTGACCGAGCCATGGTGGAGTTACAGATGAAGCTGTATATTACCATGTGCGGGCGGCAGCAGAAGGTAACTCAAAATGGTCAGGAGTATGGCTGGGCTTCCACAGTTTTCTGTACCACAGAACATTTCTGGGGCCAGGAGGTTTTTGCAGAAGCGGAAAAGATATCCGCAGCGGAAGCAAGGGCCGGAATCACAGAGCGGATTTATAAACTGAATCCTGCGGCAGAAATGAAAAAGATAATAAAATTTATAGGTTAAAAATTTGAAAAATTGACATAATTTACATTTTTATTAAAAACACTTTCCTTTAATATACACATATGTTATCTTGATGATGAAAACTTAGATTTGAAATCATGGTGGGAGATAACAATGAATTTAACGAATATATATCTATATTTACAGATAGACTTTTTGGGTTTTGTCATAATCGGCATCATTTACTGGTTTAGCCGGAAACATGGTGAAAAGACACCGACCCAGACTGTTTTTAATATACTTTTAGTTATAACGGCCGTGATGCTGGTTTCTGATACCCTGCAATGGGTGCTGGAAGGACAAGTGTTTGCGGGGGCCAGAAAGATTTTAGAGGCAGCAACGGCATTATTCTATATTTCTACGGTATTTTCCTATAGTCTCTGGCTGTATTATTGCGATCGAAAGATTAATACAGAATCCAAACGTGTTTTCAGGCAAAAATTCTATTTTGTTCCCTGGGGCATCAGTACCATAATCATTATTGCAAATCATTGGGGCGGATGGATTTATACTTATGATTCGGCCAATCATTATCACCGGGAACAATTTTATATTATTTATCTGGGAACACTTTTTGTCTATGGTATTTGGTCGGTTGGCTTTATATTAAAAAGTGCCGGAAAAAAAAGCGGAATTCAGCGTCAGGATGCTTACTCGCTTTTGATTTTCTGTGCATCACCGATTGTAGGAACGTTGATTCAAAGTATGGTATATGGAGTATCGATGATTCCGATTTGCTACGCCATTGCTTTGTTGATTATATTCGTGCAGCAGCAGTCGGCGTTGGTTACGGTTGATAAGTTGACCGGTTTAAATAATCCCCGGGCCTTTACCAGATATCTGGAACAGAATATGCGGGAGACGGAAAACGGCCAGGTGTTCTTTGTTATTATGGGGGACGCTGACCGCTTTAAGCAGATTAATGATACCCATGGTCATGAGGTGGGGAATGAAGCATTGGTTAAAATAGCGGAAGCACTGAGAAAATCCTGTATTCAGGGGGATTGTCTGGCCAGATTTGGCGGCGATGAATTTGTCATGGCGGGTTTTCGTAATTGTATCGATGATGTCGAGGCAGTACTTGATATAATCGAACAAAAGCTGGCGGAAGAAAACCGCAGAGGCAATGCATATATACTATCAATGAGTCTGGGTTATGCTATTTACGATTCCCGGACACACTTGACCACATCTCATCTGATGGATGCTGCAGATCAGAAGATGTATCAAAAAAAGAAAGAGTTTCATGTAAGATATTAGTGAGGAGTTTCGGAAAGCATCTAAACAAGCATAAAAAATCCTGTAACACTGTTGGTTACAGGATTTTATAAGTAGCGAGAAAGGGATTTGAACCCCCGACACTGCGGGTATGAACCGCATGCTCTAGCCAACTGAGCTATCTCGCCATATAAACGGATTAAATATCGATAAAATGGGACCTATAGGGCTCGAACCTATGACCCTCTGCTTGTAAGGCAGATGCTCTCCCAGCTGAGCTAAGATCCCAAGGGTTAAAGCATCAATATCTGACCCGCTCTGCTAGTATACAATCAGAGGGCAGGGCTTGTCAAGTATTTTTTTACTTTTTAAATCGGATTTTTTAAACCCAATTTTATTAATTTATTTCCCTTATGAAATAAGATTTAAAAAATAAGAAATTAAAAGGCTTCCATCAACCAAAGCTTCCTGTGAGTGATCAAAACACATTCGCTCCGGGTGCCATTGCACGCCTGCAATAGGTAATTTGTTATGCTGTAATCCCTCTACAACACCATCTTCGGCATACTGAATAAAAGAAATATTTTTCCCTGGGGTATGACAACCTTGATGATGAGCACTGTTTACCGGAAAGTGCATGCCATACAAATTAGACAAAAAAGAGTGCTTGGGGGCAAGGGAATAATGGGCCTGATCATGTCCGATATATTCATGAGACGGTGAGGAAGGTAAATGCTGAAAAATATCTCCGCCAAAGAAAATATTAATTAATTGCATACCTTTGCAGATGCCCAGAATGGGTTTCTTTTCTTTGACAAAGTCTTTCAGGATCATTAACTGGATACGGTCCAGGGCCGAATCGATTTCCCGGGAACCGCTGTTAAGCTGTCCAAAAAGGACAGGGTCAATATCCCCGCCGCCAGGCAGGAGCAGAGCATCATACTCCTCTGTAAAGGGAACATGCAGGGAGGTGACGGGGGTGGCACCGGATTTAATTAATGCATTTTCGTAATTAGTGGTTTTTTCCGGATATCCGGCAATTAATATTTTTTTCATGCTCTATCATATGAATCAAATCCAAATATGTGAACCATACAGGCAGTCTTTGACTGGCTTTTTTCCGTATTGGATGTTTACAGGTCAGGTTTCTTAAGCTATACTTGTCTGAGAAAAGAGATTAGATATATTGGAGGTAATCAAATATATGAGAATAGGAATGGGTTATGATGTTCATAAATTAGTGGGCAATCGAAAATTGATTATTGGCGGAGTGGAGATCCCGTATGAAAAGGGACTTTTGGGACATTCGGATGCGGATGTACTGACCCATGCGGTAATGGATTCTCTTTTGGGAGCAGCTGCATTAGGGGACATCGGGAAGCATTTTCCGGATACCGACCCGGCATATAAAGGAATTTCCTCCATCAGGTTATTGGAAAAGGTCGGACAACTGTTAGAAGAGAATTGCTTTTTTATCGAAAATATTGATGCGACAATTATCGCCCAGGCCCCGAAGATGCGTCCTTACATTGATACCATGCGGGAAAACATGGCGCAAGCGCTGGGCATTATGGCGGACCAGGTAAATGTCAAGGCAACTACTGAAGAAGGTCTGGGATTTACCGGAAGCGGAGAAGGAATTTCGGCTCAATCCATATGCCTGCTGACAACACCGGTCAGTATGAGTGCAGAAGATGTTACGGCTTCCCGCTGCGAGGGATGCGGCGGATGTGCAAAGAATGCGGCCCCTAAATAGGTATTGACAAAACCCAATCTTTTGCATATTCTAAAGTAGAAGACCAGAAAGACAAAGGCTTTGAGCGAAAAGAGTATACTATTGAAGACCACAGAGAGGAAGTGCCGCTGGCTGTAAGCATTTTCGGTTAGAGAAAAGTAGAAGTGCCTTCGTGAGCCGGTTCGGGGAACCCTGTAGGGCAAGTATCCGAATCCGTTTTGTACACGTTACGTACTTTGAGGGAAGGGCAGATGCCCTTAACAAGAGTGGAACCGCGGATAATTTCGTCTCTTTACGAGAAGGAATTATCCTTTTTATTTCATGTCATAAGAAAGAGCGTATATAATAATTTGTAGAAATGAGTGAGGTTAAAATGGGTTTTATTAAGCGAGTGAAAGAGGAAATCGCTGTGATCAAGCAGCGTGACCCCGCCATCCATTCCCCCATGGAGGTGTTTTTATATCCCAGCTTCAAGGTCATGATGCATTATCGGCTGGCTCATAAGCTATACCTGAAAAATCATTTTTTCTGGGCTCGCTGGGTATCTCAGCGGGGTGTAAGGAAGACCGGCATCGAGATTCATCCCGGGGCCAGGATTGGAAAGGGATTTTTTATTGATCATGGCAATGGGGTTATTGTAGGTGAAACAACGATTATTGGCGACAATGTTACCTTATATCAGGGAGTAACCCTGGGTGGTACCGGAAAGGAGCAGGGAAAACGTCATCCCACCATCGGCAACAATGTGATGATCAGTGCCGGTGCCAAGGTACTGGGTTCCTTTACCATCGGCGATAATTCCAAAATCGGGGCAGGCAGCGTTGTGCTGGAGGAAGTGCCCCCTAATTCCACCGTTGTAGGGGTTCCGGGCAGGGTGGTAAAGCGCAACAACGAAGCATTGCCGCAGGATGACATGGATCAGATCAATCTGCCTGACCCGGTAAAAGAGGATTTACTGAATTTACAACACGCCAATTCCGAACTTACCAATCGCCTGCTGGAGTTGGAAAATCAAATGAGACAAATTAAGAGGAGAATGGACTAAATGAAGATTTACAATACTTTGTCGAAGAGAAAAGAAGATTTCATTCCGCTGGAGGAAGGAAAGGTAAAAATGTATGTCTGCGGACCCACGGTATATAACCTGATCCATATCGGCAATGCCCGTCCCATGATTGTTTTTGACACCGTCAGACGTTATATGGAATATAAAGGCCTGGAAGTTAACTTTGTTTCCAATTTTACCGATGTGGATGACAAGATTATCAAAAAAGCCGTGGAAGAAGGAGTGGAAGCCGCGGTGATTTCCGAACGTTACATTGCGGAGTGCAAAAAAGACATGGCAGCCATGAACGTGCGTCCGGCCACCACCCATCCCAAGGCCACCGAAGAAATCTGCGGGATGCTGGAAATGATCGGAACTTTGATTGAAAAAGGCCATGCCTATGCCGCTCCTGACGGAACGGTATATTTCCGCACCAGAAACTTTGCCGAATACGGTAAGCTTTCTCATAAGAATCTGGACGATCTGCAGGGGGGCAATCGTTCTCTGCTGGTATCGGGAGAAGATCAGAAGGAAGATGCTTTAGACTTTGTATTGTGGAAGCCCAAGAAGGAAGGGGAGCCTTACTGGGAATCACCCTGGTGCAACGGCCGTCCCGGCTGGCATATTGAATGCTCGGTGATGAGCAAAAAATATCTGGGTGATAAAATAGACATTCATGCCGGCGGCGAAGACCTGGTCTTTCCCCATCATGAAAATGAAATTGCCCAGTCGGAAGCAGCCAATGGCAAGGAATTTGCCAAGTATTGGATGCACAACGCCTTCCTGAATATTGACAATAAAAAGATGTCCAAATCGGCAGGAAACTTTTTTACGGTTCGGGATATCAGTGAGAAATATGATTTACAGGTATTGCGCTTTTTCATGCTTTCGGCCCACTACCGAAGTCCGCTGAACTTCAGCGCAGAACTGATGGAAGCGGCTCAGAATGGTTATGACCGGATCGTTAACAGTGTGTCAAATCTGAATTATTTGCTTGAAAACGTAACTTCTGATACAATAAGTGAAACAGAGACAGCATTGCTGAAAGAAGCGGAAGGGTTTACCGCCAAATTTGAAGAAGCCATGGATGATGATTTCAATACGGCGGATGCCATAGCGGCTATTTTCGAATTGGTAAAATTTGTGAACAGTAATACTGATGGGGAGAAATCCGCCGTTTTTTTAAAGGCATTAAAGGATCAAATCGTGAAACTTTCCGATATCTGCGGCCTGTTGGTAGAAAAAAAGACTGAAGATTTGGATGTGGATATTGAAGAACTGATTGCGGCACGTCAGGCGGCCAGAAAAGAAAAGAACTTTGCCAGAGCCGATGAGATCAGGGATGAGTTATTACGTAAGGGTATTATTTTGGAAGATACCCGTGAAGGGGTTAAATGGAAGAGAGTGTAAGTCTTGTTAAGCAACTGAAAATAGCGTTTGATTGTAAAGAGGTGGATATTCGGACATATTCACCTCTTACCCTTGCTTATATCGGTGACAGCATTTATGATGTGATTATCCGTACGGTGGTAGTGGAGCGAGGCAATCGGGGAGCCAATGATTTGCATAAAATGACTATTCAATATGTCAATGCGGGAACCCAGGCGGCGATGATCGAAGCTTTATATGAAGATTTAAACGAAGAAGAGATGGCGGTGTATAAAAGGGGAAGAAATGCGAAATCCTATACCACGGCGAAAAATGCGTCCGTAACTGATTATCGTAAGGCCACCGGCATGGAAGCTTTGATCGGATACTTATATTTGCAGGATAAAATGGAACGAATTTTGGAGTTGATTCAAATTGGTTTACATAAAATAGGGAAAAGCATATAACAATACGGAGGAAATTATGGGATATCAGGAATTTACCATTGAAGGAAGAAATGCGGTTATAGAGGCGTACCGGTCAGGCAAGCCCATTGATAAGATTTTTATTTTGGATGGCTGTCAGGATGGTCCCATGATGACCATTAAGCGGGAAGCCAAAAAGCATGATACGCAGATAAAGTTTGTGAATAAAGAGCGTCTGGATCAGATGTCTGAGACCGGAAAGCATCAGGGAGTCATTGCCTATGCGGCAGCTTATGAATATGCGGAAGTAGAGGATCTTTTACAGGCGGCAGAACAAAAAGGGGAACCTCCGTTTCTTTTTTTACTGGATAATATCGAGGACCCCCACAATTTGGGTGCCATTATCCGGACGGCCAATCTGGCCGGTGCACATGGGGTGATCATCCCCAAGAACCGGGCCGCCGGGCTCACCGCCACAGTAGCAAGAACCTCCGCCGGCGCATTGAACTATACTCCGGTGGCGAAGGTAACCAATTTATCACAAACCATTGAAGACTTGAAGAAAAAAGGCTTGTGGTTTGTTTGCGCCGATATGGGCGGGACAACCATGTATGATTTGGATTTAAAAGGAGCGATAGGCCTGGTAATTGGCAGTGAAGGTGAAGGTGTAGGGCGTCTGGTTAAGGAAAAATGTGACTTTGTTGCATCTATTCCGATGAAAGGGAACATTGATTCTTTGAATGCCTCCGTGGCAGCAGGTGTGCTTGCTTATGAAATTGTAAGACAGAGGCTGACTAAATGAATGGGATTCATAAAATTCTTTTGATGTTAATTGCCATGGTCAGCATTATGCTTATTGCAGTTGGGCTGAATAAGGTCTATCAGGGATTAAACCAGAAAAAGTGGCAGGAAGAGCGGCATAACCGCTATGCCAGTGTGCAGGCCGAAGCAGAGGATATTAAAGTCAGGATTGCAGAATTATCCCAGGATGAAGAGGCACTCAGGGCTTTTTTGGAAGAAAACATTAAAATTTTTGAAGACATAGAAGATATCGAAGATATAGAAGATACTGAAGAGAAGCGTGAGAATCAGGAACAGATGCCTGAAGATATCAGCAGCAGTTCGTTGTCAGATGATGCCTTATCAGAGGCTGATGTGTCAGGCAATGGCGTGTCTGAGAATAACGGCATAACAGCCAGTGATGTATCGGCTAACGTGATAAACAGTAATGGATCAGAAGAAAGTTTATCAGGAAACAGCTTATCAGGAAACAACTTATCAGGAAACAGCTTATCAGGAAATAATTTATCGGGAAATAGTTTATCAGATAATTACATGACTTATACGGGAATTTCGGCCAACGATTTGTCCGGTAACGATTTATCCGGTAATGATCTGGCAGCTGAGGAACAGGTAGAGGAAACTTTGGCCCGTATCCGCAGCGGCAAGCTGACCCTGCGGGAGCGGCGGAAGCTGCAGGGTTCTTATATGGAAACGGTACAGGCTAATCAGGCGGATAAAAAAGTGATCGCCGGCAGCAGTGTTGATTTCAGCAATACGAAAATAGCCTGTCTGGGGGACAGTATTACGGCCGCCACCAATCTGGATTCACAGGATAATTATCAGCAGTACAGCTATCCTACAAAACTGGGGATATTATTAGGTGCGGCAGAAGTAACCAATCTGGGTATCGGAGGTTCTTCTATCGGCAGATATTGGGATCAGGCATTTGTAGACCGTTACCGGGAGATTCCTGCCGACACGGACCTTATTATTGTTATGGGCGGCACCAATGACGGTTTTTGCGTAACCGCAGACGATATCGGTAACTTGACGGAGCGGAAGCCGGATACCTTTGCCGGGGATTTGGACGAATTGATGCGAGGGCTGAAGGAGAATTATCCGGAAGCTATGATCATTTTTGCCACCCCATTGCCCAATGTGCTCCATGATATTTTGCGTAAAGACCGGGATTATCTTTTACCCCAGGAAAATCTTGTTAATATTATTAATGAATTGGGTGTGGAATATCAGATACCGGTTATAGATTTGTACAATTCAAATATATTGGACTCTCATGATGCCGCCAATATCTATAATTTTTCTCCTGACGGTGTGCACTGTAATCCCGCCGGATATCAGATTCTGGCCGAGCATTTTGGGGCAGAAATTATTAAAATATATGAGGAAAGAGACCATGCAGGAAGCGTATCAACAGAGCAGTGATGAAGAACTGATCGTGCGGCTCAGAGACGGGGAAGAACAGATCACCGATTTTATCATGGAAAAATATAAGAACCTGGTCCGCAGCAAGGCCAAGGCCATGTATCTTCTGGGAGCCGACAATGAAGACCTGATCCAGGAGGGTATGATCGGACTTTTTAAAGCCATCAGGGACTATGACAGCGGCCGGGATGCCAGTTTTTTTACCTTTGCTGATTTATGTATTTCACGGCAGATATATACCGCCATACAGGCCTCCAGAAGACAGAAACATACACCCCTCAACACCTACATTTCCCTCTACAGTTCGGCGGAAAGAGAAACAAATGGCGAAGAAGCGGAATTGATCAATGCCTATGCCTCCGGTACCGGACGGAGCCCGGAGGAGCTGCTGATTGATAAGGAAAATGTGGAAAACCTGGAGCGTATTATAGAAAAAGAACTCAGTAGTTTTGAAAAGCAAGTGCTGGATCTTTATTTGATCGGGATGAAATATACGGAGATTGCCAGAGTGTTGGGGAAAGACGATAAATCTACCGATAATGCCTTGCAGAGAATCAAAATCAAACTGAAAAAAGCTTTTTTATAAAAATTTTATAATCCAGATAATTGACATTAACATGGAAACTCCCTATACTGTACTTTGGAAACTGACCGACCGGTCGGACGGAAAAGGAGTTTACATATTATGATAGGAAAGTTTAGTGTTAAAAAGCCATATACAGTGCTTGTGGCAGTAGCAATTGTAATTATACTGGGAGTAGTATCTTTTACAAAAATGACGGCAGATTTGCTGCCAAACATCAGTCTCCCCTATGTTATCGTAATGACTACTTACGTGGGAGCCAGCCCCGAAACGGTGGAGATGGTAGTGACCAAGCCGGTGGAATCCACCATGGCGACGGTAAGTAATATCGAAAATATCAATTCTGTTTCCAGTGAAAACTATTCGCTGGTTATCTTGGAATTTGCCCAGACTACGGATATGAATTCAATTTCCCTGGAAATCAGGGAGAAACTGGATCAAATCAAAAGCTATTGGGACGACTCCGTGGGAAATCCCATTATTATGAAAATGAATCCTGATATGATGCCGATCATGATCGCCGCCGTGGGCGGTGAAGGTATGACCTATGCGGAAGTCAGTGAGATGGTAGAAAATAAAATCGCTCCCGAACTGGAAAGTATGGAAGGGGTTGCTTCCGTGAGTGCATCCGGTCTTTTGGAGGAGAGTGTCAATGTCATTATCCGTCAGGAAAAGATAGATACAATCAATAAACAGGTATTCGGCTACATTGAAGGAGAAATGGAAGATGCCGCCCAGGAGTTGGAGGACGGTAAGGCAGAAATCCTGGATGGGCAGACAGAGTTGAATAAAGCCCAGAAAGAACTGAATGACTCCATAACCGAAATCGCCGACGGTAAAGCCGAAATCGAAACCGGTAAGGCCGATTTGGAAAAAGGAAAAAAGGAACTGGAGGATAAGAAAAGTTCGACTGCCGCAGAGCTGGCACAGGCGGAAAAGGATCTTTTGACAGCCAAGGCTGATCTGGAAGCAGCGAAGATCCAGGCTACTACGCAGATTACTACTGTGCAGAAGTTAAAGGATGGATTGCAGCAGGCTAAAGACGGGCAGGCACAGATAGCGGGACTTCTTCAGCCGATACAAGAAAAAATAACCAATTTAAATACATTAAAAAATAGCATCAATGATTCAGATAAAATGAGTACGAGCCCGTGGGCAGCCGCAATACCGGAGGAAGTATTATGGATGACATTACCGGAAGATGTAGACGAAGATGGTGACCTTTCGGGGCAGGCAATTAAGGCAGCAATTACATTGCTCATTTCATCAATAGAAACTAATTCCGATTATACGGCGGGGTTAAGCAAAAAAGCAGAAGTAGATGCAATGGTAACCAGTCTGACCAACAACCTCAACTCCGCCACCATGGGCCTTGGTGCAGATAAGTTCATTGAAACCATGGAGTCCACCCTACAGGAACTCAACAATAATATCACCACCGTAGACAGTGGAATTATCGAACTGAGTAAAGGAAATCTAACCGCTGCCATTGAATTTGCCAACGCCCAGTCCCAGATCAATCTGGGTGAAATGCAGCTGGAATCTGTGGAAGCGCAGATAGAAGCCGGTGAAAAGCAGATTGAATCCGGCCAGAAACAGATTGATGAAAATGTGGATAAGCTGAAAGACGCCCTTGATCAGATTGCGGACGGTGAGGAGCAGTTGGCAGAAGCCAAAGAAGATGCTCTGCTCAGTGCCGATATGCATGGCATCCTGACGGCGGAAACCATAAAAGCATTGTTGGCGGCACAGAACTTTTCCATGCCCGGGGGATATGTAACCGAGGAAGGAATTGACTATCTGGTAAGAGTAGGGGATAAGCCGGATGATATCCAGGCGTTAAAAGCCATGCCCCTGATGAATCTGGATATGGAAGGGGTAGATGTTATTACCCTGGGTGACGTGGCTGATGTATTCATGACTGATAACTCCGATGAAATCTATGCAAATGTCAACGGAAACCATGGTATACTTTTAACCATCCAGAAGCAGACCGGATACTCCACGGGTGAAGTATCTGACCGGTTATTGGATAAATTTAATAAGCTGATGGAAGAGGACGAAAAGCTGATCATGATCACTTTCATGGATCAGGGTATTTACATCGATCTGGTGATGAACTCTATTTTCAGCAATATTATATTTGGTGCCGGATTGGCCATCCTGATCTTGATTATTTTCCTGCGGGATATCCGGCCCACCCTGGTAATAGCCTGTTCCATCCCCATCAGTTTGGTGACGGCAATCGTGTGTATGTATTTCAGCGGCGTGACCCTGAATGTCATTTCCCTGTCGGGACTGGCGTTGGGTATCGGTATGCTGGTGGATAACTCCATCGTTGTCATCGAAAATATATACCGACTCAGGGGTGAAGGCTATTCCATGACAGAAGCGGCTATCAAGGGAACTAAAGAAGTTACCGGAGCAATTGCAGCATCCACACTGACCACCATTTGTGTATTTGCGCCCATCGTATTTACCGAAGGCATTACCAGACAGCTTTTTGTGGATATGGGTCTGACCATTGCCTTTTCCCTGGTTGCCAGTTTGGTGATTGCCTTGACGGTGGTTCCGGCAATGGCTTCAAAAGTATTAAAAAAGACAAAATCAAAAGAAGACAGTAAGCTGTTTATGAAATTTATCAATGGTTATGAAACAATATTGCGCCTTGCATTGCGTTTTAAGGCGATTGTTTTCATCCTGGTAGTGGTACTGCTGGGCCTCAGTGCAATGGCATCCATTTCCAAGGGAACGGCCTTTATGACCGAAATGGACAGTCCCCAGATGTCTGTCAACCTGACTCTGCCTAAGGACACTTTGCTGGAAAAAACCGGCGCGGTGACGGATGAGGTTGTGGCCAGAATTATGGAAATACCGGAAGTAACCGATGTCGGTGCCAATATGGGCGGTTCGGATTATTCCATGCTGATGGGGGGCGGGGGCGGTCAGTCCGCCACCGATGCAACGACTATTTATATTGTTATGTCTGAAGATAAAGAGCGTACCAATGAAGAAATAGCGGCAGAACTGAAAGAGATGCTGGCAGATATTGTTGAGCGGGAGGACATGGAATTGGAGATCCAAACTTCCAACATGGATTTAAGCGCATTGGGCGGCAGTGGTGTTACCATCCAGGTGCGGGGACGTGAGTTGGATACACTGCAGTCCATAGCCGGTGATGTGGCAGCTATCGTAGCAGGGGTAGAGGGAACCACCGAGGTTTCTGATGGCATGGAAGAGTCGACCGGTGAGTTACGAGGGATTATTGACCGTAACAAAGCCATGGATCATGGTTTGACCGTAGCCCAGGTATTTCAGCAGATTGCGGCAAAGCTGGCGGCAGCCACAAGCTCCACGGCCTTGCAGACTGAGATCAGAGATTATGACGTATTTGTAAAGCATGCAGGAGATCTGGCCCTTACCAGAGATACCCTGAAAAAAATCCAGATAGACGTTACGGATAAAGAGGGCAAAAAAGAGAAAGTTAACTTATCAGATATAGCTGTTTTTGAAGATACCATATCGCCCAAGTCCGTCAGCCGTACTGAACAGACCAGATATATTGCTGTTACAGCGGCTATTGCCGAGAATTATAACGTCGGCCTGGTTTCAGCAGAGGTGGAAAAAGCAGTTGCCGAATATTCCATGCCGGAAGGCTACGAGCTGGTATTTGCAGGTGAAAATGAGTTCATCAATGATGCCATGGAGCAGTTAATGCTGATGTTGATATTGGCGATTTTGTTTATGTTCCTGATCATGGTAGCGCAATTTCAGTCATTGCTTTCTCCTTTTATCATTATGTTTACCATCCCCCTGGCATTTACAGGCGGATTTATGGGATTGTACTTCAGTAACAGTGTAGTGAGTATTATTGCGGTAATCGGATTTGTTATGTTATCTGGTATTATTGTAAACAACGGTATTGTGCTGGTGGATTATGTAAACCAATTGCGTGACCGGGGTATGAGCAAATACGATGCACTTATTGAGGCCGGAAGAACCAGATTACGTCCGGTATTAATGACAGCGCTGACCACCATTCTGGCTATGTCAACGATGGTGTTCAGTTCCGATATGGGGGCGGAGATGGCCAAACCCATGGCAATTGTAACTATTGGGGGTCTGACATACGGTACACTGCTGACTTTGCTGGTAATACCGTGTATCTATGATATTTTTATGAGGGAGAAAAAAAATGACAAGGATATCCTTATCACCGAAAGTTGAAGCGCTTTATCAGGCAGTTGATGAACTGATGCTGGAAGGTGCTGATGTAAACCGTATGACGGTGGCACAGATTACCGAACGGGCAGGGATTGGAAAAGGGACGGCTTATGAATACTTTACCAATAAGGAAGAACTGATTGCCGGTGCGCTGATCCATAAAATCAGTATCATTTGTATTGATTTACAAGTAGCGTTGGAAAAGAAAAGCAATTTTCGGGAAAAAATACTGTATATACTGGATGTGATGGATGAAAAGAAATATGAACAGGCGTGTCTGCTTAAGGTGGTGAATGTTGTTACGGATAATTCGCCCATCAGCCATCAGATTGAAAAAAGAGTAAAAGAGCAGTCTCAGGAAATGTATATGCCGGAGAAGATATTGGAACATTTGCTGCAATGTGCAGGGGATGAAGGATGGCAGCAGAGAGCGATACCGGTTTCTTATACCAGGCTTAATATTGCTTCAAAGCTGCTGACCTATGGAATGTATGCTTTGACACCGCGGTCAGAGCGGGATTGTGAGCCGGCACTGATGCACAGACTGGTATGTGATGGGATATGCAGTGAGGTTGGTATCGACTAAAGATCTGGGGGATGCTTGCGGATTGCTGCTTACCGAACATGGTAAGCAGCTTTTTTGATATATTTTTTTGAATTCGGATGGTGGAAATGTTGTAAAAAATAGGGTGCCTTTTTTCATTGAATTGTGGTACAATAATAAGTGGTACTTTTGACCCATTTGTTGGAGGTTTTAACAATGAATCAGCTAATCGAAAAAATGATAGACACTATGCATGCATTTTCATCCAATCACATTATGAAAGCCATCCGTCAAGGTCTGGTAAATATGATGCCGATATTGATTATCGGTTCTTTTTGTATATTGATTAATAATCTGCCTATTCCATTGTTTCAGGATTTTATGGTAAAGGTATTCGGAACAGGATGGAAGAGCTTTGCTTCCAATATTAATACCGGAACAACGCAGATCATGTCTCTGGGTATCCTGTTGTCCATCAGTTATTCCATCGCTAAAGCCCACGAGCCAACTAAACAACGTCTGATCAATCCCCTGACGGTTTCCCTGGTCAGCCTGGGGTGTCTGATTTCCATATCCGATACCAGGGATGGCGGACTGCGTTTTACGCAGATGGGAGCTACCGGGCTGTTTGTGGCGGTTTTGGTTGCGGTGCTGTCCTCCCAGTTATTTTTCTTTTTCTGCAAACATCGTAAGATTAAAATCAGGGTTTATGCGGATGAGGCGGATTCGCTGTTTGTGCAGGCGGTAAATGCATTGGAACCGGCGGTTTTGACTTTTTTGATTTTTTGTGTTGCCCGCTTGATTCTTTCGGCATTTGGGATAGAAGATATCCACCTTTTTATCTATGATGTGTTGAAAGCCATTTTTGCACCTTTACAGCATGGCTTGCTGGCAGCCTTTGTATTTACCTTTTTCTCGCAATTTTTCTGGGTTTTGGGTCTGCATGGCAGTAATATTATGGAAAATGTTGCCCAGATGCTGTGGGTTCCGATGCTGGATGTGAACGTTGCGGCAGTGGAGGCCGGACAGGTTCCCGTAGAAATTTTTACCAAACAATTTTTTGATGTCTATACCAAGATGGGCGGTTCGGGATCCACCCTTTGTCTGATCATTGCCCTGCTTATATTCGCCAGAAATACCAGTTCGTCCCGACTGGGTAAGCTTTCTTTACCTTTGGCTCTGTTTAATATTAATGAAACTATAATTTATGGATTGCCGATTGTTTTAAATCCTTTTTATATCATTCCGTTTTTGTTTTTGCCGGTCATCCAGGTTCTGATTGCTTATGCGGCAACCAGCCTGAATCTGGTTCCGGTAGTGACGGAGTCTGTTTCCTGGACCACTCCTATTTTGATCGGCGGCTATGTGGCCACCGGCAGTATTGCCGGCGCCATCCTGCAATTGGTCAATCTGGCGGTGGGTGTGATGGTATATATGCCATTTATCAAATTAAATGAAATGGCTAAGGAAAAAAGTAACCAGCAGGTAATGAAAAAGTTAAATGAACAAATTGATTATGTTGATAACCAGCGGCCTCAGGTTATGCTGAACCGCCAGGATGAAGTGGGTGCACTGGCCCGGGCCATTGCCGGGGATTTGGAATATGTTCTCTCCAAGAACGGGAACGGGGAGTTGTTTTTGGTTTATCAACCCCAGATTAACCGGGAAGGAAAGATTTTTGGCTGTGAAACCCTGCTGCGGTGGAGACACAGCAAGCTGGGGATGATTCCTCCCCCCACAATTATTACTTTGGCCGAAGAAGCGAAGCTGGATACCCGGCTGAATGAGTGGATATTCACGGAGGCCCTAAAGGCACAGGGCCGGTTTATCAAACTGGGTATGGTACAGGTGCTGTCCATTAATCTGTCCCCTCTGCAGTTAATGAATGAAAGTATCATTGAGGTTTTAAAAACCGGAATCCAGCAGAATGATCTGGATCCCAAAATGTTGGAAATCGAGTTAACGGAAAACATCGCCCTGGATGATTCCAATCTCAGCAAACAGGCTATGGAACGGCTGAAGGAGATCGGCGTCCGGCTGGCTATCGATGATTTCGGAATGGGTCATACTTCCCTGCAATATATAAAATCTTATGTATTTGATACAGTGAAATTAGACGGTTCTCTGGTAGAAGATATTTTAACAGATAAAAGCTCGGCGGATATTGTCAAAGCCATCATCCAACTGGCTGACAGTGTTCATATGGAGGTTATTGCAGAAGTGGTGGAAACCCAGGAACAGAGGGATATTCTGTATGATTTCGGCTGTCATGTATTCCAGGGATATCTGTTCTCCAAGCCATTGGAAGAAGAAGCCTATATTACATTTTATAAAGGAAAATAGTCGTTGACAAACCAAAATCAAGTGTGATACAATACACTTCGGTAGCCCAAAAGGACAACATGTTTTTACTGGAGAAGGGCTAACAGGCTGATGTGGCTCAGTCGGTAGAGCGTCGCATTGGTAGTGCGGAGGTCACGGGTCCGATTCCCGTCATCAGCTTTCATTTAAACCAAGTAAATACAAGGGTTTCAGCCGAAGAAGGCAAAAAGAAAGCATCCTAGAAGGGTGCTTTTTTGTAATTTGACTAACAATGATTTTTTTATGCCTGTTTATGGATCATAAGATTCTCTAAAGCGTTGGCGGCTTTTTCATCCATCTTCTTAAGGGAGTGGGCATATATGTTCATGGTGATGCTGGTCTGTGCAAGGCCTAACCATCTGGATACGGTACGGACATCAACGTTCTGACTTATTAACAATGTGGCAGAGGTATGTCCCAACAGAACTCATGTAGAGGCACTTAATAATTTCATGTTACCATAAAGATGGCATAGAATGGTACACGAATATTTGCTATACTGATATCAGAAATAACGGATATGAAATTCTCCTTTTACATCCGAGAAGGCATCTATTGTTAAAACAGGCGCTTTTTGTTGATATATGGTAGAATTTGATATAAAATATAATAAAAATAAATCAATTTTACGCAAGTCGCATACGTCACAGCCTAATAAGTTTGATTGGGATAAGTTTTCTAGATATGTATTGTGGGGGGGCTATATATTTGCCATCTTAATGACTGCCTTTTTGATACCCAATTCGTTTTTTCACTGGGTAAATAATGCAAACGTATCCATAATTGGCGCTTATATGGGCATGCTGCTAACTATACTAGTACTTCTAAATGCGTGTATGGAATTAGGCGGTACTGAAAAAACTAAAAAGTTGGAGTCATTATTAAGTATCCTGTTAATTACAGTAATGTTACTTTTTACATTCATTAATCTTGATGAAAAAGACGTAATAGATAGAACTTTCATTGCGGTAATAAGGTCGATAGGATACGTTATCACTATTACTGTAGCAGGCAGTAAAATACATTCTTTAATAAAGAAAAAATAGTAGTAACTGAGAGTCTCAATAAGAGGCTCTTTTCTTTTATCCAAAACAGAAAGGAAGAATCTGTATATGTGTCCGGTGATGATGGAAAGCCGAGAAAACAAGCGATAAAAGAAGAAATTCCGCAGATTGTAGAAATACCGGCCAAGCTTTTTGATGCCAATAAAGACGCTGAACTTCTTGGAAAGAAATATACGCTATTTACAAATAAAGAACAGGATATCGGAGAGCCGATAGAAATAGTTTTGGGACGTAGAAATGATACGGGTTAGAATAGAGGATTAGTAGATGGTCCGTAAAAGGAGTTATCTATTGTTTATATATACCAATAACGGTTCAACAATCCAGATATGTAATAAAACTGCAAGTATTACCGCAAGTGCGTAATACAAAAATCTTTTTGGAGAATTTTTATTGACCGTTTTTTTACTTTTTTAAGATCATCTTTTTTCAAATGACCAACATGTTGAAGTTGAGTTAAGGTGCATCCGTAATTAGGACAATGACAAATCACAATAGAAGCTATTGCTTTATCTGAAGAACACTCTTGTTAGGCAAAGATAAATTTAACAAGGGGATTGAATTTACCGATTTTTTAAATCGGGAAAAAGAGAGACGAGATAAGTCTAAATACATTTTAATTGATTAAGACAATGATTAATAGAATGTAATATGTTGTGGGGAGATAATCTTACTGGGTAGGCCCTCCTAAGAATACAGATGAGAATTGGCTTGATTTTGAAGTGTTTGGAACTTTACGGATTTCAAATGAGGAAAGTTCTGGAGGTAGTTCAGTGGAATTAATTCTTTTAAATGAAGAGCAAGCAACATTACTCCTTGCATATCTGAAAAACAGTGAAAAGTAGCACCTTTAAAAAGGAACTTGTCCGGCAATTCTATGAAATGTGCAAGCTTAAGACTATTAGGCTCTTGTCAGGCAGAAAGTACGGGGTATCCGATAATGATAAGGTGTTAAGATATAAAAATAATGCCAGCAGATGTATGGTGGTTGATGGTGGGATTTCCCATGTTGAGAAGCAAGGCGAAAATAAAAATGACGGCAGACGTTTATATGCCTGTGTGTTACCTTTTGAGGTTTTACTCATTTTTGAGTAGAATTGCCTGATTGTTTGGCTCATTTTTGAGCAAAAGGGTTATTATATACTTTCTTTCTTTTTGGGAAGTAAGGTTTTCTGTATGGGTAACCAGTAAAATTACGAATGAAGTAATATTATCTAAGAACATACGTATGAGCTAAAAATAAAATACGAAAGAGAGATAATATTATGAGTCGCAAAGGAAGAGAATACGAAAAAGTAAAAACTACATATGTACAATTTGAAGATTATGAATCAGGGAAGACCCCCCTGCCAACTAAAGAGGAGGCACTTGCCGGACTTAAATCATGCCAAAGTGTTCCGAAGCTGTTTAGCCAGATTAAAGCATTCCTGATGCAAATTAATGGTTCTGGATCGGGCGGAAGTGGAATTGCTATTCCTGTATTAACCGAACCCATTACTAAAACCATTGAAATCACTGATTTGCAGAGTGAACTTGATGTATTGCCTAAATTGCTTATGGCAGATGTTACATTTAATGTAAATGCTGGTACATATGATGGAGAAATATTAATCGAAAAGTTTGTGGGATCAGGAACATTAACAATCAATGGGGCTAATAAAGCAGGGCAGACCAGTCATAATATCTTAGGTATGAAAATTTTGAACTGTGGTAATCAACAGATTGTTATACAAGGACTTAATGCTACAGCCACGGCCGACAATGTTTTTAGTATGTGGTGTTGCCTTGGTACTGCAATATATTTATGTTATTGTAATTCAACAGTGGGAAATAATACCACAGTGGGGTTGTACGGAATGTCCATAGTGGAGGTAGGTTCAGTTTATATCCAAGAATGTACAATCAGCAATAAATATGTTGCTTTACGTGTATTTAGAGGTACGAACGTAACTGTTTTAGACCTGTACGGAACAAACAATAGGGAAGTATATGCCGCGTCTAAAGGAGGGACTATTCATAAGGAGAGTGCTGGAACGATTGTGGGGACTTATTTAAATAATCAGGGGGCAGGCGGTCTCATTATTAATTATAGCGGTGGAACCCTAGGATCGTAAATATGTATTGCGCGTTGAATACATCAAAGCATAAGTAAACCCGAGGGCCGATCAGAGAAATCTTTTCGGCTCTTACTCTTCAAGGAGGATGAAGTGCCACACATGTGTGAAAGCGTGTTGCATTTTAAAATTGAACTTTATTTTTAGCGAAGCCAACGTGACTGAGATGAGCAACGCGGAATCGAGGTCTACTTTATCCCTTAAAATTAATTATCAGCTTACCACCAGTCCAGGAAATAAACCGTTGGTGTTTGGCGACACTTTGTATTTTTTCATCTGTCACAACATCACCCGTCCGAAATACCGAAAGCATGAAACCAATTAACACAAGATTTATTATCGTTGCTGTATTACTGTATGAGATCAGCGGCAATGAAATCGGCGAAACAAATTGAATTCCAAGATTAAACACAATATAACTGATTGTCTGGATGGAAAAGGTCAGCATAATGGCCACCGAAACAAACAACCCCAAACTGCTTTTTTGTTTGAAACAAAGCATGAATCCTTTTACGATAAAGAAAAGCAGCGCCCCCATAATAATTGCAAATGTAATCCATCCTAAAAGCGATACCAGAGCGGTTAAAAGCAAATCTGTATAAAAAATCGAATATGGTTCTGTTAATCCATCTACATACTCAATGGGGATATTTCCTCTTCCTGACAACACAGCACCTTCTAATAACCGCCTTACCATGATGCTCATATACCCCATGCCATTTGGATCAACCGAAGGGTTAAAGGCGGCAGTCAATCTGGCCCATCTGTATGATGACAGACTTATTGTAAAAATAAACAGGATTGTGAGTAAGACAACAGGCGCGAACATCAGTAAAAAACTATACATCCTTTTAGTACCAAACCATTGCCTGTAAATGGCCAGTCCTAAAAGCGCTGCTCCGACAACGGCAAAATGGATAAAAAATGACACAGACGGAAAATAAAGTGCAATGAAACATGGCAATACAAAAGCTAATCCGCATAAAATGATACCCCAATAACCTTTATTTCTTGTTGCATAAATAATTGCTGAAAGGCCAGAGGAAACAGCAGAATAACGTGCTGCCCATAAGAAAATATTCTGTTTAAATACAATACTTTATTTACCAGTGGTGAAAAAAAGATTATTGCCACCGAAATAAACATAATACCAAAATATATTGTCTTAGGATATTTGCCGATAAATGTGAAATCGGCAAAATATGCGGCAATCATTCCCACAATACCGATCCCGGTAAATAATAATCTGGTGGAAATGAATCCGACTTCGTCAGCATCCCTAAAAACAAACAGCCTTACTAAAAGACCAAGGAGCAAGAGTACAACTGTTGCGGCCAACATGCCCCACTGCGGTTTGGGACGGTGGATTCGATCCAGCTGTGTGCCGATATCCGCGGCATCACCTGTCTCGGCAATGGCTTTCTCGGTTGCGGTATTTTCGTCTAACCCCTGGGTTATATACGAATCCCGCCCATCTTCAATATGATTCAATAGTTCTTCAGAAACACGATTATGCGCTTTTTTCCATCGTATTTGCTGGCATACGGTATTTACGTAAGCCTGTATTCTTTCAAGCGAAGTCAAAGCTAACACCCCCGTCCATCACGCGGCTTACCGCTTGTGTGTATGCCATCCATTCAGATTGTTTTTTAACAAGCAGGCCTTTACCATGACTGGTTAACCGGTAATACTTTCTCACACGCTGATGATCAGCGTTTTCATCATAAGACATTACCATGCCGTCATTTTCATGATTATGTAAAGGCGGATAGAGGGTTCCTGTTTTTAAACGGAATACATCTTCCGATCTTGTAGAATGTTCCTCGAGGATGTGATAGCCGTCCAGGTCTTTTTCTTCTAGTA
>JAVBUF010000121.1:0-31265 GCA_031555615.1 Lachnospiraceae bacterium | reverse complement strand
GCTGCCGGTGTGCAGATTGCCACTCGCTTTATCACTACCTTTGAGTGTGATGCGGATGAGGCATTTAAACGCTGCATTCTGGCTGCAGAGGAAAAGGACATTCAGATTGTCCAAAGTCCGGTAGGGATGCCGGGAAGGGCCGTGATGAATACTTTTATGAAAAAAGCCAAAGCAGAAAGGATTCCTCATGGTAAGTGTCATTTGTGTGTCAGCACCTGTAAGCCTCAGGAGACGCCTTATTGTATTACCGATGCGTTGGTGAATGCAGCAAAAGGAAATATGGAAGAGGCACTGATTTTTTGTGGGGCCAAAGCATATAAATCAACAAAAATGGAAAACGTAACAGATGTTATGAAAGAGTTTGAAATAGAATTTGAGTAGAGAATTAGAAGAAATATAAGAATTATAAAGAACTGAAATAAAGAATGGAGATTGGTATGACAACCAGAATTATAGGAACCGGGAGTGCACTGCCGGAAACAGTGGTAACCAACGACTATTTGTCCACTATTATGGAGACGTCGGATGAATGGATCGTATCCCGGACAGGTATCCGTGAACGCCGGCTGGCCAAAGAAGAAACAACAGCGTCTCTTTCTATCGAGGCATCGCAAAAAGCACTTATAAATGCCGGATTAACGGCAGCAGATATAGATTTGATTGTCGTCGGAACCATTACCGGGGATTATGTGACACCTGCCACGGCCTGTGAGATTCAAGCGGCTATCGGAGCGAAAGGGGCTGTGGCATTTGATATCAATGCGGCCTGCTCGGGGTTCATGTTTGCCCTACATACAGCCCATGCCTATCTGCAGGCGGGAATTTACCAAACGGCATTGGTATTGGGAGCAGAGACCTTAAGCAAGATTATGGATTGGAATGACCGCAGCACCTGTGTTTTATTTGGGGATGGTGCCGGTGCGGCAGTGGTAAAAAGGGATACTGTAGGGCTGCTGAAATTTGATCAGGGATCAGATGGTGAAAAGGGTAAAGTACTGGCATGTCGTGACCGGGAGAATAATAACCCTCTGGTTACCAATCCGATTAAAATGGGATATGTGGAAATGGATGGGCAGGAAGTTTATAAGTTTGCTGCCACCACTGTTCCGGCTTCCATCCAAAAGACATTAACAGAGGCTGGCCTGACCACAGAAGATATCTCATTATTTATATTACATCAAGCTAATATTCGGATTATTCAGGCAGTAGCCAAACGACTGAAGGTTTCTGAAGATAAATTCCCCATCAGTTTGGATCACTGCGGCAATATATCTGCCGCCAGTGTTCCGATTCTATTAGATGAAGTGAACCTAAAGGGAATGTTAAAAAAAGGGGATAAAATAGTGTTATCAGGATTTGGTGCTGGCCTAACATGGGGAACGGCTGTAATTGAATGGTAGAAATGGAGAATCTCGCAGGCAAATAGTATGCCTTGCGAGATTTTTTAATTACAATTGATATTTATCCATCCAATAATTCACCTGCAGCAGATAAGCCAGCATCTGCGGTCCTGCCATAAGCTGCCCATACCAGGGCTTGCCATAATCAGACGGATTTCGTAAAAATTGATCTACCTTTTTCCGATCCACGATTCCCAACAACGGCGAAGAAGAATCGGACAATACTTCTTTCAGCCGATCCCCCAACAATTGCTCATACGCAGGGTCATAGGTCTTGGGGTAAGGGCTTTTTTTACGATGGAGCACTTGATTGGGCAGCAAATTCTTTCCGGCTTCGATCAGCAGGTTCTTATTGATACCGTCAGCGCATTTCATTTCCCAGGGAATATTGTAAAGATATTCTGCCAGCCGATAATCTCCAAAGGGCACTCTGGCCTGAAAACCGGAATACATACTGGTGCGGTCCATGCGGTTCAGCAGGGTGACCATAAACCAACGGAAGGTGAGATAAGATATTTCCCGCCGTCTTGCGTCTGTAGGGGTATCACCATCAAACCGCGGGGTTTCGGCAATGGTTTTTTCGTAAGCTTCCTGGGCATATTCCTCCGGCTTAATCTGAGCCAGGAAGTCATCTGCCAGCAGGGAGGTGCGGAATCTCATATCATTGGACCAGGGGAAGCAGTTTTCGGTTAAAGCAGATTCCCGGTGAAACCAGGGATATCCGCCAAAGATTTCGTCAGCACCTTCTCCCGTCAGGGCGATTCGGTTCTGGCCGGACACTTTTTCGCAAAAATAGAGCAGGGAAGCTTCGATATCGCCCATACAGGGCAGGTCTGCCGCATCTACGGCTTTATATAAATAATCGGCCTGCGTGCTGCTGTCACAAGTCAGGTATATGTGATTACTGTCAATATGGGATACCATGATATCTACAAAAGGCCGGTCTAAGGAGGACTGAAAAGCATTGGCTTTAAAGTTTTCGGTATTTCCCGCAAAATCAAAGGAATAGGTATTCAACTGTTTTCCTTTTCCGGCCAGCTCTCTGGCACAAATAGCCGATACAATACTGCTGTCCAAACCGCCGGACAGAAAGCAGGAGATGGGTACATCAGAGATCACCTGCCGTTTGATACTGTCATAAACCAGAAAAGATATTTTTTCCACCGTTTCTTCATAGGAATCCCGATGTTCAGCGCCCTTTAGCTGCCAGTAAACAGTATCTTCCGCATGAGTTCCCCTGATGATCAGAAAATGTCCGGGCAGAACCTCTTTCATATCCTTGAAAACGCCTTTGCCCAAGGTTCGGGCAGGACCCAGGCCAAATACTTCACCAAAGCTTTCCTGATCCAGTTTCGGCTGGATACCGTAAGCAAACAGGGCCTTTGGTTCAGATCCAAAGACAATGCTTTCTTCGCTCTGCTGATAGAAGAGTGGTTTGGCTCCGGCCCGGTCCCGGCATAAAATCAGGCAATCTAATCCCTTGTCATAAACTGCAAAAGCAAAAACACCGTTTAATTCTTTGAAAAAGTCAGTTCCCAAAGCCAGATAACCGTTTAAAATAATTTCGGAATCACTGGAGGTTTCCCAATATAGGGAATGACAGTGAAGAAGCTGCTTTAGCTCTTTTGTATTAAATAGTTCACCGCAATACGTAATCATGCAGGTACGCTCATCCTTGTGCTTGACCAGCGGCTTATTGCTTTCGGCGGTATAAATCACAGAAAGTCTGGTCTGTACAAAACCGGCATGAGGATTCAGATGGACACCGCTGCCATTAGGCCCGCGGCGCAATAAGCTTTCTTTCATCTGGTGTAAAAGATGGTTCCATTTATCATCCTGCGTGTAATCATATTTGGTTTGATAAAAACCAGCTATTCCTGACATAATGCTCCTCCTTATGCAATATTAGTGTGTGGACTGATAATAACGGGTTGAATCTGATTTCCCTTTAGGGCATGGTTGATGGTATCGGCCAGCAGCTTTGTATGGGCAATCATGGAATTGGGTTTGGCCTGATAATTATCCTGGCCGAAGGGAACGAAATATATATTCTTGGTATTTAATAAGATGCCAATATTTTTTAAATTCATACCCAGGGCATCGTTGGTGGAGAGTGAGATAACTAAGGGTTTATTATTGCGCAGATGTCCTTTGGCGGCCATCAGTACTGAGGTATCGGAGATGCCATTGGCCAACTTGGAAAGGGTATTTCCGGTACAGGGTGCAATAACCAGAATATCCAGAAGCCCTTTCGGTCCCATGGGTTCTACATCGGGAATAGTGGTAACAGGATCTTTTCCGGTGACTTCTTTGGCAAGGGCCATAAAATCCTCCGCATTGCCAAAGCGGCTGTCGGTAGTAGAAGCATGGTCGGAAAAAATTGTGTAGATATTGGCACCTTTTTCAGCCAGATTTTTCATCTCTTCAAAGATTTTGTCATAGGTGCAATAGGAGCCGGTAACGGCTATACCAATATTAACTCCGTTAATATTATTAGAATCAATCATTTGCTGATATCCTTTCTAAGATATTTTTGGCGATGGCTTCGCCGGCAGAAAGAGGTGCAATCTTTCCGGGAAGTCCGAGACAATGAAAGACGGGGATATTTTGTTCTTTTGCAGCTTCAAAATCGATCCCGCCGGGGGGAGAAGCCAGATCAAAGAGAAAAACATCCGGTGACAGATTTGTGAAGGTATCCCTGCTTAAGATCAGGGATGGAACGGTATTGATAATAACAGAAAAGCTGGGTAAAAAACTTTGCAGATGAAAAGGGGAAAATGCCTGAAGGCCAAAGGAAGAAGCCAGTTCTCTTCGCTCGGCAGAAAGTTCACAGACACTGACCTGACAGCCCAGGGCATCCAGCTTATGGGCTAAAATGGTTCCGCATTTGCCATAACCGAGAATTAAGATTGATTTGTTCTGAATGGTAAAAGGGGTATTTTTTAAGACCTCACAAAGCATGCCTTCAGCAGTGATTTCAGCGTTATAATAGGCCAGCGCTTCAGATTTCATAAAATCGTAGTAGGGGATTTCCTTTTCGATACAGGCGGCAAGGGTAGAAGGTGGAAGAGAACCGCCGATAAGAGTGTGTGCCGGAGTAAGAAGGGCGTAGAGTTCAGAAAGAGAAACACTCGCAGAGGTACAGCAAGCGATGGTCTTTTGATCCCTGGAAAAAGGAACAGGGCCGATAATAACAGTATTTTCGGCCAGTGCTTCAGCCAATGAAGCGGCGGTCCTGATACCAGGGAGTAAAGCGGGCAGTTCGGGATTAAGAAAGCAGGTAACCGAATGACCCATTTGGCTAAGATAATTGGCCAAATAATTCTGCCGCACATCCCCGCCAAGAACGGCCATATGCATAAAGGCAGAGGATTGGTTCATGGAAATACCTCCGGTAGATTTGATTATAATTATACTCGTATAATATGAAGAAAAGAGGAAAATGTGTTGTGAAAATTATACAAAAGACAACAATTATTTTTGCGAAAATTCACGAAAATAAATAAGCGTATTGAAAAATCCCAGCGGATGTGCTAGATTAAAGTTAACCGGTAACGTTACCGAGACCAATACCGGAAACGAAACCGGAAACGAAACCAACAGTTCAAAGGAAGGGAAAGGATCAGATTATGAAAAAGAAATTAATCAGTACTTTGTTATGTGCAGTATTAACAGCCACCATGTTGGCCGGATGCGGCAAGACCGAAGACACCGGCACAACAGCGCCGGCAGCAGATACAACTGCACAGGAAACAGAAGTAAAAGCAGAAGAACCTGCCAAAACAGAAAGTGAAGCACCGGCCGGAACCGGTAAGGTATACTATCTGAATTTCAAACCGGAAGTAGAAGAAGTATGGAATGAACTTGCAGCAGCTTATACAGCATCAACCGGAGTAGAGGTAAAAGTAGTAACGGCTGCCGCCGGAACCTATGAAGAAGTATTCCGCTCAGAAGTAGTTAAAACTGACGCCCCCACGCTGTTCCAGGTGAACGGACCGGTAGGATACAATAACTTTAAGGAATATTGCAAAGATCTGAAGGACACCGAAGTTTATGCAGCATTATCCGATAAAAGCATTGCTGTAACCGGAGCTGACGGCGGCGTATATGGTATTCCTTACACCGTAGAGTCCTATGGTATTATCTATAATAACGCAATTATGGAAAAATATTTTGCAATGGATGGAGCAGTTGCCAAATCCATGGACGAAATCAATAATTTTGCCAAACTGAAAGCAGTTGTAGAAGATATGACCGCCAAAAAAGCTGACTTGGAGATTGAAGGTGTATTTGCTTCCACCTCTTTGACACCCGGTGAAGACTGGAGATGGCAGACCCACTTGGCAAACATCCCGGTATATTATGAATATAAAGAAAAAGGTGTTTCCGATTTAGCAGAAATTGACTTTTCATATGCAGAGAATTTCAAAAATATTTTTGACTTGTACATCAACAATTCCATTACCAAACCGACTCTGTTAGGATCCAAGACGGTAACCGATTCCATGGCTGAATTTGCTTTGGGTCAGGTGGCTATGGTTCAGAACGGTAACTGGGGATGGGGACAGATCGAAGGCGTTGACGGTAACGTTGTAGCTGAAGAAGATGTAAAATTCATGCCTATTTACACAGGTGCTGCCGGTGAAGAAAATCAGGGTCTGTGTACCGGTACAGAAAACTTCTGGTGTGTAAACAGCCAGGCTTCCGCCGAAGATCAGAAAGCAACCGAAGACTTTATGAACTGGCTTATCAGTTCTGCAGAAGGTAAGGACTGGATGGTCAATAAGTTGGGAAATGCAGCTCCTTTCTCCACCTTTGGCGATAATGAAAAACCTACCGATCCCCTGGCTCATGAAATGTTCCGCTTTATGGAAAATGGAAAAACAAGTGTCAGCTGGAACTTTACCACTTTCCCCAGCCAGACCTTTAAGGACAATTTCGGCGCAGCATTATTAGAATACTGCAACGGAAATATGGCCTGGGATGAAGTAAAAGAACTGGTTGTAACCGAATGGGCAGCTGAGAAAGCGGCTACCGCTCAATAAAGAAATATGGTATTATGAAATGGCAAGCGGCAATGTTGCTGCTTGCCATTTAAAACAGTCGAGAGACCAGACACAGGCAGTTAGGAGATGGCTTATGGAAAAAACACTAAAAAAATATTTTGTAGTATTTACAGTACCGACGATTCTTGCTTTTCTTTTGGCTTTTGTGGTGCCGTTTATACAGGGGGTCTATTTATCTTTTTGCAAGTTCAGTACAATAGACAATGCAACATTTGTGGGGATAGATAATTATCTAAAGGTCTTTGCACCCAGAGAAGGGTTCCTGAGTGCATTATGGTTCAGTACCAAATTTTCGGTAGTATCGATAGTGTCCATTAATGTTTTTGCATTTTCACTGGCGTTGCTGTTGACCAGAAAAATAAAAGGAACGAATGTGTTCCGAACCGTGTTTTTTATGCCAAATCTGATTGGCGGCATTGTGCTGGGTTATACCTGGCAGCAGATGCTGAATGCTATTTTACTGCAATATGAAGTGACTTTGGTATCCAATGCGAAATATGGTTATGTGGGACTGCTGCTGCTGATGAATTGGCAGATGATTGGGTATATGATGATTATCTATATTGCCGGGATTCAGAATGTTCCGACAGACTTGGTGGAAGCGGCTAAAATTGATGGAGCATCACCCTGGCAGACTTTGAAGTCGGTAATTATTCCCATGGTTATGCCATCAATCACCATTTGTACCTTTCTGACGTTATCCAACAGTTTCAAACTGTATGATCAGAACCTGGCGCTGACCAATGGTGCTCCCATGCACAAAACAGAAATGGTAGCCCTGAATATCGTCACTACCTTTTACGGCCGGAATGGGTATGAAGGGGTGGGCCAGGCGAAGGCGGTAATTTTCTTTTTGATTGTGGCCTGTGTGGGATTATTCCAGTTAAGCTTTACCAGAAAGAAGGAGGTTGAACATTGATGAAAACAAAGAAAAGTATTTCCAACGGTGTAATCTTTGCCTTTTTATGTATGTTGGTAGTAGCATTTTTGTATCCCATTATCTTCATCCTGAATAACTCCTTCAAGGGTAAATTTTTTATCAGTAATGATCCATTTTCTCTCCCTGATACAGAAACTTTTGTAGGGCTGAGCAACTATATTACGGGCTTGAAAAAAACAGGTTTTTTCAGTGCCATGGGATGGTCCTTTTTAATCACAATTCTGTCGGTGGGATTAATTATTTTATTTACCTCCATGACGGCTTATTACATTACCAGAGTGAAATCAAAATTTACAAATGCGCTGTATCTGATGTTTGTATTTTCGATGGTGGTTCCCTTTCAGATGGTAATGTTTACAATGTCCAGCTTGGCCGATCGGTTGAAGATGGGAAATCCCCTGGGAATGAGTATTCTAAATCTTGGATTTGGAGCTGGTTTGTCTGTGTTTATGTTTAGTGGATTTGTGAAATCTATTCCTTTGGAAATTGAGGAGGCATCTTACATTGACGGGTGCGGACCGCTGCAGACTTTTTTTGGGATTGTTTTGCCGATTTTAAAACCAACAGCTATTACTGTGGCGATATTACAGGCGATGTGGGTCTGGAATGACTATTTGCTGCCCCTTCTGGTAATCGGATTATCAACTAAGTACAAAACCATCCCCGTTGTCATTCAGATGCTGGTGGGTTCCAACGGTAACAGAGACATGGGAGCCATGATGGCGATGCTGGTATTGGCGATTATTCCGATTGTTATTTTCTACCTGTCTTGCCAGAAATATATTATTGAGGGCGTGGTTGCCGGGGCAGTGAAGGGATAATTATTACGAAGGCGATTTTAAACGGGCAGGCGGTGTTACTGTTACAGGCTGGCCTGTGAATAGTATAAACGGCTATAAATGTTGTAAATAGTTGTTTTTTCTGTTATATTTGATTAATGAAAATAGAAACCGAAGCAAAGGGATAGAGTAAAATGAGAAAGAGCGGAATCTTATTGCCAGTTGCAAGTTTGCCATCTAAATACGGAATCGGATGTTTTTCAAAGGAAGCATATGATTTTGTAGACTTTTTAAAGAAAGCAGGCCAGAGTTACTGGCAGATACTGCCGTTGGGACCAACCGGGTACGGGGATTCTCCTTATCAGTCGTTTTCCACCTTTGCAGGCAATCCTTATTTTATTGATTTGGAGAGCCTGATTAAAAAAGGATGGATTACCGAGGCAGAATGTGATCAGTATGATTTCGGTGCCGATGCAGACTATATTGATTATGAAAAGATATATTTATCCCGGTTTAAAGTTTTGTTTACCGCTTATCGGAACAGTAAGATCGGAAAGAACAAAAAATTCCGGGAGTTTATAAATAAGAACCGGTTCTGGCTGGAGGACTATGCTTTATATATGTCCATTAAGGATTCCCTGGGTGGTGTCAGCTGGAGCGAATGGGAAGATGAGTTAAGATTACGGAAAGCCTCCCGCCTGGAAGCGTGCCGGAAGACTTATCAACAGGAAATTGAATTTTATCAGTTCCAGCAATTCCTGTTTGCGGAGCAATGGACGGAACTGAAAAGCTATGCCAACAAAAACGGCATTAAGATTGTCGGTGATATTCCCATATATGTAGCTTTTGACAGTGCTGATGCCTGGGCTCATCCGGAATTATTCCAGTTTGATGAGAAATCTCAGCCAATCGGAGTGGCCGGATGTCCTCCGGATGGATTTTCGGCAGACGGACAGTTATGGGGCAACCCTCTTTATCGTTGGGAATATCATAAGGAAACCGGATATCAATGGTGGGTACAGAGGATGGATTACTGCTACCAATTGTATGATGTGGTGCGGATTGATCATTTCAGAGGCTTCGATGCTTACTATTCCATTCCCTATGGTTCTGTAAATGCCAAAAAGGGAAAATGGAAAAAGGGCCCCGGGTATGAAATTTTTAAAGTGATAAAGGCTGAATTAGGTGACAAGGAAATCATTGCGGAGGATTTGGGATTTTTAACCCCCAGTGTGTTAAAACTGGTAAAGAAAAGTGGTTATCCTGGTATGAAGGTGTTACAGTTTGCTTTTGATTCCCGGGAGGAAAGTGATTATCTGCCCCACAATTATAATAAGAATTGTATCGTATATACCGGAACCCATGATAATGACACTACTTTGGGATGGTATAAGAAGCTGAATAAGGAAGATAAGAATTTTTGTAAAGCTTATATGAATCTGAGCAATATCAAAGCCAAGGATTTGCATTGGGAGTTTGTCCGGCTGGCTTTGGCCAGTGTGGCTAATCTGGCCGTAATCCCGATCCAGGATTATCTGGGACTGGGGGATGAAGCCCGGATCAATACACCCTCCACAGTGGGAAATAACTGGAAGTGGCGGTTGGATACAGAAGCTTTAACCGGGGAACTGGCAGAAAAAATTAACCAAATGACCAAATTATACAAAAGGTAGTGTTGACCATGGACGTTATTACAATTAAAGATATTGCCAGAATGTGCGGAGTGGGTGTGAGCACGGTTTCCCGGGCCATCAATAATCACCCTGACATTAATCCGGAAACAAGGGATATGATTATGCAAACTATCCGTGAGCATAGTTTTATCCCTAATAACAGTGCCAGAAATTTGAAAAGGATTGAGGCCAAAACCATAGCTGTTCTGGTGAAAGGTATGACCAATCCTTTTTTCAGTCATATGATCAGGGTCATGGAAGAGGAAATTAAGAAAAAGAAATATTCTCTGGTTCTCCATCATGTGGAATTTGATGAGGATGAAATGGAGGTAGCGTTGGAACTGATCAAGGAAAAGCGGCTTTGCGGGATTATTTTTCTGGGTGGCTTTTTCCATCATGCCGAAGAAAAATTAAAGCAATTGCCGGTACCCTTTGTAATATGTACCAGCGGTGTGGTGCAGGAGCCGGCCCATCAGGCTTTCTATTCTTCCATTTCCGTAGATGATGAAAAGGAAAGTTATAAAATGGTGAGTTACCTGCTGGAACAGGGGCATAAAGAAATCGCTATCATTGCGGCCAGTGAGGGAGATGCCAGTATCGGTAAGCTTCGTCTGGAGGGTTATAAGCGCGCCATTAAGGAGCGTGGTCTGACGGTACAGGAGGATTTGATCGCTTACATGCGTGAGGATCTGGAAGATTATTCTTATGAAAATGGGTATGAAGTGGCCAAAGAGCTGCTGGCCCGGAAGACTTCTTTTACGGCAATATATGTGATATCCGATGTTATGGCGGTAGGTGCTGCAAGAGCATTGGCGGAGGCCGGTAAAAAGATCCCGGCGGACTATGCTTTGGCCGGTTTTGACGGGATTGATATCGGAAAATATTATTTACCTTCCATTACCACAATTAAACAGCCGGTAAAGGAGATGGCTTTAGAGGCCGCTAAAATCCTTTTTGAAGTAATAATGGAAGAAGCGCCTCATCGTCACATCACCTTTCCCGGAGAATTGTTAATCAGAGAGTCCACAGGGAAGTGATCCGGTGCAAACCCGGTTACGACCGGTGGATTTGGCTTTATATAAATATTCGTCGGCTTCTTTGAGCATTTCGTCAAAGTTTTGCCCTGGGGCATGGCAAGTAAGGCCAATGCTGATAGTAACATTAAGGCTTCTGTTGATCCGTATATCGGAGACAGCAAGTCTTATTTTTTCAGCTATTGGATATGCTTCATCGACTGACAGGTTCTCTAAGATAACAGCAAATTCCTCCCCACCGATACGGGCCACCAGATCATCCGTCCGGACAGCATTCTGCATAGTTTTTGTTACTGCTATCAGAACATCATCTCCCACACTGTGCCCATAGGTATCATTAACAGATTTGAAAAAATCGATATCCAGCATTAAAAGGCAATAGGGGTTTGAGATACTTTTCATATAATGATTTAAATATAAGCGGTTGTAAGCACCGGTCAGGAAATCATGGTCGGTAATATTTTTTAAGGTTTTGTTTTTTTCCTCCAGTTCTTCCATCAGTGCATTGTTACGCATTAGCTGTGCTTTTTCGTTATAATAGAAAACAAGCCCAACCATGATGCTGATAAGGGACATAAAAACAGCCAGAAGAGAAGAGTGGATTTGATTTGCGTATACTTTCTGGATGGCATTTGCAAAGTCCGACAAAGGAATATTGACACCCAGTACCCAGCCGGTTCCGGAGATGGTGGTGGTGGCTTCATATTTTTCCTTTTCATCATAATCATTAATATGCTGTATATGAATGTCGTTATCGGCGTATTTATCAATATTTTTGAGAACGGTTACCTGCGACAGCACTTCATCGGCATGCAGAAAAATGACGTCCTGACCTTCGACTCTGGGCAAAAAAGTTTCATCGATATAAGTCATTACATTACCTTTTGCAGAAACCAGATATGCTCCTCCGGTGGGGGAAGAATAAAGCCGGTTAACCATCGCATTAAGATTCTTTAAAGAAATATCAAAGACTAAGACGCCGGGGGTACCGTCAACAGTAACCGTTTTTTTCAGGCAGGAAATAATCAGTTCCTGTTGGATTTGATCAATGTAGGGTTCGGTAAAAATAATTTTTCCATCGGCATCCATGCCGGCCTGATAGATTGACGAAGCTAAAAAATCGGAGATGCCTTTCATTTTTTCATCGCTGGAAATAAAAGTTCCATCGTCAAAAGCAACATAAGCAGCAATTAATTCAGAATGAAGTTCTACCAGTGATTTTAAGCGTTGGGGGGATTCCGCGGAAGTGGACAGCCAGCCCAGTTCAATTTCCTGAGAAGTAGTATTTAGTAAAACTTCATGTAAATAAATCCAGCTTTCTATTTCTGTCTTGCACTTTTCAGTAATCAGTGCCAGTTTATCTTGCTGGCTGTTCCAAAAGGTCTCGGTCTGTGCTTTGCTGTTGATAACAACCATGATGATCAGACAGGAAACAATAAGGATGGTGGATATAAAAATAATGGGACCCTTTGCAGGTATTAATTTATTCATAAAAATGTATGCCTTTCAATTGTTGATTAAGATTTGCAGCCAGTTCCCGGAGAACCTTAATTTCTTTTTCAATATCAATCATAGAATTGGTCAGCCGGTCGGTAGCATCCGAGGTGGTTTGGGTACTGGCAGCATTTTCTTCAGCAAGGGCGCTTAATTCCAATAAAAAATCTATTACGTCATTGATAAAAGGGGTTACTGAAGAATCAGAACTGTTGATGTCCTGAATCAGGCCGGTGATACGTTCCAGCGAAACAGCCTGCTGTATGGAAGCTGCCGATAACTTTTCAAGTGACTCATATATTTCCAGAGTACTTTGAGTATTATCGGCAAAAATCAATTCCATATCCCGAGCGGAATCAAACAGGATGGAGGAGGTGGTGCTGATGCTTCTGATCAAGTCATTTAAAGTGTGTTTTAATTTGTAGGTTGCTTTTACAATATCACCGATTTCGTCGGTTCGGATTTTTTTCTCATAATGCACCGGTGACAATACACCGTTGGAGAGATCTTCCAAATCTTTGACTGTTTTTTTCAACGCACCGGTCATATTAAGGACCAGAAAAGATGTTAAAATTATGGAAGCGGTCACAACACCTATAATGATAAAAAATATAGTTTTTTTAGTAGTGTTGGCGGCCTCGCGGACTTTGGAAACATTGTCTCCGGTAAAGAACATTCCCACCACTTCATTGGTTTTTGGCTGGTGAACGGGAACATAATAACCATAGTATTCTTCGCCGCCGATAATGACATTGGAGGAAAAGTAATCCAGCCCTTTTTTCAATACCGTGTCTGCAACTATTTGGTTGGCTGAAGTTCTGATCATTCGTGCACCCTTATAATCTAAGACATTGGTTACAATTCGTTCGTCTTGATAAAAGAAAGAAGCATATACATCGGCATGATCCATCATGCCGTCCACGAACAGATAATTATCGGTGATTATAAAGTCTCCTTTTTTGACTGTTCCGGATTCATCTTGTGAAAAAGGTTCATTGTTGATACTTTCATAAAACTGGCATCCGGCATATGCCAAAGTCTTCAGTTGGCTATGCATTTCCTGTTCCATGATCTGGGTGATCTTGTTGCTGCTGATCCAGCCGGCCATAATTCCGATGGTAATAGCCGGAAACAAAACAAAGGATATAATTTTGGCTTGTAGTCTTATTTTCATTGAGCTACTCCCTGTCAATAATACAGTTAATTTGTTAAATTTGTTGAAGAATATAAACAAAGCATTAGTATAGCAAGCAAAAATTCAAAAGTAAATAAAAAAATATAAGTTTTAAAAAGTTTGTAGAATTGTTATATATTTGCAAGTAATATCAAGCGGAATAATGGTGGATGACGCTATACTATATGAGATAAAGGAGTGGAAAAAATGTCTGTAAAAACAATATCCAGCATGGTGCAATGGGTAGAGGATAATCTCGCAAATCAGCCGACACTGCCTAAAATGGCGGCTTATGTGGGATATTCGGAATTCTACTGTTCGGCAAAGTTTCATGAATATGTGGGCATATCATTTAAAGAATATGTGCAGCGGCGAAAATTGAGTATGGCCATGATCAATCTTTTGAAAACGGACGAGCGTATTATTGATATCGCCCTTAAGCATGGTTTTTCATCACATGAGGCATTTACCAGAGCATTTCAAAAGTTTAATGGCTATACTCCGGCCAGGTACAGGACGGAAAAACCCGGCATCCCGTTATATGAGAGAGCACAGATTTTTTAAATACTCTTATTCGGAAAGGAGCGCTTTTTAGTGATTAAAAATACGGAACAGATTGAAGGTATCCGGGAGAGCGGTAAAATTAACGTTGCTGTTCTTGATTATGTAGCCCGAAACATTAAGGAAGGTATCTCAACAGCGCAGATTGATAAATGGGTGACCCACCAGACCCACAAATATCAGGCTGTACCGGCAACCCTTAACTATGAAGGTTTTCCTAAAAGTGTGTGTACATCGGTTAATGAACAGGTATGTCATGGAATCCCATCAAATGATGTAATATTAAAAAGCGGGGATATTGTCAACATCGATGTATCCACTAATTACAAAGGATACTTTTCTGATTCTTCCCGGATGTTTTGTATCGGGGAAGTGTCTGTGAATAAACGGCGGCTTGTGAAGGTGGCAAGGGAAAGTATGGCCAAAGGGCTGGAACAAGTAAAGCCGGGGGGATATATGGGAGATATTGGGCAGGCGATTCACGATTTTGTCCGCCGGAGGGGATATAATGTGGTGGCGGAGATTGGTGGTCACGGAATCGGACTGGCATTTCATGAAGAGCCATGGGTGAGCCATGTGGGAAAAAGAGGAACCGGCATTCGGCTGGCTCCGGGAATGGTTTTTACCATTGAACCTATGGTTAATATGGGGTCAGCCAATGTATATGTGGATGAAGTCGATGGCTGGACAGTGCGGACAGCAGATGGGAAGCCATCTGCCCAGTGGGAGGTACAGGTGCTGGTGACCGAAACGGGATATGAGGTAATTGCCTACTGATAAAGTGGGGGAATAAAGAGCACCCGTGCCGGAATAATATATCATAAGAGATTTACATAAGGAATGGGTTTATGTTAAATTATATTTGGGCGTTTATGCTGATGATCGGGATTATCTTTGGTGCTGTTAACGGCAATATGAAGGAAGTGACGGAGGCAGCACTCAACTCGGCAGGAGAAGCGGTTACCCTGTGTATTACCATGATCGGGGTGATGTCTTTGTGGGTAGGCTTGATGGAGATTGCCCAGAAATCCGGTCTGATTGCCCGTTTGACAAAAGGGCTTTCTCCGTTTATCAGCTTTATGTTTCCGAAGATACCCAAGGAGCACAAGGCCAGAGAATTTATATCTACAAATATTATTGCCAATATTCTGGGATTGGGCTGGGCATGTACGCCGGCCGGACTGAAGGCCATGGAGGAGCTGCAGAAGCTGGAGAAGGAGCGGACAGGGAAGAATACAACAGTGGCCAGTAAGGAGATGTGTACTTTTCTGATTTTGAATATTTCATCTTTGCAGTTAATTCCGGTGAATATGATTGTGTACCGGGGACAATACGGGAGTGCCAATCCTACGGCGGTGATTGCACCGGCGATTGTGGCAACGTTGTTCAGTACTTTAATAGCGGTTATATTTTGTAAAATAAAAGAGAAAATAAAGTAATAATTGAAGGAAAAAAAGGATAGAATGGATGACAATCATTTACTTTGTGAGACATGCAGAACCTAATTACGATAACCATGACGATATGCTGCGTGAGCTTACTGCTAAAGGAACCCAGGATGCAAAACTGGTAAGTCAATATTTAAAAGATAAGGAAATTGATGTGATCTTATCCAGTCCATATAAAAGAGCTGTGGATACGGTTAAACCTTTTGCCTATGAAAATAAGATGATAATCGAAACAATAAATGATTTCAGAGAGCGAAAAGTTGATAGTGTCTGGATTGATAATTTTGATGAATTTTGTAAATGTCAATGGAATGATTTTGATTATAAGCTTTCTGACGGTGAAACATTGGGTGAAGTGCAGAAAAGAAATGTGAAAGCGTTAAAGCAGGTTTTATATGATCATAGAGGAAAAAATATTGTGATTGGAACACATGGGACTGCTTTAAGCACAATTATAAATTTTTATGATACAACATTTGGCTATGAAGAGTTTCATAAAATCAGATATTTAATGCCTTGGGTTGTAAAGTTTACTTTTGAGGATGAAATATGTTTTAATATCGAAAAAATAAATTTATTGTAATCTAAATGCAAGGGCAATCGTTAATTTCCGGTTGCCTTTTTTATTTAAATTTCAAGCTGTGAAACAAATCGGAGAATAGACTCATGAGCGAAAATATGATAAAATATTTTTGTTATTAAGAAGGAGATTGATATATGAATCAACAAATCGGAAAATACAGAGTTATCCAACAAATTTACAGTTCCCCAAACAGTATTTTATATAAAGCTGTGGATGCAGCAACAAGTGAAACGGTTGTAATTAAAACAATCAATTTTAATTTATACAATGATGAACAAAAATTAGCCAGGCTGCAAAATGAGGCCAGGCTGCTGCCTAAAATAAACAGCAGCTTTGTGGTGGAAGCAAAGGACTATCTGGAGGATGAAGGCAGCTACTATTTTATCATGTCTTATGCCAAAGGTTATTCGCTTTCTGAGTATATGGCGGATAACAAAATTTCCATAGAAGAGTTTTTGGCCATTGCGGTTCAAGTTGTAAGCGGACTTGAGGATATACACAATCAGGGTATTATCCATAAAGACATCAATCCATCTAATATCATTTATGACCCTGCGACCCAGTCCGTAAAAATAATTGACTTGGGAATCGCTTCCGAGTTTTCTTATGAAAGTCCCCAGGAGCTTCAACTGAATGCCGGCACATTAACCTACATTTCGCCGGAACAAACAAGAAGGATGAATCGGTCTATTGATTTCCGGACAGATTTTTATTCTCTTGGTGTTATGTTTTATGAAATGCTGACCGGGCAGCCTCCTTTCCAATCTGATAGTCCCACTGAATTGATTTATGCGCATATCGGCAGAACCGCCGTCCCTGTTTCGGAAAGAAACCCTGAAGTTCCGGCAGTTATTTCCGGAATAATTGATAAACTAATGAAAAAAATGCCGGAAGAGCGATATGCAAGTGTAGAAGGACTGAAATACGATCTTGAAAGATGTAGAACCTCAGAAAATTTTGAACTTGGAACAGCCGACTATACCGAACGGTTTGAGCTATCCAGAAAGATTTATGGGCGGGATCAGGAAGCGTCACAGTTACTGGGCATATATCAGGATTTTATAGAGAAGGGAAAATGCTTTGTAACCATTGCCGGGTATTCCGGTACCGGAAAAACCTCGCTGGTGAATCAGCTGCAAAAGTCCATTGCCAATACGAGCGGGATTTTTGTCAGCGGAAAATTTGACCAATATCAGCGAAATGTTCCTTATTATGCTTTTTTTAAAGCCATTGAGCAGTTCTGTGATTATATTTTTTCGGAATCGGAGGACCGTCTGAAAGCGTGGAAAGAAAAGCTGGAGGAGGCATTGGAGCAGGACGGAAAACTGATGACGGAAAAGATTCCCAAGCTGGAGCGCCTGATTGGCAGGCAGCCGGAATTGCCCGAATTATCATTTATGGAAGAGCAAATACGGTTTAAAAATGTTCTGCAAAGATTTTTGCGGGTCATCTCTTCCAAAGAACATCCGTTGGTACTGTTCATTGACGATATCCATATTGCCGATATGGGTTCACTGGAAATGCTGGAAGATATTATGTCAAAAAAAGAGGTTCAAGGGCTTTTTATCATTTCATGTTATCGTGATAATGAAGTAGATGAATCTCATCGGCTGATACATACCTTGCGGAAAATAAAACAGCGTGGCGGAGAGATACATCAGATTGAATTAAAGGGACTGGATATGGATGCCATAGTGCAGCTATTGGCCGATTCACTGCACTGTGATGAATCAGACTGCCGTGAGCTGGCGGAGGTGGCCTTTGAGAAGACCCGTGGCAATCCGTTTTATCTGATTCAGATGTTAAAGCATTGTTATGCCGAAAAGCTGATCTTATTTTCCCGTGAGCAGCACCGGTTTCTCTGGAAAAAAGAAGAAATTAAGAAGCTTCCCATCAACGACAATGTGGTTGACTTTTTGATTGCCAAGATGTCTGCGCTCCCGCCTGAAACGGTTGAATTCCTTTCTTATGGTGCAAGTACCGGACAAAGCTTTACGGCAGATGTACTGGCTTATTTGACAGGTAAAAATACAGATTTCATTATTGATATGCTGAAGCCGGCTGTTAATGCAGAGATTGTCAGACCCTCCGGCCGACAGGACAATAATGGAGCGATACGCTTTGATTTTTGCCATGACCGCTTTCAACAGGCTTATTATACCATTATGACGGAGGATACAAGACAACGCATCCATCTGCAAACCGCCCAATATTATGAGCAGAGAATGCCCCAACAGGGAGCTTCACCAGAGCAGATACTTTCAATGGCCGAACATTATGCAAAAGCACTGGTGTTGATAGAATCAAAGGCAGAAAGAGTGAGAGTGGCCAATATTCTCTTAAATGCGGCCGGTATTTCCGGGCGTTTATCTGCGTATGATACGGCGTCTCGTCTGATTGAGGAGTTGATCCGGTCATTTCAGGATTTATTTGAGGAGAGCCGGACATTTAAATTTGATGTTTACAGGGTGTATCATTTAGTACTGTGCCAATTGGCAAGATACACCGAAGCAGATGACATTTATGAAATGCTCGTACAACTGACCGATAACCCTCTTGATCTGACGGATAGTTGTTGTGAACAGGTAGTAAGCCTTGCTCATCGTGCCAGATATCATGATATGACCGATATTGCTTATAAGATGCTTGCCAATTATGGTGTCGTATATCCGGAAGAGAATATTGCGGCAGTCATCAATTCCGAAGTGGAAGGATATTTGAAAGACACACAGAGTGATGATTTCAGAGGGCTGGAATCGGCGGGTGAAACAAATGATCCGGTTCAGGCAGCGATTTACAAAATATCCAACCGTATTTATGCAGCCTGTTTTTTCAAAGATCCGCTGGATAGTCTGTGGCTTGGCATTATCGGTGCCAGACGTATTCTTCAACATGGTTATACCCTGGACGGTTTGCAGCTATATGCCTTTGTGGGAATGACTCTCATTGCGTTCCGCGAAGATTACAGAACAGCCCGCCTGGCAGCACAGGAATGTATGAAGAAGTTTGAGGAACAAAAGAATTATCACGAGCTTTACCGGCTTTATCATACTTTTGGCGTACTCTATAATCACTGGGGGGATGACATAAAGAACAGCATTGGCTATGCCCGCCAGGCACATAAAGGAAACCTGGAAGTCGGAGATCTGGAATTTGCCTGTTTTCCCTATTATACAACTCTTGCAGCAACACTGGAAACTTCCGGGTCTCTTGAAGATTTGCGGCTGGAATGTGAAGAGGCACTTTCTTTTGCCAAAAAGACAGGTATAGATCATTCCTATGAGGATTATTTAAATTTTTATTATTTTTATCAGGTGATGGCAGGAGAACCTTTTGAATCACCGGAGGAATATATAAGCAGAAATACCCGGAGCAGCAATATGATGGGTCTATGCTTCCACTATGTATTGCGTGCGCTTGCCGCAGTTATATACTCCGATTATGAAACTGCTTATCAGTTGACCGAAGCGGCAGCACCGCTGATATCGTTTGCTATGAGCTTTTATATCGAGGCGCAGCAGAATTTTATCCATTCGCTCTCCATTTGTAAGAGAATATCAGGCGGCGATTTGGCAGATGAGGAGCGAATCCGCTTACTGGAGGTGCTGAAGAAGAATCAGAAATGGCTGGGTCAGCGGGCAAAAGAGGCGCCGGTTAATTTCGCGCATCTGCATACGGCGATTGAAGCTGAGATGAAAGCAATAGAGCATAACAATGCCGAAACAGTAACCTTATATGCCAGGGCAATAAAAGAAGCGAAAAAAAATAAGCGCGTTGTCTATTATGCATTGCTATCCGAACTTGCTGTGCCTCATGTTGAAAAAATGAAGGCTTATAATGCAGTTACGGTTCATTTGCAAAATGCCTTTCACACCTATTCCATTTGGGGGGCTGAGGGGAAAACAGAACAGATGAAAAGGATTTATTCCGATCTGTTTTCTTTATCCCTGATAGATAATAAATTGCGGGCATCAAAGGGTCTGCGGTCAAGCAGCACGGATACGATTAATGTGACTGCCTTTGACTTTAATAAAATGATTACGGAATCCCAGGATTTTTCAAGTGGCATTTATCCGATTATTGAAAAGCAAATAAAAAATCTCGTGGAAATATCCGGTGCCCAGCATATATATTTTTTGAGCAAAGAAAAGGAAGGTTATGAAATCCAGGCGGAAGGTCATGTTGCCGGAGAAGATATCAACACTTCTTTTAGCCCACTTAGTGCGGGTGAAAAAATCCCTTATAAAATCGTAAATTTCGTGGAACGGAGCTGGGAATGCATTGTAATCGATTCTATTAAGGACTCGCAGCGGTTTGGCAAGGACGATTATTTTAAAAGAAATTCCTGTGAATCGGTTATGTGTTTACCGGTGCTTAATAAAAAGAAGCTAAAAGGTATCTTGTATCTGGAAAATAATGTGGCAAAGGGCGTGTTTCGGAAGGAACAGGCAGATGTCCTTAATATAGTGGGGGCGCAGCTTGCGATTTCAATTGAAACCGCCGGTATCTATGAAGAGGGTCCTAAGTATCAGCAGAATGATATAATTTACAACGTATTGACCCAGGCCCAGACAGAAGCCATCCAGGCTCAGGAGCTCAGCCGGCTGATGCTGGATGCAAGTCCCTTTGCCTGCAGTATCTGGGATAATAATATCAAGATTATTGATTGTAATGAAGCGGCGGTACGGCTTTTCGGCGTATCATCAAAAGAAGAATACTGTGAAAGATTCTTTGAGCTGAATGCTGCAGTTCAAAGCAACGGCAGGGAATCGGATGCGATGGTAATGGACTATTTAAAAATTGCCATCACCCAGGGAGAGATCGTTTTTCAATGGATGTATCAAAAGCCAGACGGTGAATTTATTCCCGCGGAAGTGACGCTGAAAAAGGTAGCCTATAAAGATTCTTACCGGGTTATGGCATACAGCCGTGATCTGCGTGCCGAATATGCCGCTATGGAAGAAGCCCAGAAGGCAGATGAACGTAATAAGATCATGATTGATGCTTCACCGGTGGGTTTTATTTTTTGGGATGAACAATTTAAACCGGTTGATTGTAATGAGGTGGTCCTGAACCTGTTCGGGATAACCGATAAGAACGTTTTCACCCAGAATTTCTTTGCTTTTTCTCCCGAATATCAAACCAATGGAGTAACTTCAAAAGCGATGTTTGAGCAGGTTATGCAAAAGGTTATGGATGAAGGGCGCTATGTATTTGAATGGCAGCATCAGGACTTGATGGGGAGGCAGATACCTACCGAGATTACACTGGTCAAGGTGAGCTACAGGGATTCATACCGTATCGCGGCGTTTGCCCGTGATTTGCGTGAATATAAGGCTATGCTTGCCATCATTAAGGAGAACGAGGATGAGTTAAGAGAGGCAAAACAGATTGCGGAAAACAGTGCCAGAGCTAAAAGTGAATTTTTGGCCAACATGAGCCATGAAATCAGGACACCCATGAATGCCATTATGGGAATGACAGCTATTGGTCTGACATCAGATAGTCTGGATCGAACGAAATATTGCCTGAATAAAGTAAACGATGCGTCAAAGCATTTGCTGGCACTGATCAATGATGTGCTGGATATGTCCAAAATTGATGCCAATAAACTGGAACTGCATCTGGAACCGTTTAATCTGGAAAAAATGCTGGAAAACATTTGCAATGTCAATGTCGTCAGAGCAGAAGAAAAGAAAATCAGTCTGATGGTGAATATCGATACAGCGATTACTCATTATTTAATCGGTGATGAGCTTAGGCTTTCCCAGGTAATCAGTAACCTTTTGTCCAACGCTATTAAATTTACGCCTGATTATGGAAGCGTGCAGTTGAATGTAAAGATGCAATCATCAAGTGACAAGGAAAATGTCCTCTATTTTGAAGTGATCGATACGGGGATTGGACTGTCGGCGGATCAGATATCCAAGCTTTTCAGGGCCTTTCAGCAGGCTGAGGGAGATATCAGCCGCAGGTTTGGCGGTACCGGACTTGGTTTGACGATATCCAAGAGAATTGTGGAAATGATGGGGGGAGAAATAGCTGTTACCAGTGAAGTCGGAAAAGGAAGCTGCTTCTACTTTACTGTTAACCTGGCGAAGGATAAAAAGATTGCGGAAGATATCCAGTATGATTTATCGCTTTATCGCAAACTGCGAGTCATGGTAATTGATGATGACAGGATGATTTTGGATTATTTTAAACATATTATGCTTAAATTTGAAATCACCTGTGATATATTCCAAAACGGGGAAGATGCTGTTCAAATGGTACAGAGTGCCCAGGCAGATGGCTGCGAATATGACATTATTTTTGTAGATTATCTGATGGAGGGCATGAATGGGATTGAAACAGTACGGGCCATCAAACGGGTAATGCACGATACGGCTAATGTCATCATGATCTCTACTTCCGAATGGGGAGAGATTGAGGAAGCGGCAAATGAAGTGGGTATAACGCATTTTATCCCCAAGCCGCTTTTTCAGTCGGCAATATTTGATGCCATTAATGAGCTTGTAATTAATAATTTTATGGAAAAAATGACATCGGAACAATCTATGGAACAAGCTGTTACTTTCAGCAAGTGCAGAATGCTGCTGGTTGAAGATAACGAAATCAACCGGGAAATTGTAATGACATTGCTGGAGGATACGAAAATCCAGATTGATTGTGCCGAAAACGGTCAGGAGGCCGTGAAAATCTTTACGGAGAATCCTGATAGATATGACATTATTCTGATGGATATGCAGATGCCTGTTATGGATGGTCTTACGGCGACGAGAATCATTAAAGAACAAAAAAGTGATTATTCTGAAGCGATTCCCATTATCGCATTGACTGCCAATGTCTTTAAAGAAGATGTGGAAGCCTGCATGGCGGCAGGAATGATCGATCATATATGTAAGCCTATTGAAATTCATGATCTGACAGGTAAGGTGAGCCAATACCTGCAGGGAAAAGAAGATTAATATGTGGCATGGCGGGGTTATTTAATAACCCCGCCATGAAAGATACACTCATATATTTTTTTATTGAGATAAAGGATTTCTTCAATGCCCTGAAACCATGCAAATTCACCATCAACTCTGCAATGATAACTATAGTCACCATTCTGATAAAAAGCCGGGCCGCGGTACGGGGTTTCATAAGAGACATGGCTTAATGCTTCCTTCAGAAAATCACCGTTGAAGGAGTCTCCTACGACACGTCCGGAGTAATTCATACTCCAAATCGGATTTTTCTGAAACCAGACAGCTTCCTCTCCGGAAAAACATTCCCCACCCAAATAAGTATCATAATAAAAGTAATCCCCTTCCTGATATTGAAGATCATGAGAGGCTATTCTTGTGGATGCCGTTTCAGCACCATATCCGGCATAAGTTTTTTGCTTGGCCAGAATCAGGAAGGAAATCGTTTTTGTCATGTAAATTGCTGCTGTATGATTAAGGCCAAGATTACATTCATCATCATCCTTAACCATTCGGTCAATGGTAATTCCGTATAGTTGACTTAGTCGTATCAGACCGGAGAGTTCGGGAACAGCTTGTCCGTTTTCCCAATTTCCGATAGTCTGTCTGGATACTCCAAGTTTTTCTGCTAATTGTTCCTGAGAGTAGCTGTTTTCTTTTCTTAAAAGCTGTAGTTTATCCTGCAGTTTCATTTTGCCTCCGTAATTTCAGTGGTTTGTATATTTAATTATAATGGAATAAATAAAAACCTGCTACCATTTCTATTTTACAAAAATGTAACCCGGTCCTTACAATTTTTCTTAAAAAATCGAAAAAATCAAATTTGTATTGAAAAAGATATTTACTTGATGTAGAATGAATTTGAGTAAATATTAAAATATTTTAGAATAAACTAAAAGAGAGGTAAGGGGTATATGAAACGTAAAGTAGTCAGTATTTTATTAACGGTATGTATTGCAATTAGTCTGGTTGCCTGCGGAAATTCCAAAGAAGAAATAGAAGCGGAAGTTATCGAAGAAAAAATTATTGAAGAAAAAGCTGCGGAAGAAATAATTGCAGAACCTGAAATCATCGAAGCTGTTTATGATAATATTGCGGTGGAAAAGAACGGTGCAGGGGTCAGCGTTCACGATCCATCGATTAAGGTTTATGACGGAAGATATTACATATACGGTTCCCATATGACCGGTGCCTATTCGGATGATATGAAAACCTGGACGTATATCGGCAATACCTATAAGTCAAATAATCCGTTGTTTGAGGACTTGTTTGCCGAGGATATAGGGATTTTTGATTATGCCGGAGGTGTAGGCAAATCCTATTCGGTATGGGCGGAAGATGTGATTTATAATGAAGTCATGGGAAAATATGTCATGTATTTTTGTACCTCTTCTACGTATATAAAATCAGACTTGTGCTTTGCTACGGCGGATTCACCGGATGGTCCCTTTGCCTGGCAGGGCAATCTGCTGTATTCGGGATTTACGCCGAAGGATATTGATCAAACTAATGTGTATGACTATGTCAGCGAAGAATATGCAGCAAAAACTTACTTAAAATTGAAACGTGATTATAATAATGATCTGTGGCCAAACTGCATCGATCCGGCCCCGTTTTATGATGAGGACGGCAGGATGTGGATCACGTACGGCTCCTGGTCGGGGGGGATTTTCCTGATTGAAGTGGACGTGGAAACCGGTTTGCTGATTCACCCGGAAGCGGATGAGGAAAACAATGTTGATCCATATTTTGGCAAACGTCTGATGGGCGGCGGACATATATCCATCGAAGGGCCTTATATTCAATATGACAGCCAGAGTGGCTATTACTATTTATATGTTTCCTATGGCGCACTTCAGCGGGAAGGAGGATACCAGATCAGAGTATTCCGCTCCAAAACAGTAGACGGTGAGTATCTGGATATGAATGGGAAGTGTCCCGGGGAATGGGCGATGCATAATAATTATGGACTGAAGCTTTCCGGAAATTATAACCTGCCCAGCCTGAAGGATGCTTATATGGCAACCGGCGGACAGTCCACGTTCCAGGATACCGATGGGAAACATTATATTTGTTATCATACTCGTTTTAAATCCCGCCAGGAATATCATGAACCTTGTGTAAAACAGATTTTCTATAATGAAGAAGGCTGGCCCGTGCTGGCACCTTACCGTACCGCTGGGGAAACGTTGTCGGACAGCGGCTACAGTATGGAAGAGATGGCAGGTACGTATTACTTTATCAATCAGGGAACGGAGATAGACAAAGAGATTGCTCAGCCGGTTATGATTACGTTAAATGAAGACGGAACGGTTAGCGGCAGCATCCGGGGAACCTGGACGGTGAAAGAAGGAAGCAGTTACATCCATCTTACTTATCAGGAAAAGGAATACAGCGGTGTCTTCTGTGCCATGAAAGATCAGGCTGGAACGCCGGTAATGACCTTTACGGCAGCAGGCAGCAACGAAAGTATTTGGGGTGTAAAATATTAGTTTGACAAATTGCTTTTAACTGTGCTATTATCAACCCAATATAAAAATAAAAGAGGAATCAACAATGAATCAGCACTTACATTCTGATCGGTACGCGATGAATATGAACATGTACCAGAGACGTATTTGCTTGTAACGGCAGCCAATTAATGGACTGCGCAGACACAAGCCGGTAGGTCTGAAATGTCTGTGCAGAAATTGGTATTCATGTTGAATAGTCTTAATTGATATTCATTTGCATTATGATACTAAGTCGCACCAGACAATCCAGGTCCGGTGCGATTTTTTTGATTCAGAAGGAGGCAGCAAATGAGTATCATAACAGTACGGGCGTTTCAGGAAAAGGACGCGGAAGAAGTGGCCAATTTAATCGGCCGGAATTTCAAAGAAGTCAATGCAAAGGATTATGGGATCTGTGCAATGATGGAAATGAGCAGAAGCCACAATGCGGAATGGGTGTTGGATGTGGCCGGATATGCTCATATGTATGTCTTCTGTGAGGGAGAAAAAATTGTTGCCTGCGGTTCCATCGCAAGCTTTTGGGGCAGCCCGGATGAAAGTATTATATTGACGGTTTTTGTCTTACCGGAGTATCATAGAAAGAGTATCGGCCGGAAAGTGATCAAAACCCTGGAGCAGGATGAATTTTATACCCGTGCCAGAAGGGTGGAAATCCCGGCATCCATAACAGCATGTGATTTTTATCGGAAATTTGGTTATGATTATAAAAACGGCTGTGATGAATTGGATGATGAGGGGCATTACCGGCTGGAGAAATGGAGGAACTGATCATCAAAAAATTATTAATGCAGATTGTTAAGTTTGGTATTGTGGGTGTGATATGCTTTTTGATTGATTATTTTGTAACCGTTACATTAAACAGCAAATTTGATGTTTATTATCTGATTGCAAAGTTCTGGGGATTTGTGGTCTCGGTGATTGCCAATTATTTATTAAGCCTGAAATTTGTCTTTGCCAGAAGCAATGAAATGGACAGGAAAAAAGAATTTATATTTTATATTATTCTGTCGGCATTTGGACTGGTTATCAATGAAATTGTCATGTATACTTATGTGGAAATCATTTACGCAAAGGTTTCTTTTATTCACAGTATCATACCCGAACAGTACGTAGTGTCAAGCGGAGTGGTTATTGCCACCGGCGTGGTTATGGTCTACAATTTTATCAGCCGGAAGCTGCTGCTGGAAAGAAAGGCTTCATGATAACGGGAAATTGATTTGCATAATTTGAACAGAACGATAAATTATGCTATGATGTGCTACATAATGTTAATTCAGGAGGAAAAACCATGAAGGTAGGATGTGTTACAGAAGTTAAAAAACAGGAATATCGTGTGGGAATGACACCGGACAATGTGAAAGAATACATTGGTGCCGGCAATCAGGTATTTATTCAAAAGGATGCAGGTATCGGTTCCGGTTTCACCACCGAAGAATATATCGAAGCAGGGGCAGTTGTATTGGAAACCGCCAAAGAAGTATGGGATGTCAGTGAGATGATCATTAAGGTAAAGGAGCCGCTGGAAGAAGAATACGGCTTTTTGCGGGAAGGCCTGATTTTATATACCTATCTGCATCTGGCAGCTGATCGTAAATTGACCGAAGTGCTGATGGAAAAGAAGGTAAAAAGTATTGCTTATGAAACCCTGACCGAAAAGGATGGCAGTCTGCCGCTGTTAAAGCCCATGAGTGAGATTGCCGGTCGTCTGTCGGTTCAGGAAGGGGCCAAATATCTGGAAAAAACCTATGGCGGTTCGGGCGTGTTGCTTTCCGGTGTACCGGGAACCAAAAAGGCCAAGATTGTTATCCTGGGTGCCGGTAATGTTGGTATGAATGCCTGTAAGATTGCGGTGGGAATTGGTGCTGACGTGACCATTATCGATATCAATCTGAATAAGCTGACCCAGCTGGATCAAATGTATGGGGAGAGGATTCAAACCCTGGCCAGTTCCGACAGTGTTATCGAAGCAGAAGTAAAGGATGCCGATCTGGTTATCGGCTCAGTCCTGATCCCCGGTAAGCAGGCACCTAAGATTTTTAAGAAAAAGTATCTGTCCACCATGCGCCCGGGAAGTGTTGTGGTAGACGTGGCGGTAGATCAGGGAGGCTGTCTGGAAACCACCAGACCCACTTACCACGAAGATCCCATTTATACGGTAGACGGCATTATTCATTATTGTGTGGGTAATATGCCCGGTGCGGTACCCAGAACGTCCACCATCGCACTGACCAATTATACCATGGGTTACGGACTGCAGATTGCCGGAAAAGGACTGGAAAAAGCCTGTGAGCTGAATCCGGTAATTTATTCTGGAATCAACACCTATGATGGCAAATGCACCTGTGCCAATGTGGCAGTAGGATTTGATATGGAATATGTAGATATTCATACACTTGTTTAATTAGAGGTATATAATGGAAAATACAGCAGGCACCATGGCCGAATCTGCGGCCACGGCCAATCCGTTGGCCACAGGGGATATCGGTAAACTGATTTTAAAATACGGAATACCGGCCACCATCAGCTTTCTGGTAGGAGCGCTATATAATATCGTGGATCAGATTTTTATTGGTCAGGGTGTAGGAATGCTAGGAAATGCCGCCACCAATGTGGCGTTTCCCCTTTCCACTCTCTGCACTTCGATATTTTTGCTGATTGGGGTAGGAAGTGCAGCCAATTTTAATCTGAACATGGGTGCCGGCAATCATGAGAAAGCCTTTCGGATTGCCGGTACGGGAATTACCATGCTGGCAGTAGGGGGAGTTGTAATCAGCATCATTGTTCTGCTGTTTCTGGAACCACTGATGCGGGCTTTTGGGGCGGACAGCGAGGTACTTTCTCTGGCCCTGACTTATACCGGAATCACAGCCTTCGGATTTCCGTTTTTGATTTTTTCTTCAGGAGCAACACAATTGATCCGGGCAGACGGCAGTCCTACTTATTCAATGCTTTGTGTGCTCTCGGGTGCAATCATCAATACTGTTTTAGATCCGATTTTTATCTTTGGCTTTAAAATGGGAATGGCTGGAGCGGCTTGGGCTACGGTAATAGGCCAGTTTGTATCTTTCCTTTTGGTGGTGCGGTATCTCACCAGATTTAAGGCATTTCGTATTACCAGGGCATACTTAATACCTAAACCGGAATATATCAGGCTGGTGGCAACACTGGGGATGGCCTCTTTTTTTAACCAGATTGCTATGGCCGTGACCCAGATCGTGATGAATAATATTCTAACCTATTACGGAGGATTGTCGGATTACGGCCGGGATATTCCTCTGGCCTGTGTGGGTGTTATTACAAAGGTAAATATTGTCCTGATGGCTTTTACCCTGGGGACCTCCCAAGGATGTCAGCCGATTTTCGGATTTAATTACGGGGCAAAAAATTATGCCAGAGTGCGGCAGACTTTAAAAACCGCCGCCATAACCGTAACCTGTATTACCGCGGCTGCATTTGTTTGCTTTCAGCTTTTTCCGCGGCAGATTATCGGTATTTTCGGACAAGGTGATGAAATGTACTATCAGTTTGCGGAGCGGTATTTCCGAATCTTTTTGTTTATGACTTTTATGAATGGGATTATTCCACTGACGGCAAACTTTTTTACATCCATTGGGAAGGCTCCAAAAGGGATCTTTTTATCCCTTACCAGGCAGATTATCTTCCTGCTGCCATTGATTATTATTTTTCCCCTTTTTATGGGTATTGACGGGGTGATGTATGCCGGACCGATTGCTGATTTTGCGGCGGTTGTGATGGCGGGGATACTGGTATTTCCCCAAGTGAAATGGATGAAGGAACAGGAGAAGGAGAGTGCATGAAGATTACATTTGCGGAAATTATTCAGGATGAAACCATTAAAACTTATATTAAAAAAGCCGATGAATCGCTTTTGGCATTGGGCTTTACCGAGCACAGCTTCGCGCATGTCAGAAAGGTGGCGGAATCAGCCGGTGAAATCCTCAGAGTTCAGGGGTTTCATGAGCAGGAGATTGAGCTGGCGAAGATTGCCGGTTATCTCCACGACATCGGCAATGTAATAAACCGGGTGGATCATGCCCAAAGCGGTGCGGTGATGGCCTTCCGTATTTTGGATAAGATGAATGTGGAGCCGGAGCAGATTGCCACTATCGTGACAGCCATCGGTAATCATGATGAGTCCACAGCCTTTCCGGTGAATCCCGTGGCAGCAGCCTTGATTCTGGCGGATAAAACAGATGTCCGCAGCAGTAGGGTGCGCAATCAGGATACCGTAACCTTTGACATTCATGACCGGGTTAATTTTTCCGTTAAGGAATCCCGGATTCAGATGGAAAAAGATCAATATATTGAATTGCAGCTGACCATTGATACAGAGTTTTGTGCGGTAATGGATTATTTTGAAATCTTTTTGGGGCGGATGCTCCTTTGCCGGAAGGCGGCTGAGAAGCTGGGACTGCAGTTCAGGCTGAACATCAATGGGCAGCGGATGATGTAGATTAAATGTTACCGGCAGGATAAAATGTGAATAGTAGTAGCACAATAGAATCGTCAGATGGTATTTCATTGATATATTCCTGAAAGAAAAGAGGTAGAAGGAAGATGGAATTGATGAATATAAGAGAATTATATAAAAATCAGGACAGGTACATGAACCGGGAAGTGACTGTGGGAGGATGGCTGAGAAGTAAAAGGGATTCAAAAAGCTTTGGCTTTTTGGTTATTAACGATGGTACTTTTTTTCAGCCGGTTCAAATTGTTTATGAGGATTCTCTGGAGAATTTTCAGCAGATTTCCAAAGTAAATGTAGGAACGGCCCTGATTGTGGAAGGTGTGGTAATTCCCACCCCTGAGGCAAAACAGCCTTTTGAAATTAAGGCAGTGTCCGTAACGATTGAGGGAAAATCATCCCCCGATTACCCATTGCAAAAAAAGCGGCATTCCCTTGAATATATGCGCAGTATATCGCATCTGCGGCCAAGAACCAATACCTTTCAGGCGGTATTCCGAATCCGTTCGCTGATTGCATTTGCCATTCATCAATTTTTTCAGGAACGGGATTTTGTGTATGTGCATACTCCCATTATTACCGGAAGTGACTGTGAAGGGGCAGGAGAAATGTTCCGCGTGACGACTTTAGATTTAAATAATTTGCCGTTAGATCAGGAAGGAAAACCGGATGTCACCCAGGATTTTTTTGGTAAAGAAACCAATCTTACGGTAAGCGGTCAGCTAAATGGAGAAGCCTTTGCCATGGCTTTTAAAAATATCTATACCTTCGGTCCGGTGTTTCGTGCCGAAAACTCCAATACTACCAGGCACGCAGCAGAGTTTTGGATGATCGAACCGGAAATGGCCTTTGCTGATTTACAGGACGATATGATGCTGGCAGAGAGTATGTTAAAGTATATTATTAACTATGTACTGGAGCAGGCCCCGGCAGAGATGGAATTTTTAAATGAATTTGTCGATAAGGGTTTACTGGACCGGCTTCATCATGTGGCGGATTCTGCGTTTGCCTGTGTGACTTATACGGAGGCAATCGCCCTTTTGGAGAAGCATAACGATGCTTTTGAATATAAGGTAACCTGGGGGTGTGACCTGCAGACCGAGCATGAGCGGTTCCTCACCGAGCAGATATTCAAAAAGCCTGTGT
>JAVBUF010000095.1:0-26213 GCA_031555615.1 Lachnospiraceae bacterium | reverse complement strand
ATATTTTTCTTTTTTGCTTCTGGAAATAAAATTCATAACAGTATTAAATGAGAGATACACCGCCATAACAATACAGATAATCTTTGTTATATTATCTGAAAACCATAAAGGTATAAATCCCCCCATTTGCAAAATTATAACCACAAAAAACATTTGTAAAACAAGCTGTGTCACCAAAATAATCCTTAATTTCTTGGGAAAAACTTTATATTGTCCTCCCATTGTCAACTCTCCTAATGGTAATCCACAAATTATGAGAAATGATAATACAATTACTATCGAAAAGACACTTGCTCCTATAATAACTATCATAGCCAACCTCCTCAAATTGAAATTTATCAATTCAACCTCATATATAAAATTGGATAAGGGTTCCCTTGCTCATCATTGTCTGTTCTTTTATAAATTTCAAATCCCATATGTTCATAGAAACCTTTCGCAAGAGGGTTTTGTTCATTAACAGTTAAATCATTGATTGCATATTTTTCAATTCCATATTTAAGCAATTCTTTGCCTAATCCATTTCCTCTTTCTCCATGGGAAATAAATAGCATTTCAAGATGTTGTTCCACTATTCCCATAAAGCCTATAGGAACTTGGCTTTCATTTTCTACAATAATCAAATAAGGTATCTCATTTAATGCTTGCAGGACATATTTCTTAATATTTTCTATTTCATTCTCTAACAAGAAAAGGTGCGTTTCCTTTACAGAGCTTTCCCACACGCCTAATAACTGCTCTACCAACAGTGAATTTCTATCTTTTACGTCAATAATTCTCATTTGCATTTCTCCACAAATTCTAATTTACTGCTTAAATAATGTTCTCACCTAATATTATTTTAGGCATTGTAGTCAAACAACGGTTCCATCGTTTGTAGAACTTCTCTATACCAAGCTTTGATACCCTTGCATGTACTTCCTCATTTTCTAATACCCAGTATAGAACATAGGTTACCTTACCCACATTTCTTGTAAGGCGAACGGGTAATTCGCCTTCTTTAACTGCATTAAAGTCTGTTTGCCTATGAGTACGTTTTATATAGTGAACGTCAATAACACCTTCTTGACTTAAATAAAATTCGGCTACTTCTTTCATCAATTCTTCGATTTCATCTAACTTTGTTAGTTTTGCTTCGTATATGCATATTTCGTTAAACATAAAACGCCTCCACAAATTTGAATTTGATGATCTCAGATTATGTTTAATACTATTTGATAGTCATGGAATACATAAATACTTTAATATCATCATCATTATTTTTGTAATATCTGATTCCATCATTTCGCTCAAGTGATAAGCCAATCTTTTTCATCACACAACAAGATGGCTCGTTCCGATAGTCGCAATGAGCAACAACTTTTCTTAGCTTTAATTCATTTATAGCAAAACTAAGGACTGCCTTTGCCGCTTCTGTCGCATATCCATTATTTTGATATCTTCTATTGATTATCCATCCCAACTCACCTATTTGCCTGCTCTCATCCATAGATACTGAAACCGCGCCAATATGTTTTCCATCAAGTATAACTGCAAATTCGCAAAATGAAGGGCAATCTTTATTCCATTCATTAACAACTCTTTTGAGGAAATGTTCCGTTTGTTGAATAGAGTCGTTTGGAAGATGAATCATGTATTTTGTATTCTCAATGTCACTTGCATATTCATGCACAGAGTCCAAATCGTTAATTTCTAACGGTCTTAATATAAGTCTTTCAGTAATAAGTCCAAACTCATTTTTTAACAAGATATCTACCACCTTTACTACAGAGTATATGAATATTCTAAATTCGCCCGTGACCGTCAAATTCTGATTTGTCTCGCATTTCATATTGCCACATCCCTACAGCATCATAAAAAGATATCTTTATGATTAAAGGGACTGCCCCAAATCATTGCCCTGTATCATTTCCGGGAAAAAATATTCCACTACTTTTTCATAAATATCCTGTGCAGACCGGCAGGTATCCAGTAAATAACCTTTTTCAGTATTATATTCTTTCAACACTCTGTAATAAAATAATTTATGTTCTTCACCAATGATAAATGGCAGAATATCCTTCTTAAGACATTCCTTGAACATGATGATTCTCCCCACACGTCCGTTGCCGTCCTGAAAAGGATGAATGCTCTCAAAACTGTGGTGGAAATCTATGATATCTTCAAAGTTAATTTCTTCTTTTCCTTGATAACTTGTAAGCAGTTTACCCATTTCCGCTTTTACCTTAGACGGTACTGTAGTCTCCCTGTCACTTACGATATTAGGTCGCAGCTTATAATCCCCAACTTTAAACCATTCCCTTTTTTCATCGGAGGTATTGCTTTTCAACAGCCGATGAAACTCCTTAATCATTTCTTCCGTCAGTTCCTCCGCCGCATGATCAAGCATAAAATCAAAGCATTTAAAATGATTAATGGTTTCCACTATATCATCCACTCTAAGCGGTTCTTCTGTCTCCATCAGAACCGTATTAGTTTCATAGATACATCTTGTCTGTTCTTCTGACAGCTTGCTGCCTTCAATCCGATTGGAATTATATGCCATATCCACCTGTGTTTTATGGTATAACCCACCCTTAAGCTGCATCTCTTTTTCTTCCAGTAACACATCCAATAACCGGTTTTCCATATATTTTCCCTCAAATATTTATCTTTTCTGCTGATATTATCATAGCATAATCGCAATACCATTTCTATCCTTTTTCAATATCTCCCCTCTGATACCGGTATGCGTCTTCAAATGTAAAGGAACCATTGAATTTTCTTCCTGTTCCTCTTCCTGAACCTCTTCCGCTTGCTCCTCCGCAGCAGTGGTGTCAGCCACCGGTTCAGCATTTCTCGGTGTCCTTCTGGTGGTCCGGGATGCCGTGCCTGATCCCTGATTCCGACGTTGCCGCCCCTCCGGGCTTTGAGTGTTATTACTTTCCTCCACACCATCTGATGCTGGAAGTGTTTCTAAAATATCGTTCTGGGATCTGCCGTCCACATACATCCGAACCAGCGCCGGTACTGTTTTCTGGTAGGCTTTGTCAAGATGGGCTTTTAATACTGCTTCGATTTCTTCATTATTCTGTTTCATAAAAAAAGATAACGCCTCAAGTTTTTCTTCCGGAAAGGTTATCTTGATCTCCTTGTCTGCCATACGACCTCCATATTATTAATTTCGTTGTAATTAGTAGTTACTATTTGATACTCTCCGCAGCCTTCATCTCCTCTCTTATTTTCTAACATTATACTCAAATGTTATCTCTGATATCTTATTTATAAGTGTATAAAATTCCTGTGGTTTTCTGGATGTGAACATCGCTATATCAATATCCGATTCATCATGATATTGGCCTCTGGCATAGGAGCCGTAGATTACCGCCTTTTCACAATCAGCACCTAATATGTTTCTGATATCCGCTATATATTTTCTTATCACGGAATCCAATTCTTCTTTTTTATATAACGTTACAGACACAATAGCAGTGGTTTTTTCCTTCTGGAACATAGAAACATTCGTATAAATCGCAAAATAACTGCTATTGCCTGGTTATTATGTTTAATCAGCATTTTATTGCGGCCGGCCTTACAGTACCTGTTTATCAGTGTCAAAAGGATTCCGGTATAACCAGTCATCAAATCCATCTCCTTCTAACAGCATTTAGTAATTCTCCTCTGCATCTTTATCATTGCTAAACATAAACTCCAGAAAATCTATTTTTCCATACCCCCGATAGACAAAATACAACGGATGGATTCCTTTTTTAACTTGATATCCGGTATGCAGTTCCTGCCATATTTCGGAGCCGCCTTCTGTTACTGAAAATGCTGCAATTTTTTCCTGTTTCTTATCGTCTGCAAATAAATATATCATTCCACTTCCTTTTCCCCTGATCCGAATGGTTATCCTTCCTTTTTCCTGTGTAAATAAAAAAGATTTATATGCAATATTTGTACGGTTCTCAATATCCTTGATAAAGCGATCCTTTTCATCATGAGAGATTCTTGGGATCGATTTTGGCCAAACCTTATTTGAAATATGGGGCATATGACCATTTGTGAGGTTGCATGCAATCGTTGCCGGATAACTGCCTTCGGCCAGCAATGGTCCGCCATTTAGTCCGCAACTGCTAACCGGCACCTGCTTTATCTCGCCATTCGGCTGGATAGTAATCGGTTCGGCACAGGCTTGCCTGCTATAGTCACTTCCATGAGTCAGGCGATGGTAAAAAACATACCACTGACCATTAATACACTCGATACTCCCATGGGTGGTTCCTGTGGCATTTAGCCGCTTTGAATCCTTTCTTTCCTGAAATCCCACATCGCCATTGGAAATAATCGTTCCGCCAAAAGAAAATTCCCGATCCGGGTATTGGCTAATGGCATAGCAGAGTTCATGATTTTTCTGGGAAGAATAAATAAAATAATAATTCTTGCCAATTTTACGAATTGAAGATGCTTCAAAAAAACCATGTCCTTTAAAATCTGTTCTTTTGGGGTTTTCCGGTAAGATTCGTTTTGCTTCCCCTTTAACAGTAAGCATATCCTCCGACAGTTCTACCATATTGGCTCCCAGAGGGCCTGGTGTTTTGTGAAAATCTGCTGTTTGTTTTCCATAGATGTTTTTAATAAATGGTGCCATCAGATAACCCTTCATTCCCACCGGAGCCATTCCTTTGGGCATGGCAGTTCCGTAATACAGCCGGATAATCCCCTGATCATTAATCACTGCCGGATCAAAGGCTACAAATTGGGAAAAAACAGTACCATCCGGGTTTTTGACAGATTCCAGATATTCATATTTTCCGTCCGGCCTGTCGCAAACTGCCACACTGATTGGCCCGGAATATCCGCCTGCACCTTTCCAGCCTGCCAGACAATAGTATAAATAATAATTACCATCCATTCCCTGCACCACATCCGGAGCATACATATAAGGACGCTTTGTATCGGAATTTGGATCCTGTTTGGAACTGTAACTAGTTCCTGGGCTGCTCCAGTCGGATAAGTCACCTAATGGTGCGCTCCACACTTCATAATCCAGCATGCAGAAACTTTCCCCGCCTTCCTTATCATGACTTCCGAATAAATATATCCGGTCACCAAAAACATGTGGCTCACCATCTGCAATATATACCTCTAGCGGCAAAAAAGGATTGTATACTTGTTTTCTTTGGCTCATAACTGGTTTTCCGCCTTTTTCCTAATTATATTAATCTAAAATAACATATTTTTTTAATTACGACTTACAAAATTGTAGAATAAATTGCACATATGGTGGGGAAATTTTTATTCCATGAATATCCCACATGTTGCTGTGACTCCTAATCAAAAAATGAGAGAGCATTGCATATATTACTCCCTCATTAAATTAGTTCCTCTAAAATATTCTTTATCACTAACTATCTTTGGATATTCAAGCATCTCACTACTCTCGTGAAGTGGATTCCATACCTGCGAAAAGAAGGGATCTCTCTTCGCCCGTTCACCATAGTTCCAGCTTTTTCTCTCACATTCCGGGCACCAGTGACCACCTTCTAAAATGAGTCGGGGACTTGCCATAAATTTATGTTCAAATGCACATTTAAATTCTAACTTATCCCGCCAGTTTCCCTTTTCCATCGTATCAGATAAACATTCTCCGCCACGAAACAATGCCGCATTTTTCATATCTTCCAATTGAAGTTCATTTTCTGGTTTGCTTTCATCATATCCGTGGTCTAATTTAATCTCCTTTTCCCAATCTGTAAAATGTTTCATCTCACTGAGCCTTTTGGGAATCTCCGTCCATGCCTTTTTACTTCCCCAATATGCATCTATATGATCCTCCACATTTTCTTTTATAAAATGTACTGTTCCATGTTCTGTGAGTGCCTGTTTCAAAAATACCTTTTTCATAATTGCGCCCATGAGCTTTTGTCCGCCTGGAATTTTGCACATTATCTTTGATACCCTTACCGTCGCACCAAGATTTTCTTTATATGCATCATAAAAATATTCCATGCTGTCCTGGCGAAAATGTAAAAAATCCTCTAACTTATCTGAATCTGAATAGAAGTGACCATGAAAGTTTCTTGTTGCATACCATTTGGGATCAATCACATAATCCAGATTTGTAAATCCGATATCACCATACAGTCTTTGGTACATTTCATAAGTACTCACCCGGCATTTAGCGCCGCCGCCAATATTATAGATGTGTCCCCAAAAGTCTTCTGCCAGCTTACCTGTTGCAGTATACAAGCATAAATTTTTCATAAGTCTGCCTGAATCACGATCCGATACATACTCCAATACATTATCAAGACAATTATGAAACATAATTGCGTCAACAATACTAGCCATGGCTTTGCCGATTATTCCCGTTTGCCGAAGGCTGACCCAATACTTTAAGCCGGATTCTATTACGTAACGCTCTGCTGCAATTTTGCTGACTGCATAGTAATCAAATATACTCGGCTTAATGGGATCCCCTACTCTTCCCCAATGAATTGGCGGCATCCGGTCTCCGGTTTCAGCAACTGTTCCAATGTTTACAAAACGTACTTCCTGTTGCCTGCCCTGAGCAATAATTGCATCGATGATATTTTTTGTCGAACCCAGATTATTTTTCATGGCTTTATCCGGATAATAATCTGCCGCCGGTGAAACAAATGCAGCAATATGCAACACTATATCCGCTTGTTTAACGCAATCGAATACGTCTTGATAATTCGTAAGATCTCCCCATTTTATACTAAGTTCCGGGATATCCATATAAGCCGACAGCAGTTTACGATTTTTGTCGGAATCACGAACTAAAATGATGATATTCTGTTTATCCCGATCCTCCAACAACTGTTTCAGACTCTCAAGTCCCATTCCGCCGGTAGCACCTGTGACAAAAACTGTTTGTTTACTCATATTGTTCATTCTCCTTTCATCGCAATCACATCTGCCTTTTTATTTACCACATCCATACAAAGACGTATAGAATCACCAATTGCCTCATCTATATTATCTGATTTCACAGTTAATTTATCGCATCCTAAGGACTTATCGATAAACAAATTGGAACACTGAAGGTCTGTGAATTTTACCATATGAAGGCCGCCTTCAATATTGTTTTTCTTCTGTTCCTTCATCAGATTCTTACCACCAATTGCATACATCCAATTTGGAATGGTAATAATCTTTTTCTCCGGGCAGCCCATATGTTTATGTACGATGGCAAGTAACTCCTTCCACGTCATATTATAGTATCCTATAGGATAGCAATTCCCGCCCTTATTTTGTTCAATTGCTCCGGCAATTGCTTCTCCAACCTGATGAACCGTTACCATGGTGGAACCCCCCTTGGGATACAAAGTAACTCTCTTCATATCCATAATCTGTTTCACTAAAAATACCCATACCGGCTTTCTTCCCGGTTGTGTTCCAAAGATGTAGGGAAGTTCCAGAACAGCCACATCAAATGTCTCACTGGCAAAACTGATTGCTGTGTTTTCCTGTTCAATACGACTTCTGATATATGGATGCCATTTCGTCAATTCTAATTCCGGTCTGGTCTTTGCAAAATAAGAGAAATACGAACCGCAGATTACCACATGCTTTACTCCGCACTCCTTCGCAATTTTCAGTAAACGTCTGACTGAATCAATATTATACTTTTTGTATAAATCATAAATAGGGGCCGGACCTTCCACCCGTTCATCTACTCCTGCCGCAAAGACAAAACCTTCACAACCCTCAAAATAATGTTTAAGTTCAGCATCCGTCATCTCAAGATAATTTCCATATTCAATTTTCATTTCCGGTGGTAACACTGCCCCTTCCGGAAGTGGCGGAAGGGCAATGGAAGTTACCTTATGACCCCGTTCAATTAATACCTTAGCAGCTTCACTGCCTAAGAGACCTGTGCCTCCAATCATAAATACCTTCATGCATTCACCTGCGAACTGTTTTGTCGTTTCCTTTCCTCTTTTCTACCATTTTCCGCAATATCATTTGACAAATATTGAATATCTTAATATAATATTATCAACACTATGTCGTTTTAACAATACACAGATGGGTTTTATAAAGTTATAAAATGGACACTTCGTAAGAAAGTGTGGCTTTTAAAGCAAATATCCGATAATTAACCATATATAATATCAAAAGCAGAAAGAAGCAAAAGTAATTATGGCAACAAAAAATAATCGAAGAACCCAAATTACAAAAATGCTCTTAAAAACAAGTCTGGTAGAGTTGATGCATGAAAAACCCATTTCTCGGATTACAATTAAAGAAATTTGTAATCAGGCCGACTTAAACCGTTCTACATTCTATCTTCATTATCCGGATCAGTTCGCATTGCTTGAAGACATTGAGAAAGAAATCATACAAATAACCTTTGAGCATTTACAAAACGTCGGACCGAATCTTGACACAATTTCTTATATTGAAACTTTTTTAGCTTATGTAAAGAAAAATGCAGATATCTTTGAAACACTTCTATGCCATCAGGAAACTGTAAACTTTCAAGGACTATTTATGACTAAAATTTTAGAGCAGCTAAAGGTGAATCTTTCCTTTAACTGCTCTAAAGAAATAGCAAATTATATTTATTCATTTTTATTACATGGATGTATCCACATTATTATAGATTGGATAAATCATGGATTTGATATCTCTGTGGCCGATGTCTCTCAGCTCATTTTTCAGTTGTGTAACCAAAGCAGTAGTGTTCTTCCTATATTTAAGAAGGACTGATTTTTATCAACCCCAATTACTCTATGAGGTAAAAAGCGTATAAATATTGCACCAATTCGATATAGTTCTTACTGAAAATGCGTTACTATATCCTCTGGTTTCAGCTTCACTCATGCATTCAATTGATTCAATAGCGCTACCCAGTCATTTGAGTATTCCGGCTCTTGCTCGCAACATAATATTCAATCATTTTCTGTTAATTTTGGCAGGAATATCTTCATTATTTCTGCTTAACATGAACTTCAAAATCCATCAGAGCAAGTATCCCTTCTGATGTTTTGTAATCAAACTATAAAATACTTTTCCTTCACCAGTTATATGACCACGCTCTTCCTTCACATTTTCAGAGATAGCATTTTTTGTCGTTTGTTTAACAAATCCATCATGAAAAACCACTAATCCTAAACTTTGTAACCTTAACATACTTGCAAATGGAGGTATGCTATCCTTATCGTATTTATATAATTTATGAATTTCCTCTAATGTAGCAATATCATTTATAATGAGTTGCCCTAATATTTCTGTGTAAAGAGTTAATTGATTCCAGGTTATTTTCTTTTCTATATATGCAACATAAATGTTCCCGAAGTATTCGCTCTTTTCTAAATCAGTCCAGCTATCAATTTTTACTAATATGTAATTAACTTCTTTGATTAGTTGATTGGGATCAGTTTTTAGCCTATTTAAATGAATTGTAATATCTCCTGGAGTTGCTACACCTGAGTTAACGGTATTAATAAATTGTTCAATCATTTTTATTTGGTATTTACTTCTTATTCCAACAATCCCCTGCGCAACAATACAAATAATTTTAAGTCCGGGTATTTCCTTTAAGTACTCGTTCGTTGTTAGTGTACCTATTTTATTATCAACGATATCCACAAACATATCCGTAATATCCTCTTTAGTCTTATTTAAAACACCATCATGTTCACTTGCCATCATTCCACCTCCTCACGAACACAGCATTTTATCTGATTATACAATATTAATTTTAAAAAAATTGACCATATATAATTTCTGCTCTATTATTATATAGTTCATTTATTGCTTCTAGTAATTTTTCCATGTTGATACAACAACTCATATAAAATTAACTCCCTTGAAAACTTAATGTCATTACTCAAAGTTGTCAAATTTAATTGTATCTGATTACCCTAATTTTTTACTCCAATTTAACTTTTTTTCTTCTTTATGTCCTTTGATTCAATAAGATAATTCCACGTATCTTCACCTATAAATATAATATATATTATTATTAACTTTTCTTTACATATTTGAACCAAGTTGAAACTTGGATCAAATAGATATCTCAAGGTAAAGTATATTAGCGTAAATAATACTTGAGTTATGCAAATATATACTATGAATATGTTTTCCTCATTTAAATAATATTGAAATCTAAATAGAGCTGTAGCAAGCATTATTCCGAGTATGCAAATTATCTTTTTATTCGCAACAATACATAAAACAATTGATAATGTAATAAAAAATAGTTCTAATAGCAAATTATTCATTGTGAAATCTACTATTAGGCATATTATTGAAAGTAGTAGAACAGAAAAAACATACGAAAAATTCCAGGGATCAGAAATTTTTCCTTTTTCTCGAAGAGGTAAAATTTTTTTATTATCTTCAAACATTTTATATCGTTCTTTAATTTTGCTATAAAGAAAAATGAAATGAGCCTTTTTTAGTTTTCGCCCATTTTTCATATGATTTATAGCTTCATGCGTCCATGGCAAAATAACTGCAAATTCGCCCATAAAACCATAGGCTAAAATTAACAATATTATTGTAATGATAGGTATTTTATAATTCATAATTATAGTATTAATTTCAAAAATTTCTGGGTAGGCCGCCCATAGACCTACAAAAAAACGTATCATATAACCTGTACTCACCAAAAAAAGTGTTGCAAATACATTTTTAATTGACCTTGCCACCTCATATAAAACAGAACTTCCTAATATTAGCATTATACCTATAGAAACGGGATGTAATAATTCAGCATAAAATAAAGATGTAATAATCATTGCAAGACATACCCTTATAATGATAATAATTATTGCTATTGTCACCGCTTTACTTACACCAAAGTCTCTTATTGGAAGTCGATTGTTTTTACCTTCTTCTATATCTTCCTTCAAACCTCTTATATCATTCCATAGATATCTTGCTTGATATAATAAAAAATCTATTATAATCCAAACTATAATCATATCTATTAATTGATTATGAGTTAAGTCAATTTTACCATATTTAAAAAATAAGCCTGAGAAATAACCTATAAAAATCAAAAATAACTTTTGTAAGTCTTTTATTTTGGGATAAATAAAATACAATATACTCTTATTTTTTATTTTTTTCTTTATACTCTTTTTAGTTTTATCTTGCAAAAAAATTTGATTTTGAGATATAATTCGATTAATTCTGCTATTTCTTTTTATTATAGATTGTTCCAAAGAAATATTATACATCCTCTTTGCCTTAATAGAGCTTACAAAAAATATAATTATGGAACAAAACATAAAAATAAAAAGTATATAAGTTCCAACTTTATCTATAAAACTATATTCGGTTAGCTGAGAATACTGATACCCAGTTAAAAATATACAGAATAGTATTGGGCACAATGTACCTAACGAATAACAAAAATAATGCATAAAAGTATAGATATTATTTATATGCTTAGGATTTCTTGTCATAATGGGAGAACTAAAACTTACCCAATGCACTAAACTGTATTTTTTCTTAATCTGAATGTTAAACGCAAACAATCTATCTTCTAAGTTTTGTATGTAATGATATCTAATAACATTACTTATCCCCAGCGAGGTTATGAATCCGAATGCAGTACCAAATATTAAGTTATTTAGATGAAAAAAAATATTTTTATTGGTTTCCGTAAGACTAGATGCACCAAAGATAATTGTCAGAACAGTCCCTGCTGTGACAACGACTTGAATCATTTGGTTTTGAGCACTACGTTCATCCTCCCTACATTCACTCAATTCACTAATAATTTCTTCTATTTCATTTGGTACACTTTCTATTTTATTATCTCCCATAAACGCCCCCTGATTTATTAAATATGCTAAAATCACTTTTTTAATGAAAATCGGACTTTTACCTTATCGTTCTTTGCCTTGAAGTATTCATTCTGTTTTCCAACATATGCCTTATTCATAACAATTCCTCCAATCGATTCGTCAAATCATTCCTGATAACTGATCTAAGGATAATTTGGATTGTTGTTGTTCTGGAAAGCCCCGCCTCTACCGCATCTGTAATTTTAAGATATCCATTGTTTTGATCAACCAATTCCTGTAAAATAATTTTTTTAATATTTTTCTCAATTCCTCTCTACAATTTTATCATTATGTAACAAAAAGGTAAACTTTATATTTTCGCTGTCAAATTATCCTGAAAATTTATGCTATATTGCTTTTCAATCTCAGTATAACCGAGGTTCGGAAATGGTTGTTTTGTGTATGGAACGAACCGGATGAAACAGTCAACGAATTCTCCTGGTCAGACAGAACCTTGTTTTTTGAGTTTTATTGCCAGACATACAAGACTGTAAAAATGGTTGATCCCGCCTTTGTTTTCGATACCCCCTCTCTGTTGTTATCCGTTACCGAAGAAAAGGGCTGGACTGCCGACTTTTTTCAGTATGTTTCTGTGCAAGATTGTTTGCCGGATTTTTTAAACATCCATTACTATGATAACTCGATGTTTGAGTCAGATATGCGTGACCGATCCCGCGGCGAGGGTTTTTCGACGGAAAATATGAATAATTCCTTTCCCCTGACCGTAGATCAGTATGCCTTTATGAAATTTATAAACCAGATCAAATTATTGTTAAAACGGTATCATATGAAATCATTGCCGATTTATTTAACCGAATGGAACCTGACCATCTCGCATCGGGATCTGATTAATGATACCTGCTTTAAAGCCTGTTATCTGGTTAAAAATCTGCTGGAAAATTATGACCGCCTGGAGTCCTATGGCTACTGGTGCCTGACCGATTTTATTGAAGAGCTTCAGCTGCCCAATGAATTATTCCATGGCGGACTGGGGATGTTTACGCATAACGGAATCCCCAAGGCTCATTATAATGCTTTCCGTTTTCTGAACCGGCTTGGAAACGAGCTGATGGGAAAAGGAGACGGATACTTTATTACCCAAAAAGAAAATCGGAAATGTCTGATCAAAGAACGTTTTATCAATCAGCATTTTGACAGCAGCTATGATGCCTGGGTGCGGATGGGTGCGCAGACACTGACCAGAGAAGAGGATCTGGAACTGCTGCGTCAGCAATCTCAACCGGGGATGTATCTTCATCAGGAGAATATCGAGGACCATCTGCTGACTCTTCATATACAGATGGCCCCTCTTGAGGTTCGTTTGATTGAGATAGAATTTTGAGAATAGCTTATGATAACCGGGGTTACTGTTTAGCTATTACAATCCGAGTTTTTTCTTCAATTCATTTAAAACATTATACCCACTAAACTCCATCGGGATTACATAATCATCCTCTTCACCATGAATCGGGAACCAAACCTGTGCATAAAAAGGATTCTTTTTCGCAATCTGTCCATACTTCCATTCATGCTGCAAACAATTAGGGCACCAGTGTCCGCCATGTAAGACCGCATTTACTGACATCATAAATTCATGTCCATCGGCACAGCTCCATTTGATTGGGGCATAGATATCCGGCACTTCCCCTGCCAGACAATTACCCCCACGCTAATACAAAATATTCAATCCTGCTCTTTAGGCAATTGGGCCACTTTAGTTGCTCTGCACATTGCTCTTATCCCCCTAAAGATATGACCATTCGCCATTTCCACAACCCCGCAGGCAAAATGATATGGAAAAGCCCTTCCCGCCGACATGCTCATCGATATAACGGAGTTTGATTCTAAGATTCTTTTCAGGAAGAGGGCTCCTTTCAGCTTATTATCCCGTTCTGCCCCTTCCGGTAATTTACGTGCTTTCCTTTCACTGCCGGCAGCAACCGAAAGGACCGCTTTAAATAAAATCCTTCCCATGAACGTCTGATTCAGGTCCGTAAATCTGGATTCTAATGTAATCGGCAGCGACGGCTCTTTCGGGGGGATTTTCACACCACTCATGGCTTCAAATACCCGATCAGTTACCAGATTCAGTTTTGCTTCCCCATAGATATCTTCTGCTTTCTGATACACGTTGTCTTCTATTGCTGTCTTCGGATGATCTATCTGCTCCCTTTCCTTTCCCTGAAGCTCCACATTTTCCCACCAGATTACTGTATTTGCATCCTTGCATATCTGGACACTATAAATCCCTTTTTCCAGAACGAACTTCTTTTCTTCCAGCAAAAATACCGTCAGCTCCTCCACCGGAATCGTAAATCTGGCTTCGCCTGTCTCTCCCTGTTTCAAATATAACTTGGTGAATGCCTTCAGTTCCCTTTCCGGTTTCCATACTCCGTTTCTCGGACCGGAGACATAACACTGTACTACCTCGGCACCATCCATTTTACCGATATTGGTAATTTTCCCGGTAACCTCGATCTTTTTCCCATCAAAAGTCATGGCAAAATCCTGATATGCAAATTCCGTATAACTTAATCCGTAACCAAACGGATACCGGACTTCCTTCTTAGCCGTCTGATAATAACGATATCCCACATAAATGCTTTCTTTATATACTTCTGCCGCGGATTTTCCATAAGCTTGACCAAAGGGAACATCTTCATATTTTTTTACCCAGGTTTCTGCCAGACGCCCCGAAGGACTTCTTTTTCCAAATAACAGCCCGGCCGTTGCATATCCGCCGTTTTGCCCCGGCAAATACATATCCAGGATGGCATTTACCTTGTCCGCAAAGGGAAGTTCCATACTGGAGCCGCCATATAAAATAACCGTAATGTCTTTCTTCTGAGTACAAAGCTTTTCTATTAACTGCAGCTGGTTTTCCGGCAGCCTCATATGCTCCCGGTCAGCACCTTCACCTTCCACATAATCCGTAAGGCCTGCAAAAATCAGGATTTTATCATAATCCCTGGCTGCATCAATGGCTTCTGCAATCAATTTTTCTTCCGGGTCAACCTGGTTTTCATGATATCCTTTCACATATTGATACTTCATCTTTGCCGCCTCAAACGACATTTGTGGCGTACTGAGCCTGGCCGGATGAATCATCGAACTGCCGGCCCCCTGATATCTCATTTTTTCAAACAGCTCACCCACGACAAGAAAGGAATCTGTCTCCCGTAACGGGAGCATTCCGTCATTTTTTAAAAGTACTGCAGAATCCATAGCAATTTCAGCCGCCAGATCATGATGTTTATTCCGCATCTGTTCTGTCAATTCCCCTTTTTTTATTGGCTGCTTTTTCTTATTTTCTTGACATTTTTTAATCAGATTTAACATATTCTCGACTGCCTGATTCAGCTTCTCTTCCGGGAGAACTCCGCTATTTACCGCATCTGTAATCCATTTCCGGCAGATCGCCGTATCCCCCGGCATTTCCAAATCCAATCCTGCTGCCACGCCGTCTACTCTCTGATGGGTTGCCCCCCAATCGGACATAACAGCACCATCAAATCCCCATTCTTTTCTTAAAACATCCATTAACAGCCATGAATTCTCGCTGCAGTACGTTCCGTTTATTCTGTTATAGGCACACATCATGGTCAACGGAGCGGCTTCCTTTACGATCTTTTCAAAGGGCTTTAGATAGATTTCGCGGATTGCTCTTTCATCTGCCACAGAATTTCCCATAAATCGGTAATTCTCTGAATTATTCAGGGCAAAATGCTTCACGGAAACCCCTACTACGTTCTCCTGAATGCCTTTTACTTCCGCTGCACCAAATGCACCTGCCAACAATGGGTCTTCGGAAAAATATTCAAAGTTGCGCCCGCATAAAGGATTCTTTTTGATGTTTACACCTGGCCCCAGTAAAATATCCACCTCGTAATTGGCGCATTCTGCTGCAATTGCTTTTCCCATCTGATATACATTTTCCGTGTTCCAACTGGAAGCCGTAGTTGCTGCTGTGGGAAAAGATGTGGCCGGTTCGCTTTCCGATATCCCATTATCCTGGGAACCTCCAATCTGCTTCCTGAGTCCGTGAGGACCATCAGACATACTGATAGCCGGAATATGTAATCTGGGAACCGGATTAGTATACATAAAATCTGTTCCCGATAAAAGGGCTGCTTTTTCTTCTAAAGTCAACTCATTTAAGATTTCTTTTACATTCATTTTTATAACCATGCTTCTTTCAACCTTTCAAACATGCCGCTTTGCGGACTCTCTTTACACTTTTTTCCTGCTAATTTACACAGTCTATTTCTTTTGCTATTTTTTCACGATAACGGCTGCCATTCTGCTGCTCCTTTTCCCATGCATCTTTTTGCTTTTGGGATAAAGCTTTTTCTACTTTGTTTATTTCTGCTGCCTGCTCCTCAGTTTCTTCTATATGCTTGAATTTTCGAATAATCTGTTGTTTTAACAGTAAAGTTTTTTCGATATTCAGTAATACCAAAAGCAATGCTAAAATAATTCCCGTAATCACTTCCATGCCCACAAAAGAAAAGGTAATCATATTCTGTACCTCCGCACTTTGAACTACGGCAACGGTTTCTCCCGTCCCACTTAAGGACGGGGCAACATAACCGGAAGAAGCCAACAGCAGATTAAATATACCGGTACAAACGCCTACTCCGGCAACCGCGATAATATTATAAATGGACATTGCAACTCCGTCACAGCGAATACTGCTTTTCCATTCCAAATGATCCAATGTATCTGCCAGCAATGCCATAAAAACATAAGCACAAGGCAAGCCACCGATATTTTTAATAAACTGGCCGATCAGCACAACCGTCATACTGGTGGCATTCAGACAACAGATAAAACTACCGACTGCATATATGATAAACCCGATCATAGTTACATTTCTTTTACCGAATTTCTTCGCCAGCGGCCACACCAGAAAAATGCCAAGCCCCATTGGAATTCCGCCAATTACAGAAATCATCGTCTGGGTAATTCCGTCATTGTAGCTGCCCAGCACATAATTACAAAAATAAACCAGGCCCAGGTTTTTGAAGATTGTTCCGGCTGTATAAATTAAGAAATACATAAAAATGATCAACATATATTTATCTGTAAATACAATCTTAAGCTGCGTCATATATGGAATTTTCTTATCTTCCATACTTTCCTCTGTGACACGCTCCTTTGTAAAGAAATATTCCAGCAGGGTCAAGGGTAGGGCAAAGGCAGAAAGTATTCCCATTACAAGAATCCATTTGCTGCGGTCAACTCCCAGATATGGCATGATAATCATTGGAAATACCATCGCTACCAGAATCCCTGACATCATAATGGTTGAAATTTGATTGAATACCGAGAGTCCGCCTCTGGCTTTGGAATCTCTGGTGGATAATGGTACCATCAGATTATGGCTCATATTGTAAATGGTATAAGCAAAAGAATAAAACAAATTATAAGATAAAATTACCCAGATGACCTTCAGCAGCTCGTTCTGCTGCGGAACAGTAAAAAGTAAGATGCCGCTGAGTGTTAAAAGCGGGGCCGACAACAGAATCCAAGGTCTTGCCTTTCCCTGTCCGGTCTTTGTCCGGTCAATGACATAGCCCATGATTACATTGGTAATTGCATCGATTATTTTGGAAACAATCGGGAATATGGCCAGAAATGCTCCTCCCCACAATCCTGTTAATTTTAAAACATCCGTATAATATACGTTTAAATAGGTTGCCAGCACTGCGTTTAAAAGCAGTGCCCCGCAGGGTCCAATCAGGTAACCCAGCCATTTTTCTGATGCCTTGACCTGATTTCCTTTCACTTTGCTATTCCACATTCTTGCTGATAAAGCCTTTCCGCTCATTTACCTTCTCCTCTCGTTTTTGCTACTTTTAGAACCCATGATTACCTGCGCTTAAACAGAAGGTTCTTCCATCTGGCAGCTCCACATCGGCTGTGGTATTGGCTGGAACTGTCATTTGGTAAAAATAACTTCCATCGTTTTTTCTCTCCCAACGGCAGCTTACCCTGCCATATACGCTTTGGTATTGGGTTTCCGCAAATGTAAAATGCCCCCCGGGCTTTGGTGCAATGATAAAATGATTTCTGCCATCCACATGAATCCCGCACATTTCACGGAAAACCCACTCGCAGCAAGCCCCCTTGGAATAATGATCCAGCGAAGCAATGCCCCCCTGAGCAGACGTTCCTTCCCATGACTCCCAGATGGTATTGGCCCCGCTCACCGGCATAAACAGCCAGCCTGGCATTTGCTCATTTTCTAACACTCGATATGCCGCATCCAGATCATACTGTTCTAAAACATCCAGAATCAACGGTGTGGATAAGAAGCCGGTTCCTAATCGCCAATGATATTGCTCCAAGGCCTTGATCAAACGTGTTCTGGCATAAGTTTTCTGTTTCTCATCCAGCAGATTAAAATATAGTGGCCGAACCAATCTCGCCTGTTGATTTGTATCTAAGGTAAAGCCCTCACACTTCACAAGCTCCTGATATGCTTTCCTGATCCGGGATGCCTTATCCTCATAGAATCGGCTATCCTCATTCTGCCCAATCTCCGCTGCGATTTCCTTCATCAGCTCCATCACGTAGGCGGCATATGCCGTTGCCACTTCCATGGGGGGATATACAAAATCCTTCCAGCTCATTACATGCACTTCAGTAGGCTCTGCCCACTCCCCATAGGCTTGCCCCACATTAACAATATATTTTCCTGCTTCTCCCTTTACCGGATTTCTCTTGGAAAGCAATGCATTTTTCCCGCATCTTTTTAAAACAAACCCGGCATATTTCCGCATTGCATCATAATTATCTTCCAGAATCCTGGTATCCCCGTAAATCTTCCAGAAACGATACGGAATGATTACTCCCGCATCCGCCCAGCCGCAGGCTCCATTCATTGCACGCATATAAAAATCCGTTCCGCCTTCCGGCGCAATCTGCGGAAATTTTCCATCCTTCGTCTGCCAATCGGTAAGATCCCTTTCAAACTTTGCTGCAAATGTGGCATAATCCAATAAATACGCCGCAGAGTTAAAGAAGATCTGTGCATCTCCCGTCCATCCGTGCCGCTCCCTGGTGGGGCAATCCGTGGGAAGATCTGCAGAATTGTTCTTTGCTGACCAAAGGGTACTCTCTACCAGCTTATTCAGCAACTCATTGGAACTATTGAACCTTGTTCGCTGCTCCATATCCGAATAAACCGCAATTGCTGTGAAATCTTCCGCTTTGATGGTTACATCTGTTTCAATCAGAACATATTGGAAGCCAAAAATTGCAAACTTTGTTTTATAATTATTTTCTCCTTCTTTGCAGATATATTCGATCTGTTGCAGCGGCGATGTCTTTCTCTTATTGCTTACCTGGATGTTTTTTTGGGTAAATTCCCCCTGCTCATCAAGCATTTCACCAAAACGCAGGAAAATTCTTTGTCCCTTTTGGGCCATTACTTTAAATTCCAGATATCCCGCAATATTTTGGGTGAAATCAAGAACGGTCTTTCCGGAAGGTGTCCTGATTGCCTTTGCCGGAAAATGTTCATGTTCTTTGATTTGCACATTATTGGCAGAAACCGGAATTACATTACAGGATGTTATCTTTGCTTTTTGATGATAAGATGGGCATTTATGGGCATAAACAATTTCTCCGTCCTTATTATCCGCAAATCGAATGGGACCATCATTACTCCAATCAAAACTGCTGTCTGAGCAGATTGTTTGGATTGTTCCATCCGCTCCGGTTAATTCCAACTGTGCAATCAGCTTTGTTTCCTTACCATAATAATTACGCATCCCCCATGCGCCCACACACCCCCGGTACCAGCCATCCGCAAGTTCATAGCTCAGTGTATTCTCTCCATCCTGCAGCAGCGCAAGTACATCATAGACCTGGTACTGGATTCGTTTTCGATAGTCCGTAATCCCCGGCGCAAGAATATACTCCCCCACACGTTTTCCATTCAACTGTGCTTCGTAGATTCCGCAAGCTGTAGTGTATAAACGGGCTTTGATGATTTCATGAGTGGTATTGTCCCGGGAAATCTGAAACTTCTTCCGAAAGCAATCCACCGGATAACGGTTCTTTTTCTTCGGTACATAATCTCCTGTAATCCAGACTGCCTGCCAATCCTCTTTTTTCAACAGTCCCATTTCAAAATACGTTGTCTCACTCCAAAGACCTTCCTGATCTTCTTCATCCCAGAGTTTTACTTTCCAGGTGATGCGCTCACGACTATTTAAGTTTTTCCCCTTATATGGGATATGGGTCATCGTGCTTGATATGGCCTTTCCGGTATCCCAGACAATTTCTTCCCTCTCGTTCACTGCCAGAATCTGATAGGCACTCTGGCTTACTCCATCCTCACAATTCCAAAATAACCTTGGTATCTGAATATCAATTCCGATGGGATGATCTAAATACTCTGTCCTTAGGTTGATTGCTTTCATTGACAATACCTCCATTCCATATGTAACTGGGCACAGCAAGCCTGTAACCAGTTACTACGCCCGCCCATTGAAATTCACCATTGGCGAGATCTGATTCATTGGCTTTATATTTCTTATGATAATGCAAATCGGCGTTTAGTTGTTGTAAATATATTTTTTTTATTGTAAAATAATTTTTATATTTAGATAATAAGTATGTAGGGAGATTATGATGAGAGAAATCGATTATGAATATATCGCAGAGAATATCTCAAATATTTCAAGAATTGCTGTTCGTGTATATCAGAAAAAGAAACTTTTACATTTTTTTAATACCTCAAGCTTCCCGGTAGATCCGGGGGCTCCCTATATTGCAGAACTGCTGCAGATCGAAAAAAATGTAAGTTATTATATCACTCCGTTTTACCAATATTACGGTGTCATTAATTATACGGAGTATACACTTATCATTGGCCCCAGTTATCAGCTTCCGCCAACCCATGCACAGATACGGGACTATATGTTCCTGCTTGGAATTGAAGAAAATTATAAGCATTATTATAAAGAATTGCTGAGCAGTATCACGCCAATGCCGCTGGAACTTTTTTTACATTTACTTTGCATGGTAACCTATTTCATCAGCGATGAAAAAATGAAAGTATCAGAATTCCTGCTATATGATTGTTCCAGCAGCATCCAGGCACAGGAGATCTTTTCTCTGGAGGCCGGCGGGTCCATTAAAGCTTCTGATTTTCCGCCAGCTGCCGTTCATGATACCTATGGATATGAAAAAGAAATGCTTGCCTACATCTCCTCCGGTGATATAGAGGGGCTTAATAAATTATTCTCAAATACTTCTCCCGGCCAGTCCGGTAAATTAGCCGGAAATTACCTGCGTCAGCTAAAAAATCTATTTATTACCGCTACCACTCTCGTATCACGGGCTGCCATCCAAGGCGGTATGCCTCCTGAGGAATCCCTATCCCTCAGTGACCGTTACATTCAGCACAGTGAAAAATATAACAACCCCGAACAGATTGTGAATCTTCAGCATCATATGGTTCTGGATTATGCAACCCAGGTTCACGATTTGACCAAAGGGAAATCATACAACCAGTTTATGCGCACCATTACTTCCTATGTTCATGATCATCTGACCGAGGATATCTCAGTTGATCAAATGGCGAAAGATCTCTACCTGTCACAAAGTCATCTTTCAACCAAATTTAAGCAGGAAAGCGGAATGACCCTAAGTGCTTTTATCCAACAGCAGAAAATCAAAAAATCTAAGGAGTACCTCCGGAATACCGATCGTTCCATTCTGGAAATCAGCACCTTTCTTGGATTTTCATCTCAGGGATATTTTCAGAATGTCTTTAAGAAATTAGTAGGAATGACCCCTAAAGAATACCGGGAGCAGTAAACATGTATGACCGGGTGCATGATGCTTTTGTCCCTATTGCCATCCCTATTGCCATGCCGACAGATTTTTCTTCACGAACTGGCGGAAGGTCTGTGGCTTTTTGCCGACTACTTTCTCGAAGGTATCGGTTACATTTTTAGCAGTACCCAGCCGGGTCATCATATAGAGCATGCCCATCACGGTTGCGTATTCTTTATCCAGTTTACGGATATCGATCCAGTATCTCTTGGCCAATCCCGGTTTGGGGTTAGCATATTTTATTTCTCTTCCCAATTCTTCTGAAAGTATCCTGGAGACCTGATCGTAGTCGATAGCTTCCGGTCCGGTTATGGAATAGCCGCGGTTTTGATGCTTTTCCGGCTGTGATAATACTTTGGCAGTGATTTCTCCGATGTCTTCCGCATCAATAAAACTGGTCAGGGCTTTTTTCACCGGAACCACGATATTATTAAAATGTTTAATCTCAAAAGCATGTATGCCGCTGATATTCTGCATGAAAAAACTGGGACGGATATGGCAATAGGGCAGCCCGGCCTGTTCAATGTATTTTTCGATCTTATGATGGGGCGGAACCGGATTATTTTCCACACCGATTAATGACAGGAAGCTGACAAGCTTGATGTCCTTTTTCGCCTTCAATGCTTCAATAAACGGTTTCAAGTCCTCCGGCTTTCCCAGATGTGGCGGCCGCATAATAAACACTCGGTCAATCCCGTTAAGTGCCTCTTGATAAGTCCGGCTGTCCGTAAAATCAAAATAAACTGCGGCCGCATTGTCCCCATACTTTTTTACCAGTGCCTCTTCATTAATATCAGCAACCACCACATCCTGTCCGTTTTGAAGCAGGTACTTTGCAACATATCCGCCGACATTTCCCAAAGCTCCCGTAACCATGATCTTTCCCATATTGTTTTCTCCTATTTTTCGTTTTCTTTGTCGCCCAATAAAATACCGTTTGCCTTTTCAGTCAGACTAATAAACTTTCTAAAGTCTTCTTCACCCATTCCGGCCCGGATTAATTCCAGCGTTCTGAAGTATTCCTGATAAGTATTTTCTACCAATGTAATTGCCTTTTCTGTTGGTGCAAGTGTAAAACTGCGTCCGTCTTCCTTTGATGGCACTTTGGTCAGGTATCCTCCTTTACAAAGAGAGATTATCATAGTTGTAATCATTGGTTTTTTTACTTTAAAGAAATCAGCGGCCATTAACGGAGTTACCGGCATTTCATTTTTTACCGTCAAAATCAATAATCCCATTTCGCTGGAACGAATTGGCAGATTTTTTTTTGCATTGACATGCAGTCTGCAAAATAGGGATACCACTTCTGCGCCTCTTATCAATATTTCATTACTGTTCATATTTCCTCCATTTAGTTAATGATTAATTTCATTATAGTTAATCCAGTTAACTATGTCAATAGCAAATAAAATACAGAGGACAGGAATGTTGCTAACCTGATGCCCTCTGTAGGTATACCCAGTCGTGCCTCCAAAAGTACTTTTATCAACGTATTTCTTGACAAAACAGACCATGTGGTCTATTCTGATTATAGAACAAATAACATACAAGGAGAATCAATGATGAATATTATCTTTTTATGTTTGGGCTCCCGAGGAGACGTGCAGCCCTATGTAGCAATCGGTAAAACTGCCAGAGAGTTGGGGCACAGTGTCACCATCTGTACCGGAAGATCATTTAAAAGTTTTGTGGAACAAAATGACCTGGACTTTCAAGAGTGCAGCCTGGATTTTATGGCAATATTACAAACCCGGGAAGGAAAGCAGGTGTTTGAAGAAGGATTAAAACATCCTTTCAAAGCCGTGCAATATGCAAAGAACGTAATCAACCCATTATATCGTAAAGCAATGACGGAATTTTATCAGGCATGTCTGGAAAAAGATGTAATCATATATCATCCCAAAGCCTTTGGTGCTGTTGACATAGCCGAAAAACTAAGAATTCTGTGTATATCGATGCCGCCTGTACCTATTATTTATCCGGTTTCTTCATTTCCCAATCTTGCTGTAACAACCAGGGATTTAGGCAGGTTTTTAAATAAGTTCACCTATAAGCTGACTAACCTGGGCGCAGAAAGCAATAATATCAAAGATATTAATGACTTCAGGGTAAACCAGCTTCATCTGAAAAAAAGAAGCGCGGGTAAATATATGATTAACCGGGAGGACGGGCCGCTCCCCATTATATACCCCATTTCTCCCGGTTTATTCGATACTATGGATTTTGATCATAAAGTTTATTTATCCGGCTTCCCGATACTGGATGGTAACCTTTCTCTTGATGATGAAACAGAGGAATTTTTACAGCACGGACAAAAGCCGGTCATCATAACCTTTTCCTCAATGCCGCTAAGCAATCCCCAGTCTTTTATGGAAAAGATTGCTGCATCTTTATCGGCAAGCGGGAATAGAGGCATCATTATCACAGGGAATAGCGGAATCCGGTTATCTTCTGACAGTTCCCTTCTGATCAGGGAATTTTTACCTCATGATGGAATTTTCCCAAGGTCAAAGGGAATTTTGCATCACGGCGGCGTGGGAACAATGGCGGCAGCCTTGCGAAGTGGTGTCCCCCAGGTAATTATGCCATTCAATGTCGATCAGCCATTTTGGGCAAAACGTTTATTTAATCTGGGTTATTCCTTAAAACCATTAAAGGAAGAAGATTCTGTAGAGATATTTACGGCAAGATTTGCTGAAATGAATAATGAAAATGTAGTTCTTCAAGCCAGGAAAGCCGCTGCCATCATCAATCAGGAAAATGCAAACAGGAACGCGGTAAAATATATAGAGGATTTGTATAAGGAGCGGAACATCAGCAATGAATAAGCGAGAAGTTATATTATCGGAAGCATTAAAGGAATTCAGCAGCAATGACTACAAAAATGCATCTGTCAACCGTATTATTGAACATGCCAAAACCAGCAAGGGCAATTTCTATCATTATTTTAAAAATAAGGAAGACCTGTACATTACATTGTTGAAAGAAGCCTGGACAAAGAAGACCGAATTTATGTGTATCGATGAAGGGAATGACCTTTTTTCCTTTCTGCAAAAGCAAGTACTGGCCGGAATCCGTTTTTCAAAAGAAAATCCGGAGTACTACCGGCTAAGCCGAAGATTTGCAAATGAAAAAAACACTAAATTATATAATCGCGTATTATCAGAAATCGGGGCCGAATATAATATTGGAAATTTTAAATACGATGCCGCTGCTATCCATGATGATTTGCCTGAAAATTTTGTTAATAGCTTTATGTCATTAATAATAAACAATATGAATGAACTGATTGATGAAAATGATGATCTGTTAGAGATCGAAAAAAAGCTCCATCTTCTTATTAAAATTTTAAAAAATGGATTGGAAAAAAAGTAAACGCCATCATTTTTCCTCGCTGTTACAATAATACTTTTTTAGGACATGGATAATTTCCTCCACCCTGTGGTCAGCGATGAAGTAGGTAATGTTAAGTCCTGTTTTTTGAGAATCAAGAATTCCGTGCGCTTTCAAAAGTGATAAATGCTGAGAAAGTGCTGATTGTGTGATATTGGGTACCCATTTTGCAATTTCTCCCACAGTCATAGGCTGCTCCATTAAGGCACAAAAAATCATCAGACGGTTTTCGTTGGCAAGCACCTTCAGCAGTTCCGCAATTTGTTTTGCTTTTTCTTCCATGTTCAAACTCCTCGTTTATTTACTAATGAATTTTCTGTTTTTAATCTGACAGATTCCCTGTGTCATGGTTCCCATGGGGCAGTATACGCACCATGAACGGGGTTTGAATAAAATCATGGTAACTAGTCCCAGGACCGTTGATGTCAGCATTACACCATAAAAACCAAATGCAAATTGTGCCACACCCGGAGCAGCAAAGCTTGTATTGGTCCATTGCCACGGCAGCTTAAATATCCACAGCAGCGTAACTGCTTCTTTTAATGATGCGCCGGCAAATACAAGGTATGTATTCCAGATCATCAATAAAAACATCGTCATGAAAAACGTCAGAAAACCGTATCTGAACCATTTGGAACGCAAAAATTTCGGCGGCACTTTTTTTCTCGACAATCCCAGCCTGCCCCCCAACAGTTCAAACAATTGTCCACGGCCGCAATATTTATTGCAGTAAGCTTTGCTGCCTCCAATTATGGAAATGAGCAACGGAGTAATAAAACAAATCAATCCAAGCCACGCAAACAGAATGTTGAAGAATCCGAGGGCTAAATAAACGCTTGAAAAAATCCACAGATAGTCATACCAATGTTTTTTCATATGGCAAAACCCTCCTTTGCTTTGATTTCGATTATTCCCGCCGGACAAGCCTTGGCACATTTTCCGCATCCGATACATTTATCATTCACCACCGCATGTACTCCCTTAAAAATCGAGATTGCGCTAAATGGACATTCTTTTACACAACATCCGCAGGCCACACAATCTTTACCCACGCAGGCTGTTTTCCTATTTTTTGACATAAATCCTTCTCCTTATAAGTAATTTAGATATTTCTAATATACTTATATTGAAGCTATTTGTCAAGAAATTTTTAAT
>JAVBUF010000104.1:0-25403 GCA_031555615.1 Lachnospiraceae bacterium | reverse complement strand
CCAGGAAGAGTTAACTGAAAAACAAGCCCTTCTGACCGAAGAACAGCAGGTGCTTGCCAACGCCAGGTACACAGCCCGCGGAACCGACAGGGATTCCAGCTTATATTGGTGGATCATCGCCATGCAGACCCAGACCGGTGCGGAAGAAATGGTAGAGACATTAACCGGGGAAATAGAAGAACTTCAGGATAAAATCGAAGATTATTCCAAAGCCGTGACAGAGGCCCGGATTAATCTGGAACTGGCCCGTAAACAACTGGAAACCAGTACCCTTCAGGCCGCTGTCCAGCAGAGCACCCGCAGCTACAATGCTGAAAATGCTCAGGAAATATATGATGTTTCAGTGGCGCAAAGTGATTTTAACACGGAAAATGCCAAAGCTGATTATGATGAGGCCGAAACCAAGCTGGCGGATTTTGACGCAGTGATCGTAGATCAGGTCATTTATTCGGAATATAACGGGCTGATTACGGACACCGCGGTATCCAGGGGCGATACCCTGACCCAGGATATGGATCTGATCATCCTGAATGATTATGATGCAGTTACCATTACCCTATCGGTGGAAGAGGAGGATATGGCGGCGGCAGCACTGGGGAATCAGGCCAATGTGACCATCGCGGCTTTCCCGGAAGAAGTTTTTAAGGGAGTCGTCACCGAAATCGGTGATGCCGAAATCGACAGCAATACCAATAAAACCCTTTATTCGGTTACAGTAACTGTAGAAAATACCAATGATCTGCTGTATCAGGATATGACTGCCGAGGTTACCTTCATTACGGAGGAAAGCGAAGAGGTGCTGTATGTATTGAACAAAGCAATTGTCCGGGAAAATGAGGTCAGCTATGTTAAAGTCCGGGAAGCTAACGGGAAGATCAGTACCCGGGAAGTGGTAACCGGATTTACCGATGGCGTACATACAGAGATTAAGGAAGGAATTTCCGAAGGGGAAACAGTACTTTGGGAAAGCAAGGTGAGCAGCAAATGAAGCTATCCGAAATCTTCAGACTGGTATGGTTAAATCTTTTTCAGAATAAATTCAAAGTATTTTTGACGTCCACCGGTATTATTGTGGGAACAGCAACGATTATGCTGGTTATTGCCATTGGAACAGGCGGTAAGCTGGAGGTGGCCGAACAGTTTAAAAATTTAAATGCCGGAGCCATTGATATTTCCTATGAATATAACGGCAACAGCAGAAGCGCCGGCGGAAGTATGGGCGGCATGGGCGGTTTTCCCGGAATGGGTAATATGTCCGGCGGCAGAAATTCATCAAACAGAGGCGGGGGTAACTTTGGGATGATGCCAGGAGGAGGCGGGGATATGATGTTCGGCGGTTTCGGTAATCAGACCAATACAGAGAATATCATCTTATCCATCTCTGACATTGAAGACCTGGAAACTTACGTAACCGGAATTGCCAATGCCACCATTACTTATACCACCAAGGAAGAAACCGAAGGCGGAAACCTGGAGGAAAGTACTACCTATACTATCGCCGGGGTAAAAGAAAATTATGCCGATATCAGCAATCTGGAATTGGCCATTGGCGACTTTCTTACCGAGGATAATGATACTTATAAGGAAAAAACTTGTGTCCTGGGCTACAGCGTGGCCAGAGAAATGTTTGACAGTGTTCTGGATGCCTATGATGCATCGGTTTACATTGATAACCGTGCTTATGTGGTCACCGGAGTATTATCGGAGATGGGAACGGTGGCATCCGGTATCAGCCCTGATGAGGCAATCTTCATTCCTTACGAAACCGGTATCAAGTATCTCACCGGTAAGGATGTCAGTCCCACCATTACGGTAGTGGCCGATGATGTAAACCAGGTAGCGGATATGATCACCGAGATTCAGACCGCTTTAGTCGAAAATTACGGCGACAATGTGGAGTTTACCATTTCCGATGCGGGCAGCAAGATGGAAGCAGCATCCAAATCCAATGAAACCCTGACCTTGCTGCTGATGGCTATGGCGATTATCGTATTTATCGTGGGTGGTATCGGCATCATGAACGTTTTGTTCGTATCGGTAAAGGAACGGACCAATGAAATCGGTATCCTGAAAGCCATCGGCTGTGACCAGAAGGATATTCTGATGGAATTTTTATTGGAAGCAAGCTGTATCAGTTTGGTGGGAGCGATTTTGGGAGTGCTCATGTCACTGGGCATTACCCCCATTATTGAGGGCTTTTCCGTGCGGGTAGAGCTTTCCGCAGGGGGCGGCATATTGTCCTTGCTGTTTGGGGTGCTGACCGGTACGGTGTTTGGGTTTTATCCGGCTTACAAGGCATCCAGGCTGGTTCCCGTTGTGGCATTAAATCAAGAATAAGGTCAGGTGCAGGATGGAAAATAATATAATTATTGATATGAAAAAAATAAATAAAGGTTATATGCTGGGAATGGAAAATGTGCCGGTTCTGAAGGATGTGGATTTTCAGGTAAAAAAAGGAGAGTTCGTAGCGATCCTGGGGCCTTCGGGCTCTGGAAAGACCACTCTGATGAATATTATCGGGTGCATGGATATAGCGGATTCCGGTGAATATTACCTGGAGGAGAATGCCATTCACCAGATGCCCGAAAAAGAACTTGGCACTATCCGTAATCAGGAAATCGGGTTTATTTTTCAGAATTATCAGCTCATCGCCACCTATGATATTCTGCAGAATATTATCATGCCCCTGGTGGTCAGAGGCATGACCACCAAAGAAGCCGAAGAGCAATGTATGCCCACAATTGAAATGTTGGGGATCGATCATCGGCTGCGGCATAAGCCTTCGGAATTGTCCGGCGGACAGAAGCAGAGAGTTTCCATTGCCCGGGCCCTGGTGGGAAAACCGGCGCTGCTGCTGGCAGATGAGCCCACCGGGGCCTTGGACAGCAGCAGCGGCAGGGATGTGCTGAAACTGTTTGGTGAGCTCCATGCCATGGGCAATACCATTGTGATGATTACTCATGATATGAACGTAGCCAAATCAGCGGGGCGGATTGTCCATATCGTGGATGGGTGTTTGAGTGAATAGAATGTTTGACAAAAATATTGCCTGATGATAAGATGTTATCAATAATTTCCCATGAGGGAGTAGCAAGCGTATACGTAGCAAGTCAACATACTGACCTTTTTGGTCTGGCTTGTTTTAAATTGCGAGACTCATGTATAGCAGAACTATACATGATGGTCCATATATTAGATATATAACCAAGTATAGTTTTAGAGCTGTACTTGGTTTTTTAATTATTAATACTAGGCAGTTTATATATGGAAAAATATTTGCAGGAAAAAGAGTTTGCCTATCCCTGTAAGCATAGATCATTCAGCGCCATGAGCCATGCAATGTTTGCGGAAATAGGTATTATTTGCAGGCTTGCTTTTAAGACAGAAAGGCACAATAAAATAAAATGTGCGGAAGAAAGAAGGCAATTGCAAAACGAACTGGTTAATTGGGTTGAGAAGGTCTGGTGAAGACCAAATCAAGAAGGAGAATACAGCCATGAAACGTAAAATTGTAGTGAAAACATCTGTTTTTCCTGCGGATCGGGATAAAATATGGGAGAAATTACAATATCTCAAAACGCTGCAGCATATTGCAGCACCGTATGCAACCTTTACGCCGGCAGATAAGGAGACGGCGTTTGTCTGGAAATCAGGAGAAAAGTTCCTGTTTCATTTCAAACTGTTTGGAATCATTTCTTTCGGTATACATGAAATCAATGTGGAGCAGTTTGATAGGGAAACATATGCCATTTATACAAAGGAATCAAATACATATGTGCCGATTTGGAATCATAGGATTTATCTAGAATATATAGATGAGGACCAGACCAAATACACGGACGAAGTTGAAATAGGGGCAGGGTGGAAAACGCTGTTTGTATATATATGGGCGACAGCTTTCTACGCACACAGACAGAGAAAGTGGCAAGGGCTGTTGAAACAGGAAAATAAGCAATAGGGAAGAAGACGATATGAACATATATAATGCAGGAAATAGAATTGTGAATACATATATTTACCCTATCAGTGATGGCTATGTCATGGTAGATACAGGTTATGAGAACGGATACAAAAAAATGTGCAAAAGAATTAAAAAATGCAACATCCCTATAAAGAGCATTAAGTATCTGTTTCTGACACATGCACATGATGACCATGCGGGTTTTTTAAATGAATTACTTGTAAATGCACCCTGGTTAACGGTTATTGTAAGCGATAAAGCAAAACCGGTTTTAACGAGAGGACAGAATTCATTTCTTGGCGGCTGTTCCGGGCGACAGGCATATTTGTTCTGCCAAATCATGAAAATGTTTGGCAAAGGACAACATCATTTTCCGCCAATCGAGGAAAGGTTTTGGGATAGATTTGTGGAGGTGACAAGTTCCAATAAAGAAGAATTTGAGGAAATACTGCAGGGAAAGATTATCGAAACGCCGGGGCATACTTCTGATTCCATATCGTTGATGGTAAAGGACGGTATTATTTTCTGTGGAGATGCGGCAATGAATGGGCTGCCAAGCATTCACAGAATTACAATATGGATTGAGGATATTGAGGAATATATAAAATCGTGGAGAACGCTATTGGCATTAGAAGCTAGATATATATATCCGGCGCATGGTAAGCCGTTTGATATTATTGAGCTGGAAAAAAATATTCAAAGAATCAGTGATGTGAGGTTGCATAGATTGTAAAATGTGTGGGGGGAATAATATCAGTGGTTTTTCTTATGGCACAATGGTAAAATGAGGTAAAACTCAATAATAATACCAATCTGGAAGGGGGAAGATAATGAGTAAAGCAAAATTTTATTTTAAAGATGCAGATGCACTGAAACCGAATTGGCCGAATCATATTGGGGATATTTTTATTCCCGAAAAAATAAAATCATATCTTAGCAGTCAGGCTTATTATGCCAATAATATGGGGATGTCCCAGGCAACTGTTTTATATTTTGCGGACCAGGTGCTGAAAATCGAAAAGGAACGTGAGGAGGCGGATAATGAACATCGGATGCTTGGCTGGCTGCAGGGAAAGATTCCGGTTCCGTCGATTATTTGTGCAGAGAAAATAGACGGAATAAATTATCTGCTGATGTCTAAAGCCGAAGGATGTATGGCCTGTGAGCCATATTATTTGGAGCGATGTGAAGAATTGGTCACATTACTGGCGGAGGGATTAAAGCTGTTGTGGTCGGTAGATATTGCTGACTGTCCCTATAATAATTGCCTGGAGAATAAGCTGCAGTTGGCTAAAAGCCGGGTGGAAAATAATCTGGTGGATATGGAAGATGCGCCGCCGGATACTTATGGGGAAAACGGCTTTGCTGATCCCCGGGAACTATGGGAATGGCTGATGGCCAACCGGCCCCCGGAAGATCTTCGATTGTCTCACGGAGATTACTGTCTGCCGAATATTTTTCTGAAAGAGGGCAAGGTCAACGGATTCATTGATCTGGGAAGAAGCGGAATCGCCGATAAATGGCAGGATATTGCTCTTTGTTACCGCAGCCTGAAAAGCAATTTTGCCGGTGAATATGGCGGCAAGGTATATAAAGATTTTGATTCGCTTTTATTATTTGAAAAATTGGAATTGGAACCGGATTGGAATAAAATCAGATATTATATTTTACTGGATGAATTATTTTAGGTATAATAACTGTTAAATCATAATATTAAAAAATACAAAATACGGAGGGAATTGAAGATGGATATTAAAGAAGCAATTAAAGTGCGGCATTCGGTCAGGCAGTATCAGGAGAAGGCCATTCCGGCTGATATAGTCACCGAATTACAGCGCGAAATCGACAAGTGTAATCAGGAAAGCGGATTACATATACAGATGGTAACCGATGAAAAAGAAGCCTTCAGCGGCATGATGGCCCGCTACGGAAGGTTTTCGGGAGTGTCCAACTATATCGCCCTAATCGGTAAGAAGGGTGAAAAGCTGGCGGAAACAGCAGGCTATTACGGCGAACATATTGCTTTGAAGGCCCAGCAGCTGGGACTCAATACCTGTTGGGTGGCCGGTACATTCAGTAAAAAGAAATGTAAGGTATCTATTGAGAGTGGGGAAAAATTGGTCTGTGTCATGGCACTGGGCTATGGCGTTAATCAGGGAACATCTCATAAGAGTAAAGATATGATGCAGCTATGCAATGTATCAGGAGAGATGCCGGAATGGTTCCGGGAAGGCATGGAAGCTGCAATGCTGGCTCCCACAGCCATAAACCAGCAGAAATTCGTGGTTTCCATGACGGGCGAAACAATCAGGGTGAAGGCTGCCGGCGGTTTTTATTCGGATATCGATCTGGGAATCGTCAAATATCATTTGGAAATCGGCTCGGGAAAAGAAGTGATAACGGAATAAATTTTAGCAATTAAAATCAAATTTTTATTCCGGCTAAATGCTATATTCTATTTGAGCGAACTCAAAGGTTGAGAGGAAAACGGAATATGTATGAATGGCATAAAAGCGTACAGATTATAGTCAACGAAATCGATAACAGTATCCGGTGCAAAAATGATGAGCAGCTCACACTGGAAGCTTTGTCGGGCAAGTTGGGGTATTCAGCCTTTCATACCACCAGAAAATTCAAAGAACTGGCAGGGATTTCCCTGCGGGATTACCTGCGGCTGCGAAAGCTGGCATTTGCGCTGATTGAGATCAGAGATTTGAAAAAACCGATTCTGCAGATTGCGGTTGATTATGGTTTCTCTTCTCATGAAGCATTTAGCAGAGCATTCAAAAGTGCCTACGGCGTGACACCCAAGGGATATCGGAAGCATCCGGTGCCGGTGGTTTTGCGAACGAAAATCAACACCTTTGACCGCTACATTTTAGGTATAGGAGAGATCGGTATGATTCAATCAAGTGAAGAAATTAAAATTTATTATGTATCCATCCCGGAACACAAGTTTATGCACATCAAAAATTACGAGAGCAACGGCTATTTTGATTTTTGGGAAAAGCAGGCCGGTATTCCCGGCCAGGACTGTGATACCATCTGTGGGCTGCTGGACAGCATTAAAGGCAAGCTGGACGGTGAAGATGATCAAATCGGAAGCTACAGCGGTCAGATTATGGCTCATATGGTTGAAGCAGATGGCAAGAAGGCGGAGGGTTACGGTATCCGTCTGCCCATCGATTACAGCGGGATGATCCCGAAACAGATGCTGATGGCAGATATTCCGGAAGCAGAGTATATCGTTTTTGAACATGGTGCATTTGACTATGAAAACGAAAACATAACTGTGGGTGAAAGATTGGAAAAGGCCATGCAGTCCTTTGATTGGGCTGAGGCCGACAGACAGGAAGACAAAACCTCGGGCCGGATTGCTTACTTTTATCATGATCCGGAAAAATATGAAAAATGGATCATTCCTGTACGTAAAAAATAATAAACAAAACTTAGTGGTCCCGGGAAACCGGGGCGGCTAAGAGGAGGTACATATTTGCGGAAGTTGTCCGGGAGGAAGAGAATAATTTATGCGATATTGATAACAGGGTTTGTCTTGCTGTTTTGGCAGCAGGAATTTTTTTATGGAGAAATCAGTTTGACAATCGGAGGAAATTGAGGAAGATGAAAGTGATTTATTTGGAACATAGTGGATTTTTAGTGGAATGGGAAGACATTTATTGTCTGTTTGATTACAACAGTGGGACAATACCGGAACTGGACCGGGATAAGTCCTTATATGTTTTTGTCAGTCATGCCCACGGTGACCATTATAACCGCAGCATCTGGGGGCTACGGGAAAAATATGCAAAGGTTAATTATATCGTTTCCAAGGACGTTCCTTTATCAGCGGGACAAAGAATAAAGCTGGGTCTGCAGGAAGCGGATGAAAAAAGAATTCTGCGAGTCAGAGCCGATGAAACCTATCATTTGCCGGAGGGAGGGCCGGAGATCAAAACCCTGCGTTCCACGGATGCCGGGGTGGCATTTCTGGTGGGCTATGCCGGAAGAACCATCTTCCATGCCGGAGATCTGAACCTGTGGACATGGCCGGGAGAAAGCGCGAAATATAACGATGAAATGAGAAAAAATTTCTTAATGGAAATGGTCAAAATAAAAGATTTGTCACTGGACGCGGCATTCTTTCCACTGGACCCCAGACAAGAGGAAGACTGCGGAAAGGGACTGGAGATATTTAACCGGACAGCAGTCGTCAAAACATTGTTTCCCATGCACTTCTGGGGAACCTATGATACCATTCCTCGTTATATCGCGGCACATGAATCAGAATGCAGTAATATAAAAAATATCGAGTATGAAGGTCAGGTGTTTAATATAAGATGAAATTGTTTATGAAGAAAACAGTATTGGGTTATCCTTTCCGGTTAGGTAAATATAATGAAAAAATAAAATTTTTGTGATATACTATATAATTGTATAAATGGAAAAAATATGAATCATTAAAGGAGTATGATCAATGCATAGACAGCACACAAAAAAGATATCCATAGGCAGCCGGGTAATCGGCGGCGGTAATCCCATTCTGATTCAGTCCATGACCAATACTAAAACTGAGGATGTGACTGCCACTGTAGCCCAGATCCTGCGTCTGGAAGCAGCCGGCTGTGATATTATCCGCTGTACGGTACCAACTGCCGAAGCAGCAGCAGCCATAGCGGAAGTTAAGAAGCAAATACATATTCCGCTGGTAGCGGATATTCATTTTGACTATCGGATGGCCATCGCCGCCATGGAAAACGGCGCCGATAAAATCCGCATCAATCCCGGTAATATCGGCAGCAGAGAAAATCTGGAAGCGGTGGTAGCCGTGGCCAGAGAACGGCAGATTCCCATTCGGGTAGGCGTCAACAGCGGTTCCCTGGAAAAAGAACTGGTGGCCAAATACCATGGCGTTACAGCTGCCGGGATTGTGGAAAGTGCTTTGGATAAGGTTCATATGATTGAAGAAGCCGGTTATGACAATCTTGTCATCAGCATCAAGTCTTCCGACGTGATGATGTGCGTGGAAGCCCATGAAAAGCTGGCAGCAGTAACAAACTATCCTCTTCATGTGGGAATTACCGAATCAGGAACCATTATCAGCGGTAATATCAAGTCCTCTATCGGGCTGGGGCTGATTCTCCATCAGGGAATCGGTGATACCATCCGGGTATCTCTCACCGGCGATCCCGTGGAAGAAATCAAATCAGCCAAAATCATCCTGCGTACCCTGGGATTACGCAAGGGGGGAATCGAAGTGGTTTCCTGTCCCACCTGTGGTCGGACCTGTATCGATCTCATCGGACTGGCCAATAAGGTGGAAAATATGGTGGCAGACATTCCCCTGGACTTGAAGGTGGCGGTTATGGGCTGCGTGGTCAACGGTCCCGGCGAAGCCAGGGAAGCCGATATCGGGATAGCCGGCGGCAAAGGGGAGGGCCTTTTGATCAAAAAAGGTGAGATTATTAAAAAAGTACCCGAAAGTGAACTGTTAGGGGCACTGCGAGATGAACTGTTAAACTGGAATAGATAAGGGTGTTATCATGGCGAAGCAATTTCGGGAGGTTTTTCCGGGTCTGCAATTGGATAAGAGTATTTATGATTTGTTTGGACAGGTATCGGTGGAAAAGGTATCGGCCACCAAACGAAGGGATTTTGTGCGAGTTTATATTTCCTGTGACCATTTGATTCAAAAAGAGGTTATCTTCAAGGTGGAAGCGGAAATCAAGCGGCAGTTGTTTTCCGGCCAGAATATCGAAATCAAGATTTATGAAAAATATCAGCTTTCTGCCCAGTATAATCCGGAAAAATTTATGAATATCTATCAGGATAGTATTTTGCAGGAATTAAAGGCCTACAGTCCGGTGATATACAGTGTATTCAAAAATGCCGATATCAGCTATCCCGCAGAAAATCAGGTTCTTCTGACCATCGAAGATACAGTTTTAGCCAAAGGGAAAACGGCTGAACTGGTACGTATTTTAGAGAAGATCTATAATGAGCGTTGCGGTTTTAAGGTAGAGGTACATACCGCATATAAAGAGAAAAAGACCGGAAAATATAAAGTAGAAGATGAACTGAAGATTAACCGGCAGGTGGCGGAGATTACCGCCAGGGCAGCAGGCGGCGGGCAGGATGACGAAGCGGCGATTTACGAAGATGCCGGACCGATAACCGGTCCTTTAGATACCGCGCCAGCCGCGACACCGGCAACTCCGGCAGCACCGGCGGCGCGAACAGGGGCGTTCGGCAGCGGTAAAAGCAAAGAGAAATCCGGTTTTGAAGGAAAAGGTGAAAGGCAGCGGCCGGTGAAGCGCTCCGATAATCCGGATGTGCTATATGGCCGGGATTTTGAAGAAGAAGCCATGGCTCTGGAAGAGATTATCGGCGAAATGGGCGAAGTGGTGATCCGGGGGAAGATTTTAACCTTCGATACCAGAGAAATCAAGAATGAAAAGACCATCCTGATTTTTGATATTACGGATTTTACCGATACCATGACGGTGAAGATGTTTGCCCGGAACGATCAGGTGGAAGAGATTACGGCGGGCATCAAAAAGGGTGCTTTTGTAAAAATCAAAGGGGTTACCCTAATCGATAAATTTGATAATGAACTGACCATCGGCTCCATAGCCGGTGTGAAAAAAATCCCGGATTTCACTTCTTCCCGGATGGATAACAGCATGCGGAAGCGGGTGGAGCTCCACTGTCATACCAAAATGAGTGATATGGATGGTGTTTCCGAAGCCAAGGATATCGTTAAGCGGGCCTATAAATGGGGGCATCCGGCCATCGCCATTACCGACCATGGGGTGGTACAGGCTTTTCCTGATGCCAATCATGTGTGGGATGATTTGTGGTATGGGGAGAAGAACCGCTGCAAGGAGCAGGGTCTGCCGGCTCCTGATAAACAGGATTTCTTTAAAATCATTTATGGGGTGGAAGCTTATCTGGTGGACGACCTGAAGGAGATTGTGACCGGTGACAAGGGCAAAAGCCTGGAAGATGATTTTGTCGTATTTGATATCGAGACCACCGGTTTTTCGCCGGTAAAGAACCAGATTATTGAAATCGGAGCGGTGCGGATTTCTCATGGCGAGATAAAGGAGCGGTATTCGGCCTTCGTGAATCCCGATGTTCCCATTCCTTTTGAAATCGTCAATCTCACCGGAATCCATGATGATATGGTGGTGAATGCCCCTTTTATCGAGGCGGTATTACCGGAATTTCTGGCTTTTTGCGGTGATGACGTACTGGTCGCCCATAATGCCAATTTTGACATGGGATTTATTATGGAAAAAGCCCGCCGCTTAGGCATCAAAAAGGAATTCACTTACGTGGATACCGTGGGTATTGCCAGAATATTGCTGCCTAATCAGGCCAAGCATACCCTGGATGCCGTAGCCAAAACCTTACATATTTCATTGGAAAATCATCACCGGGCGGTGGACGATGCGGAAGCAACGGCCCAGATTTTTGTGGAATTTATCAGGCGGCTGAAGGAAGAAGGGGTTCATACCTTACGCCAGATCAATGCTTTGGGCGCTTCCAGCCCTGACATTGTGAAACGTCTGCCGACGTATCATACCATTATTTTAGCTGCCAATAATACCGGCCGGGAAAATCTTTACACCTTAATATCGGAATCCCATCTGACCTATTACGGCAAGCGTCCCCGGGTGCCCAAGAGCCTTTTGCTGAAGCACCGGGAAGGGTTGATTGTGGGCAGTGCCTGTGAAGCGGGAGAGTTGTACCGGGCCCTGCTGGAAGACAAAGCCGATACGGAAATCGCCCGCATCGTGGGATTTTACGATTATCTGGAAATTCAGCCCGCCGGCAACAATCAGTTCATGATTGCCTCAGAAAGACACAGCAATATCAATTCCATCGAAGATATTCAGAATATTAACCGCAAAATCGTGTCTTTGGGAGAAGAATTCAACAAGCCGGTTGTGGCAACCTGTGATGTTCATTTTCTGGATCCCGAGGATGAAGTCTACCGCCGCATTATTATGGCGGGAAAAGGGTTTGCCGATGCCGATGATCAGGCCCCTTTGTACCTGCGTACCACCGAGGAAATGCTGGCGGAATTTGCTTATCTGGGCAGTGACAAGGCGGAAGAGGTGGTGATCACCAATACCAACCGGATTGCTGACCGGATTGATGTTATGGCTCCGGTGCGGCCGGACAAATGTGCCCCCATTATTCCCGATAGTGATAAGACTTTAACCGATATCTGTTTTAATAAAGCCCATGAAATCTATGGGGAGGATTTGCCTCCCATTGTACAGGCGCGGCTGGAAAAAGAGTTGAATTCGATTATTTCCAATGGTTTTGCGGTAATGTATATTATTGCCCAGAAGCTGGTATGGAAATCGGTGGAGGACGGATATCTGGTGGGTTCCAGAGGCTCGGTTGGGTCTTCCTTTGTGGCCACCATGGCTGGAATTACCGAGGTCAATCCCCTCAGTCCCCACTACTATTGCAGCGAATGCCATTACAGTGATTTTGAATCGGAGGAGGTGCGGAAATATGCCGGTGCGGCGGGCTGTGATATGCCGGATAAAGCCTGTCCGGTATGTGGTGCACCCTTGAAAAAGGATGGATTTGATATTCCCTTTGAGACCTGTTTGGGATTTAAAGGGGATAAAGAGCCGGATATTGACCTTAACTTTTCCGGAGAGTACCAAAGTAAGGCTCATAAATATACCGAGGTTATTTTCGGTGCCGGACAGACCTATCGGGCCGGTACAATCGGAACCCTGGCCGACAAAACGGCCTTTGGTTATGTGAAGAATTATTATGAAGAACGGGGAAGAAGAAAGCGGACCTGTGAAATCAACCGGATCGTCACCGGCTGCACCGGTATCCGCAGAAGTACCGGACAGCATCCGGGAGGAATCATTGTATTACCCCTGGGTGAAAATATTAATTCCTTTACCCCGGTCCAGCATCCCGCCAATGATATGACAACGGATATTGTGACGACGCATTTTGATTATCATTCCATTGACCATAATCTGCTGAAACTGGATATTCTGGGACACGACGATCCCACCATGATCAGAATGCTGCAGGATTTAACCGGGATCGATCCGGTGGCCATTCCGTTAGACGATCCCCAGGTGATGTCCCTGTTCAGAAATACCGAGGCCCTGGGAATCACACCGGATCAGATCGACGGCTGTCCGCTGGGTTCTATGGGTATACCGGAGTTCGGTACGGAATTTGTTATTCAGATGCTGATGGATACCAAACCCTCTTCTTTTTCCGATCTGGTACGGATTTCCGGGCTTTCTCACGGAACCGATGTATGGCTGGGAAATGCCCAGACTTTGATTGAAGAAGGAAAGGCCACCATTTCCACCGCCATCTGTACCCGTGATGATATTATGACCTATCTCATCAATACCGGGGTGGAAAGCTCCCTGTCCTTTACCATTATGGAAAGTGTCCGTAAAGGTAAGGGCCTGAAACCGGAATGGGAGGAAGCTATGCTGGCGGCTGGGGTACCGGAGTGGTATATCTGGTCCTGTAAGAAGATCAAGTATATGTTCCCCAAGGCTCATGCGGCAGCTTATGTTATGATGGCATGGCGGATTGCGTATTGTAAGGTAAATTACCCGCTGGCTTATTATGCGTCTTTTTTTTCCATCAGGGCATCGGCATTTTCTTATGAGATCATGTGCCAGGGGCAGAAACATCTGGAAGGTGTTATCGCGGATTATAAAAGACGAATGGATACCTTATCCAAGAAGGAACAGGATTCCTACCGGGATATGAAGATTGTTCAGGAAATGTATGCCAGAGGCTTTGAGTTCATGCCTATTGATATCTTTACCGCCCATTCCCGGAATTTCCAGATTATCGACGGAAAGATCATGCCTTCCCTAAACAGTATCGAAGGTTTGGGTGAAAAGGCCGCCGATGCGGTGGTGGAGGCATCTAAGCAGGGACCGTATCTGTCCAAGGATGATTTCCGGCAGCGGACCAAGGTCTCCAAGACGGTAATCGAACTGATGGACAGCTTACATCTGTTGGGAGATTTACCGGAATCTAACCAAATCAGCCTGTTTGATTTCGTTAGCTGACGGAAGAAAATGGATTTTACTGAGAAGGGAGTATATATTAAGTTATGAAAACGGAAGCGGGGACAATCAGAATTTTAAACAGAGACATCATTAAATACATAGCCATCGCGGCAATGCTCTTAAACCACATAGCCACGGCGCTGCTGAATCGTGAAACCCTGTTATACAAAGTGTTTGAATACATCGGATATTTTACCGCCATTACCATATGCTATTTTCTGGCAGAGGGCTATGCCTACACCAAATCCAGGAAAAAATATGCACTTCGGCTTTTTATTTTTGCGGCGGTTTCCCAGCTTCCCTATTATTATGCATTGGGTTACAGGCAATTGAATATGCTTTTTACTTTATTATTTTGTTTTTTTATATTAGTATTAAGGGAAAGAATAACCAATCCGGTGCTCAGAAATCTGGCCGTAACAGTCCTGATCGTATTAACAGGGGTGTGCGACTGGGGATTTCTGGCCGGTATATTTACGGTTCTGTTTGCCCAAAGCATGGGAAACCGTAAAAAAACAGCAGTTTCTTATCTGGTGTCCTATGCCATATTTGTGGGATTCAACCTGTTGGGAGGAGCCGGATTGGCTGCGGGCCTTTTATCCGGTGCCGGCATTTTGAGTTCCGGAATAATCATTTTATTTTTTTACAATGGCCGGCGCAGTGAATATGGGAGAACCTTTTCAAAATGGTTTTTCTATACGTTTTATCCGGCGCACCTGATCATCCTCCTGGTGATCCTGAAATTAGATATTTTCTAAGAATTACGAAAGAGACTTAAAAGCACTTTGCAAGTGCCGGAAAGGTATAAATATATTATGGCAAAATGGTTTGTAGCTGCAAAGAAGGCAGATTTTGACGGTATTGGGAAGGAATTTGGGATTTCCCCGATACTGGCCCGAATTATCCGTAACCGGGATATTATCGAAACTGAGGACATCAGAAAATACTTATTTGGTTCCGTGGAAGATTTCTATGATTCTTTTCTGCTGAAGGACATGGAAAAGGCAGTCGCCATAATCCGGCAAAAAATTGTGGAAGGTGCGGCTATCCGGATAATCGGTGATTATGATGTGGATGGTATTTGTGCCACCTATATCTTGTTAAAAGGACTGAAAGAACTGGGAGGGAAGGCCGATACGGTGATTCCCCATCGGATGAAGGATGGTTACGGATTAAATGACAATCTGATAGCCGAAGCCTATGAAGCCGGAATTGATACCATTATCACCTGTGATAACGGTATTGCGGCAGCACCCCAGATAGCGGCGGCAAAAGCAAGAGGGATGACCATCATCGTAACCGATCACCATGAGGTGCCTTTTGAAGAAACCGAAGAGGGAGAGCGGGTATATCAGCTTCCGGAGGCCGACGCGGTGGTAGATCCTAAACAGGAAGGATGCGGCTATCCCTACAAGCAGATTTGCGGCGGAGTGGTAGCGGTCAAAGTAATCGAAGCACTTTTTACCAAGATGAATCGAAGCATGCCCGCCGTTTTACAGGAAGAATTGCGATGCTTCGGTGCTTTTGCCACAGTTTGTGACGTAATGGAACTAAAGGATGAGAACCGAATATTGGTAAAGCATGCTCTGGAGCGGATGCGGGAGACCACCAACTTAGGCTTGCGTGCGTTGATTGAAGTAAACGGCATCCAGGATAAACACTTAAGTCCTTATCATATCGGTTTTGTTCTGGGTCCCTGTCTGAATGCTACGGGACGGCTGGATACCGCCCAACGGGCCCTGGCCCTTTTCAATGCCAGGGATTATAAAGAAGCGGTAACCATTGCCGCCGATTTGAAAAGTCTTAATGAGAGCCGCAAAGAAATGACCCTTAAAGGGCTGGAGGAAGCAATTGCGATGGTGGAATCCGGGGCCGAAAAGGATCATAAGGTGCTGGTGCTTTACCTTCCGGACTGTCATGAAAGCCTGGCCGGAATTATTGCCGGACGAATCCGGGAGCGGTATGGCAAACCTACTTTTGTATTGACCAAAGGGGAGGATGAAATCAAAGGTTCCGGGCGCTCCATCGAAGCTTATCATATGTATGACGAAATGTGCAAATGCAAGGAACTTTTCAGTAAATACGGCGGTCATAAGCTGGCCGCGGGTCTTTCCATGAAGGAAGAAAATATTGAGGAGTTCCGTCGGAAACTGAATGAAAATACGTCCTTAACCGAAGCGGATTTTGAAGAAACGGTTCATATCGATGTACCCATGCCTTTGTCTTATGTAAGCAAAGACTTTATCCGGGAATTGGACAAACTGGAACCCTTCGGAATGGGAAATATCAAACCGGTTTTTGCCCAGAAAGATATCCGCCTCTTAAAGGGGAACATTCTGGGGAAAAATAAAAATGTCGGGAAATATACCATCGCGGATGGCGAAGGCCGCCGTTTTGAAATGATTTATTTCGGTGATTTAGAGGCTTTTCATATTTTTTTAACCAATCGTTATTCAAAGGAGCAGGTGGAAGACTTATATGCCGGCGGTCCAGGTACCCCAATGGAAGTCAGCATTACCTATTATCCGGGGATCAACAGTTATATGGGGCAGGAGAGTATTCAGATTGTAATGCAAAACTATTGTTAAACTTATGAGGAAGGGCAAGGTACTTTATGATGATTACAACAGTCACACTAAATCCCGCTGTGGATAAAACCTATACTGCCACCGGTTTGATCTTGGGGCAGGTTAACCGGATGCAGTCGGTTCAAAATATTGCCGGCGGCAAAGGGATCAATGTTGCCAAGATTCTGCGGCAATATGGACATCCGGTAACGGCAATGGGATTTCTGGGAGGATATACCGGCTCTTTTATTGAGACCTATATGAAAGAGATTCAGGCGGCCAGTGCATTTACCAAGATCAGGGAAGAAACCAGAAGCAGTATCAATATCGTTGCGGAAGATGGTTATGTTACGGAGATCCTGGAGCCTGGACCGGAAATCAGCGCAGCGGAGCTGGAGTGCTTTATGACAGATTACAGGCAGGCGCTGGGGGATAGTGAGCTGGTAACATTATCCGGCAGTGTGCCCAGGGGTGTTCCGGAGAATATCTATCAGATATTAATCCAATCCGCCAGGGAGCAGGGAAAAAGGGTGATTTTGGATACCAGCGGAGCATATCTTGCCGCAGGAATCAAAGGCCAGCCTTTTATGATCAAGCCCAATTTAAAAGAACTGGAATTTTTAGCCGGACACCGCATTAACGGTGTGGACGAAGCGGCATTGGTTGCCCAGAGATTAATACGGGGAGGTATTACTCATGTCATGGTGTCATTGGGGAAAAAGGGGTTAATTTATGCCGCAGAAGGCATGGAACGAGTATTATATGCCAAATCTCCGGAAATCAAACCAAAGAATACCATCGGGTGCGGTGACAGCGTGGTAGCTTCTTTCGTTATGTCTCTCATGGAGCATGAGGATGCGGACCAAATCTTGAAAAAAGCCGTTGCCATCAGTGCGGCCAACGCCACAACACTGGAAATCGGGATGATCCCCATTGAAGAGGCCGAACAGTTATATGGCCGGATTGAAATCAAGTATTTATAGAACAAGCGAAAACCTCCGGGTTACCGGAGGTTTCGCTTTCTTATGAGGGGGGAGATAGTGAGTTAACAACTATCTTGATATTTACTATAAACTTAAATTGTGTACAAAGTGTGAGCATTTTATGATGAAAATCTTAAATACTATTAAGTAATAATAAATCATATCGAAAATGTTTTGAAACATATTATATAACATAAGATAAACATATGGGATCAGTAACGGTTTAGTTGAAAAAACTCGCTGTTCGTGATATCTTATTTAAAGGAAAAGAGGTTGAAGCATGTATATTTGTAAAGATTTATTAAAAGGTTTAGCCTATGAATGCATACAGGGTAATGATGAGTGCAGTGTCGGTGCAGTGGTGAATGATTCCCGCAAGGCGGGCCCTAATGACTTGTTTATCTGCATTGCCGGTGCCAACAGTGACGGTCACACCTATGCCGCTGAGGTAGCGGAAAAGGGTGCTAAAGTGCTGGTGGTGGAAAAGGAAGTTTCCGTGGATAACAGTGAGGTTACCATTATTAAAGTAGCCGATACCCGCTATGCCATGGCTGTGATATCGGCGGCTTATTTCGGCCATCCGGCGGAAGAGATGAAAATTATCGGTATTACCGGAACCAAGGGAAAGACCACTACCACTTACCTGATCAAGTCGATTCTGGAGCAGGCGGGGTATAAGGTGGGGTTGATCGGAACCATTGAAATCATTATCGGCGATCAGCATATTCCGGCGGTAAATACCACCCCGGAGTCCTTCCTGGTTCAGAAATATTTTCGCGAGATGGCTGATGCGGGCTGTGATGTGGTGGTAATGGAGGCTGCATCCCAGGGCTTTAAACTTCATCGTACAGCCGGTTTTATGTTTGATATCGGGATTTTTACCAATTTGGAGCCGGATCACATCGGCCCCAATGAACATGCTGATTTTGCCGAGTATCTGGCCTGCAAGAGCATGCTGTTCAAACAATGTAAAAAGGGCATTGTAAATAAAGATGATCAATATTGCGATGCGGTGACAGCCGGTCACATTTGTGAAATGGAAAGCTATGGAATTGAGCAGGAAGCGGATATAAAGGCTTCGGATTTACAATTATACCGGGATAAAGGCGATTTGGGTGTGGCTTTTCAGGTCAGCGGTTTGATCAATATGGAAGCCCGGGTAGCAACCCCGGGACGATTCAGTGTTTATAATGCCTTAGCGGCTATTGCCGTATGCCGGCATTTCGGGGTAGACATCCCGGTGATCAGGCAGGCCCTGATGAAAGCCCATGTACGGGGAAGAATCGAAATGGTGCCGGTTTCTGAGGAGTTTACTTTGATGATTGATTATGCCCATAATGCCATGGGATTGGAAAGCCTGTTACGGGCCCTGAAGGAATATGAACCCAAACGGCTGGTTTGCCTATTCGGCTGCGGCGGCGACCGTTCAAAGCTCCGCCGGTATGAAATGGGTGAGGTCAGCGGCAACCTGGCCGATTTGACCATTATTACCTCCGATAACCCCAGAACCGAGCAGCCTCAGGACATCATCAATGACATTAAAACCGGCATCGGTAAGACTGCGGGTAAATATGTGGAAATTATTGACCGCAGAGAAGCCATAGCCTATGCCATTAAAAATGCACAGCCGGGAGATATTATCGTGCTGGCGGGAAAAGGCCATGAAGATTATCAGGAGATTAACGGGGTGAAATACCCCATGGATGAACGGGAAATCATACAGGAAATACTATGACAGAAGATCAAAAATACCAATATGCCAATATCATTGTGGATATATCCCATGAAAAAGTAGACCGGCCTTTTCAATATAAAATCCCTGATAGGCTGCTGGCGGTGCTGGAGCCGGGGATGAGTGTCAGTATTCCCTTCGGAAGCGGCAACCGGCTGCGCACCGGAGTGGTACTGGAAAGAACCCATCGGGCTGAGTATCCCCCCGATAAGCTCAAGGAAGTGGTTGAAATCGTTCCTGACAGTGTGGCCATGACGGGAGACGCCATCCGGCTTGCCGCGTGGATGAAGAAAACTTACGGTTCCACCATGATTGCAGCCTTAAAAACGGTTTTGCCGGCTAAGCAGGTATTTAAGCCCAAGACCAGAAAGTCCGTAATCAGATTACCGGAAGTACAGCAGATAAAAGAACTTTTGGCAGAAGCAATCAGAAAAAAACAAACGGCCAAAGCCAGAGTTTTAGCAGAACTGGCAGTAGAAGAAATCCTGCCCTATGAACTGGTGGCCGGCAAATTACATGTGTCTCCGGCTACCTTGAAAAGTTTGGAAAAACAAGGCATTGTCAAACTGAAAGAAGAAAGCTATTATCGCAATCCGGTGAAATTAGAGGAAGCAAAAGAACAGGCAAAACATTTAAGTGAAGAGCAAAAAAACATTGTAGGTGAGATTATCCGGGAATATATGGCAGGCATCCGTAAAACCTATCTGATTCATGGAATTACGGGCAGCGGAAAAACGGAAGTATATATGGCCTTAATAGAGCAGGTAGTGGCATCGGGCCGGCAATGTATCATGCTGATTCCCGAAATCGCCCTGACGTATCAGACCCTGCTTCGTTTTTATAAACGGTTTGGTGACCGGGTTTCGGTGATGAACTCCTCTTTGTCACAGGGAGAGAAATATGATCAGTGTGAACGGGCCAGACGAGGCGAAATAGATGTGATCATCGGGCCCCGTTCCGCGCTGTTTGTGCCCTTTCCCAACCTGGGCATGATCATTGTGGATGAAGAGCATGAGCCAAGCTATAAAAGTGAATCCATGCCCCGGTATCATGCCAGGGAAACGGCAGAATTTCTGGCCGGGATGAAAAAGGCCAGTCTGGTGCTGGGATCGGCAACTCCTTCTCTGGAGGCTTATTTCCGGGCACAGGCCGGCACATACCGATTATTCACATTAACCAGGCGCCTTACCGGCGGAACTCTGCCGACGGTTTATACCGTGGATTTGCGGGAAGAATTAAAAGCAGGGAACCGTTCTATTTTCAGCCGGAAGTTGCAGGAACAGATCACCCAGAGATTGATGTGCGGAGAACAGGTGATGCTGTTTTTGAACCGCAGGGGCTATGCCGGATTCATTTCCTGCAGATCCTGCGGATATGTTATGAAATGTCCCCATTGTGATGTATCCTTGTCCAAGCATAAGGGGGGCAGGCTGGTATGTCATTATTGCGGCTATGAGACCGGAGAGGTCAGCACCTGTCCGGAATGCGGCTCCAAATATATATTGGGCTTCCGTGCCGGAACCCAGCAGATTGAAGAAAATATCAATAAGATGTGGCCATCGGCACGTATCCTGCGGATGGATGGTGATACTACCAAAAAGAAAGAAAGCTATGAGCAGATCTTAACGGCTTTTTCAGAAGGACAGGCAGATATATTAATCGGTACGCAGATGATTGTCAAAGGCCATGATTTTCCCAATGTAACACTGGTAGGCATTTTGGCCGCGGATTTATCCCTGAATGCCAATGATTACCGGGCCGGGGAACGTACCTTTCAGTTACTGACCCAGGCCGCGGGCCGGGCCGGCCGGGGTGAAAAGCCGGGGGAAGTGGTGATCCAGACTTATCGGCCGGAGCATTACAGTATTGAACGGGCGGCAGAACAGGATTACGAAAAATTTTACCAGGAAGAGATTTTATATCGGGAGCTGGCCGCTTATCCGCCGGCATCTCATATGCTGGCAATCCTCATCGGAGCCATGGATGAGGAAGCAGGAAAGATCCTGGGACAAGAACTTGCCGGACTGATAAAAGCAGCGGAATGTCCCGTCCGGGTAATCGGTCCGTCGGCAGCGGCAGTTTCCCGGATCAAGGATATATACCGCTATGTTCTTTATATCAAACATCAGGAGTATGAAGAATTGGTAAAGGTTAAGGATCTCATCGAAGAAGCAATGAACAGCAGAGAAAGCAAACGGGAATCGATTCAATTTGATTTCGATCCCATGGACAATTATTAAAAGAACAGAAAGGCAGGCACAAAATGGCGATTAGAAACGTAAGACAAATGGGGGATGCAGTACTGGAAAAAACCTGTAAGGAGGTCAAGGAAGTTACGCCACGCACCAAAGAATTAATTGAAGATATGCTGGATACCATGTATGAAGCTGACGGTGTCGGGCTGGCAGCCTGTCAGGTGGGGGTTTTGAAGCGAATCGTGGTAATTGATGCAACAGGGGATGAGCCCCATGTACTGATCAATCCCAGAATCCTGGAAACCAGCGGAGAACAGACCGGAAACGAAGGCTGTTTAAGTATTCCCGGCAAACATGGCACGGTTACCCGGCCCAATTATGTTAAGGTATTGGCTTATGATGAAAATCTGCAGCCTTTTGAATTAGAAGGAACCGAACTGCTGGCAAGAGCAATCTGTCATGAATTGGATCATCTGGAAGGACATCTTTATGTGGAAAAAGTAGAAGGTGATTTAAGAGATAACACGGAAGAAGATTTCCAGGAAGAAGAATTTGAAGACGAAGTGGTCTAATAAGAGTAAGGAGTTGATGGTCTATGAAGGTTATTTATATGGGAACACCGGAGTTTGCGGTAGGTCCTCTGGAAGCTATTTTAAAAGCCGGACATGAGGTTTGTGCCGTGGTTACCCAGCCGGACAAACAGAAGGGCAGAGGCAAGGAAGTCAAGTGTTCACCGGTAAAGGAATGTGCATTACGGCACCATATACCTGTTTTGCAGCCCACAAAAATTAGAGCGGCAGAGGCTGCAGAGGAATTAAGGGGATTTGGAGCGGATATTTTTGTGGTTGCGGCTTTCGGTCAGATTCTGTCAGAAGAAATCTTGCGGATGCCCCTTTACGGATGTATCAATATCCATGCTTCTTTGTTACCGAGATACCGGGGCGCGGCGCCCATCCAAAGAGCCATTATGGATGGCGAAAAGGAAACAGGTGTGACCATTATGCAGATGGATAAAGGGATCGATACCGGCGACATGTTGCTAAAGTGTGTGGTACCTATCACGGAAGCCGATACGGGAGATTCCCTTCATGATAAGTTAAGTGCCGCCGGAGCCGGTCTTGTGGTAGAGGCCCTTGAACAGATTGCAGCAGACAATATAACACCGGAAAAGCAAAAGGAAGAAGGAGTCTGCTATGCCGCGATGCTATCCAAGGAAGAAGGCCGGATCAAATGGGACATGCCGGCAGAGCAGATCGAAAGACTGGTTCGGGGATTAAACTCCTGGCCCAGTGCGTATACTTCTTATAGAGGAAAAACTTTGAAAATATGGGAAGCAGCGGTAGATCAGGAGGTTCATGGCGAACCGGGAGAGGTTATGGCAGTAACGAAGGACACGATTCTGGTAGCAGCCGGAAATGGTGGCCTGCAGATTAAGTCCTTGCAGATAGAAGGCAAAAAAAGAATGCCTGTAAAAGACTTTTTGCTGGGCTATAAAATGTCAGCCGGAGAAAAACTGGGAGAATAGTGTGAAAACTAAAATTTTCACACGCAAACAGGAGGAAAGAGTATGTACGGATATTATATGGACCCCACTTATGTATTGGTGCTGATCGGCGCGATTCTTTGCATCGCCGCCAGCTCTTATGTGAAGAGTACTTATAACAAATATGCCAGAGTACGAAGCCGGACGGGCATTACCGGTGCAGAAGCGGCAGAAAAAATATTGGCCAGAGCCGGAATCAGGGATGTCAGTGTTCAGCATGTAAAAGGAGAACTGACCGATCACTATGATCCCTCTAAAAAAGTTTTGCGGCTGTCAGATTCGGTGTATGATTCCCACTCGGTTGCGGCGATTGGCGTTGCGGCTCATGAATGCGGTCATGCGATGCAGCATCAAAAGGGATATGTACCCTTAAAGTTCCGTTCGGCGTTGGTGCCGGCGGCCAATCTTGGTTCAAAGCTTGGCTTGCCGCTGGTGTTTTTAGGATTAATATTGGGAATCGATTTTCCCATTCCGGGAATCAATATGACCCTGTCTTTAATTGATATCGGCATTTGGATTTTTGCCATTGCCGTAGCTTTTCAGGTTATTACCCTGCCGGTAGAGTTCAATGCCTCCAGCCGGGCTCTCCATGCCCTGGGTGATTACGGCATATTAGGCAGTGATGAAGTGGGAGACTGCCGGCATGTTCTGACCGCCGCCGCCCTTACCTATGTGGCCGCGGCAGCAGCGTCAATATTACAGCTTCTTCGGTTAGTTTTGTTGTCAGGAAATCGGAAGCGCAGGGATTAATGTGAAAATTTCTATTGGGAAAGGCATGGTTACCTATTGAAGGAAAATACAAGAGAATTGGTTTTAAATATGCTGTTGGCCATTACCGAGGAGAACCAGTTCAGCCATATTTTAATCAGGGATGTACTGAATAAGTACAACTATTGGGATAGTAAAGATAAAAATTTTGTAAAAAGACTGACCGAAGGCACTTTAGAGCGGATGATCCAGATTGATTATGTCTTGAATGGATGTTCCAAGGTACCGGTAGATAAAATGAAACCCCTCATCAGAAATTTGCTGCGGATGAGTGTTTATCAGATATTATTTATGGACGGAGTACCGGACAGCGCAGCCTGTAACGAAGCGGTGAAGCTGGCCGGGAAGCGCGGCTTTCGCAATCTCCAGGGATATGTTAACGGGGTACTGCGCAATATTGCCAGACAGAAGGACGATATACGCTGGCCGGACCAGAAAACAGAGCCGGTTCGATACTTGTCGGTTTTTTATTCCATGCCGGAGTGGCTGGTGCAAAAATGGCTGGAGGAGTTAGGTGCGGAAGCAACAGAGGCAGTACTCGCGGGAATGTTATGTATCCGCCCGGTAACGGTCCGGGTGAAAAAGGATATTGATACGGAACAAAGGGAAAAATGGCTGAAGGATCTGGAGGCCGCAGGCGTCCGGACCGAAGTACATGTTTTTCTGCCATATGCCTATGAGCTGTACAATGTATCGGGAGTACAGAATCTCCCGGGATTTTCCGAAGGGATCTTTATGGTACAGGATGTGAGTTCCATGCTGGTAACAGAAGCAGCGGGAATCAAGGCAGGAGATTTTTTACTGGATGTATGTGCGGCACCGGGGGGAAAGGCCCTTCATGGGGCAGAACGGGCAGCCCGGGTGCAAGCCCGGGACGTAAGTGTTTCAAAGACTGATTTTATCAGGGAAAATGTTGCCAGAATGAAAGCAGAGAATGTCGAAATAGTAGAGCATGATGCCCGTATACAGGATGCGGCCATGATTGGCATGGCAGATGTTCTGTTTGCCGATCTTCCCTGTTCCGGTTTAGGGATTATCGGTAAGAAACGGGATATAAAAAATAAAACCGCCGCTGCAGATTTGGAAGCAGTAGTAAATCTGCAGCGGGAGATCTTGTCGGTGGTGTGGCAGTATGTTAAACCGGGGGGAATCCTTATCTACAGTACCTGCACCATCAACAAAGCAGAGAACCAGGAAATGATGGAGTGGTTTACCGGACAGTTTCCTTTTCGAAGGGAAGAATTTCCCCAGCGGGAGCAAATGCCTTTTGCCCAGGCACCGGGGGGGATGCTGCAGCTGCTGCCAGGCATTGATCCCACCGATGGATTTTTTATATGCCGCTTGAGACGTGCAGACGGAGTAAATTTATGATTGATATTAAATCCATGACATTGGATGAATTAAAAGCAGATATGGCAGCCTTGGGTGAAAAGCCCTTTCGGGGAAAACAGATTTATGAGTGGATGCATGTAAAGCTGGCGGAAGGTTTTGCGGAAATGAGCAATATTTCCGGGGCATTACAAAAGCACTGCGCAGAACGGTATGACTATACCCTGTTAAGGCAGG
>JAVBUF010000046.1:0-39023 GCA_031555615.1 Lachnospiraceae bacterium | reverse complement strand
CTATGACAAAAAAGAAAAGTATGCATTTAGGGAAAAGGTATTTTAACGGGAAGCACAAGGATTTTTTGTTCCGGTACATTTTGTCGAACAAAAGGGTATTGTTAGAACTATATAATGCGTTAAATGATACCGAATACCGGAATCCTGATGATTTGATTATCAACACCCTTGAAGATGTAGTCTATCTTGGTTATAAAAATGACCTGTCCTTCCTGATCGGGAATACGCTTAATCTGTATGAACACCAAAGTACTGTAAATCCGAATATGCCTTTAAGAGGGCTGCTGTATATGGCGGCGTTGTATGAAAGCTATGTAACAATGCAGGGCGACAATTTATATGGGACGAAACAGATCCAATTACCGTTTCCTCAATACATAGTATTCATAAACGCTGAGAAAGAGATGCCGGAACATCAGGTGCTGCGGTTATCGGATGCGTTCGAGAAGGTCTCCGGTGCGGGAAGTGCCAGATCCGGCCCATGCCTGGAAGTAACGGCAACGGTGTTGAATATTAATCATGGGCATAATAAGGAAATACTAAATAAGTGCAGGAAGCTTGAGGAATACGCTATCTTTGTGGAAAGGGTTCGCGTTTACTTAGATATGAATAAGGATATCAGAGAAGCTCTCGAACGAGCAATTGATGACTGCATAGATAAGAACATATTAAAAGATATTTTGATGAAAAACAAGGCGGAGGTAATGAGAATGCTGTTGACAGAGTTTGATGAGAGAAAATACAAAAAACAACTGCGGAAGGAAGCGAAAGAAGAGGGCTGGGAGGAAGGTCGGCAAGCTGGAATGGAAGCTGGAATGGAAGCCGGAATGGAAGCCGGAATAAACCGGTTGAATAAACTGAATGCCTATCTTCTCAAAGAAGGTAAACTTGATGAGCTGGAAAAAGCGATATCCGATCATGCCTTTCAGCAGGAACTCTTTGAACGATATAATATAAAATAATGAATACTATAGTGTTTTAATCAAGCTAATGGAAAAAAATATCTATCAAAAAGGGAAACAATCCATAGATGCTGATACTGTTTCATCATATGAAAGAGGGAACAGTCGAAAAATCAGATAAACTATATTAATTCCATATATAACTCTGCTTTTGGATTATTATTATAAGCAGGTATTTCAACAAACCCATGCTTTTGATATAAATGCACCGCCGTGGGGAGTTCTGTTCTGGAATCGAGGCGTATTTTATCAAATCCATTTTTGCGTGAATAGGATATTGCAATTTTGAGCAATAAATGTCCATAACCCTTGCCCTGGTATTCTTTTAGCAAAAACATGCTTTATTTCTGCAATTTTTTTGATTTGATAGATACTGATATTCCTGACGGCAACTGTCCAGGATATAGTATTCTCTTAATATTTTGTTCTCATATATTTTCCGCCTATATCTCAAAATCATCTGGCTTGTACCATGAATAAAACCGCCCTGATTTAGGAACAAATCTAAGCACACAAAATTCGGGGTCAGTAAAGGATTTTTGTGGATATGCGTTTTTGAATTTGTTCTGCCAGTAATTTTCCTTAATAGCCATGTCGGTCACTATTTCCATATCACCTTTCAACAGGCAGCCTTTCCATACTAACCATCGCCTGTAAAAATAAACGCTGGCTTTTGTGTTTTTGCTTAATTCAACAATAAATTTTGAAGATGTATTAGTACAAAAATAAAGCTCTTTCAATGATTCTCTATGCTTACCAGGAACCACTGCTTTTGTTAAAGGGTATCCATCCGCTCCCACACAGGTCAAGATAAATGTGTTAACATTCCTGTATAAATTTTCGGCTTTTTCTCTAGTTGTCATTGCAAACCTCCTATTGGATGTGGTTTACCTCATTATAACAGGGTAGAAATTAAAAGTGAAGCATTGCATATTTATTTCTAATATACAATGCTTCAACATAAAAATTATCTTGTCTGTAGTTTGAAATCTTAAAAAGAATTTAGTTTAATTTGAAATCAAAATATCTTACGGCATTATAGTAAGAGATATCCTTTACAATCTCGGAAAGGGTATCCAGGTCATTAGGGAACTCGCCGTTTTCCACCAGCTCACCCAGGAGGTTACAGAGAATTCGGCGGAAATATTCATGTCTGGTATAGGACAGGAAGCTTCTGGAATCAGTCAGCATCCCAACAAATCCGGACAGGTTTCCAAGACTGGCCAGGGAAAGCATCTGATCCTGCATACCGATCTTGTGATCGTTGAACCACCAGGCACTGCCCTGCTGAATCTTCGCTACGGCACTGGAATCCTGGAAGCATCCCAAAATAGTTCCGATAGCCTGGTTGTCGTTAGGATTCAGGCTGTAAATAACTGTTTTCGGCAAAGCATCGGTTTTAACCAGAGCATTTAAGAAATCAGCCATCTGAGCAGAAGGGGCATAATTGTTGATACAGTCATAACCGGTGTCCGGGCCTAACTTGTCATACATCCGCGCGTTATTATCGCGTTTGCAGCCGTAGTGAAGCTGCATGATCCAGTTGCGTTTACTGTATTCTCTGCCGACAAACAGCATAAAAGCGGTTTTAAATTGTAATTCTTCTTCTTTGGTTACCATAGTACCAGCCAGCCGTTTGTTAAAAATGGCGTTGATCTCTTCTTCCGAGGCAGGGACATACATCACATATTCCAAGGCATGATCGGAAACATTACAGCCCATGGAAGCAAAGAAATCCATACGTTTGCACAGGGCTTCCTGTAAGGATGCAACAGAGTTTACAGTAATACCGCTGACCGCCGATAAGCGGGAAAGGTAATCGGTATAATCGGCCTTTTCAATGTTCATGGCTTTATCGGGACGCCATGCCGGCAGTACCTGTACTGAAAAACTTTCATCAGCGGCAATAGCCTGATGCCATTCCAGAGAATCTACCGGATCATCGGTGGTACAGATTAAGGTTACATTGGACTGGCGGATGAGATTACGGACACTCATGGACTCCTGTGCCAGTTTTTCATTGCAAAGGTTCCAGACCTCTTCGGCAGTATTCTTGTTCAATACCCCATGATAGTCAAAATATCTCTGTAATTCCAAGTGGCTCCAGTGGAAGAGGGGATTACCCACGGCTTTTCCCAGAACCTCGGCCCACTTCATAAATTTTTCCCGGTCCGAAGCGTCGCCGGTGATGAAACGCTCATCTACACCGCAGGAACGCATGAAACGCCATTTGTAATGGTCGCCTCCCAGCCACACCTGAGTGATGTTTTCAAACTTACGGTCTTTGGCGATTTCCTCTGGGTTGATGTGACAGTGATAGTCCAGAACCGGAGTGGTGGCGGCAAAGTCGTGGAACAAAGTTTGTGCAGTGCCGTTGGATAACAAAAAGTCTTTATCCATAAAAGCTTTCATATAAAGAACCTCCTTATATATTAAAATTTTGTTGTAGCTCGTTTTATTAAGGTACCGGAAAAAATCGTTTTCCCGGGCATCTCGTCCCCGCCGAGCGTCCCCATTAAGGTTTTGACAAGCTGGGAACACAAATTTTCCAGTTGGTTATCAATGGAAGTAAGCTCGGGTTCGCAGCAGGTAGACAGCAGGGAATTGTTATAACCGATAATGGATAAATCTTCGGGAATACGGCAGTGATGCAGTCTTGCATATTTTACGGCACCGGATGCCAGCATATCATCAGCAGCGATGACGCCGTGAAATTCCAGCCCGCCTTCATGGAGAGCAGTTAAAAAATTACATACCCCTTCAATATCTTCGTGAGTGCCGGTAAAAAACTGTTGATATTGTTTATTGACAGGCAGGTCTTTTTGCAGAAAAGCTGACTGATAACCGGTGAGCTTCTTTTTGCCACTGTAAGAGTGGGAGTTATATAAAAACAGTATATCTTCGATTCCGGAATCCAGAAGAGCCAGGGTGGCATCCTGAACAGCCTTGAAATCGTCACATAAGGTGCAATATACGTTGGGATAATCGAAATCGGCATTCAACAGCATCACCGGAACCTGATCAGCTGCATCTTTAATATATTGATTATCTTCGGCATTGGTTTCGATAAAATTGGAACCCACCATAATGACACTATCCACTCGCCGGCTTAATAAAAGGGAAAGGGAAGATTTCTTATCCTGCAGATCATAACCGGTACAGCATAAAATAGAATTGTAGCCGCAGCCACGGAGAAATCTTTCGATATGGTAAACTGCCTTGGCAATATAAATATCTGAAGAATCCGCGCACAGAATACCAATGGTATTCATGGTATCCAATCCCAGACCCCGGGCAAAAGCATTGGGGGTATAGCCGTTTTGTTCGATGATGTCCATTACTTTCTTTTTGGTTTTGGGTTTGACGTTGGCACTTCCGTTTAGGACCCGCGAAACGGTAGCAATGGAAACACCGGCTTGTTTTGAAATATCGTAGATGGTCATAGTGGTTTTCCTTTCTTGAAAGTGGTTACATAAAAGCGACCAAAATCATTATACAATAAACAAAAACGAAATACAATAATTAAATTATAAAAAGACTGTGAAAACTTGAAAAATCAGGGTTGACTTAAAGCAAAATGAGAGGTAAAATAAAAAATGTAAACGCTTACATTTGAGGCGTTGATGCAAAGTAAAAATATATCATATTCGGAGGAAGCCTAAATGGAATTACTATCTAAAAAAATGACAGGGAAAAAAGAAAGACCGGTTAAAGTGTTACAGTTCGGGGAAGGAAATTTCTTGCGTGGATTTGTTGATTATATGATCGATGTGGCCAATGAAAAGGGAGCATTTGACGGAGACATTGTTTTGGTAAAGCCCATCGAATTCGGTTCCCTGTCAAGATTTCATGATCAGGAATGCCAATATACTGTTTCTTTAAGGGGAATCGTGGATGGCGAAGCTACCGTGCAGAACCGTATTGTTACCAGTGTGGCTGATGCAGTTGCAGCAACCGAAGATTACGAAGTGTACAATAACTATGCTAAGGAGGATTCCCTGCGTTTTATTGTATCCAATACCACTGAGGCAGGAATCGTTTATGACGAGAACGATACATTGGAAATGAATCCCCCCAAAAGTTTCCCCGGTAAACTGGCCAAATTTTTATATGAAAGATATACTCATTTTAACGGAGCGAAAGATAAGGGCTTAATTATGCTGCCGGTAGAATTGATTGATGATAACGGAATTTACCTGAAAAAATATGTTTTGCAACATGCACAGGCCTGGGGACTGGCAGCCGAATTTACCCAATGGCTGGAGGAAGCCTGTGTCTTCTGTTCGACGCTGGTGGACCGGATCATTACCGGATATCCCAAGGATGAAGAAACAAAGCTGTGGGAAGAATGGGGTTACAAAGACGAATTAATTGTAACCGGCGAGCCCTTTGCATTATGGGTAATTGAAAGTGACAAAGAAATCAAAGAGGAATTGCCTTTGGATAAAGCCGGGCTGCCGGTAATCTTTACCGACAACCAGAAGCCTTACAAACAAAGAAAAGTGCGGATTTTAAACGGTGCCCACACCTCGTTTGTTCTGGCATCCTTTCTGGCCGGCAATGATTATGTGTTGGAATCCATGCAGGATAAAACTGTATTTGATTTTATGAATAAAACGATTTTTGAAGAGGTCATTCCGACTCTGACCCTTCCTGAAGCAGAACTGAAGGAGTTTGCGGAGGCGGTTATTACTCGCTTTAACAACCCTTACGTAAAGCATGCGTTGTTGTCCATATCCCTGAATTCCGTTTCCAAATGGCGGGCCAGATGTATGCCCAGCTTCCTGGGATATCTGGAAGACCGGACACAGGTTCCCCCTCATCTTGCTTTTTCACTGGCAGCCCTGATGGCCTTTTATACCGGCAGTGAGATCAAAGATAATGCTTTGATGGGCAGCCGTGACGGCCAGGAATATAAAATCATGGATGATTTGGCAGTGTTGGAATTTTTTGCAGCCAACAGCGGTAAGGAAACTGCTGAATTTGTAACGGCCTTCCTGGGAAATGAAGAGTTTTTCGGTCAGGATCTGAATCAATGTGACGGCGTTACGGAAGCGGTTACCGGTTATTTGAACAGTATCCGGGAAAAAGGCATGAGAGCAGCCATGGAAATCAGCTTCGGTGAATAAGAAAGGCAGGATGAAAAGATGCTATTACATCAAATACATAAAGACGACAATGTGGCAGTTGCCATATCGGCCATAACTGCCGGCAGCATGATTATGGTAGGAGACCAGACAGTGGCAGCGGCAGAAGATATTCCCGCCGGACACAAGATGGCTCTGAAAAGTATTCCCTCAGGAGCAGCCATAATCAAATACGGATATCCTATCGGTAATGCAACCGCGCAGATCCCTGCCGGGAGCTGGGTGCATACCCATAATATCAAAACCGGTCTGGGGGATATGGTGGACTACACCTATGCGCCCCAGGAAAGCAGCCTCGGAGAAACCGAAAAAGCTCAATTTATGGGTTTTGAGCGGAAAGATGGTAAAGTGGGAGTCAGAAATGAAGTGTGGATCATTCCCACCGTGGGCTGTGTCAATAATGTAGCCGGAAAGATTGCTGCAAAGGCGCAGTCCTTTGTCACCGGCAGTGTCGAAGAAGTGATTGCCTACCCTCACCCTTACGGCTGTTCGCAAATGGGTGAGGATCAGGAAAGCACCAGACAGATTCTGGCTGATCTGATCAACCATCCTAATGCCGGCGGGGTTCTGGTCCTGGGATTGGGATGTGAAAACAGTAATATTAAAGAATTAAAAAAATATATCGGCGAATACGATCCCGAAAGAGTAAAATTTCTGGTCTGCCAGGAAACCGAGGATGAGATTACCGATGGTGTGCAGCTGGTGAAAGAACTGATTGATTATGCGGTTGGATTCACCAGAGAACCTTTGGACGCAGGACGGCTGGTGATTGGCTTAAAGTGCGGCGGCAGTGATGGATTTTCCGGGATTACCGCCAATCCGCTGGTAGGCGGATTCTCTGACCGGTTGATCAGTAAGGGCGGAACCACCATTTTAACCGAAGTACCGGAGATGTTCGGGGCCGAAACTATTTTGATGAACCGCTGTGAAGATCAGAAATTGTTTGAGAAGACCGTCAGTCTGATCAACAATTTTAAAAATTATTTTAAAAGCCATAATCAGACGATTTATGAAAACCCCTCACCGGGAAATAAAGATGGCGGGATTTCTACTTTGGAAGACAAATCTCTTGGCTGTACTCAGAAATCAGGCAGTGCGCCGGTGAAAGGTGTGCTGGAATACGGGCAGGTGGTAGAGACACCGGGACTGAATCTTTTAAGTGCGCCGGGCAACGATCTGGTGGCAGCAACCGCCCTGGCAGCCAGCGGCGCTCACATTGTATTATTTACCACCGGCAGAGGAACGCCCTTTGCATCACCGGTTCCCACCGTTAAGATTTCCAGCAACTCCAATCTGGCGGGGAAAAAGAAAAATTGGATCGACTTTAATGCCGGAGCCTTGCTGGAAGGCCGGGAAAATGATGAAATGGTGCAGGATTTGTTTGATTATGTATTGCGGGTAGCTTCCGGTGAGAAGGTTTGCAGTGAAGCCGCCGGATACCACGACATGGCAATTTTTAAAAAAGGTGTTACCTTATAAATAACAGAAAGGATTGACTGGGATGGCAAAAACAGAAAAATTTTTAGAAAAATATTTACAGGATTATACCAACTATAAAGAGTACTGGAATTATGAGGATGGCTGCGTTTTGATTGGGGCAAGACAGATGTATGAAGCTACCGGAGAGCAGCGGTATTATGATTTTATTGAAAAATATCTTAAGCACTTTATTACTGAGGAAGGGGAAATCCTTTATTATGAAAAAGGGAAGTACAACATTGACAGTGTGAACTGCGGTAAGATTTTGTTCTTTATGTATGATCAGACCGGGGAAGAAAAGTACCGGAAAGCAATTGAATTTATCATGGATGAGCTGCGGAATCACCCTCGCTGTCAAAGCGGTAATTTCTTCCATAAGCAGATTTATCCTAATCAGATCTGGCTGGATGGTTTGTATATGGCTCAGCCTTTTTATACCGAGTATGAAACAAAATATGATAATAAAGAAAAATATATTGATATTATGAATCAGTTTGAAAATGTCCGCAAATATTTATATGAACAGGAAAAGGGTCTTTACTATCATGCGTTTGATGAGGCCAAAAAGCAATTCTGGTGTAATAAGGAAACCGGCTGCTCACCTAACTTCTGGTTAAGGAGCATGGGCTGGTATCTTATGGCGCTGGTGGATGTGATGGACGCCATGAGTATCGAGATTTTTGAATATTATAAAAGGCTTCAGGAATTGTTCAAAGAGGCCATTCAGGGAATCCTGCAATATCAGGATGAAGAAAGCAAAATGTTCTATCAGGTAATCGACCGCCCTGATGTGGATGGCAATTATTTGGAAACTTCCGGCAGTGCCATGATCGGTTATGCAATCATCAAGGCTTGCCGGATGGGAATATTATCGAAGGAAAAATATGCAGATATCGGTATCGGCATTATCGAGGGTATTATCTCCAGGCAGTTGAAGGAAGAACAAAACGAGATCCACCTGGATGGAATCTGCCATGTGGCCGGACTGGGGCCGGAAGAAACTTCCCCTCATCGGGATGGCAGTGTGGAATATTATCTTTCCGAAAAAATCGTCAAGGATGATTCCAAGGGCGTAGGACCGTTTATGATGGGGTATGCACAGCTTTTGCAGTTGAAAAAAGAATTGTAAAGGAGTATGGTAGAAAGATGGAAATCAGATTATTGGCCAAAACCGCCAGAAGTGCAACCATAGCCATCGAAGACGGCGGCATTTATTATACCAGGGAAGAATATGATCTTTTTCTCAACGCCAGGCTTGTCCAAACAACGGATCGGGTGATCACCTCGATTTTCTCTCTGAAACCGGAAACAGCCTATCAATTGGAAGTTATGACAAAAGCAGGAGAGAGCAAAGGGAAGATCAGTTTCACTACCGGCTACGAGTTCGTTACCCTGGATGTTCGTGAGTTTGGTGCCAAAGGCGACGGCATCCATAATGATACAAGTGCCATTCAGGCAGCTATTTTATCCTGTCCCGAGCAAAGCCGGGTGTTGATTACCAGAGGAACCTATGCCGTAGGAAGCCTGTTTTTAAAAAGCAATATTTCTCTGGAAATTACCGGTGATGCCGTTCTTTCGGCCATACCGGATAAAACTCTGTACCCGGTTTTGCCCGGACTGATTGAGAGCTATGATGAAAAAGAAGAATATAATCTGGGAACCTGGGAAGGTAATCCGCTGAAGATGTATGCCAGTATCCTTACCGGAATCGGAGTGGAAAATGTGACTGTTTACGGTGAGGGAACGATAGAAGGAAATGCAGCGGTGGATAACTGGTGGAAGAATCCCAAAAAAATGGATGGTGCCTTCCGTCCCAGAATGTTGTTTTTGAACGGCTGCCGAAATATTACCGTCCAGGGTCTGCTGTTCCAGAACAGTCCCTGCTGGACCATCCACCCTTATTTCAGCGATGACCTCAGATTTTATGGACTGACTGTCAAGAATCCGGCCAATTCCCCCAATACCGATGGACTGGATCCGGAATCCTGTGTGAATGTGGATATTGCCGGCGTGAAGTTTTCGCTGGGTGATGACTGTATCGCAGTTAAAGCCGGAAAGATTTATTTTGGCAAAAAACATAAACGTTCTTCGGAAAATATTAAAGTGTTCCAGTGTTTAATGGAAAATGGACACGGAGCGGTAACCATCGGCAGTGAGATGGCTGGCGGGGTAAAAAAACTGATTGTGGAAAACTGCCTGTTCTCCCACACGGATCGGGGCTTACGTATTAAGACCCGCCGGGGCAGAGGTGAAGATGCAGTATTGGATGAAATTGTTTTCCGAAATATCAAGATGGACCATGTGATGACCCCGTTAGTGGTGAATTGTTTTTATTGTTGTGACCCGGACGGAAAATCGGAGTATGTACAGTCCAGAGAATTATATCCGGCAGATGAAAGAACGCCTCGCATTAAAAAATTAGTTTTTGAGCATATTGAAGCCACCAACTGTCATGTGGCCGCCGCTTACTTTGACGGTCTGCCGGAGCAGAAAATTGAAGAGATTGAAATGCGGGATATTCATATCAGTTTTTGTGATAATCCGGTGATGGATGTTCCCTCTATGTCCATGGGAGTGGAACCTTGCGTCCGGAAAGGGATGTATCTGCATAATGTGAAAAAAGCTATAGTGTCAGACGTGACCGTGACGGGACAGGATGGAGAAGCATTTATATTGGAAAATGTGGAAGAATCATTCATATAAAAAGGAGATCAAATATGCAGTTAGGAATACGTTTACACGACGCTAAGGAACTGCCGCTGCCCCAGCGGTTGGAAGAGGTTGGAAAACAGGGATTTGCCTGTGCCCATGTTGCCTTATCCAAGGTGATTAATGAAAATTCAGTTGCCGACGGTGCGCTGACCCCGGGATATGCCATGTATCTGAAAAGGTTGTTTTGGGAAAAGAAAATTGATTTTGCGGTACTTGGCTGTTACCTGAATCTGGCTCATCCGGAACCGAAAGAGCTGAAAGCTATCCAACAAAAGTATCGCGCCCATATTCGCTTTGCTTCCCTTTTGGGATGCGGTGTGGTGGGAACCGAGACTGGTGCGCCCAATGCCGATTACCGGTATGAACCGGCCTGCCGGAGTAAGGAAGCACTGGAACAGTTTATCAGCGGTTTGCGGCCGGTAGTGCAATATGCCGAACAGATGGGTGTGCTTGTGGCAATCGAACCGGTGGCCAGACATATCGTTTATGATGCGGCCAGAGCCAGAGAAGTATTGGATACCATTGCTTCACCCAATCTGCAGATCATCCTGGATCCGGTTAACCTGCTGGATATGGATAATTATCAGGATCAGACTGCCATTTTGGAAGAATCTATCAGACTGCTGGGTGAAGACACGGCGGTGGTACATATTAAGGATTATAATGTGGTGGATGGCGAGTTAAAATCAGTTGCTGCCGGTTTGGGAAAAATGAATTATGCCCCCATCATCAACTATATCAAAAAGAACAAGCCTTATATCCATGTAACATTGGAAGATACGCTTCCGGAAAATGCCGAAGCAGCCCGGGAGCACATCCAGGAGTTATGGGATCAGGCATAACCTTGCAGTTAGAAATTCTTTACAGGGAAGGATTCCAGTGGTCGGCGCCGCCCAATACATTATTCAGGGTATAAGCATCAGCCTGTACTTTAGAAAGCATCCGGACAAAGGGCACCCGGCCGGCGGAAGCCCCTCCTTCCCCATAATTATTATTTTCCCCATAAAAAAATAAATCTCTGGCATGGATTTTATCCCAATCATGAAACCCTTCCGGTTTGATGTGAGCATCCATGCGACAGGACAAAAACACGGTTTTAGCATAATCGCGCCAAGGCCTTCCTAAATATACGCTTTTTTCAGGACAATCACTGGTCAGTCGGCAATTATGAAAAACGTATCCGAAGGTTTGGCCGGGAGGAGTGGAAGCGGCGGTAACATAGCCATAAACGGGAGTTGTGCCATTTTCATCAGGGGGCAGCTCTTCACTATGAACCGAGCGGATATCACAATCTTCAAAGTATGCGGTGGCACTGCCAAAGATAAAATCAATATCACCGGCAATCAGACAATGATGATAGAAATGTCGGCCGTTGATCCGGGGGGAAAATTCTTTGGGACCGACAAAACCTCCCGGCTGGTATTCTTTTTCCGGCAGCGGTCCGGTAAATAAAGTATCCTGAAAACTTCTGAATTGGCAATTGTCAAAGATCAGCCGGTCACCATCGGCATACAGGGCAATAGCCTGGCCGGCCAAAGAACGGGGCGCGGAAGAATTTTCCACAGTCAGGTTTTTCAGGCACACGTCATGGGCATCAATCAGCATTGTATAGGAACGAAAGGTTCCCCGTCTGGAACCGTCCGGCATCAGGGCATTGGCATAATCATCATAGGTGATAACGGTATTTTCCGGAGTATCACCGATTAAGGTCAGAAACGGCCGGTCAATGGTCACTTTTTCATAATAAATGCCGGGTGCAATATGGATGACAATCCCGCCGGTATGATCCGCCGGGACGGAATGCACAGCCTTTGTGATAGATTCATGGGCAGAGACATAAAGATCAATGTTTTTCATGGGTTTCTCCTGATCAGGTTTTTATTGTATTTTACCATAAGTAAAAGAAAAATATAATCCCGGAGGATTATATCAAGAAAGGAAAAGTTGTCATGTCATACATTGAACATATCAAAAATAAAGCAAGGATGGAGCGTAAAACCATTGTTTTGCCGGAAACTACCGATAAAAGAACCCTGATCGCGGCATCTCACATTATGCAGGAGGGGATTGCCAATGTGGTCATGATCGGTAATCCTGACAAAATAACCGATGGTGCCACCTGGCTGGAAATCGAGCTGGAGGGGGTGACAATTGTCAATCCCGAAACCAGTGAACGGCTGGAGGAATATGTGGAGCTGCTCTATGAAATCAGGAAATCTAAAGGGATGACGCCGGAAAAGGCCAGAGAAATTTTGCTCAATGACTATCTGACCTTTGGCGTAGTTATGGTCAAAGCCAATCATGCCGATGGAATGGTGGCCGGAGCCTGTCATGCCACGGCGGATACCTTGCGGCCGGCCTTGCAGATCCTCAAAACAGCCCCCGGCGTAAAACTGGTGTCAGGATTTTTTCTGATGTGCTGCCCGGGCAGTGAATATGGGGAAGACGGCACTTTTTTGTTTGCCGACTGTGGCTTGAATCAAGACCCCACAGCTGAAGAGCTGGCGGCTATTGCGGATTCTTCGGCCAGAAGCTTTAAAAGTCTGGTGGGAGCGAAACCGGTAATCGCCATGTTATCCCATTCTACCAAGGGCAGTGCCAAGCATCCCCTGGTAGATAAGATGGTGGAAGCCACCAGAATCGCCAGAGAGGAATATCCCCATTTAACCATTGACGGCGAATTACAGGCCGATGCAGCCCTGGTGCCCCAGGTAGCCAAGTCTAAAGCACCCGGCAGTGAGGTGGCGGGCAAAGCCAATATTTTGGTATTTCCCAATCTGGACTGTGGTAATATTGCTTATAAACTGGTGCAGCGGCTGGGGAATGCGGAAGCCTATGGGCCGATGCTGCAAGGGATTGCCAGACCCGTCAACGATCTTTCAAGAGGATGTTCCTGGCAGGATATTGTGGGGGTTGTAGCCCTGACGGCTGTTCAGGCCCAGTTACAGTAGTAGTTTTGAAAATGTGTGGAAGGAGAATGAAGATGCATATATTAGTTATTAATTGCGGAAGTTCGTCTTTGAAATTTCAATTGATCAATGGGGAATCCGAGGAGACCATTGCCAAGGGAATTTGTGAACGGATTGGCGGCGAAGGAAGCCGGCTGGTTTATGAACCGTCAGGAAAGGAAAAGACGGTAGTGGAAGCAGTGATGGAAGACCATTTACGGGCAGTGCGGCTGGTGTTGGAAGCGCTGACGTCTTCCGGGAATGGGGTTCTTCAGAATCTGGGAGAGATCGGTGCGGTAGGGCATCGAATGGTTCATGGCGGAGAGAAGTGTGCCGGTTCGGTGCTGATTACCGATGAGGTCATCAACGCCACGGAGGAATGTAATGATCTGGCCCCTTTACATAACCCGGCCAATTTGGTGGGTATCCGGGCTTGCCGGGAATTGATGCCGGCTACTCCCATGGTTGGGGTCTATGATACGGCATTTCATCAGACCATGCCGGAAGAGGCTTATCTTTATGGAATTCCCTATGAATATTATCAGAAATATAAAGTCAGAAGATATGGATTTCATGGTACCAGCCATGCATACGTATCAGAACGGGCGGCACAGGTACTGGGCAGAGATTATCAAAATCTGAAGATCATTGTCTGCCATCTTGGCAACGGCGCCAGTGTTACGGCAGTTAAGAACGGCAAAAGTGTGGATACGTCCATGGGCATGACTCCTTTGGAAGGGTTGATCATGGGAACCCGTTCCGGCGATCTTGATCCCGCCATTATCGAATTTCTGGTGGAAAAGGAACATAAGACGGTACAGGAGATTACAGAAATCTTAAATAAAAAATCCGGCATGAGCGGTTTGCAAAACGGCGGTTCGGCTGATTTCAGGGATGTGGAAAGTGCCTACAGGGAAGGAAAACCGGAAGCTGTTCGGACCATGAAGGCTTACATCTATCGGATTGCCAAATACATCGGTGGGTATGCGGCGGCAATGAACGGCGTGGATGTTATCTGCTTTACCGCCGGTATCGGTGAAAACAGCAGCTTTATCCGGGAAAAAGTATGCCAGTACCTGGAGTTTTTAGGGATTCAGATAGATGCAAATGCCAACAGCGTAAGAGGAGAAGATATTATCGTATCTACGCCCGATAGTAAAGTAACCGTTATGACTGTTCCCACCAATGAGGAATTGATGATTGCCCGGGAAACTATAAACATCGTAGGACATTAACAGACCGTACCATATAAATGACCGATGTATTCCTCAAAAAGATATTCTACTTTTTTATCCATAAATATAGTAACATCGTGTTCACCAAATACAAGCATAAACTGGATCCATCCCACACACGTGTCGATCAATTGGCATTTGATGTGCAAAGTATCGGTATCCAGCCATACGGCACTGGTGATACAGCGGAAAGACTGGGAAGAAAAGAGGGACTCCTCCGTATGTCCGAAACCAAAGGGCACAAGATGAGTTCCTTCGGCATTTTTATAGGTCAAAAGACCGGTTTCCGGCTGAGCGGGGGAAAGGGCAACACAAAAAGATTCAAATTGATTCGAATTTTCTTTAAGGATAAAGGTTTTGCCGTTAATTAAGGTCATTTTGCTGCTGTTTATACCAAGATTTTGCCGGTCCTTCAGCGGTGAGACTGACAAATGCCTTAACAGGTGAGAAAGGGAAGCCCAAGCAGAGGGATTCTCCGGCAGGGCTTCCGCAGCCATTACTGGGAGCAGGATATCATAAAGTGCATCATAAATAATCTGATTGCCGCCGCTGATCCCCTGGGTATCGGCAGTGGTAACCAGAATGAAATCATAATCGGGAAGGAACATAATGAACTGGCCGCCCATACCGTAACAAACATAACCGTTGTGGGCACTGCGCCAAAATTGGTAGCCATATCCGAAGGATTCACTTAAACAGGGGGCATGCATCGCCGTAGCGGTTTGACAGGCAGTGGCAGCAGTGATATAGGCAGGATCCAGCAGTTGTTTCCCATTTACCCATCCTTTGTTAGCAATCAGATATCCAAATTTCAAGGCATCCATTGGAGTTGCCATCAGTCCGCTGCCGCCCATGGAAATACCGAAAGGGTCGGTCAGCATATAGGATTCTTTGGAGAAATCCAATTCATTCAAACATTTTTCTTTTAAATAATCCAGCATTGGTTTGCCGGCAAGCTTTTCAACCAAAGCACATAGAGTGTGTGCAGAAGAAGTATCATAGTGAAAAAGTTTACCTGGCGGATGAGTGGGAGTGGCCGTAAAAAAGCTTTCCACCCAATCCTCATCCCGGCGGTTTTTATAAGTTGTCTGGGCGTGGCAGCTGCGCATCATCAGCATATTCCGGATGGTCGTAGCCGCAACATAAGGATGTATCCGGACAGGCAATTTTTCCGGGAAGTAATCGATAATCCGGTCATCTAAAGAAAGCCGTCCTTCCTGTGCCAATAGTCCGATGGCAATAGCCGTGAAGCTTTTGCTGATGGAAAACATCCGGTGCAGGGTATTGGCCTGATAAGGAGCATAATAGCCTTCGGCAATTAAATTCCCATGACGCATCATTAAGATGCTGTGCATGGGAATTTCATGTTGGTTCAGTTTTTTGATCAATTGAATGATGGAAGCAGAGGGGATTCCAGCGGCCTCCGGAGTTGATGTTTGAAATGGAAACATAATAATTGTCCTTTGATTATTCGGCTAAGCGTAAAGCACTGGGGGCAACGCCGTATTTTTTCTTAAAAGCCCGCCGGAAGGAGGTGGGGTTATTATATCCGACCTCCAGATAAAGCTCGGAAATATTACAGCTGTTTTCTTCAATAATTCTGGCTGCTTCGGTGAGCCGGATATTTTCGAGATAAACCGAAAAATTTACCTTACATTTTTCTTTAAACATATGAGAAAAATAACTTTCCGAAATGGCAAACTCGTCGGATATTTTATTTAAGCAAAGAGAAGGATCCCGGAAATTATCCTGGATGTATTTTTCAATGTTGCCGATCAAATCGTTGCTGTCTTTTCCGGTATTAAAGATATCACACAGTTCAAGAGCAATGTCCTCGCACAATTTAAAGGATAAATGATCCTCAAATAGCCGGTCCACATTTTGCTGCCGGACTTTTGCCTCGGGGGAAACGGCCGCCACACTGAAACGGGCTTTTAACAGGGTATTACGAATATCGGATAATAAAAATTTCATCATATTGACCGGCAGTGAACGTTCTTCCATGTTTTCCTGATGGATCAGACCGAATAATGCCGTTACCTGATCTTTATTTCCGGAAGTGATGAAGTGTACCAGCTTGGTGGAAAGCTCGGAAGGATAATAAAACACACTGGAATCCTTTTGAATGATTTCATAAGGAAGAAATATATAATTTTTGGCTGTATAGCTGGCAGCATCGGAAGCCTGCTGATAAGCCTCCCAGACATTGGCCAGAGAATCACATTGGCGTCCCAAACCGGAAAACAGCCAGATTCCGTGGGCATCCAGCAGATAATCATGAAGTTTCAGGGCTTTTTCCTGAAGTTTAATAATATCGCCGGAAGATTCCTCCGTAAAGGCCAGCAATACCGCATAGATCCGCTCGGCAGGAGAATAAAGATAAATATCGGTTCCGGGAGCTGATAAATATTCAGTAAAAGCATCCTGCATCAATTGTGGAAGAGCTGCAGCTGTTTCGGAATCGGTGTTTTCCAGCTCCGTATTTTCATTATTGTAGACCACCATGTAAAGGACATTAAAATAAAGATGCTCTTCGGATAATTGCAGATAATCCCGGATATAGTCCATTTCATCAGGAGTGTTAATATTACCCAATAAAAGCTGGCGGATATAGGAACTGCGGACAAGTGGTTTCTGATGTTCGATCTCTTCCTGTAACTGTTCATTATCGGTAATGGCTTCTTTTAAACGGCCATCCAATTGGTATACCGGCTTGGTAATACGGCGGACCAGGAGAATGATCAGGCCAAGACCGGTCAATAAACCGATAATAAGCAAAACAATTGATAGATAACGATAGTTATTATGGGCCAGCGCAATGCTCTCCGGCTGTACCAGATAATATTTCCAGCCATTGGTGGAGGAAGTCAGATGCGTTACATGCATATTTGCATTATTCTGGTCAAAATAACTGAAGTTATCCTCATAAGAAAGGGAGGTCAGCAGCGGACCGTTGGGAGAACATTCCATGCCATCGGACAAGAGAAACATTTGCTGATCTCCAGCGTCGGTAACCAGCAGATAAGCGCTGTCTTCCAGGTAGAGGCCGCCGAAAGCATGGCGCAATTTTTCACTGTTAACTTCAAAGCCTACAGTTGCTTCGATGGTCTTATATGTAAGAGCATTGGCATCCAGAATATACATATAGTCATTTTTGGTAAGGTCGCTGTAATCGGCCATACGGTACATGGAACCGGAAGAAAAATCTTCTTTCATAAGCCGGATCCAGGAATCGTAAGAAACCGGCGAAAAGTTTCTGATTCCATTATAATATAGTTCGGCCGATTCAAATTGATTGATGGACAAAATATAGTTGGAATTTCTTAAAAAAATAAAATATTTATCTCCCGGTAAAAGGGTAGAAGTAATAAAATAGGAAGCAAGATTGCTTTTCACCTTATATGCGGTTATATAAAAGGTGTTATCTGAATTGTCGGCCATCTTGGCCAGACGCATAAAATTGCTGTTTTGAGAAAGCTGGCGGCAGAAAGTATCCATAATTAATATATCACTGTCAATCAGGTTGATGGAACTTTGCAGTACCGATTTATTCTGCATCCAGAATTCCTCCTGGGAATTGCGGATGTCTGAGGTATAAATATAGACGATTAACAACAGGCAGGCAAACAGGAAAGCGCTGTAGGATAATGCAATGCGAATCATTAAGGAACTGGGAACAGCCATTTTTATCTTTTGATTCAAAGTATAAACCCCCTTTTCATAAAGTCAAATTCTATTCTAGCATTAATTACAAAAAAATACAATGATGTAAGCGGTTACAAAAATGTGATAAATACAGGCTTCCCAAACAATAACAATAAAAAATGTATCCTCATTCAAAAATTGTTTCTTGCTAAATAATCAAACAAATGATAAAGTAGGCTTACAACGTGAAAGCACTTACATCACGGAAACTCATAACACATTTTAAGGAGGTTTTTATGAAAAACAAATTAATATCCTTGCTTTTGGTAACTACCATGGCAGCCTCTCTGATCGTTGGATGTGGATCATCCAAAACAGAGGAAACCAAAACCGAAACTGCAGCACAAACCGAAACAGCTGCCGAGACAACAACTGATACAGCAGCAGAATCTGCAGCTGCCGAAGCAGAAATTACAAAACCTGAAAAAATTACTATTATGGCAGATTCTACATTAGTAACTCAGGCAAGAGGCAGAGATGCTTTTGAAAAGAAGTGGGAAGAGTTAACCGGTATTGAATTAGAAATTATTCAGCCTGACCATGATGCATATTATGATGTTCTGGGCCAGACTTTGGCAAGCGGCGACTGGCCGGATGTTATCCTGTTAGGATCAACCTATTATCCCGGCTATGCTTCTGAAGGTGTTCTCTGGGATATGACCGAAGCATATGACAATTCCGAACTGAAGGCTTCCGGCCGTATTGTTAATGAAGGTGTTGTTGAAGGAATGAAGCTGAACGGTTCTCTTTACGGAATGTCACCGGCTCGTGGTAACGGTTGTGTTACTTATGTAAAACAGGCATGGTTAGACAATTGCGGACTTACTGTTCCTACCAATTATGCTGAATATCTTGCCATGATCGAAGCATTTACCACCGGCGATCCTGATGGAAACGGCACCAATGGCGATACCTATGCAGTATCCGCAGCCGGCCTCATCGGTAATGAAGATCCTTACGTAAACTACCTGCCTGAATTTTATCAGGATGCATATCCCAGCTTCTATATGAAAGATGATGGTACCTGGGCAGACGGATTTGCCGAAGAATCCATGAAGGGTGCTTTGGAAAGAATGAAAGAAGCTTATGAAGCTGGTTATATTGATAAAGAATCCCTGACCAACGGAACCAAAGACTGCCGTAATAAATTCTATGAAGATAAATTCGGTGTGTTTACATACTGGGCAGGCGACTGGGCAGGCCAGTTGAAGAACAACCTGGAAGCTAATGAACTTCCTTCTGATTTAGTAGCAATGAAACCCATCGCAGAAATCGGTACTTATATTGAACGTATTGCTCCCGCATGGTGTATTACCGAAAAATGTGAAAATCCTGAAGGCGTATTCAAATACTTTATCGAAACCATGTTAGACGGCGGTGATGTACAGTTCCTCTGGACCTATGGTGTGGAAGGTACCCACTGGTCAACAGCAGCAGAAGAAGTTTGCGGTAAAACCTATGCAGAAGGCGAATTCCACTTCCTGGAAGATGCTGATGCAGAAGGTGCTCAGTATACCAAGAATCACATTGCTCCCCTGCTTGCAATCGCTACTTTAGCTAATGATCCTACAGCAGTATCAGCAGAAGTAAAAAATTCGGCAGACATCTTTAACACGAATTCTCATATGACCGATCTGGTTGTATCAACTGAAGAAATGAGCCAGTACAATGGTGACTTGATGACCTTGAAGAAAGAAATCATTGCTCAGGTTGTTACCCAGGGTATGTCCGTAGAAGACGGAATGGCTAAATTCAAAGCTGATGGCGGCGAAGAATGGTCCAATACAATTGTTGAATCTTTAAACAGATAAGGAAATAAATCCTGAAGAAATGATAGCGCGGAGCTATAGAATATTGGAAATTGTTCTATAGCTCCGTTTTCTTGAGAGAGGAAAAGCGGATATGAGCAAAAATAATAATAAAGTAAGTTCGGCGGGGAACGCCAGATTAAAAGCAAAATTATATAAATACAGAGGTTTCTATTTGATGTTTTTGCCGGTATTTCTGTTTGCTTTAGTTTTCTTTTATGCTCCGATGACTGGTATTTATTATGCCTTTACGGAGTACAAAGGGATCAAGGAACCAGTATTTGTTGGGCTGGATAATTTTAGAAAAATGTTTTCCATGCCGAATTTTTGGCTGGCCTTTAGAAATACGTTGGAACTGAGTATTCTGAAGCTCGTTTTAAATACGGGAATGGCAGTTATTCTTTCTTTATTGCTGAATGAAATTATAAGTTTGAAATTTAAAAAGGTTGCACAGACGATTGTTTATTTGCCGCATTTTATGTCTTGGGTTGTAACAGCATCAGTATTTTCCCTGATCATGTCACCCACATCGGCAGGTATGATCAATTCATTTTTAGTATCTACCGGTATTTTGGACGCCGGTAAAGAAATATACTTTTTGGGAAATAAAAATTGGTGGAGATTTTCTTACTACGTCATTAATATTTGGAAAGATACCGGTTGGGGAACCATTATTTTCCTGGCAACCCTGTCCGGAATAAATACAGAGATTTACGAAGCAGCAGGGATAGATGGTGCCGGGCGGTGGCAGAAAATGAGATTTATTACCTTCCCAGCCATTAGAAATACAATTATTACGGTTCTGATCCTGAACCTGGCCAAGGTTATGAATCTGTTTGAGTCAGCATTCGTTATGCAAAATGACGCGGTTATGGAGAAAGCCAATGTATTGCAGACCTATATCTACTATCAGACTTTTAACAGTGGGGCAATCCCCAATTACGGTTACACCACGGCGGTAGGTGTGTTCAAATCGCTGGTAGCCTGTGTACTGGTGCTCATATGTAACCAAATCAGTAAAAAAGTACGTGACGGACGCGGAATCGTTTAGGAGGCAGATTATGAAAACAAAGAAAAAGAAAATTCCCGTATTTAATATAGTAAATGGACTAATTTTTATCATTATCTGTCTGATTATTCTGATTCCCATGTGGAAGGTTATCGTGGATTCCCTTGATATGCGGACAGCATATGGTATGAAGCTGTGGCCGGAAAAATTCGGATTTGACGGTTACGCGTCAGTGTTTACCAATAAGACCCTTTACCGTCCGCTGATTGTTTCTTTTATTACTACCCTGGGCGGAACGGCGTTAGGCTTGCTGCTGTCCACTATGGGTGCGTATGTATTGATTCAATGGGATATGCCCGGCAGAAACTTTTTTGCTAACTTCCTGCTGTTTACCATGATTTTTGAAGGTGGTATGATTCCCTTATACCTGGTAATGAAAGGCTTACATCTGACAAATACCTTATGGAGCGTTATGCTTCTTCCGGCCATCAATATCTACAATCTGGTCCTGATGCGCAACTTCTTTGAAGGTATTCCTACCAGTTTGTTTGAATCAGCGACACTGGACGGATGTACACCGATGCAAACCTTCACCAAGATTGTATTGCCTCTTTCCAAGGCAGCGCTGGCGTCTATCGGCTTGATGTTTGCAGTAGCCTTCTGGAATGATTATACGCATTATAAATTATATATTACCAATGCGGATCTTTATAATTTCCAGATGAAATTAAGAAGTGTTATCATGGGTAGTGATTTGCCCGGAGCCACGGGCGCGGCAACCGAAAATACCGTAAAGAATGCGGCAGTTATGGTAGCAATTCTTCCCTTTATGATTGTTTATCCGTTCCTCCAGAAATATTTTGTAACAGGCGTCAATGCAGGTGCGGTAAAAGAGTAATGTTTTAAGAATGTCGAAGGATGCGGCGGCCGAAGAGAATTATCCGGTTGCCGTATTTTCTGATGTCAGGAATAGCTTATATACAGGAGAGAGATTATGAAAAAAATTTTTTGGGCAGGGGATTCCACTGTAGCATATAACAGTATATTAACTTACCCCCAGACCGGTATCGGACAGGTATTTCATTTGTTTTTGCAGGAAGACGCAGAAATCATCAATCATGCTATCAATGGCAGAAGCACGAAAAGTTTCATTGACCAGGGACGGCTGGCGGTGATAGCAGAGACCATCGGAAAAGGAGATTTCCTGTTTATTCAGTTTGGACATAATGATGAGAAGATAGAGGATAGTGAACGCTATACCAATCCTTTTAAAGAATATAAAGAGAACTTGGGGAAATTTGTGGCAGCTGCATATGACAAGGGAGCATATCCGGTGCTGATAACACCGTTAGAGCGGCGGTGCTTTGCGGACGATGGACAGTTGGAAGCGGGAGAACATACGGATTATGTCACGGCGATGAAACAAACAGCCGATGAAATGAGGGTGCCATTGGTTGACCTGTACAGTAAGAGCAGGGAAGAGCTGATTCAGGTAGGGGCAGAAGAAACCAGGAAGTGGTATATGCATCTGGCTGCCGGAGAATTTGTATCCAAGCCAGAGGGCCTGACAGATAACACCCATTTGCAATATACAGGAGCGGTTACCTTCGGGCGCTGTATTGCTGAAGGATTGAAAGAGCTTGGCGGAATATATCGGGAGTTGTTGTTGGAAGGTTATTAAATGATGAAAAAAGAAGATCAGAATTTTATTTTAAGTGGCAGTATTGTAAAAGCAATACTGTCATTGACCATTCCCATGATCCTGAACAGTTTCTTACAGACCATGTATAATCTGACGGATACATTCTGGCTGGGTAAACTGGGAACCCATGAACTGGCGGCTATTAATCTGGTGACGCCTCTGCAAAATATCGTGATTAACTTCGGCTCGGGTATAACGGTAGCAGGTGCGGTTTTGATTGCCCAATACATCGGTGCCGGAAAGAAGGAAGATGCCCGTTCCATGGCCAATCAGATCTTTGCCTGCGCCATGATCTTTGCAATCATCTGTGCCGGCGTAATATTCCTTACCACCGGTAATATTGTAACCTGGCTGGGAGCAGAGGGAAAGACCTGGGAATACGCCGATACCTATATGCGAATTGTCATATTCAATATGCCATTTCTATATATAACCAATATCTTTACGTCAGTCCACCAGGCTCAGGGGGATACCGTAAAACCGATGCTTCTTAACTTGTGTGGTATTACCATTAATATGATTTTAGACCCGGTATTTATGATAGTTTGGAAGTGGGGCGTGGCAGGTGCTGCCGCTGCCACCGTATTGGCAACAGCAATACCTGCAGTGTTTGCTTTTATTTTATTACATAAGAGAAATAAGACAGTATATCTGAATTTAAAAAAACTAAAATTTGAATCAGAAAAAATAAAAAATATCCTGATTATCGGACTGCCCACAGCTATCGGCGGCAGTACGATGCAGTTTGGCTTTCTGTTAATGAGCAAAAATGTTTTGAAATATGGCACCGAGGCAATGGCAGCTTATGGTATCGGAAATAAAATCAATGGTCTCATTTCATTGCCGTCCAATGCCATCGGTTCGGCTGTATCGACCATTGTCGGACAGAATGTGGGAGCAATGCAGCTGGATCGCGCCGAAAAGGGATATCGGATTTCCCGGCGGATCAGTGTTTTGTTTTTGTTGGCAGGCGGATTTGTTTTGTCCCGAATGCCGGTTTCCACAGCCATCGTCCGGATATTTGCAACAGATCCGAATGTTATTGTCATGGCGGCGGATTTTTTGAGCGTAATGGCATTGTGGTGTTTTACAAACGGTATTTACAACAGCACCATGGGCCTGTTCCAGGGAAGCGGGCATACGGAGGTGACGATGGCAGTGGATGCTTCCAGACTATGGATATTCCGGTTTGCAACTTTGTTTATCTGTGAACAATGGCTTCATATGGGCGTCAGGAGCATCTGGTATTCAGTTGTGATCAGTAATGCCATTTCGGCGATCCTTTTAGTGGTATTGTATAAGATGAATATATGGAAGAAGAAAAGAGGAAGCGTGGCTTCATAAAAAAAGGAACAATAAAAGGGAGGGCAGGAACTTTTCTTTTATACAATTTTCCGTAAATTTTTTTATTTGGTTTACATTCATCCGTCAGACCTTTATAATTATTGAAAAAGATTTTTTAATAATAATGGGGGAGGATCGCGGTTATGAATGAAGAAAAAAAACAAGTACAAAAATTATCGGTCAATGAGAAATTTGAACGTGGCCGAGATATTCTCCTGGGAAAATATGGGGAAATAGATATTCCGGGTGCTATTATGTGGCTGGAAGCAGCGGCCAAGCAGGGTGAAGCAAAGGCAGATATGCTTTTGGGTCAGCTTTATTTTGAGGGAAAGAAGGTTCCGCAGAATGCAGGCAAGGCAATCCTTTATTTACGCCGGGCCGCCAACAACGGGATTTTAGAAGCAGATTATTTACTGGGTGTGGCTTACTACTACGGTAAGGGCACGGCTATTAATTATGAAAAGGCATTGCAGCGCTATCAAAAAGCACTCCCCTTAAATAAGGCGGAAGTGTATTATGAATTGGGTGAGTGCCATATAAATGGAAACGGTTGTGACAAGAATGCGGAAAAGGCCATTGAGTATTATGAGAAGGCTTCCCGACTGGGACATTCCCAGGCTAAGATATGTCTTGCCCGTTTTTTTATGGATGGTGAGTATGTCGCCAGAAGTTATAAAAAAGCATTTTTATTGTTATGTGATGGTGTTAAAGCAGGCAGTATCGATGCCAATCAGATGCTGGGTATTTTATATTATCATGGCCGGGGAACCGATCAGGATTATGAAAAAGCGATTGCTTGTTTTCAGGTTGCGGCAGAGGCGGATAACAGTGAAGGACTTTTCTGGCTGGGACTATGTTATTTTGAGGGAAAAGGATTAAAGAAGGATGAGGAAAAAGCAACCGGACTGATCATCCGAGCGGCGGAGGCGGGATATGAACCGGCATATTTTTATGCGGGAACATTCTTTTATAAAGGACAGTATGTGGATCAGGACCTGGTCAGAACCCAGTATTATTTTGAAAAGGCACAGGAAAATGGGGTTGAAGCTGCCGCCAGGTACCTGGAACAGGTAAAAGCCAAAATAGCGGAGCAGCAAAACCAGGAGGTGCTGCTGCGGCAGGATGAGATCTGTCAGCGTGTTGCTGATGCCATAAAAAATGAGGGCTACAATGACAAGCAGTGGGACCGGGAAGAAGAGGACGGCGAAGAAGGTCTGGAAATCCGCTTCAACATGGGCGATCTGCTGAATATTCTGGAAGACGGTATCAATATAAACCGGCCAGGCCAACGCCCCGCCAATATAGCGGAGGATGTTGTCGGGAAAGCGAAAGCAATTACTGAAGATCATATCTACGGTGTAGTCAGAGCAGAAAAGGAAAAGGCCGCCGAAGCAGAGGCTTTGAGAAAAGAATTTTATATGCTGCGCAGGAAGGCTGAGAGCGGTGATCAGGAATCCCAGTATCAGGTAGCGACAGCCCAGTTTCATGGGGTTGAGCATGCAGGAATCACTGTGGTTTCCTCCAATTTGGATGAATCACTGTATTGGTTCAGCCAATTGGCATCAAAGGGGTATCCGGGAGCAGAAGAAAAGCGGCAGAAATGCATGGAACTGCTGAATGAACAATATGTCCAAAAGATTTTTGAGGAAAATCAGCGGGCGCAGCAGGAGCTGCGTGCCAGTCTGGAAGCCAAAGAACGGGAAAAGAAAGAAAATCAGGCGAAATCCCAGTTAATGGCCAGAGCTGCCATGAATGAATTTGAGGCTTTAAAACAATTTGCCGAAACGGAAAATGACGAGGCGGAATACCTTTTGGGGATGGCCTATCTGGAAGGCCAGCGCTGCGGTGAAACGGTCATTGTGGAACCGGATGTGGATGAGGCAGTAAAATGGTTTGCCAAAGCATCGGCCCATGGACATAAGGAAGCAGAAGAACAATTAATAATATGTAATAAGCAAAAGGCCAGACAGGTTATGGAAGAAATGGCCAGAATGCGAGAAAAAGCCAGACAGGAAGCGGAACAACTGGCCAAAGAAGAAAAGGAAAAGCGGGAAAGAGAAAAAAGGCTGGCAATTCAGGCAGCCAAAAATGAATTTGATTCCCTTGTTCAGTTTGCGGAAACCGGTAATCCGGAGGGCATGTTTTATTTGGCAAAGAGCTATTCAGAAGGTGTCACTGTTCGGGATACGGTAATAGTGGAGCCGAACCTGGAACTGGCCATTAAGTTTTATACCAATTCTTTGCGGGGAGGGCATTTGGAAGCTTTTGAGCGGCTGGCCGAATGTCAGGCTATTAAGGCTAAACAGGAAAAGGAAAAAAATGAACTGATTCAGGCCAGAGCAGCCAAAAATGAGTTCGAAGCACTGGTACAGTTTGCGGAAAGCGGAAATGCCGATGGCCTGTACCATTTGGGGGAAAGCTATCTGAATGGGATTACTGTCGGGCCCCATGCGGTAGTGGAAGTTGATATCCCCAAAGCATTGGAATGTTTTAAAAAGGCCGGAAAGGCCGGAAATGTCCCGGCCCTGGCCAAGGTCGTGGAGTGTCAGGTGATTTTGACCAGAGAGGAAGCCGAAAAGAAGGCCAGAATTGCTGCTCAGGCAGTTAAAAATGAATTTGATTCCCTGGTGCAGTTTGCCGGCACCGGTAATGCCGATGCTCAGGTCATGCTGGCTGAAAGTTATTTAAATGGCGTAAAGTCCGGCGAAATCACAGTTATTGAGCCTAACCGTGAATATGCTATTTTCTGGCTGAATGAGGCGGCCGAGAATGGAAATGGGGAGGCCATGAAGAAATTAGAAGAGTTGCTGGGATAGGGAGCGGTGGAAAAAGCTCCCTGCTCCAGCTTTTTTTTATAAGGAGTTGCTCTTCATTTAGCGAGCTTGCCTCGCTTTATTCGAAGCTTTCAATCAGCTCTGTCAGGTCTTTGGAAGAGCTGCTCAGGGTACGTGACATATTTAGAATGCTTTGCAGGTTTTGCTGCATGTCGTGGTTACGTTCAAGGATATCCGCAGCACTGGCGGCACCTTCGTTAGTGGCATGGGCAATATCCTCAATGGATTGGGACAGAGTGTGCAGAGCACTGCTCAATTCATTGGCAGAACCGTTAAAGCTGGTTAAGGTATCGTTGATAAAGTGGGCGTCCTCACTGTAGGACTGACCGATATTTTCCAGAGTCTGATAATCAGCCATAACATTTTGGTTGATAAAATCCATTAACTGCACGGTACAGGCAGAAAGATTTTCCACCGATTGGGTGACTGCTGTGGTAATTTCATTAATCTGCTCCGTGGTTTCCTTTGACTCATCTGCCAGTCCTTTGATGGATTCGGCAACAATGGCGAAGCCTCTTCCGGCTTCTCCGGCCCGGGCAGCCTCAATGGAAGCATTGAGAGACAGCAGGTTGGTTTGTTCGCTGATATTCATGATGGCATTGGACAGTTCGATAATCTGGGAAACCTGTTTGGAAGCTTCGATGGCTTCCAATAATTTTTCCTGTGTGCCGGTATAAATATTTCTGGCGGTGGTGATGGAAACAGCAGCATTGCTTTTTAATTCGGTTGCCCGCTTTTCGATTAACTTGGCATTTTCCAGTCCCTTGGCAGATTCTTCGTAGATAGAAACCGATGAAGCGTTGATTTCTTCGGTGGTAGCATTCATTTCCTGAACCCCCGCGGAATTAATATCCATCCCACCGGACAGGGAATCGGTAACCTCCAATATGGAGGATACTTCTTCGTTTAAAGCTTCAATCAGCCGGTTGATTTCCCGGGAAACAGAATCGATGGCAGAAGATTTTTCGCTAATTTCTTTGGAGATGGTTTCCATCAGTCCGTGCAGATCATTGGCAGTCTGATCAGCTAAAAGGGAAAGCGTATCAACCTCATCCTTTCCCCTGATGGAGTCAGAACTGGGAGATCCTTTTAACTTAGGCATATTCCGCAGTTTTTTCAATACCGAAAGAACCGGATTCACGATTCCCACCCGGATATATAAATAAGCAATCACGGCTATAAGAACGCTGACTGCCACAGAAATATTGGCCAGTCTGGTATTGTGCTCAACATCATCCTTCAGATCGGCAATCTGTAATTTGTTTTGTTCTTCGGCAAATTCTTTAAATGTATCAACCGTCTCGTTGATGGCTGCGGAAGTACCGTCAAATTCGCCCATTAATTCATTTCCGGCATCCGTGCCGCGATTGATATAGCCGTCGGCCATTTTTTTGCCGGTTTCATAATAAGGAACCAGAGCATTGCTGATGGCATCTATATCTGCCGTCTGCTCCGGGTTAAGCTCATGTAATTCGGTAAGAATGTTATTGGCTTCATTAAAATGCTCCAGGGCAAGATCATAACCATCATCCAGTCCCTCAGCCGCACGGGTGGCACTGATGTCCGTCAGCCATTGTTGGATCTGGACTACGTGGAATTTTAATTCTTCAGCCAAGATCAAGGTTCGGAAGGTTTTGGTTTCCATGCTGTCCACCACGCTGGAACTGTTGCGAGTAGTATTGATCTGTAGTGCCATAATAATCATAAAAACAATCATCATGCACAGGACAGGTATCATTAATTTCAATTTTATTGTTTTCATTTTGTCCTCCGGTAAACAATATTTTGTCTTATCATTATATTAAAAGGTCCAGCTATTTACAATCATTAGAAAAAAGTTTGTTCAAAATGACTAATTTCAAAAATATTACACCATTTTCAAAATTTGGTATCTACTTTTACCAAAATCAAGGTGCTACAATGCAGATATACAACAAAACTGCACAAAACAGGGAGGAACTAAAACATGAAAAGAAAATTACTTGCAACGATTATGGCTGCAGCCATGACAGTAACCATGCTTGCCGGATGTGGCAGTAAGCCCGCAGCGGAACCGGCACAGGCACCCGCAGCCGAGGAAACCAAGACAGAATCGCAGCCGGCAGCAGCAGAAGAAAAGGTGGCGGAAGCGGACAGTGACGGACCGGTAACCTTAAAGATTTTCTCAAATCTTCCGGACAGAAAGAACGGCCAGGGTCTGGTTGAGCAGATGATCATCGATGATTACATGGCTGAGAATCCTAATGTAACCATTACTGTGGAAGCATTGGACGAAGAAGCTTATAAGACCAAATTCAAAGCTTATGCGATGGATGGCATGCCGGATGTAGTCAGTATCTGGGGTCAGCCTTCATTCCTGGATGAAGTATTAGATGCCGGTGTTCTGGCTGAATTAAACGAAGCAGATTATGCAAACTATGGATTTATCTCCGGTTCGCTGGAAGGCTTTAAAAAAGAAGGAGCCTTATACGGACTGCCCAGAAATACCGATATCATGGCTTTTTTCTATAATGAAAAGATGTTCACTGACAATGGCTGGAGCGTTCCCACAACTTATGATGAATTACTGGAATTAGGCAAGACCATCAAAGCAGCCGGATTTGTACCGGTAGCAATGGATGGTGGAGACGGATGGCCCATGGCAATCTATCTTACCGATCTGGTTTTAAAGATTAATGGCGAAGTAGGTGAGGTGACTTCAGCAGCAGTAAAGAATTCCGATTTTTCCGATCCAGTCTTTGCGGAAGCAACCGAATTGCTGGTAAAAGCAGTGGAAGCAGGGCTTTTCCAGACTGGTTATGATTCACAGGATTACGGAACAGCAATGAACCTGTTTACCAATGGCCAGGCAGCGATGTTCTATATGGGCAGCTGGGAATCTTCCATGGCATTGAATCAGGATATTCCGGAAGAAATCCGTACCAACATCAGAGCATTTACCATGCCTGTTGTTGAAGGCGGAAAGGGAAAAGCAAACGATATCGCAGCATGGAACGGCGGCGGATATGCAGTATCAGCAAATTCTGAAGTAAAAGCAGAAGCAATCAAATTCCTGAACTATATGTATCAGCCTGATAAATTGTCCAAATACGGATGGGAAAACGGTGTCGGTATGTCAGCACAGGATCAGAGCGCATATATGAACGGAAATGAAACAGAACTGCAATTAATCTTTACTGATGTATTAAAAAAAGCTACCAATGTTTCCGGTACACCCATCAATGACTGTGGTCCTTCCTTATTTAAGACCACCATCGAATCCAATATTCAGAGTGTGTCCAATGGCAGCCAGTCAGTAGACAATTTCCTCAAAACGATTGGAGAATCCTGTATATATTAATTAAATCCAAATGGCTGCCTGAGTGATTAGGCAGCCATTTCCCTTAAAGGAGTGCTTTCTTATGAAGAAACTATACAGTAATAAAGGCGTTATCTTAAGTTTGGTATTACCGGGAGTGCTGCTCTTTTTGTTCGCTATATTAGGCCCCATTTGTTTAAGCGTTTATTATGGATTTACTGATTATTCGGGAATGGGCAGTGTGAACTTTATCGGCATGGATAATTATCAGGCGCTGGTGAAGGATTCCGCTTTTGGTCTGGCCCTGCGCAACTCTCTGTTTCTGGCAATCGGCTTTATCTGCATTCAGCATCCCATAGCCATTGTAGTGGCTGCGGTTCTGGATAAGCTGCAGGGCAAGGCGGAAGGAATTTTCCGGTGTATTTACTTTATTCCCAACGTTATATCGGTAGCGGTAATCGCCTATCTTTGGAAATTTATTTACAATCCCGATTTTGGATTATTGAATAATATTCTAAAAGGTTTAGGGTTTAAAGGACAGATTAACTGGCTCAGCTATGAAACCGCCATATGGTCGGTGCTGGTAGTTTTGATTTGGCATGGGTTTGGCTGGGGAATGCTGATTTATTACACCGGCATCAAGAATATCGATCCGGTGCTGTATGAAGCAGCAGCCATTGACGGTGCCAATCAGCGGGCAACCTTTTTCCGTATCACCTTACCATTGATGAAACCGGTTATTCAGGTTAATGTCACCATGGCTGTGATTTCCGCTCTGAAACAAATGGAAACGGTATATCTGCTCACCGGCGGCGGTCCCGGGAACAGTACCCAGTTTACAGCCAACTATTTATACCAGCAGGCCTTTAAAGCATTTCGGTACGGCTATGGTAATGCTATTGGTGTCATTTTTATTCTTATCTGTCTGGTGGTGACGGTATTTTTAAATAAAGTATTCGCGGAAAAAGAAGCGGCTTAGGAGGGAAGGACATGGAACAAGTGAAAGAAAAGAAATTCAGTATCGGAAAACCCATTCTGTGGATCATTCTGATCAGCGTTGCTGTGATTCAGTTATTTCCTTTAATATGGCTGCTCAATTTTTCCCTGGCCAGCAGTACGGAAATGTTTACCAGTGGATTGTTGGTGATGCCGAAGAAGATTCAGTGGGGGAACTATGTAACGGCTTTTGTGGATGGACATTTTTTGCATTACTTATTTAACAGTGTTTTGATTAACGGTTTGGCGGTAATTGCTGTTATCATCGTATCCATTATGGCGGCATTTGCCTGTAAAAGAATGAGCTGGAAGCTAAGTGGGCTGGTGAAGACATTGCTGCTGATGGGAATGATGATTCCCATTCATGCAACCCTGCTTCCTAATTATAAAATATACAGTATTCTTCATATTAAAGATACTATCTGGGCACTATTGATTCCTTATGTAGCATTTTCCCTGCCTCAGGGTATGTTTTTGATGACCAGCTTTCTGGAAGCGGTACCCAAGGAACTGGAGGAAGCAGCTGTTGTGGATGGCTGTGGAATTTACCGGATTGTATTTCAGATTGTAACGCCTTTATTAAAACCGTCTATCGCAACCGTATCGATCATGACCTTCCTGAATAACTGGAATGAATTTATGATGGCGCAGACTTACCTGAGCAGTCCTACATGGAAGACGCTGCCTTTCTCCTTGCTGGAATTTACCGGACAGTATTCCTCCAACTATGCGGTTCAGTTTGCAGTTATGGCCCTGACGGCAGCACCGGCAGTTATCGTATATATTATTTTAAATAAACATATTACAAAAGGTGTTGCAATGGGAGCCGTCAAAGGCTAATATTAAAACCAAAGAAATACGGGGAGGAAAAGTTGTTGACGAAGATCAGGGACTATATTAGCGGTTTTAATATCAAAAAGAAGATTATTTTTTACAGCTATCTGGTAATCACACCGATTCTGCTGATTATCAGCGGCATTCTTTTTGCCAATAATTACCGTAAAACCCTGCAGAAAGAGATTACAAATCAGATCATGCTGGTGAAGAGTGTGGAGGACAGCCTGGAAGTACTGCAAAATGATGTCACTGATTTTTCTACCAGTATCTGTGTGAATTATGAGATCCTGAGGATTTTGACAGCCGGAGATCCCATAGAGATGAATCGGGATTCCGAGCTTTGGAAGAATCAGTCCCCAATGTCTGTCTTACGGGATATCATGGCATTAAAGGGGTTTATCAAAAGCATCGCCATATATCCGGAAAATGGTGTTATTCCCTATTTAGGGTGCAGTGATGCCAGTGCTTATGAAGGTGATCTGGAAAAAGTCAGAGCTTCAAAAGCCTACAGGGAAGCTGTTGCCGGAAAGGGAAAAGCGTTTTGGAAGCGGGTTCCGCGTAACAGTAAGGAGATTTATCAGACCAATCGCGGCGACAAGCTGGTTCTTTACCGGGAGATATATGATCTGGCTTTAAAAACTCCGTTGGGATATCTGGTGATCGGTACGGATGCGGATATTTATACCAATGTTTGCAAGAATGCCGTCCAGCAGGAAAAGGAAGGAATTCTGGTTTTAAGTCCTCAGGGAGAGGAACTGCTCAGATATGGCGAGGTCAATGAAGAAATCGTGTCTTATTTACAGTCTAAAGAGATGATCAGTACCGATTACAGGAAACGCGAAAGTCATGTAACTTATGGTGCTTACCATGTATATAGCAGTCAAAACACTAAAAATGGCTTTATTGTCTGCAAGATGGTTCCAAAAGACAGTTTCATCAGTTACTGGCAGGCAATCGCCTTTCAGCCCCTGTTGTTACTGCTGGGATTTTTAGGAGGACTGCTGCCGGTTCTGGTATTTGTATCTAATATTATTTCCAAGCCTTTGCGGAAGGTTTGTGAAGCTATGGGGATGTTCAAGAACGGAGATTTTGATCAGCAAGTGGAAGTGAACACTCAGGATGAAGTGGGAGAGGTGGCAGCTTGCTTTAACCAGATGGTATTGGATATTAAATCTTTGATTGATAACAATTATGTTATGGCTTTGCGGGAAAAAGAAAGTGAACTGATGGCGCTGCAGGCCCAGATTAATCCCCACTTTTTGTATAATACCCTTGATTCGTTATATTGGCAGGCTCAAAATGCGGGGAATGAAGAAATTGCCGAAGATATTCTGGCACTCTCCAATTTGTTCCGTCTGGTATTGGGGCAGGGCAAAGGCATTATTACGGTGGCAGATGAAAAAGCATTAATAACGCAGTATTTGCAGATCCAAAAGATGCGCTTTTCCAAACTGCTGGATTATAGTATTGAAATTGAAGAAGAAATCGGTAATGTAGAAATTCCCAAACTGATTTTACAGCCTTTTGTTGAAAATGCTGTGGTCCATGGTTTTGAAAATGCCGGTAAAGCTTGCTGTTTAACAGTCAAAGGATATATAAAAGGAAATACGATTGAATTTGTAATCCGGGATACCGGTGTCGGCATGACGGCTGAGCAGATCGAAGAGATTTGGCGGGGGGAGACGAACAACAGGCAATCCAGCCAGAAAATCGGCCGGTATGCCATAAAAAATGTCAGAGAACGGTTGCAGCTGCGTTATCGCGAGGAATTCCGGCTGGTCATTGAAAGTGAACCGGGATGCGGTACAGTGGTAACCATACAAATACCGAGGGGTGATTTGGGTGTCAATTAAATTATTGATTGCGGATGATGAGGATATTATCCGTAACGGAATAGCGAAGTATATACAATTACATACGGATCGGTTTGATAAGATTTATCTGGCTGAAAACGGACAGCAGGCTATCGATCTGATCTTACAGTACCGGCCGGATCTGATGCTCCTGGATGTGCAGATGCCGCTAAAAAACGGTCTGGAGGTTATGAAGGAAGCGGAAGGTGCCGGTGCCAGTCCGGTAACAGTGATATTAAGCGGCTATGATGAATTCCGCTACGCTCAGCAGGCGGTTCGTTACGGGGCCCGGGATTATTTGCTGAAGCCTTGCCGTTCTTCAGAAATTTTACAGAAATTAAATGAATTGGCGGATGAGCTTTTTGGTGTGGAAGCAGAACAGCAGGAGAGTACGGAAGCTGCCAAAAATTATGCGGTAAATAAAGCTGTTGAATATGTGAAAGAGCATTATTACGAGAATCTGACAAGCAAACAGGTAGCCGATGTGGCAGGTATTACCGCGGGGTATTTGTCCACCTTGTTTTCCCAGCATCTGGGCTGCGGGTTCGTCGATTATCTGAATGAGATCCGGATCCAACATGCCTGTACCTATTTGCAGCAGAACTATCTGAAGACCTATGAGATTGCCTACAAAGTAGGCTTTAACGATGAAAAATATTTTTCCAAGGTATTTAAAAAAATAATGGGCTCGTCTCCTTCCGAGTATCGGAAAGGGATGGTGTAACATTAAAATGTGGAACATTAGCAGAAATAGTTCCTGCTTTATATCATAGTATGATTCTGTCGATTTTAAATAGTTGTAAGCATTTATCAAAAGTATACATTTGGTCCCTCCCATTTTCTTGTTTCATAGCTTTAAGCAGCGGTGCGACGATTTTCATCTGCAACGCCGGGTCTATATCAATGAATTGCGTTGTTAAAGGATGTTCACCAATCAGTATCATCTCAGTTAATTTTTGGTCTAACGTCAGACTTGATGCAAATAAATTTTTTATTATTACAAGAATTTCAAGCAAATAGAACCAAATCAAGAGGGACAGATTTGGCCGAAAACTTTCCAGCGTATGAAACAGGCAAACGGTGGCATCTAAGCTACGAGGATCGTATTTTTTGGTAACTGATGATGGCATGATGAAGTAAGTATGCAAAACTTCTGGCAAAAATCCGATTCTTTGGGCCTTTCTCAGTGCTGCCAAAACATAAATCGTATCCACCGCCAAAAACGTTTTACTGGAAAATTGGTAAAAGTCAGAAAGATCTAACCCTTTTAATAAGGATAATTTAAATACTTTGCCCCATATGGTACGGAGTACAGAAAATATTTCAGGTAGTTTTTCGATAAACTGAGGAGCTTCTAAAATAAATTCGTGCGATAAACCTCTATTTGCAGCAGATCCGGTAACTACATCGCTAAATTTTGAGGTACAGCAGGCAAAATCCAAATGCTCTTTCTCAATAAAGGCAATCATCTTTGCTGCAAATTCCGGCTCATACAAATCATCGCCATCTAAAAGTGCAAAATATTCACAATCTTTTATAATCTCAATACAATCTGGAAGTACATTCATCGTATTGTTTCCCCTAAAGACAGATATGCGAGAATCTTTTTGGGCATACTCCGTCATGATTTCAAATGTTTTATCGGTTGATTGATTGTCTACCAAAAAGTAAATCAAATTAGTATGTGTTTGTGCCAGCACACATTCAATGGACTTCGCTAAATATTGCTCACCGTTTTTCACATATGTTAAAAAAGCAATTTTCTCTTCTTTCATAATCGGCTCGTTTCCATGTATCAGGTTTAATAATAAAATATTCGTTTGGTAAGGATAGCGGAACACATTTATACAAAAAAGTATAAAACTGATATTACCTTCAAAGATGACATATGTTAAAAGCCCTTTTTTGTCTAAAAAGAACAAAAAAAGGGCTTTTAAATTCTCGAATAATCAACAATAAAAATTTAACACATATATTATAGTATGAAAAATTTATTATAAACAAGTACAAAAAGGAGGTGTAGATTGGAACAGCTTGTTGTACTTTTCTATTTAAACGGAAATAACGAATTAGAACCGGAGATATGGAACTCTTTTTTAAAGCTGTCTTCAGTTGCATGTTCGTCTAATATGACATTGCTGGCACAGGTGGCAAGGCAAAAACCTGAGATGACAGAATTGATGCGAATAGGATATAAGTCCTATTTTTTTGAAGAACAATGGTCAGGAATAAAAAGATATATTATAAAAGATAAACAGTATATACAGATTCCTACAAATGAAATTACAAACATGGCATCTCCTCAGACACTATTAGACTTTATAAAATGGGCACAGATGAGCTACCCGGCAGATAAATATATATTATTACTGAGTGGTCATGCATATCAATTTGTTGGCATATCTCCTGATTTTAGTTGTGATAAACCTTATCTGCTGGGATATCCTGAACTTTCTTATGCAATATGGAAAGCTCAAGAATATACAAAAAAGCAAATAAATTTACTAATACTTGATACTTGCTATGCCAGCACATTCGAAACATTATATGAATTAGTTCGTTATCCATTACCTGCCGCAGAATATATGATGACTTATATAGGCAGCGGTCCCTTAGCGGGTTTGCCGTATGATTTGCTTATTCAATCTATTAGAGACAGTATTAACAGCTCTGAAATCAACATTATTACAATTTTTGAAAATATTATAGATGCATTGCCAAAGAAAAAATTTATGGCCCCGATTATTTGTGTGAAATTAGAAAAGAAGTGGCTTCAATCATGTAAACAAGAGGTGCATGATATGGCTTGTCAATATATGGAGGAACATCATGAGCATAATAAACTTACACCATATGAAGTAATAACGGCAGATAACAATTATCCTTGGCATTCCCATATTCAAAAGTTCCATCACTTAGCTGAAAAAATAATAATTGCCAAATCAAAAAATAAATTCTATGATAATGCTATTTTGCCAATTCACATTATGTACAAAAAAATTCCGGATATAGAGAGAAAAACATTATATCGACGTCTGGCTTTTTGTCAAAATAATGATTGGTGTCGTTTGGTATGTGAGAAAGAAAATGAGGAAAATATCAATGAAATTGAAAACGACTTTATGCAGCCTCTTGCCATATCCAAAAACGTTCTTCAATCCTTTTTATCAAATATGAATCAACATGTCTCGCTGGAACAACAGTTTCAAGTGACAAATAGATTAGTCCAAATAAAAAAATGGAACTTTGCAGAACAAAAAAAACTAAAAATTGCATATATTCTTCCTCATTGTCATTTGACTGGAGGGATGAAGATGCTTTTGCAGCAAATGCGTCTCTTGAAATCGCGTGGTTATACAATATATGCAGTATTCCGGTCAGATGAATCAGTTAAAATAGAATGGAGCCGACTTGAGGCTGATAAGCAAATTGTTATGCCAAACAATGGAAAATTTGCAGATTATCTGCCTGAATGTGATGTAATAGTTGCCGGGTGGTTTGACCAGCTGCCGGAATTAACAAAACTAGATATTCCAGTTCTGTATTGGGAGCAAGGGCATGAAAGTTTATTTGGGGATATACCAGAGAGGTATTCTCCTGATTTATTATATCAATATATGGATTTATGCTATAAAACTCCTTGCTATATATATAGTGTTTCAAAATATGTATCAAAGGTAATTAAGTCAAAATTCGGTGTACAGACTAAATTACTTACGAACTGTATTGATACAAATATTTATTATCCAGATAAACAAAAAGAAGATGATTTAATTTTGCTTGTAGGTAATCCTTATCTTCAGTTTAAGGGGTTTTCAATCGCAATAACAGCGTTGAACATTGTTTGGAAGCTAGGTTATAAATTTCGCGTTAAATGGGCTTGCCAGAATGAACCTATCACAAAAAACATTCTTTTTCCCATTGAGACAGTAAATAAACCAGAGCAGACAGAGTTAGCAAAACTCTACAGAAAGGCTGCAATTCATCTTTTTTCATCTTGGTATGAAGGTTTTGGAATGCCTCCATTAGAAGCCATGGCAAGCGGAACGGCTGTTATTTGCACTGACTGCGGAGGTATTAACGAATATATCATAAACGGTTATAACGCCCTTGTAGTGCCGCCTGGTGATATAGAAGAAATGGCAGCTCATGTAATTTTATTATTAAAAAATATAAGTTTAAGGAATCAGTTAGAAGAAAACGCATTAGAAACTGCCCAAAAATTTGATTGTAGAAAGAAAATAAATGAATTAGAGCACGCATTTATGTATGTTCTCACTCACCCCAAAAAATAGACTAAACAGGAGGTTTTAATGAATCTAGATAATTATGATAATGTCAACGAAACGTGCAATAAATGCAAGACATGTCCGCCAAATCCACATCCGCCAAATCCACATCCGGACAAATGTAAATGTGACCCATGTATGGAACTAAAAAAAATCAGTTGTGATATAAAATGTATACAAAAAACAATTAATAATCCATCCTATGGCTTAAAAGAAATCAAATCAGAAATCAGAAGTATTGAAAGTGCCATCTATAACCCATCGTATGGCTTGGAAGAAATTAAATCGGAAATCCGAAATATAGAGAGCCAAACAGCATATAACACATTAATCTATAGTGTGTATTCAGAGATTACGAATCCATCATATGGTTTGGAAGAGATCAAATCAGAAGTTCGAAGCATTGAAAGTGCAATATATAACTCCTCCTATGGCTTGGAAGAGATCAAGTCGGAAATTCGAAGTATTGAAAGTGCCATCTATAACCCATCGTATGGTTTAGAAGAAATTAAATCGGAAATTCGAAATATAGAGAGCCAAACCGCATATAACACATTGATCTATAGTGTATATTCGGAAATCACGAATCCATCCTATGGTTTGGAAGAGATCAAGTCGGAAATCCGAAGCATTGAGAGCGCAATATACAACTCCTCGTATGGTTTGGAAGAAATCAAATCAGAAATCCGAAATATAGAGAGTCAAACCGCATATAACACATTGATCTATAGTGTATATTCAGAAATCACGAATCCATCGTATGGTTTGGAAGAGATCCAAACAGAAATCGTCATAAAACATATCCATAATGCGAATAACACATTGATCTATAGTGTATATTAGGAAATCACGATTCCTTCGTATG
>JAVBUF010000014.1:0-18754 GCA_031555615.1 Lachnospiraceae bacterium | reverse complement strand
GGCAAGGCCAGAATATCCGGACAGTTTCCGCTGACAATATCCGCATTTAACTGATTGATCCCAGCGTTAACATCCTCTGTTCCATATTCCTTGATTTCAATCCGGTATTCAGAATTCGATTTGTTGAAATCCGTAATGGCTTTTCTTACCGGTGAATCTATAAACATGGAAACACCGCCAAAGGTCAGCACCGTTTTGGCGGACTGTGCCTGTTCTCCTGCTTTCATTTTACGAATCAACGTCAGATCGGTTGTCATCGTATTATCCTGATATACTTTACCCATCCACAATATTCTGCCATCTTCCAATGCCAGCATACTGCCGTACCAGTCAGCCACCACATCCACTGACAGCCATTCAAATTTCTGGGTAAAGCTTTTCTGTTTGATATCATAATCAAAAACCGTACTTTCCGAAGCCAGCAGCAAATCACCATCCGTACCGGCAGCGGCATTTACCGAACTGCCCAGCCGGGAGATATCATGTTTGGTTCCCAGCCCTCTGGCCTGGGTGTCCACTTCATACATTTCCAGTCCAGCATCACCGTATTGGATAATATATACTTTTTCTTCCTTACTCCGGCATATCTTGGAAATGTAGCCCCCTGCTGCGGTCTCAAACAACAAATCACCAGCTTTGGACATTACATAAACCTTAGTATCCATAGTGACACAGGCATTTCCTGCATTGTCAATTACAAATCCTGAAATATAAGGATTCTCCTGTCCCTGAAAATAATCGGTAATGTTATATTCTGACAGCACCTGTCCGCCTGCATCGATCTTTTTCCAAAAAATATCCTTTAACGTCGAATTGGCATCCTTCCCCTCATATAGGCCTGTGATAATATGTAATCCGCCCTCCCCATCAACAGACATGGCCTGTATATACTCCTGCTCCGCACCGGCATAAGGAATCACTTCCGGCTGCGGCTGTTCCGCTTCCATATTCATCTGATAAATGACCATTTCCTCCGCATCGGATACTCCGCAATAATACAACGTATTGCCGCCAGTGGTTTCCGCATAAACCTGAGCATATTCCGGAAATACAACGGTTTCCGACAGATATCCCATGGCTGTTCCCGCCGTTTGATCATTGCCTGCTTCACCACCGCTTTTACCGCAACCTGCTGCCTGCAGACACATCACTGCAGTCAGGGCTAAGGCCATAACTTTTTTCATTCCTGTTTTCATCCCTTTCTTCCTCCCTGTCACACACATTCTACTACAATAGATTCAAGGGTATTCTATCACGATAGAATACCCTTGTCAATATCACCTATACTATACAAAACCTATATAAACCGATTACAGCTTCCAGATATCCCGGTTATATTCCGCAATCGTCCGGTCAGATGAGAAGAATCCAGCTTTGGCCATATTTACCAGCATCATCTTTTTCCATTTCTGGGTGTCTTCATAATCCTTAAACATCTTGTCTTTGGTTTCAATATATTCTTCCAAATCCAATAAGGTCATAAACCAGTCTTTATTCAGCAGTTCATCGTACAATCTTTGCAGATTTTCTTTATGCCCGGCCTTCAATGCCTGTTTGCTGACGATAAAGTCCACGGCTTCCTTAATCACCTTGCTCTTCTTATAAAAATCTTTGGATACATAATCTGCCTTGTCATAGTGCTTGATTACCGCATCCGCGTCCTGACCGAAGATATAAATATTCTCATCTCCCACCAGTTCATGAATCTCTACGTTGGCACCATCCGAGGTTCCCAGCGTTACCGCACCGTTTAACATAAACTTCATATTACCGGTTCCGGATGCTTCCTTGGAGGCTAAAGATATCTGTTCGGAAATATCACAGGCGGGAATCAATCTTTCCGCATAGCTGACATTGTAGTTTTCCACCATCAACACCGTCATATAAGGACTTACGTCGGGGTCATTATTAACGATTTCCTGCAATACCAGCAGCAAATGAATGATATCCTGGGCTATTACATAAGCGGGTGCGGCCTTCGCCCCAAAAATAAATGTCAGCGGTGTGGAAGGCTTCCTGCCGGCTTTGATTTCCAGATACTTGTGGATAATATAAAGGGCATTCATCTGTTGACGTTTATACTCATGGAGCCGCTTTACCTGAATATCAAAAATCGAATTTTCATTCAGGACAACACCTTCCTTTTCCTTCACAAAAGCTGCTAATTCGCTTTTTTTGTGCTTCTTGATTTCCGCCAGCCGGTCCAGCACGGCCTGATCATCCTTATACTCTAACAGGCGTTCCAGTTTAACGGCATCCTTCTTATAGCCGTCACCGATGGTTTCGGAAAGGAAAGCAGCCAGCTCATGGTTACAGGATAAGAGCCATCTGCGGAAGGTAATTCCATTGGTTTTATTATTAAACTTTTCCGGATAAATCTCATAAAAATGGTGCAGTTCGGTATCCTTCAGGATATCCGTGTGAATTGCGGCTACGCCGTTTACGGAAAAACCGTAATGGATGTCAATATGAGCCATATGGACTCTTTTATCCTTATCAATAATCTGAACCCTGGGATTCTTGTAATTGGCCCGGACCCGTTTATCCAGTTCTTTAATAATCGGTACTAACTGCGGTACCACTTTTTCCAGATACTTCAACGGCCATTTTTCCAACGCTTCGGCCAAAATGGTATGATTGGTATAGGCACAGGTCTTCCGCACTACGTCGATAGCCTCATCCATGGTAAACGCTTTTTCCTCTACCAGTATCCGGATCAGCTCCGGAATGATCATGGTGGGATGGGTATCGTTGATCTGAATCACCGCATGCTCATAGAGCTTCCGCAGATCATATTTCTTTTCCTTCATTTCCTGCAAAATGAGCTGGGCGGCATTGCTGACCATAAAGTACTGCTGATAAATACGCAGCAGATTACCGGCTTCGTCGGAATCATCAGGATAAAGGAAAAGGGTCAGGTTCTTATCGATTTTCTTTTTGTCGAAATCAATCCCCTTCTTCACAATGCTCTCGTCAATACTTTCAATATCAAACAGACGCAGCTTGTTGATCCCCTGCTCATAGCCCACTACATCAATATCATAAAGACGGGACGTTACCTTATCTTTGCCAAAGTAAACATCATAAGTAATCTCTGTTCTGTTCAGCCAGGAATACTCTTCAATCCAATCATTTTTTTCAGCATGCTGCAATTTATCTTCGAATATCTGCTTAAACAGCCCAAAATGATAGTTCAGTCCGATGCCGTCGCCGGGAAGACCCAAAGTTGCTATGGAGTCCAGAAAACAGGCAGCCAGGCGGCCCAATCCGCCATTTCCCAAAGAAGGTTCCGGTTCAATTTCTTCAATGACATTCAGATCCTTTCCTCTGGCTGCCAAAATTTCCTTTAATCTATCGTAAACACCCAGATTGATCAGGTTATTGGACAACAGCTTGCCAATCAGGAATTCTGCTGAAATATAATATACTTTTTTCTCCCCGTCAATTTTATCGGACACGCTCATCAGGCGCTTTGCCAACTGTAATACCATTATATACGCTTCCTGATCGGTGAGAGATTCAATGGCTTTGCCATACATATCTTTGGCAATCTCCTCCAGTTGATTCTCCAGATTCATAATCAATACATCCCTCTGCAAATTTGTTTGTGCTGCCATGTCATTTCCTCCTATATGATTTGTTAATTCCTAAATTATTAGGAAAACGTTTTCTAAAAACAGATTACCACAGGAAAACGTTTTCTGCAATGAGCGATTTGCTTAAAATTAAATTCTTTTTTTGGTAGTAATATACAAATCAGCAAATAATATCCTCATATTTCATTCTTACCAACTGATAATCCAAGACCCGGTTACGTCCCGTTTCTCCATTCATCAGCCGGCTCAATTCCACTACTGCTTCTGCCGATACTCTGGCAAAGTCCTGACGCACCGTATTCATCTGTTTACCAACATAGCCCATCAGGGTAATCCCGTCAAAGCCACATACCGGACGGAAAATATCCATTTCAATCAAAGCTTTCATGGCTCCGATTGCCATTAAATCCGACGCACACACAACAATATCTTTATTTTTGGCATATTTAAAAGTAATATTTCTGGCCTGCAATTCGGAAAACTCCCCGTTACGTACCAGCATCGTCAGGCCCAGCTCTGCTACCAGCTGCTCCATCCCAGCCAAACGTTCATCGGTGATATATCCATTTTTCTTTCCGGTAATATAAAGAATCCGTTTGCACTTATTTTCCAAAAGGGTTTTTTTAGCCACCTCGTACTGGGCCATTTTATGATCGATCCAGACTGAAGAGGTGTTGGCACTGACTATTGGGGCATCCACGATTACAATTTTAAAGTTCTGCTGGTGAATCAGTTTGTGAAGAATCTTGTCCTCCTTGGAAAGACCATAGATAATGATGCCGCTAATGCTTTGTGACCGGAAATAAGAAGTCAGTTCTTCTATGGTTTTATTTTCGATCATTGAAAAAAAGACCGTAATCACATCCAGATTCAGCTCCATTGCTTTTCTGATCCCGCCGGATATATACTGCATATCAATCTCGTCAATGGCCTGTGTCTGACTGTTCAGATTAATCAACAGCGCCACCCTTCCGGCCTGCTTGGAAGATAAAGCGGCCGCTACCGTATTGGGCACAAAGTTCAATTCCTTTACCGCCTGATTTACCTTGATTTTTGTTTCCTCACTGATATTCGGATAGTTGTTCAACACTTTGGAAACTGTTGAAATTGCCACTCCTGCCTGTCTGGCTACATCTTTTATCGATACCATCGCCCGCACCTCACGTCTTTTCGGAAATATCGCATATGGAAAACGATTTCCATTACTAATAATATAATAAAAGAGTGGTATTGTCTACCACTCTTTGGGATTAATCATAAAACTTGTTCATTATTCAATACTTCCGTAATGGCTGCCTTTACGGCGTCATCATCAATGGGCTTGGCAACAAAATCCCTGGCTCCCATTTTGATTGCTTTCAGCATCTTTTCTTTTTGACCGGCCGAAGATATCATAATCACCTTTGCCCCTTTGTCGTGGTTCATAATTAGCTGAAGTGCTTCCAATCCGGTCATCTTCGGCATGGTAATATCCAGTGTCACCAGGTCCGGTTTCAATTCTTTGAATTTCAGGAAACCATCTTCTCCATTATCGGCTTCTCCGATTACCGTATGCCCGATTTCCTCAACAATATGTGTCAGAATCCTTCTTGAAGTCCGGGAATCATCCACAATAAGTATATTGGCCATTATTTTTCCTCCATCCCTATAATTTATCCCTAATTAATTTTAATTTGGTTTTTCATATTTATTAATAAATAAAAAATATTGCTTTTTACCACCAGGGGCAGCACTAACATTCCCTTTGCCCGGATGCTGTTCATCTCCAAATAAAACTGAGGCGGCAGCATATCCATAATAACACCGTCCTGACTCAGCTCCGTAGCATACAGACCGCTGATACAATTAATCAGCTCTCCGATGACATCAAGTGCATCATCATCCACCTCTTCATAATGTTCATGCATATAACGGGAGGCCACCACTGCAAGTTCTATGCCCTTCCCAACCATGGCATAAGAAAATTCCTTTTCCCCTTCGACAAATTGAATTGCCCCGTTAGAGGCCTCAAAAACATCGGTAATATACGCTTTCATCGGATAAATACCGGAATCCACACTACGACTCAAAGCCCGCACCGCAACGCAGGCCGCATCAATATACTGCGCTGCTTCATCCGGAAAATACATGGGTAAAATGCGGTTTACATCGTTACTCTTCAAATCTTCCAGATCGACAATGGTCAGGTCTTTATTATCCTGAAAATCCACCAAATATTGCTCTAACTGCTCAATATTTATCAAGTGGTGGTTCTCCAGGGTCTGGGCAAATGACATATAAGAACTGCCTTGTTTACGCAGCAAGGTTTTGATCTGCCCTTCATTCATATATCCTATCTCCACAACTTTTTCAGCGAATTCCCGATCTGAATCGGTCATCGCACTGATGGACTGTGCTTCCTCGTAAGTCAGTATACCCTCCGAAACGGCAATTAATCTCAGCTTTGCTCTTACCCGCGGTTGTTCCCGCAATATGTCCGCAAGCTGTTCACTTGTAATCAATCCCTGCTCTACCAAATAATTACCAACAATGTGTGATACCATACCGGCTCCTATCCACGCGTAATACGCATTTACATTTTGTCAGACATATGCCAGACATTTTCTTAGTATAATAAATTTGGTCTGATTCGTCAACTGCGGTTGGCAATTTTCAGCAATCTGCATCATAAATAAGATATTTATTCTTGCCGCTTTTCTTAGCCCTATAAAGGGCTTCATCCGCTCTTCGGTACAGTTCTTCAAAAGTGATTGCTTCTTTGCCCACTATTGCGATTCCCACTGAAATTCCACAGGTGATTCCGGCCCCATTGGCCGCAGGGTATTCCTTGCTCATTTGATAGATCTTGTGACAAAGCTGCCGGGCCTTTTCCTCTATCTTTTCTTTATTTACATGATCAATAAAAATAAGAAATTCATCACCACCCATGCGGCACAGGATATCCTCTTTGCGAAAGGTCATCCGCATGCACTCCGCCATCTGCATCAAAAATTCGTCACCTCGCTGATGACCGTATTGATCATTAATCAGCTTAAAATCATCTACATCTATCATAAACAAAGCGCCGCTGGCATCCAGCTTTCTGTTTTCCAGATAATTTTCCATTCTTTCGCTAACAAACTTACGGTTATAGAGTCCGGTCAAGGCATCCGTACTGGCCTCCTTCAAAAGCTCACGGCGTTCCCTTTCCATTTGCATCGCATCTTCTTTTTGCGCTGTAATGTCCTTGGATACTCCAATGGCCTTTATTGGCACACCGCGTTCATTGAACACATTCGTAAAGGTCAGGCGGTACCAGATAATCTTCATGTCCCTGGTGTAAAATACAATTTCTCGCCGAACCTCTGGTACACCCTCATCCAATTTTCTAAACAAGTCCCGCAGTTCCTCTACCGAACGAGGATGGATCATACCGGTTTCAATCAATGATTCCGGTACATTGTAAGAAATATCCGGTATATTAAAATTCTTATTGACAGATGTTTCCCGCAGCAAGGTCTTAGTGACCGGATCGTATTCCCAAATGCCGCAATTGGTATAAGGCATGGCAATTCGAAAACGTTCTTCCTGGATCTTCAGCTTCTGCTCTTTTAACTTGAGATCTGTAATATCTACGCTGGTACTGGTATAGCCAATATGTTTTCCTTCACTGTTCCTGAGAAAAGAAGTGGTAACCCGCAGGGACTTTCCATAATAATTATCTATATATGTCGTATCACTGATTCCTTCTCTCATTCGCCTGATACAGCAATCCCCGGTATCACAGTTTTCGGTTCCGCAAAGACTGCATGGCTGTCCCATACATTCCGGATACTGCAAATGGAACAATTCACAACAGGCCTGATTGGCAAATAATATATTCATATTCAAGTCTGTCATAAAAATAGCATGCGGCAAAGCATCAATCATATTTTTATAAAATAATTCTATTTCTATTATCGTTTTCATTCCAGCAACTTCCTTTACCTGCCATTAATATGTAACAGTATATCATAAGTACTGGTTTTCTGTCGATAAAAAAAGAGCCAAAACCGCTTAAATTCTAACATTTACACGATTTTAGCTCTTTATCTACATCAATTCTACATCAAAAATGTTGTTTATTTACGTACCAAATGACGAGGCACTCCGTTAATGTATAACGGCTGCAATTCTCCCATAATAAGAGGTCTTGCATATTTGATATATCCCTCATTCAAATCACATCCGTCTTCGGTAATCCATTCTGCCGGAACGGCTCTTTCCACATTGGCTATGGCATGAATATCATAAGCACTGGTACCGCACTGATAAGGGTCATCACCGTTACGGTCAAGAGTAATCATCATACCTGTTTTACCTTCTTCCGCTGCCACTACGGCATCGTGACCAACCTGAAATGCTTCATTGATATCGGTCAGGGAAGCCAGATGGGTAGCTGCTCGCTGCAAGGTGGAGAATTCTACCGCACGGGTCTTCAGGCCGGTTTCCGCTGCCACCATGTTGGCCAGTGTAGAAGCACATCCTGATAATTGCTTATGTCCAAATGCGTCCACAAAATCGGAAGCATTGCCCAATTCACATACAAAACGTCCGTCGGCCAAAGCCACACCTTCGGAAACGGCAATTACAACCGAAGATTTGGTAGCTGCCAGATGTTTTACTTTTTCCATAAATTTATCTACATCAAAGGTAACTTCCGGTAAATAGATGGCATCCGGTCCGGTACAGTCATCCCCTTTGGAAAGTGCTGCTGCCGCAGTCAGCCATCCGGCATGACGTCCCATGATTTCCACGATACATATAGTAGGTTTTTCCACACCGAAAGATTCATTGTCGCGAATAATTTCCTTCATACTGGTGGCGATATATTTAGCGGCTGAACCGTAACCGGGGCAATGATCGGTAATCGGCAGGTCATTGTCGATGGTCTTGGGTACACCCATAAATCTCTGGGATTTGCCATGGGCTGCTGCATAATCGGAAAGCATCTTAACGGTATCCATGGAATCATTACCGCCGGCATAGAACAAGCACTCAATATCATGCTTTTCCATGATTTCAAAAACTTTTTCATATACTTCTTCATGGCCTTCGATCTTCGGCATTTTAAAACGGCATGAACCCAAAAATGCGGAAGGTGTTCTCTTCAATAATTCGATCCCTGTTTCGTCAGCAAGGTAATCATCCAAATCACATAAATTATCCTGTAAAAATCCCTGAATACCGTGAACCATACCATATACTTTTTTCACGCCCAATTTTTTGGCTGCTGCATACACACCTGCTACGGATGAGTTAATTACGGCTGTCGGTCCGCCGGATTGTCCAACTACAATATTTCCTTTCATTACTTTCTCTCCTTTAAAAATATACTTTTACCGTTATGGCCTGTCCGCCATCGGTCCAAAACCGATTATAGCAGAAATTGCCAGCTATCACAATAGTGAATTACGGTTTATCATACCTTTATCATACCAGCGGTTTATCATACCAGACACTTTTCTGCAGTTCCACTTTTTGTCCGCTTTCTGTTTTTACCTGTACTTGTATGTAGTTCTCTCCGGGTTTCAGGTTCACCGCAGCTTCCCATTTATCATTAATAATCGGAATCTGAGCACCATTAACAAGCAAGGCGGCCACTTTTTCATTGGTAAGCTCTTCTTCAACCGTTCCTTTTAAGGTAAAAAGCGGCGAAGCGGTACGGGGTAAGTAACTGGCAATATTGATCAAACGGTAAAGCAGGGAATATTCCACCCGAATGATTTTCTCAGCCCGCCGGTTATCCTGTGTAACGGCGGCAATAACGATGTCATTCACGCCTTCCCGTAAAGGTACCGGTTCGGTAAACTTGTTGGAAGTATTCATCTTTACTGCCTTTTGGTTAATAGTCAGTGAAATGATTCCTTCCAGTTCATCCTGTACTTCTCCATTTAAGAATATTCGGGCCGAATCGGAAACCGGAGGATATTCTCCCAATACAATCACAGGGTTGGGAATCGGTACAAATATCTTTTTCCTTATCACGGTTCTTTTACCGGCATTATTTCTTCCTTCTATGATAATGGTATTGTCACCATATTGCAGCGTTACCGACGCACTCCACTGCCCCTTCTTGGGCAATACTTCTCGGTCATTCACCAGCACAACCGGATCCACATCATTTTCATCACGGATACTGCCGGATATCCGGTACTGCATCTGGGATACCTTTTTCACCTCGTCCTCCACCTCAAGCTCAGGTGCGGAAGGTAAAAAAGTAACTTTCCGGGCAAATTTCAAAACCGGCCGGCCATTCACTTCAATAGTAAAAGGTATCTCGGTACTTTCGGTTCGAATACTTGTTTTATAGGAAAAAATATTATCGTTTACCGGCACAATCCGGTCGTGAATTCGAATATTCATGGTTTTTTCCACAAAATATTGCATTTTCCCCATGAAAGAAATATTATGTGTGGGTGTTATGGGAGACAATCCCTCAAAAAAAATCTCCGGGGCATCGGGATGATGCTCTATTACTTTTTTGAAGGTATTTTTGCGCAAAGCCGCATCCTGAGCAAGAAATTCAAACTCATTGGTGCCCGCCTTCAGAAAAAAATCCTGTGTCCACGTCCCATCCGCTGCCAGATCAATAGGCCGTCCGTTTACTTTCAGCGTCACCGCATCCTTGATCTGATTGGGATTCATTACTGTTCCGGAAAACGTCAGCACATTATTAGGGGTTACGTCGGGAAGTTCTGTCAGCTGCAAAACCGGCGGCAGGGTGCCGCAAAATACTGTCCGCTTTTCCCGGACAGTCATTTCTTCCCCATCAGTCAACATAATATCAAAATCATTCGTCCCAGCTTCCAAAGGCAGCGAAATCAGGAATTTACCACCCATAATGCGGTGTTCCTGACCATTTACAAACATATGTAATCCTGTGGCTGTGGTATTAATGCTGCCGGCAATCACCACCTTTTTATTCGTTGTAGCTACCGGGCAGCTGGTAATATCAATTATTTTCTCCTCCATCAGTATTCACCTCATCAATTATCTCTTTTACATTATCCGTTTTTAATCGTAGCATACCGCACCGGCAAAGTCCATTAAATCCCTCACATTCGTTACATCTGCACATATACTGGTAAAAAAGCTTCCGGTGATTTTATGAATTCCTGTGAATTTGTAACCTTTATTTCATCAATAGCCTGTATGATCGCCAGATCCTGCTCCGATGACGAAATTGAACTTTTGGCTGCCGTATTTTCACAATTGGGAGATACTCTGGCAACTATTTCCGTCCACAAAGACGTTTGCTGCTCTCAGAATACCTCCCAGGATTAAATACCTTTAGCTGTTTCGTTCCATCTGTTTTACCAGATCATAAAATTCTTCTTTATACTCATCATTTAAGTTTACTGTTTTAAGAGTCGACAGGACATGCTTGACGGAGGCATTTCCTTTATTCTCACTGTCTGTTACCAGCAGTCCGAATTCCGCCACTGCTGCTGCAAATGTCCAGTCATTGCCGGGTTTGCTGCTGTAGTCGGTTTTATCTACCGGATAGCTTAACAAGCTGCTGGTATCCTCGGCCGGCTTCTTATAGCGGATGCTGATGGTCAGCCATTCCATTGTCAGGGCAGTATGTTCTGCATCCTGATTCCCTTTGTGATACTCGGCATATTTTAACTCTTCCAGACCTTCTCTGTACACACTTAAGGGCTCCTGCAATATGATCTCATACAACGCCGTTACACTGTGTCCGGCGCCGATTTCACCGGCATCCTTTGTATCGTCCTTAAAGTCCTCCTTGGCCAGTCTCCGGTTTTCATAACCGATCAGTCGGTATTCTTTGACTACTGCCGGATTGAATTCCACCTGGAACTTGACATCCTTACAGACGGTCAGTAATGTGGCTCCCATTTCCTGGACCAGAACCTTGTTGGCTTCTCTTTCCGAATCAATGTAGGCATAGTTACCATTTCCCTTGTCAGCCAGGGTTTCCATTTTATTATCCTTGATATTTCCGGTTCCGAATCCCAGCACCGACAGGTAAACACCGCTTTCCTTTTTCTCGCTGATCAGATCTTCCAGTTCGCTCTCGGTGGTCAGTCCCACATTCAGATCTCCGTCGGTTGCCAGGATCACGCGGTTGTTGCCGCCCTTGATAAAGTTTTCTTCAGCCAGCTTATATGCGGTGATAATCCCTTTGCTTCCATAAGTACTGCCGCCTGCTTCCAGATCATTCAGAGCCGTGGTGATGACTTTCGTCTTATTTCCTTTCACCCCTTCCAACACGATCTTATCACTGCCGGCATAGGTGACGATGGAGACACGGTCTTTCTCGGTTAAATTCTCTGTCAGCATGGAGAACGATTTCTGCAGCAGGGGCAGCTTATCCGGATCATTCATGGAACCGGACACATCCAGCAAGAATACCAGATTAGAAGCCGGGGCCTTGCTGTAATCAATATCCTGGGTTTTCAACCCGATCATCATCAGTTCAGTTTCCGGATTCCAGGGACATGCTGAGATTTCCGTGGTTACGCCGAAAGGTTCTTTTCTTTCCGGCAGATTGTAGTTATCATAAGAGAAATAATTCAGCATTTCTTCTATTCTGACGGCATTGTCAGGTAATTCATCGATTCCGTATCCGTTCCGGATCAGTCTGCGCAGATTGCTGTAGGATGCTGTATCCACATCTGCCGAAAAAGTAGACAACGGTTCTTTGGCAACGGAGGAAAAACCGGTTTTGGATATCTCACTGTATTCTTCTGTTCCCGGCGTTATCCTTTTGACATCTGTGTCATAATCATAGATGGAGTCCATATACCCCCCGGAGTTCATTTCCTCTGCAGCTTCCGCCTCATAATACTGTTCTGCCGCAGCCGGCTCCTCGGCCGGCATAGCTTCTTCTGATATTGTCCCCGCCGAATCACTGGTATACATTTCCGATGAGGCTTTGTTACCGCAGCCGGACAAAGCTGCCATTACCATACTTCCCAACAATAGCCATACTACCAATTTCCTTTTCATAATTTTTCCTCCCATAAAAAAATTTCTTTTGTTCTTTATATAGATACGCATAATGAAATAACAATTTATGGATTTTTTGAAATATTTTTATTTTATTATTTTGCTGACTTCAAACAGATAAGGTTCATCGGCATAATAATGCAGATTTACCTGATAACTTTCGCCCACCGCCAGTTCCTCTTCCACATACAGTCCCTTGGTAAACGTCATCTCTTCTCCGGATGTCCACAGACCGTTAGGATCTTCCTGAACCACAGCTGTGTAAACCGTCACCGCTTCTGCGTTCGCGGCTTCTTCCACTGCAATGATTTTCAGGGATACTGCTTTGATTATCATTCCATCGGTCAAGCCACCCTTATTTTTTGCCTCAGAAAGCTGCCTTTGTACTGAATGATCATCCAGCCTGCTCTGTTCTTCTGCTGCCGCCTGAGCTTCTTCCATAATCGCTTCTTCATCCAGTGCCTCCGCGGCGGGGGCTGTCTCCGGGGCCGGAGCTGCCTCTGTCCCCGCGGCTCCAGTCATCCCATTACCAGGCTGGATGGCAGTGAACTGATCATCAGTGAATGGAAGCTCAGTCTCTTCACTGGTGGTTTCGGCCATATCATAGGCTTCTTCGCTGGCCGGGGCTGCCATATCGTAGGCTGACTCCTGCATACTCTTACTGCTTTTTTGTAAACTCACTGCGGCCGGGATCACCACTGCTGCACAAAGACAGGCAGCAATCAGACCGGTATATTTTCTGAAGGAACGGATTTTCACTTTGGGCGCGGAAACCGGTTCCACGGTTTTTTCACTTAATCCGGCTTCGATTCGTTCCCACAGATCGGGAAGATCATCCTGAGCCAATTGTCTGTATTCTTCTTCAAATACCTTACTCATATCCGCACCTCCTTAATTTTTTTATGGCATTCTGGTAACGCCACGTCACCGTCCCCATGGGTATCCCAAGAATATCCGCTATTTCCTTAAAGGTCAGCTCCCCCAAAACCTTCATGCTGATAATCTGCCGCTCAGCTTCCTTCAAAGTCTCCAGAGCCTCCTGAAGGGAAAGATCGGCAATCACCTCTGCCTCAGTGGGCTGCTCCGCCTGACCGCTGTATATCTGCCTACCGGTAAGATTTTCTTCTTCCGGCTGGGTTCCGATATCCTGCATCATGGCGGTCAAATCTTCCTTCCGGTATTTCCGTAAAAAGTCGATGGCCATATTTCTTGCCATTACCGCCAGAAAAGCTTTATGTCCGTTTCCGGGCTGATAATTCTCCGCTTTGTCCCACAGCTTGATAAAAAAATCACTGGTGACATCTTCGGCGTTTTCCCTGCTCTGCAGCACTTCATAGATGATCCGGTAGACATAGCCAAGATATGCTTCATAGATTTCCTTCAATCCTGACTTGTCCCCAACCACCATCCGCGCCACAGCAGCATCAAACTGTTGATTGGTCACTCTCTTTCTCCTTCCTTACTATTACGTTTAGCCTGCTATGTATTTATGGTTCATTTTAAATTTTCTTATTTTTCTGTTGCTTTTTCTTAAAGTAATATTGTATATATAGAAAGATAACCACTGCCGCAGCTAAAAAAGCAGCACATGTAAAGGGCCTGACTGCTGCCTCAAAGGTTTCCGGTTTATACATCAGTGTGTAAATGCTGATATTGGCCACTGCATGGAACAAAACAGGTGCCATAAACGTATCATATTTTTCATATACAAATACCATTAAGAGCCCCATAATAGTTCCGTACAGCCCCTGCACCATATTTCCGTGATAAACTCCGAAAAAAAGTGCTGATACAATCATCGCCAGGGGCAGCGGATAATATTTTTTCATCCGGTTATAGATAATTCCCCTGAATAATACCTCTTCGGCTAATGGTGAGATAATTCCAAAAATCACCATCCCTACCCAGAACGGGATGCCATATTGATTATTAGCCACATTGGCATAGGATTCCGAGCTTGCGGTGAGGCCGGTAAGGGTAAATAAAATATTAATTCCGGCGGCTGAGGTGAATGCCAGCCCGAATAAGAACATATACTCCGTTATCTGCCCCGCGGCATCGGTTATCTTTTCACCGTCTGTAACCTTAATTTCCTGTTTGGCCATTTTGCGGATTGCCAGAAGACCGATAAGCATCGCCATACCGGATATAATTCCCTGGGCGGTCTGAACATGCCTGATAAAAAAAAGCTCATAAGTCTCCCCGCCAAGCTGCATCAAAAGATTCAATATTATCAGCAAAACATAATTAGCCAGATCCCATACTACATAATAAAGCAAAAAGGGAAATAAAATTTCTGCGGTCTTCCGAAATGAGCTTTTTTCTTTCATATCAACAGTTCCTCCAATTCGGCAACCGTATCCACCACATAATCCGCACCGGCAGCTTCCAGTTCCCCCTCCTCGGCATAGCCGAACCGTACTCCGATAGTTGCAAGCCCAAACAACTGACCGCCGGCAATATCAAATTTACGGTCACCGATCATCACGGCCTCTGTCTTTAATACTTTTTTATCATAATCTGCCAGTTCCAAAAGGCGAAGGACTTCTTCCACCACTTCTTCCTTTTTCCCCCTGGTGCCATCCAGCTCACATCCCATTACAATATCAAAATATTGCATGATATCAAAATGCTGCAGCACTTTTTCAACGAGAATCTGGGGCTTACTGGAGGCCACCGCCAGCTTTTTCCCAGCCGCCTTGCATCTTTTTAGCATTTCGGCAATACCAGGATATATTTCATTTTCAAAAACTCCCACCGGCATATAACGTTCCCGGTATTTGGCCACAGCTTCTTCGGCTTCTTCGGGTGTCATACCGTAGAACTCCATAAAACTGTCCCGCAGCGGCGGACCGATAAAAATCTCCAGTTTTTTCAAATCCGGTTCTTCAATACCTTTGGCCCCAAGAGCATACTGAACAGACTTTGTAATGCCTTCAACCGGATCCGTCAGGGTACCATCTAAATCAAATAATAAGTAAGTAAACATTTTTCTTCTCCTCTTCTTGCGAACCGTTTTGTTTCTTTGTAGTTTACCATATGGACAGAAAAATGTAAATTTTTCCCTTGCCGATTTACTGGGGGGCCCATTATCCCTCTGCTTTTTGCATCCACGCAAAATGTCCCCCTGCGGATCTACAGCGGGGACATTCGCGGAATGGCTGTATCACAAACCATCTGTATACAATTGTTTTGAGTGATCACCCTCATTGCACTGGGTAAATTGCCGGAAGCCATGGCCATGAAACGGATGATCGTGCAGGGTGGTTAACTCTCCAAAGCCATCCTCTTCACACTGGCAAAACCTTTTGCTACCGGCGGCAAGGACATTATAACAACTGTTATTAATGCTTCCAGCCCAATATATGCGCCATTGTAGAGGAAAGAATAAACCGGCACTGCCATGTTATAAACGGATGCATAGCTGCCGAAAAAGATCATCCCGGAAATAAAAGAAAAGATAAATCTGCCGGTAACACCGGTTAAATACCCCCAGATCAATCCATTCTTCTTATTAGCGAAGATGCCGGACAATCCCAATGCCCCAAAAGCAAAGATGTAATCGGTAAACATCTGTGGAATGCTGATAATATAGGGGTCGGTAATTAATTGCAGGCAGCCATAGGCGATGGCAACCAGCAAACCGGTCCGCAGTCCATACCAATATCCGGCCAAACAGACAAACATCATACTAAGCAGGGTTACCGCTCCCCCCATGGGCATATCCACCACTTTAATAAAGGAAGTTACATAGCCCAAGGCTATCGCCATAGCCGAAAATACCAACTGCTTGGTGTTGATTCGGCTGCGGGCTGTTCCTCTTTCCCCTGAGCCGCTGACAAAGCTTCCCACCAGCAGAATGAGCAGCATCACCACAATCAGTAATACATAGCCCGGGGGCTTCAGATTGTAATAGTTGCCCCATTGTAAATCAATTACTTCTTCCAAAAAAACAGACATAAAAAAACCTCCTTTGTTTTACAATCACAGGAGGGGATACACATTTTATAAACAGTTAAATAAAACCATCTATAAAATCTTGCTTTCCTACGCCGGTATTATCCGGTTCAGGTATGAGGGTCAGAATCTGCGGTACAGATCCAATCTCAGCTTACGCACCCCTAGCGATATGATATATATTTTCTATTAATATATCTGTAAAATAATCATTTGTCAATCATTAAAAAATACTGGATAGCGTAAATTTACCTTCGGATTTAATGGGTTAGAGTTTGCCCACGATGCGCTGATAAAGTATCAGGCAATGACTTATGGTTTTACTTTACTCCATATCCTGTTCTTCTGCAAGTTATTCTGAACCTTTCGGACAGCCTCATGCTTAGTTCTCATTGCTTGATGGTTATCCAGTAATCTGACAGACCACGGATGGGAAAGTCGGATTACATTTACCACCATTTTTGTACTTGGATTCCTTTCATGACAAAAATAAGGCATTTCATGACTTCTTTCCGCTTTTGATGCCAAAATATGAGATAATACTTAGTTATAGCTTTCTCCTCTGTCTTCATGCCCTTCAACAGCATTTCTTACTTTTATAGTCCCCAAATATGTGAATTGAAATATACGATCTTTTTATTCTGCAGCGACATACTGTGGTTTATACTTTCTGTATATTTTCCCAGTTCTCCATGCCGGCTTTTCTCTGACTGCAATAGCTGGGTGCTGCTCAGCACTTCATACTCTGCTCCTACTGCTTTCGGTATTTCTTTCTTCTGGTATCTTACTAATTCCAGCATATCACCACTATTCAGGTAGTATGCCCGTAACTGCGCCATTTTTTTTGCTCCTTTGATGCTCCATCCCATCGGCCTTGAACTCATGCGGCTGGAAAGTACATGGCTTACATGACCTTCCGTACTGCTTCCCTTTACCCCATCTTGATGTCTTAACCGCAGCTTGGCTGCAGACCAGTTCGACAGGATATATTCTCTTGCCTCATCCATTCGTTTGTATCTTTTGTTGTGCCACAACATGTTATCACAGCTTATTTCCCCTTCCAGATATTCCTTCAATTGTTCCACCAATACGATAAAATCTTCTTTATTTTTACTTCGGATTGCTGCTCGCAATAAAATCGCTGCATCTTCCCGACTATCCTTCATGTGGCTCGTTAGCTTGGTCAAATATTTTTCAAGATGAAACTCATCCAGTACGTGCTCCACCCCGGCTATCCGTTTCATTCCTGCTTTGATCCAGCCTCCGCCATCTGAGTTTATATAGATTTTCTTCACCTTATTAAGATCATAATGACTATCCAGATAATCATAGATCTCATCCCAGAATCTCAGGTTCTCGTCTCCGCTACTTACATCGCAGAAGTAATAGGGATTGATCAAACGATGGCGTTTACTTCTAGGTGATTCTGGTTCTATTCCCTCATAGATATATACCAGCTTTGTGATCAGACAATTATTTTTCTGATGATTCTCATTTTCTGTTATGTCTCCTTTCCTCTCACGAAACTGGAGGGAAACATGGTCTTCATCTGCATCGATGTAGAGATAGTCCACCTCTTTCTTCTTATCTGGTTTTTCTTTCCTTGGGAAGACTAATTCATGAAGCTTGTTTTTTACCGTTTGTTTGCTAACCTCCGCTGTAAGGCTTGTTTCTTCTCCGCCACGGCGGTAGGAGGTCTGTACCGCTTCATAAAGGAGCCTGGCCTCGGCATCCTCAGTCAGCCTTTCATTACGTTCGATGCCCAGTATCCGATCAAGGAGGTATTCACTGCTTCCGGTTTTTTTATTGGTAAACAACGTCTTATTGAATGTAACTGCTCCAAGTGATGTGATCAGCTGCTTCGATTCATGTGATTCCACAACCCAATGCTTTAACCGGATGGGACTTTCCCGCAGCATCATATCCATACTTTCCAATGATTCCTTGATCATGTGCAAGCCCAGATCATGCAGCTGGGCAGTTATTCCAAGGACATACTCAGCCATCTTTAATGGTTCCTTTATAAAATCGTCTTCCAGTTTTTCAAATCTTTTGATGCATTCTTCCTCAAAATATCTTATACTGTTAATCATAGAGAACACCTTCCTTTGTGTGTATTTTGGTTGTCACCCATAAATACTTTATCACAAAGTGGTGTTCTCTTATATTTATTTCCCATTATCCGAATAAAATTTTACGCTAGC
>JAVBUF010000092.1:0-27837 GCA_031555615.1 Lachnospiraceae bacterium | reverse complement strand
AATAGGGGATGCCTAATTTAAAGCTGACGAAGCGGCATAGATCGTTGATGGTGCCGGAACCTACGGCAATCAGCAAATCGCAGCCCGCCGGCAGGGCGGTGATAATACTGCCGATACCGTATTCATCAGGAAGCAGACCATCAGCCGGCAGAAGGATAGAAGAAAAGAGAATTCCGGCATCAGTCAAATATGTACTTAAGCAATCTCCGGCGGCAGCCTGGGTGTTGGTATCCGCTACCAGACAAATATGAGAGAATCCGCCGCTGGTGACTAAACCGGGAACCTCTTGCAATGCATGTTTGGCGATGATGATATGGTCAATCTGACAAAGATGATTTTGCCCGCAGGAACAGTGTACTTCCTGATTCAGATAATGTGAAAAATCCATAGACTTACAAACCTCCGCAATAAATTTTATTTAATATAGTCAATTATAAACTACTTTAGTGAAAAAGAAAATAAAAATGTTATTGAGTATTATGGAAAAAAAGTGTAAAATCTATGAAAGAATGTGTAAAATTTGAAAGGGTAGGTTTTAATTATGGCACTTAGCAAAAAGCCGGTCAACGGCATGAAAGATATTTTACCGGCAGAAATGCAGATCAGGGATTATGTGATTGGTATTATCAAGGAAACTTACGGTCAGTTTGGCTTTACTTCCATTGAAACGCCTTGCGTGGAGCATATTGAAAATCTCAGCAACAAACAGGGCGGAGAAAATGAAAAACTGATTTTTAAAATATTAAAACGGGGGGAAAAGCTGAATCTGGAAACCGTCAAAGAAGAAAATGATCTGGTGGATGGCGGCTTGCGGTATGATTTAACCGTTCCGCTGGTGCGGTATTATGCCAATCATGCCAATGAACTGCCTTCTCCTTTTAAATCCCTGCAGATGGGAAATGTCTGGCGGGCCGACCGGCCGCAGCGGGGACGTTACCGTCAGTTTATGCAGTGTGATATTGATATTCTGGGAGAACCCTCTAATCTGGCGGAAATAGAATTGATTCTGGCTACCACCACCACTTTGGGGAAAATCGGGTTTAAGAATTTTCAGATCCGCATCAATGACCGGAGGATATTAAAAGCCATGGCGGCCTACAGTGGGTTTGCCGAAGAGGCTTATGACAGCGTTTTCATTACCCTGGACAAGATGGATAAGATCGGCCTGGAAGGCGTGGCCAAAGAACTGCTTGCCAATGGCTTCACTCAGGAGAGCATTGATAAGTATCTGGACTTATTTGTGGGAATCGGAAAAGCGGAAAATGGGATTGCCTATCTGGCGGAAACTTTGCAGGGAATCCTGGAAAGGGAAGTGGAACAGGGACTGGCGGAGATTATAGACAGTGTCCAGGGAACCAAATCTGCTGAATTTGAAATTCTTTTTGATCCAACGCTGGTGCGGGGAATGTCTTATTACACCGGAACCATTTTTGAAGTGGCTATGCCGGAATTCGGCGGCAGCTGCGGCGGCGGCGGACGTTATGATAAGATGGTGGGTAAATTTACCGGCAATGACGTTCCGGCCTGCGGTTTTTCCATCGGTTTTGAACGGATTATCCTGCTGTTGATGGAAAGCGGCTTTCAGATTCCGGAGCAGCCGGCGAAAAAGGCTTATTTGCTGGAAAAAGGTCTGGCAGCGGAAGATTTATGCAAGGTTATCGCTCAGGCCCAGGAAGAAAGACAAAAGGGGTGTCAGGTGCTGGTGGCCCGGATGAACAAAAATAAAAAATTTCAGAAGGAACAGTTAAATAAAGAGGGATATGAAGAATTCGTGGAGTTCTACGTAAATCCGTTAAATTAAGAGGAGAAAAAGTTATGGCAGAAGCAATGAAGGGATTAAAAAGGACCCACAGGTGTGCGGAATTATCTGCGGCAAATATCGGTGAAACAGTAACCGTCATGGGATGGGTCCAGAAAAACCGGAATAAGGGCGGCATTATCTTTGTGGATTTGCGTGACCGCAGCGGATTGCTGCAGATTATTCTGGAAGAGGCAGACTGCGGCAGTGAGCATTTTGCAAAAGGGGAAAAATTAAGAAGTGAATTTGTAATTGCCGTAGTGGGAACGGTAGAAAAGCGTTCCGGTGCGGTAAATGAGAACCTGAAAACCGGGGATATTGAAATCAGAGCGAAGGAACTTCGGATTCTGTCCGAAGCGGAAACACCGCCTTTTCCTATTGAAGCCGATTCCAAGACAAAAGAAGAGTTACGCTTGAAATATCGTTTTCTGGATCTGCGCCGTCCCGATTTGCAAAGCAATATTATGCTGCGCAGCAAGATTGCAACTGATATTCGGGCGTTTCTGGCCGAAGAAGGATTTTTAGAAATCGAAACCCCTATTTTAAATAAATCCACACCGGAAGGGGCAAGGGACTATCTGGTTCCCAGCCGGGTGCATCCGGGCAGCTTTTATGCTTTGCCCCAGTCACCCCAGTTGTTTAAACAGTTGCTGATGTGTTCCGGATATGACCGGTATTTCCAGATTGCCAAGTGCTTCCGGGATGAGGATCTGCGGGCTGACCGTCAGCCGGAGTTTACCCAGGTGGATATGGAAATGTCTTTTGTGGATGTGGAAGATGTTATTGAAGTGAATGAACGGTTATTACAGTCCGTTTGTAAAAATGCTATTGGTTTGGAGATTCCGTTGCCGATTCCCCGGATGACCTGGATTGATGCCATGAACCGTTTTGGTTCGGACAAGCCGGATACTCGTTTCGGGATGGAACTGACAGATGTTTCAGAAGTAGTGAAGGGCTGTGAATTTGCGGTCTTTACCGGTGCCCTGGAGAATGGCGGTTCGGTCAGAGGGATCAACGCCAAAGGACAGGCTGAAATGCCCCGGAAGAAAATCGATGCCCTGGTGGAATTTGCCAAGGGTTATGGTGCCAAAGGACTGGCATACTTAAGTGTCATGCCGGATGGTACCTATAAATCCTCTTTTGCCAAGTTTATGACCGAGGAACAGTTGGAAGCATTGGTCGAAGCCATGGGTGGAGAGAAAGGCGATCTGCTCTTGTTTGCTGCTGACAAGACTGCTTTGGTTTGGAGCGTACTGGGCGCGCTGCGCCTGGAAGTGGCCAGACAGATGGAGATTATTGATGACAATCAGTTTAATTTCCTTTGGGTAACCGAATTCCCTCTGTTGGAGTACAGCGAAGAGGAAGACCGCTATGTGGCCGTCCACCATCCATTTACCATGCCCATGGATGAGGATTTGCATTTACTGGATACCGACCTTGGGAAGGTGCGGGCCAAAGCTTATGATATCGTCCTGAACGGTACTGAGTTAGGCGGTGGTTCGGTGAGAATTTTCCAAAGTGATATCCAGGAAAAAATGTTTGCCATTCTTGGTTTAAAGAAAGAAGAGGCACAGGATCGCTTCGGGTTCCTGCTGGATGCTTTTAAATATGGAGTGCCCCCTCATGCCGGTCTGGCATATGGATTGGACCGTCTGGTGATGCTGCTGGTGAAGGCCGAATCCATCAGAGAAGTAATCGCCTTCCCCAAGGTGAAGGATGCCTCCTGCCTGATGAGCAATGCTCCCGATGTGGTAGACCAGAAACAGTTGGATGAATTGCAGATCGCCATTGTGGCATCGGAAGAAAGCAAAAATGATTAAAATTTTTATCGCTGAAATACCGCCTGTATATGATGAGGCGGTATTTCAGGCATATTGTCAGAAAGTGGATAAAGAAAGATTAGAAAAAGTACTACGCATCAGGCCGGAACAAAGCCGGATGCGTAGTTTGCTTGCGGGCTATTGTCTGCAGTATGGGATGAAGGAAGTGCTGGGGATAAGGGGAGACGAACCCCTTTCTTTGGCGTATCGGTCAGGGGAACAGGGGAAGCCGTATTTGGCTGATTACCCGGATCTATTTTTTAATCTGTCTCATTCCGGGCGGTTTGCCGCCTGTGGAATAGATAATCGGGAGATTGGGATTGATATTCAGGAAGAGCAGGCGGTAGCAGAGCGGCTGGCAGAACGGTTTTTTACGTCGGAAGAATATACAGAGTTACAGGCCATAGAAGATTTATCTGTACGACAGAGCTTATTTTTCAGGTTATGGGCAGTGAAGGAAAGTTATATAAAGCTCAGTGGCATGGGAATGAAGCAGGGGCTTAATACCTTTCGGATTGATTGGGAGCAGGAACGTATCGATGATTTTACCAATCAAGGGCAAGCATGTTTTAAAGAAGCGGAAATAGAACCGGGAATTCACCTGTCGGTGTGTGGCTATGGTTTGATGAAAAGCGGAGATGTTGTAGTTACAAGGATAAAAGTGTGAAAGAAAGCAAGTATGAAAACAGTTGATATGACGACCGGCAGGCCGGGGAAAATAATACTGAAATTTGCATTGCCCCTGATGTTGGGTAATGTTTTTCAGCAATTATATACTTTTGCGGATACAGTAGTGGTAGGCAAGGCCCTTGGGGTAAACGCACTTGCTGCGTTGGGAGCTGTGGAATGGCTGATTTTTCTTATGTTTGGTTTTATTCAGGGACTGACACAGGGATTTTCAATAGCCCTATCGCAATGCTTCGGGGCAGCGGATTATAAAAGGTTAAGGAAGTCGGCTATAAGTGCAATTTACTTATCCATCGGGGCAGCCGTTTTTTTTACCGTTTTGGGGCAAGTTATGACAGGACCGGTTTTGCGGTTAATGCGCACGCCGGAGACGATTAAGGGTTTAGCAGGAAATTATCTTCATGTTTTGTATGCCGGGATGCCTATAACGATAGCCTATAATTTACTGGCGGCTATACTACGTGCTCTGGGTAACAGTAAAGCACCTCTGTATGCGATGTTTGCGGCAGCGGTATGCAATATTATATTGGATGTCCTATTTGTTTTTGGTTTTGGCTGGGGGATTAAGGGGGCAGCATTCGCCACTCTTTTGTCACAGGTCATGGCAGCAGTTTTTTGTTTAATAAAACTTAGGGATATAGAAATTCTTAAGTTTGAGAAAGCGGAGTATGCTTTAGACGGAAATTTATGCCGTAAGCAGTTAAAGTTGGGGGTTCCGCTGGGCCTGCAAAATATGATCACAGCGGTGGGGGGATTAATCGTTCAGTCTGTGATTAACGGCTTTGGAGTATTGTTTATTGCCGGCTATACAGCAGCAAATAAGCTGTACGGATTACTGGAAATGGCGGCTATCTCTTACGGTTATGCCATGTCAACTTATGCCGGGCAGAATATGGGGGCCGGTCGACCGAACAGAGTCCGGAGCGGACTGAGGGCAGCGACCCTCATCGGGATTTTTACGGCCGGTTTGATGGCTGTGATTATGCTGATTTTGGGCAAACCGATAATGGCGTGTTTTATCAGCGGAGAGGAAGAACTGATCAGAGCCACTTTGCTGATTGGATATCGGTTTCTTGTGATTTTGGCTGGTTTCTTCCCGTTTTTGTATATTCTTCATATTATTCGGGCCTGTCTACAGGGAATGGGAAATACGATATTGCCAATGGGATCAAGTGTCGGTCAGCTTGTCATGCGAATAGGATGTGCCATTCTTCTACCCTCCCTGATAGGAGAGAACGGTGTTTTTTGGGGTGAAGTACTGGCTTGGGTATGTGCGGATGTTATCTTAGTAGTGGGTTACTTAAATATCATGAAGAAAGGCAATGAGAAATAATAACAGGAAAAAATAAGCCCTCCGAAAGCTGACATAAACAGGCTTCCGAAGGGTCTGATTTTTTAGACTAGGCGGTTTTCTTTTTAATGCTAAACAAGATAGCAGGTATGGCTGCCAGTCCCAACACCAATCCGATATAACCATTTCCGGTTAAACCGGCCACGACATAGCACACCAGCGAAACCAGAGCGACAATCATCGCATAGGGAATCTGGGTATTAACATGCTCGATATGATTGCACCCGGCACCGGTGGATGACAGGATTGTGGTATCCGATATCGGTGATACATGATCGCCGCATACGGCACCGGCCATAACTGCCGACATGGAGATGATCAGCAGGGTGCTGCCGTCATTGTTAAAAATAGCGAAGAGGATGGGAAGCAGGATACCAAAAGTACCCCAAGAAGTTCCGGTGGCAAAGGCCAGGCCCAACGCAACAAGGAAAAACAGGGCCGGTATAATGGCATGGCTGATGCCGCCGTTATTCACCAGTCCGCTGACATAATTACCCAGCTGCAGGTAATCACCGCCGCAGATACCGCTGAGGGTCCAGGCAAAGGTCAGAATCAAAATAGCCGGAACCATGGCTTTGAAGCCCTCCGGTAAAGCTTCGGCAAATTGTTTGAAGGTAATAATTTTTCTGGGCAAATACATCAGTGCAACCACAATAATGGTAAAGACAGAACCAATGACCAGTGCAAAGGAAGCATCACAATTGGCAAAAGCATCGATAACCCCCGCTCCATCCAGGATTCCGCCGGTATAAAGCATGGCGGCAATGCAAAGGACAATCAGTACCAGAATGGGAATCAGTAAGTCAGATACTTTACCTTTACCCTGAGATTCAGAGGCATGATCATCTTCTTGACCGGTTATGGCTGAACCATATTCTAATTCATAAGCCTTCATTTTACTGAAATCAAAATCAAATAAAATAATAATCAAAACCATCAGAAGGGTAAACAAGGCGTAATAGTTATAAGGAATGGCTTTGATAAAAAGTAAAAAGCCATCTAAACCGCTGTCACCCGGAAGCGAAGAACTGACGGCGGCGGCCCAGCTGGAGATAGGGGCAATAATGCACACCGGGGCGGCAGTAGCATCAATAATATAAGCCAGTTTGGCTCTGGTTATTTTATGTTTATCGGTAATGGGATTCATGATGGTTCCCACAGTCAGACAGTTAAAATAATCATCAACAAAGATCAAAACGCCTAATCCGGCAGTAGCCAGCAGGGCACCCTTCCGGGACTTGATATTTCTGGCCGCCCAGTTACCGTAAGCTTTGGAAGCACCTGACTTGGAAAGCAGGGCAACCAGCATCCCCAGCAGGACGAGAAAGATCACAATGCAGATATTTCCGCTGACTTTATCAGCCATAATATCAACCGTTACCTGAACGGTTCCGATAATGCTGAAGTTGGTGTAAAATAATCCGCCGGCAACAAGTCCGGCTAACAGAGACAGATATACTTCTTTGGTGATTAAGGCCAGTGCAATTGCTAAAATAGGAGGGAGTAACGTCCATATCGTTCCGATAAAATCCATAATCTTTAGTACCTTTCTATTTTTCGTTTGTATTTGGCGGTAAGACTTCCATTTGCAGCGAAAATCTTATTGACACCTTAGTCATAATATTAGCATGAATCCATTAGGTTATCAACGAAAAAAAGTGCCGATTCTGATTTGATTTGACAAGGATGTTTAGGAGTGATATATTACAATTCATCAGTAAACAAGTATTGATTTCCCAAAGGGGCGGTAAGCATGAAAAAAGAAAGATTATTATGGTTGATTCCTTTGATTTTATTGCTGTGTTGTGTGGGGGTCTTTTTTCTTTGTAATCACATTAGCAAAAAAATAATGGATAATGGAAATAAAAAAAGTGTGGCTTCGTTTTCTCAGGATCAAGTGCTGCCGGAGGAAGAAAGTAAAGAACCGGAACCGACAGCGGTAGAAACAACAAGTCCTTCTTTTAGTATAACTGTAATAAAAGAAGAAAAAGAAGAGATAGCGGAAGTAAAAGAAAAAAATGTACCTGCAGCGGCAGCAGCCGGGTTTCAGGTAACGGCATATGAACAGCCAAAGACCATGTATGCTTCCGGTGCGGTCAATGTCCGAAAAGGACCGGGGAAAGAATATGAACTGGCCGGCAGCCTGCGCCGGGCACAGGAAGTGACCGTGACAGGGCAGGCTGATACCGGATGGTATGAGATTACCTATCAGGAAGCGACAGTTTATGTGAGTAATCATTATTTGCAGGAAGAACTGCCACCGGACCCGACGCCGGAACCGGCTGAAACGGCAGCGGCGGTACCGGAAGCAGCAGCTCCGACAGCAGTACCGGCAGCTCCAGCAGCACCGGCAGTTCCGACAGCAGCACCGGCTCCTCCTCCGGCAGAACCAAAGCAGGTCCAGGCCCCAAAGAATCATGCCAGCGTTATTTTTGTAGGGGATTCCAGAACGGTGCAAATGCAGGCCGCTGTAGGCGAAAATCCCTATACCTGGATATGCAAGAATGGGAAGGGATATAAATGGTTTCAGGATGAGGCCGTCACCAGGATTGAAAATAACATTGGAAAAGGGACTAAAATTGTTATTTTGCTGGGTGTCAATGATGCCAACCATTATAATGATTATCTGGGGTTGATGAATAAGAAGGCACCGGAATGGGTTAATGCCGGAGCCATCGTTTATTTTTCAGCCTGCAATCCGGTTTGGGAGAACCCTTATACTTCAGCAGAACAGGTTGAGACCTTTAATGCGAAAATGCCGGCAGGACTTTGCGGTGAGGTGCATTGGATCAACAGCTATGATTATCTGACAACAGATGGTTACCGCTTGGTAGATGGTTTGCACTTTGATGACGGTACTTCCGTAAAATTATACCAGTATTATTTGAGTAATATATAATTGTATAATTTTTCCAATATAGCAAAAAAATTATTATCTTTTTACATAAACTAACCGATATAGTTAACATGATGTATGTTTTATTATAAGGATGACAGGAAAGCAAGGATGCAATTGATTTGTGTTCTTGCTTTTTTTGTAGTCAGACAAGGATGGAAAGGAAATGGGCATGGATTTTAATATTCAGGAGATAAACAGACAGAAGGAATTGTCATTAATTGAAATCTTTTTTAATGGGAAGATGCCGAACCGGAAAAAAGCTGTAAAGGAAGCCAATACATTACAAAAAGATACCTTTACCATCAGTATGGAGGCGAAAACGTTAGAAATACAGCGTTTCAGTGCAACATCAGTCAATACCAGGACAGATCAGAGCATTGATTTGCAGTCTTATTTTAAACAGGCCCGGGAACAGAATCAGAAAGCAATCGAAAATGCCGGAGACGAAATTGGTGGAAACCCCAAAGCTTTTATCACCGAATATGAAGTATATAAAGCAGCATTAACCGAAAAGTATAGTAAACTGGTAACAATAGCAAAAAGCCATTCTGATCCGGAACAATATATATGGCAGAAATATTATAACAGCGGCTCTCCGCATTACACATCTGATTTGAGTGAAGAAGAGCGAAGAATCGGTTATCATAACGAAACGTGGATGTTACAGCATGGCACAGTCTATGGGGTAGCATTCGGAGATTCCCTATTCCGAGGCGTTATCGCGCAGGCAGAATCCTTAGCCGCTTCTAAAAGGGAATTTGATCGTCAAATGGTAAACAGCCAGATCAATAATATATTGCGGAAAAATGGAATTGAATTGCCAGATCAGGAGTTCTCGTTTACGGTTACCCCCTTTTCTTATTACATTTCGGCAGAAGGGGTTGATGATGAGCTTAGGAGTAAAATGGAATGTGCGTTAAATGTCGGAAATAACGGTGAAAATTTGTATAACCATATCAGAAGTTCAACGCAATGTGAAGGCATTACAAGCACGCAGATAACCGCGGATGGAACACTCAAAAACCGATTGTTTTACAATACAGCGGTCACACTGGGACTGGATGTCCGGGAGCTTACGGAAAGAGATGGCAGTTATTATACAAACACGAATGAAAATATCATTGAACTATATGCAAAAAATGTTGATCAATTGGATAAATCCAAAGATATAAAATATGCCATGAAAGAAAATTTTATATTTTTGGTACATCAAGTTGCGGCAAAAGGGTGGAACAATATAACAGATATGGTTTTAAGGATTAACTGCGGTCAATCAGGACTATGCGATGTGTATCAGAATTACGGATTTGGTGCAACAAGCAGGGAATGGCTGGAGGGTATGCTGAAAACCAGCACTTATACGGTAATGTAATATTATTATATTTCTGTGGAATACAAAAACTGGATGATATTAAAAGCAAGGATGCGATTGATTTGTTTTCTTGCTTTTTTATTTTAATAAAATGTAAAAAGGAGGATATCTATGCAGTTAGACAATGCACCAACTTATTTTAATCCCTACACCCTGTCATTTACCACTGACCTGGAGCGGGATACCAAACATCTTACGAATGAAGAAAAACGTAAATTGCTTTCCTTCAATGTCAGACCACTGACAATGGATGTCGATGCACTAAAAGAGCAAAAAGGAAGGATGTCGCCATTGAAGTTTGCTTCTTCTACGTCCCTTAATGCAAATGAAAATGCTATTTCTTTTGGAAAAGGTGCCAAAGCAACACTCAGTAAGGGTTTTCAAATTACATTAGGCGAAAAATCCTTTGAGTGGTCGGGAGATGTGCAAAGGAATCCAATTGGACTTGAACAAGCCGGTAAGGTGGGAATCGCTTTATCGGATTTGATCCGGTGGGCCAATGGGCAGGTAGATCACTTGACCATGACAGGTGAAGGAACCTTGGAACGATCGTCCTATGCACTGGAGGGGCTAAAGGCTTTTGGCATCGATACAACAAAAGATTTCAGCATTAACGGAACCGGATTTTTTGTCAACAGCCAGGGTGAAATACAAAAAGAGAACAGCATAAATGCCCAGACCGCATATGAATCTTTAAACAACAGCAGTAGACAGTACCGGTTAACCGAAGCGGTGGCCAATGATGCCATCAATTTATTGTCAAAGTATTACCTGCCGAATGCGTCGGATACCACCATGCAGGCCTGGCAGGATGCCATGAAAGAAACAGGAATCAATCCTTTTCAATGGGGAACTACCAATGTTTTAAAAGTTCTGTCGTTAGAACAGGATTTGGCCACCGGCGGAAACATTGATTTGTTTGGTGAAACAGTAGAAAGTACTGCGGAGGGTGTGGAAAAAATACTGGATCGTCTGGAAAATCCGGCGGGCAAGGTGGATGAGCAGCGAAATGCAGAGGAAAGGATTTTTTATGAAAGTTTCTTAAATAAATTAAACAGTGAAGTGTCAGATCCAGCCACTGATTTGGTTTACGAAATGAAAGCGGAATATGTTAATTCCTCTACAACAGAAGACCCGGTGGTAAAGGTATCACTCAGTAATGAAAAGGGCAGTGCTATGGAATACTTTGTCAATATCAATGAGGTAGACCCCCAAAATGCCACGCAAATCGAGATGTTTGCATTGTGCAGTTACGAAGATTCAAAAGGAAACAATGCAAATAATAATTCAGGGAACTGGAATATATTGAAAGGGTTTCAAAAAAGCGAGTTTACTTCCTTTGAGGATGCCAGTGGGGTTAAGCAGGATTGGCCGGCGATAGTACGGGATAAAACCAAGGAGTATATGGATGTCCGCCTGTATAAGCAAATGATGGAAGGCAATCAATTGCTGAATATTTTCGAAAAATACGGCGAGAAAGCAGAACTTAGTGATACGGATAAACAGCTTAAGGCAGCAGCGGCAAAGGTGGAAAAAGATATTCTGCCGGATATCAGTGATCTCGCTAATATTATTGATTGCAAGGATATAGATGGAGGAAATGCTTTTATAGAATTCTGGGGAACAGGAGAAATCCATTTTAACAACGGTCTGAATGAAAAGGACAGCTGGACCATGGAAGTCACTACGGAACAATTGCTGAAAGCCAAGCAGCTGGAAGGAACAGGTGACAAATATTTAGCCTTTATGAGCGATAAATCTTTTTGGGAAAACTATCTGAATGGGGATATGACATTAGAGGATTTGGAAAAGCAGTACAGCAAAATAAATAATCAGGCCACCCAGGAAAATATTTTAAGTAAGTTTACCGGCGATGTGAAAGCAGCATGGGAAAAAGCGGAGGAGGATTCCGGTATCAATGGTTTTGGCGCAAATGAGAATAGTTTGTATTTATCGGAATTTATTAAAAAATACTTGATGGCTTCCATGAAGGGTGAAGAAACCGACCTGTTGGGAAGTTCAGCCGAAAGCATGCTGGAATTTGCCAAAGAAATGCTGGAGCGTTTACAGGATAAAAACCAACCGGCATTGAATCAAGAGTTACAGAAACTAAAAGGTATGGAAAAATTATTTTATCAAAACCTGATTGAAAACTTGAACAACTTATGAGCGGAGGAAGAGCAATGATTGGAAATGTAAACAGTACTTGAAGCAATATAAGGACGGCGGGGTTTTAATGAATTTGTTCAGTAAGTTTCCATGTTGAAAATCTGAAAACACTTGGACTTTAAGCAGAGAGTGTAGGGATTCCGAATGACAGAGGATTTCTGAAAGTTAAGATAAGATGTGAATTATTTGATCAGTGTTTACCTAATATGAAATGTGGTGTAGAATAGAGATACATATGGAAAATTATTGTGAATTTAGGAGTGATATGGATGAAAAGACTCCCCAATTCGGGAGCCTACAGGAGGAATATAAATGTCTAAATTTAAAGGAATGAACGCATTTCAATTAAAATTATTGATGGTTTTCCTGATGTTTCTTGATCATCTGCGTTATATTGATAATTTTGTATCACCTGAGACGGCTTCTGTTTTTACTGTTATCTCCCGATGCGTAGCCCCGATGTTTGCCTATTTTGCAGTAGAAGGAATTATTCACACCCATAATTTGAAGAAGTATTGCCTGCGTTTATTAATACTGGCAGGTGTGATTTTTATCGGGAATGCCTTATTAAATATCAGCAACAACGTTATTTTTACGCTGGCTTTGGGAGTGCTCGCGATAGCACTCATACAGTGGGGGAAGAATAAACCAAAAGCAGCAGGAATGTGTTTGTATGCGGCGACCGGCATTTGCTTTATAACAGGTTTTCTTTGGGGTGAATGGGGTTCTGTCATATTGCCGTTTATGTTTACAGAATATTTCTTTCGTGATAAAAAGGCAATTCGATTTATTGGTTATGGGGTAATAGAAATAATTGCGCTGCTGTTACCTTTCGGTGAACCACTTTACTTCTTTGTGTTTCCGTTTATTCTACTGTATAATGGAGAACGTGGACCGAATACATGGTTTAGCAAATACTTTTTTTACATATTCTATCCGGTTCACCTGTGGATTATAGCCATCATAAATCTAATACAGATACCATAGAAGGCATAAGGATAAGTAACAAATTCCAATCAAAGAAGGAGGAAATAGTGTGCAGGAAGTTTATGATTTTTTAAGGAAATGCGGGACGTATTATCTGGCTACCGTAGAAGAGGATCAACCAAGGGTTAGACCCTTCGGGACGGTGGATATTTTTGAAGGGCATCTATATATCGAGACCGGAAAAATAAAAAAGGTTTCAAAGCAAATGGCTGCAAACCCCAAGGTGGAGATTTGTGCCTATGATGGAGAGAAGTGGATCAGAATACAGGCTGTAGTCGCAGAAGATGACCGGGTGGAAGCAAGGCAGCATATGCTGGAGGCATATCCGGCTTTAAAGGGAATGTATAAAGTTGATGACGGCAATATGCAGGTACTATATCTGAACAACGCAACTGCAACGATTTATACGATGGGGGGAGAACCTAAGGTAATTTCTTTTTAAATCAGAGACACTTTTTAAATAAAGAGGCTGATGTAAAATTTTGTTAAATTTTGTAGAAAATTCTACTTGCAGAGTCATTTAAAATCTGGTATACTAACTTTTGTAGTCGGGAAGCAACAGCAACCCGCTACCTCTAAAATTCGGTAAAATTCCCCTTTTACACTGAGCCAGATGAAACGCAAGTTGAGTCTGGCTCTTTTATTGCAGAAAAATGGAATCTATTAAAAGACTTTATCAATTTGACGAGAGGTGAGGTGGCTATGAAAACAATCAACCGAATACTGATTTCCAGCGTTTTATCAGCGCTTGTTTCAATTGTATCAGTCTTAGGGTTCATAACCATTATCTTCTTCGGCTTTTTTCCGGAAACCGGTAAAGAAATGCTGGACGAGGATATATTTCATATAGAAAAGGTGCTGAGCAGCTTTGACACCACTAACACCCAATGGGATTTGCTGAGTTCCCGGCTGAAGCCATATGGATATAAACTTCTGGTAACAAGCGACGGTGGCATCGTTTATTCCGATTTGGAAGACTCCCAGGCAGCAGTAATAGAAAGCCTTCGAGACCTGAATCTTAGTGAAAATACACTGACGGGAAAAGCAAACGGCCTGACTTTTGTAGTGCGGCCGGCCGGTTTTTATTCGATTTTTGCACTAAAAGGTACAATTGATGATGATTCGTTGATTGATTTTTTGCCAATATATATTATCATCAGCTTTATTGCCATTGCGATGATCCTGCTGCTCAGCCTGCTTTTTATGCGGAAGATGGCGTGGCGTGCCCTGCGTCCTTTAAAAGCGCTTTCGGATGGCGCAAAACGAATTGAATGCGGAAATTTATCAGAGCCCATTGTCCATAGTGGCAAGGACGAATTTGCGGAAGTAGCTGTGGCATTCAACCATATGCAGGAATCCTTATTGCATGAGCAAAAGAAAACAGCTGCTTATGAAAAGGCCCGCACCGATTTGATTGCAGGAATCTCTCATGACCTTCGCACACCGCTTACTTCCGTTAAAGGGTATATCAAGGGGCTTCGGGACGGGGTGGCGAATTCACCGGAGAAGAGAGAGCAATATCTCTCTATTGCTTATAAAAAGGCCTGTGACATGGATGTGCTTCTGCAACAGTTGTTTTATTTCTCTAATCTGGAAACAGGCAATCTGCCGCTCAATTTCAGTGAGCAGGACTTAGGAGATTTTGTCAGGCATTTTGCGGAAGATATGCAGGATGAACTTGACCATGAAAAGATTGAAATGGTGGTGGATATAACATCTGTATCCCATAGTGTAAAACTTGATGTAGAGCAAATGCGCCGTGTGCTGCTTAATCTGACGGAAAATGCCGTCCGATATGCCAGTGCAAAACCGTTGATTCTGCATGTTTCGGTCTGGTATGAGGGAGGGATGGAGCATTTGATGTTTTCCGATAACGGTCAGGGAGTGGCGGAAGAACACCTGCCACGCTTGTTTGAACAATTTTGGCGGAATGATGAGTCACGCGGCACAAAAAACGGTGATGGCAGCGGACTTGGCCTGTATATTGTGAAATATATTGTGGAAGCCCATAAGGGCCTTGTGACAGCCAGGAATAATAACGGGCTGGAAATAAAAATTTCCCTGCCGGGCGGGAAGGAGAAGATGCTGTGAGCAAGATACTGATTATTGAAGACGATGCTGAAATCGCAATGTTGGAAAAGGATTATCTGGAGATAAATGACTTTGAAACAGAAATTTTAATGGATGGTGAACAAGCACTGTCAGCCCTTCAAAAAGGCGGTTATGATTTGGTTCTGCTTGATTTGATGCTGCCCGGTCAGAACGGTTATGATATATGCCGGAAGATCAGGGAAAAAATTGATATCCCCATACTGATGGTAACAGCCCGTACGGAATCAGCCGACAAAATCCGCGGTTTAGGGCTGGGGGCGGATGATTATATTGCGAAGCCTTTTGACCCTGCGGAACTGGTGGCAAGAGTAAAGTCTCACCTGAGCCGTTATGCGCGGCTAACCAATTCTTCCAAAGCAGACAGTGACGAAACGATAATAATCGGTAATCTGCAGATTCTGAGAAATGGGTGGAAGGTTTATAAAAGTCAGATGGAAATAAAGCTGCCTAACCGAGAATTTGAACTATTGCTGTTTCTGGCTGAGAATCCCAATATTGTCTTTTCAAAAGAACATCTTTTTGAAAAAATATGGGGCTTTGATTATGTTGGTGACAGCGCAACGGTGACGGTGCATATCAACCGTATTCGTGAAAAAATTGAAGAGAATCCATCCAGGCCTCAGATTATTGAAACGGTCTGGGGGGCGGGATACCGGCTTAACGGTTAATAATGAAGAAACGTAAAGGCAGTGCGAAACAAAAATCCGCACTGCCTTATTTGCTGTCCGTTTTGTTTAGAAAATGTTTATCTCTTTTCATCCGGTTGTTTAGGTATTTTTCATATAATCATCTTATCGAAGTCAAGGAGGTATTGATTTGAACTTAACAATTGAGAATATCAGCAAAAATTATGGAAAAAAGCAGGCCCTGAAAGGTGTTAGTTTTGAAATGGAAAATGGTGTTTATGGTTTGCTGGGCCCCAACGGCGCGGGTAAAAGTACCCTGATCCGCATTTTGACAGGGGTAATGGAGGCAAGCGGCGGCGAAATATTTATAAACGGTAAAAACAGAAAGTTCTGTGACCGTGAATACCGCTCCGGCATGGGATATCTGCCGCAGTCACTTGATTTCTATCCGGATTTTTCAGGTCTTGATTATTTACACTTTGTGGCCGCACTTAAGGGGTTAAAGGGTGAAAGGGCGGAGCAAAAAATAAAAAGTCTGGCTGAACAGGTACATCTTACAGGGGATCTGCACCGCAAATGTGTCAACTACTCCGGCGGCATGAAACGGCGCCTTGGTATTGCCCAGGCCCTTCTGAATGACCCGGAGATACTGATACTGGACGAACCTACGGCAGGTCTTGATCCTCATGAAAGAATCAAATTCCGTAACCTTATTTCGATTTTTTCCCGGGACAGAACAGTACTCCTTTCTACGCATATTGTTTCGGATATTGATTCCATTGCCAGGGAGACCATCATGATCAAAGAAGGAAAAGTTGGCAGGATGGAAAGCAATCAGCACTATGTGGATGCAATGAAGGGCAAGGTCTGGCTGCTCAGGATGACAGTAGATGAGTTGGTAGTTTACCAGAATAACCACATTATCAGCAATGTCATCCCCATGGGTGAAAGGATGGAGGTCCGGGTGGTGGCGGATCAAAAGCCCGCTGTCCATGCAGTGGCAGCAGTGCCGACACTGGAAGACGCTTATCTTTATGAATTTGATGTAATAGGAGGAACTGCCATATGAAGCTGTTTAAATATGAAATGAAAAAATTGCTTTTAAATAAGAGCAAGCTGATCCTGCTTGCTGTTCTATTTGCTGTTTATGTTCTGTTGGGGTCTTTTATGTCGATGGAGGATGGTCCCACCCCGTCTCAGGAAGCAATGGCGGAATATGCGCGTCTTATTTCAGAGAATGCCGGACCGCTTGACGAGGAACAATTGGTACAGTCACAAAAGATACGGGAAACGACCTTAGCTGAGTATGGCTCAGGAGAAGGACTCAGCGAAAGATTAAACCGCGATCCCATCCTCCGATTTCATTTTGAATATGCCGCATTCGGGCAAAGAGTTTATGAATACCGGAAAGGTCCGGGTCAACAGGATGTGAATGATATACAAGGTGTTTATCCCATCCGGGAAAAGTTGAAAGAGCTTGCGGATGCTGGGGATACGGCTTCCGCAGAGTATAAATATTATCAAAAAAGACTGGAAACAGAGCAGCATATGGGAGAGCCGGTTTATCAACAGGCGGAGTTCTGGAACAATTATTTTATTATGTTTGAAACTATATTTGTAGTAATTCTGCTCCTGATGGTTTTGACCTTCCTGATCTCTCCGCTCTTTACCCAGGAGGTTAAAACCGAAATGGACAGTATTGTGCTGTGCTCCGAAAAGGGAAGATGTGAAATTGTAACGGCCAAGCTTCTGGCGGCCGCGTTATCATCCGCAGTACTTGCGGCAGACTATATAATCGGTTTTTCCACCGGAATATTGATTCGGTGCGGAAACCTGAAAGGGTTCGGCGTACCTGCACGCTGCCTTACGGGGCTGTATGGGACATCACTTAATATCAGTGCTCTTGGGGCTGCCGCTTTTGGGGCAGCATGGCTGATACTGGCAACAATAATATTTGGGCTGGCGCTGGGTTTTATTTCCACCCGGACGAAAAACCAAAGTTCGGCCTTTGGACTGGGCATGGTGATCTTGGTGGCAGGTGTGCTGTCGGCTAATCTTGGAGGTACTGCCCGTGAAATTCTCTGGCCGGTTATGGATTTTAACTTTGGCTCTCTTGCACTGTTTGGCACGATATTCGGCGGACATAAAATGTACAGTATTTTTGGCTGGCCTGTATCCTATGGAAGTGTTGCGTTTGGGGTCTGTGTCATACTTGGCGGGACAGCTGCACTGCTGACATATTGGGGGCAGAAAAAGCGGTCAGTAATGTAGTATTCAAATGTAAACTTCACTTCGTTAATATAGCGTTAACATAGGATTATACTTCTTGTCTTTTATATTGGGGGCATGATATACTGAAATGTATATAAAACTCATCAGACGAGGTGAAATATATGCAAAAGATACACAAATTAAACCTGACAATTATTTTGGTAGCGGTAGTGGCATTGGGCTTTACGGCCTATAGTAAATACGGAAAATCGAGCGAAACATTGGCAGCGATTATTACTCTATTCATTGGAGGGATCGTTGCCACCAGCAGTTATTTAGTACGCATTAATGATGAGCTTAAGGCTTTGGGCATTATCTTGTCCACGGCAATATGTGCAACTATCTACTCCGGTGTAGTAGGAGGAAGTTCGGCAGCTTATGTGGCTCTTTATATGGTTTTAGGCATGTCCACCACCTATTTTAACCGCCGGATTATTATCCGGTTTGCGATACCTGTGTCTGTCATGCTGCTGGGAACAGCAATTATCAATCCGGCTATCATTGAAGGCAGTGAAGGTCCCACCTTACGTGGTGCGCTGATAAAAACGATTATTTATATTCTGACTGCGATTATTCTTTATACTGCCACTAAACGGGGTGAAGGATTGTGTGCCGAGCAGGAGCAGGCCGCAGAACTGATTCAAAAAAACAGCCAAAAGGCCGATAAAATAGCCGGCCAGGTAACGCAATCTCTGGCCGATAGCTTAGTTAATATGGAGCGAATTGAAGACAGTGCCAATGATATTAATCAATCTTCGGAACAAATGCAGGCAGCCATTAGCAGCATGACTACGGCGACGGTTCATGTGAATGAAGCGGTAGCGGATGCTACCCATGCAATAGAAGAAAACGGAAGATTGACGAGTGAATTGAAAGTAAGATTCCAAGCGGTAAATGATGCTGTGGGGAAAGGCAGTCAGGGTGCTCAGGAGGCGGTAGAGTCTTTAATTAAGATGGAAACAACCGTAAACTCGGCCAATGCCTCTACCAATGAATTACTGGCGGAAATGGATATTATAAAAGGAATTTTGGGACAGATTAATGCGATTGCTTCGCAGACCAATCTGTTATCGCTAAATGCCTCCATAGAAGCGGCCAGAGCGGGAGAGTTTGGCAAGGGATTTGCAGTAGTTGCAGATGAGATCCGCAACTTGTCGGAAGAAAGCAAACAATCCTCAAATAATATTCAAGGTATCATTAATAAGCTGGAGCAGCAGGTAAAGGCAGTAGCTGATAAAATAGGTGCCAGTAACACGGAAGCCAGAGAAGGGCTTGATAAAATGAATCAATTGCAAAATCATTTAAACGAGATTAATGAAGAAACCGGAAGGGTTGATGAGGTAATTAATCAGGAAAATGTGTTTATGGAAAATATCCGGCAGAGCTTTGCCGATATCAGCCTGGAGATAGAAATGCTGGTTGGTGTGGCGGAGGAAAATAAGGCCATGACCATTACCATCTCGGAAAATATTGAACATCAGACCAAATCTATTGAAGCGGTATCAGCAAAGATGAATGCCATTAGTGAACTGGCGGGAGAATTAAAACAAACGACGGATGAGGACAGTAAAAGCTAATAAAATATAGGAGGTTATTGAATGGTCGAAAAGATCTCTCTTTTTGAAGAGGTGTCCATGAACGCACACCCTGCAATGAAAACTTATTTGTATGACGGATGGGTATTGCGGTTTGCAAACGGATATACCAACAGGGCAAATTCGGTCAGCCCATTATATTACTCAACAATACCAGTGGCAGAAAAAATAGCATTTTGTGAAGAGTTTTATACCATGCAGGAATTACCAACAGTATTTAAGCTTACAATGGCCTCGGCGCAAGATTTGGACAGGATGCTTGAAGAACGCGGATATGAGATAGTTACTCCGACTAACCTTATGGTCAAATGTCTTACCCATCATAACATAACCCGGACAGAGGTGATTATCAGTCCAACCATCACCAAATTATGGCAGGACAATTATTTCCGGCTTAATGGCATTACTGATAGTAAAAAAACAAAAACAGCAGCTATTATTCAGGGTAATATCCAAAATAAAGTATTTTGCGGTATGATAACCGATAATGAAAAAGTGGTTGCGTGCGGCTTGTGTGTGGTTGAAAGAGAATATGCCGGACTATATGATATTGTTGTGGATTCATCGTACAGAAGAAAAGGATACGGGGCGGATATTTGCCTTTCATTGTTAAACGCTGCCATGAATATTGGTGCAAAGACAGCGTATTTACAGGTTGTTGTCAGTAATACGGCAGCAATGGCCCTTTATCAGAAATTGGGATTTCAAGACAGTTATCAGTATTGGTATAGAAGTAAAAAGATACAAGCTTAGATAAGCAGTATCTTTCAAACAACCGGCACCTGGTTTTAATCACTGGGTGCCGGTTAATAGTTTGTTTAATCGGAAATTTTATATAATGCAAAATCATCTACTGTTCCCCAGCTCTTTGCATTTGATTTTATTCGTACACCGATGGTAAGTATTCCGTCAGTTACCTTTATTTCCGGAATTATGGGATTCTTCCAATCAATAAAAGTTGTCAGATGAAAGTCATCGGTCAATTCCTCGCCATTTGTAACTGCATAAAGTTCAAATGTTGAGCCTTCTGCAGCATCGCCGCCTTGAGAATAGGCTGTAAGATAATAGGTTCCCGGTTCCAGATCGGTAAATTCCTGTTGGATGGAAAACTCCATGTCTGATGCTGCCGAAAAGAAATGGAAGGACATCTCTCCCGTATAGGCGTCCTCCGGTTTATTGAAGAAATCGGTAGGATCAGTTTCGCCAATAAAATCTACCTTCCACATGGAGGTGTCTGAATCTTCAAATCCGGGATTTTTTACAAGATTTGTAAATCCTGAAAAATCCATTGTTTTCTCTGTATCTTCACTGCTTCTTTCAATTGGTGTATAATTGATCGCTGATGACAGTGTGGTGCCATATTTTAAATATTTGAATAAATTTAAAGAGGCCAGGGGGTGTCCTTCAAAATCAAAGAATGCCTGATTATCCCAGGAGCAACCGCCATAATATAGTCCCGCATCCTCCGGATCATAGTCAGAAGCATAGCTGCTTGCCCATCCACTTCCATATTTTTCCCATATTGCAGAGTTATCATCTGTTGCTTTGCCCACAGGAAGCCATGTACCTTCCCAGTAGAACACCCCGGATGCACCGGCTTCATTGGCTGCTGCAAATACATCCCGGACCATACTTGTCTGGCCCTGAACAGTGGCAGGATAGCCATCGGCCAAGTCATGAATGCCAACTAAGCTATTTGCTGTTCCGTCCCCGTCTTCTGATGTATAACAGTAGGAGGTTTCAGCAATCACAACCTCTTTCCCATAATCCTTCCGTATCGTCTCCACAACATGCTGCATATTCTTCATGCTGCCATCCCAGAATGGATAGTAAGATAAACCAATGACATCATAATCAAGCGTCCCTTCCTGGAGACTGCCTACCAGGGCAAGCAATTTTGCAGCCTCAGGAACTCTTGTATAGTGAACAACAATCTGAATATCCTGACTGTAGGCTTCTGAGATTTCCCGCACGGCCTTGCTTCCTGATTTTAACAGGGTCAGAACGCTTGATGAAGAGGTTTCTCCCGACATTCCGTAATTGATTTCGTTGCCAATCTGCACCATTCCGATATCTACACCGGCATCAAGCATTTCGGTAAGACTTTTCTTTGTATACTCGTACAGGGCATCTGATTTTTCTTCAAGACTAAGGCCTTCCCAGGCTTTTGGAGCATGCTGCCGCTTCGGGTCGGCCCAAAAATCGGAATAATGAAAGTCTATGCAAACCTTCATGCCATATTCTGTTGCGCGTTTTCCTAATACAATTGCTGTGGCAACGTCATTATTTCCGCCGCCATAGCCATTTCCGTTTGCATCATATGGGTCATTCCAAACACGAAGCCGGATGTAATTTATGCCGGCTTCCGCCAAGGTCTTATATACATCCTGTTCTTCACCGTCAAAGTTATAATAAGTGACCCCGCTGTTTTCCTCAACAAGGACAATAGAGGCGTCCATTCCCCGGATAAAGTCATCGGAAATATCCGGAACGGCCTCCACATATACATCTGAATCCTCCGGTCCTTCCGGCAATATAACCGCAAATACAGTTTCATCATTTTTTGTTAATTCGGCCTCATTTGTAACTGCCTTATCAACCGTTTTTCCGCATCCGGCCAGGAATGAAACACAAAGGCAGAGGCTGATTCCCAATACTTTTATTTTCTTAAATTGATTTTTCATAAATGCCAGTTCCTCCTATAATTTCATTTTATCAGCGTTGTTCTTTATTTTCCATAAATAAAGTTGTATAATATATGCACATTCTTGTCAAAAGAGGTGATGTGTATGTTTTTAAATTATGCCAATTCCCCGGATGACCGGCCGGAGGGGAACATAAACAAAGAAAAATCCCTGATCATAAACAGCTGTGGTATATACAGATTATACTCGCGGTCAGAACTTCCGACTTGCAGGCCCAAGGGAAGAATTGATTATCAATTAATATATATTGCTTCCGGAAAAGGATATTTTTACTTTAATGATGAGTCACCGACAATCATAAATGCCGGAAATATGATTCTCTATTCGCCGCTGGAACGACAGAAATATATATATTACAGCGTCCATCGCCCGGAGATATATTGGCTTCACTTTTCCGGCAAAGATATTCCGGAATTATTCAGAGCCCATAGCATAGATCCGAATATGCACGTAATACCTGTAGGTACAAACTCAAATTATGAACATTATTTTGAAAAAATAATTGTAGAGTTGCAATTGCAAAAAGCTTTTTACCAAGAATCAGGGGCATTATTTTTTATGCAATTACTTATTATGATGGGGCGTTTCAATCAAGAAAATTCTCTTAATACAGAATTCCTCTCTTCAGAGGAAATAGACCGGGCCACAACATATTTTCACGAATTCTATCGTGAAAATATTAATATCGAATCCTATGTTACAAGCAAAGGCATTACGATAAGTTCTTTTTTTCGTAAATTTAAGCAATATACCGGAAAGACCCCGCTGCAATATCTTTTGGATATTCGTTTATCCAATGCGAAAAAACTGCTTGAGACAACCGATTATTCCATAAATGAAATATCCTCTATTGTTGGATATGAAAATGCACTGTATTTTAGCCGATTATTCCATAAGCATATAGGGGTATCGCCGAAAGAGTACCGAAAATCTGTCAACTCATAATATGGAAGTACAAAAAAATACCGGCGATAGAACCACCGGTATTTTACATTAATAATTAAACATTTTACTTAGTGAACAACACCATCGCCGCCTCTGGTCCAGATAATATTTTCACGGATCATGGTATCGATATCCATGCCGATAATTTCCGAGGCTCTTGCTTTGGCAGCAGCTTCGTTTCCGGTTCCCAGGTTCTTATAGATCTCATAAGCAGGTTTGTGATTTCCATCAATATCCTCAAGTCCCAGGGCCAAATTGCTCAGCATCTCATGGGAATCATCCGTCATCCGATAAAGCATAAAAGCATCTACATCCGGAAGGGATGCCGCTTTCAGATAACCATAAGCTACCGAGGCTTCCTGCTTCTCAGTGCCAAAAGCAGAGGTATAGCCGATTTCAGCTAAGGAAATGCTTCTGACCTCCCCGGTGGGACTTAAAAAAGCAGGCTGATGCATATAGCTGATGAGAATGTCGATATTCTGCATGGTGATGTAGGGGGTAGTGAGGCTTTTCTTTACCCATACTGCCGGTCCGTTCCAGGCATAAGGATCATACAGGGGGGAATTATAGGGGTGATAGGAAAGTCCCCAATCGATATTTCCTTCCCGCATCATGTAATAATTAAACTGATCCAAATAATCCTTGGCTAAAAAACTGCCGGGATTGGACTTGCGGTTCCATTCCTGATCGATGGAATTATAGATTCTGGCATTGGCATTATTACTTTTTATTTCATTATAAAAAATTCTAAATGCTTTGGCATACATGTTTACATTCAGATCCAGCGAAGAAGAGCTGCTGTACCACCATGATGTACGGGCATTGGTTTCATTGCCCAAAATCCAGTTGTCGACCTGGCCGCATCCCTGTGTACCGCTATATCTTAAGCCTAAGAATGCTCCTATTGCCTTGAGATGATCCACTCCGGCCGCATTGGCTACATTCAGGGCATATCCCGGGCAGTCTCCGCCCAATGCCAGGGGATGGATCAGATTCTGACCATAGACGCCTTTTCCGGTATTCAAAAGTACCATAGATACCTGTATTCCTCGGGAGTTCAGGTATTTTACCGCGCCATCATAGTTGGCGACGGTTGCGCCATCAAAATAATAGGTGGTGCCGTTATAGGTAAAGGGAATGCTTCCGGCAACCGAAGCATCGGAACAAAGATCCCCAAGATGGATATTATAAACTGCCTGCTGAATCCCCAGATCTTCAAGGCTTCCATCATTAATAATGGGGCCGGGGAGGAGGCCCTTGATACCGGCCGCCATGCGCGCTGATGTGTGGGCAGCGATACTCTCAGGATTAGTAATATAGTGTTCGTCACTGACCTGGATCATCCGGCCGCCGCTTTTGACAGCAATCAGGAACTTCCGGCTCAGATTGGAATCGGCGGTCCCATAATTTAAAGGAAAGCTGACCGAAACCGATTTGCCGATGTTTGTGGCAGCCACTATCTTTCCGGCTGTACCGTCCTGGTAGACTTCATCGGCGTATACATAGTATTTTCCGTCATCGCTGGCAGGAATACCGGATGCACTGAGATTACATATGACATCTGATCCGGATATCGTACAGGAATCAAAGGATACTGTCCGTCCTGCTGCATGCACTTCAAAAGCGCTGATGCCTGTAAGGGCTGTTACAGACATTGCGATTACCGCAAGTGCCATGATTAGTTTCTTAAGTCTGAGCATAATGATTTCCTCCATAAGGTGTGTCCGTATTTTGTTTATTTCTTTTTCATAAGTACTTCTTTGTATTTTATCATCTGACAGTATAATGGTCAAATTGAAAATTGAAAATTAATGTTGTCATTGTCATGGCAGAAGAGAGTGTGCTATATTAAAAATAGTGCGATATCAGGCACAAAGGAGGCGTTAATTTTGAGGAATAAGTTACCGAACATATCCGAGAGCGAATGGCTCATAATGAATAAACTGTGGGAAAAATCTCCTCTTACGGTGGCTGAAATCGTGGAAAAAATACAACGGGAAAAAGACCTGCAGGTAACCACTATCAAGACGTTACTGCGGCGGCTGATCGCAAAGAAAGCCGTCAGTTTCACTATTGACCCCAAAAACGCCAAGCTGTACTATTATTCCCCCATGGTGGAGCAGCAGGAGTGTGTTTTGGAAGAAAGCAGACAGTTTTTAGAGCTCTATTATCAGAATGACCTTAATAAACTGTTCGCAAATTTTTTGCAGGATGCAGCATTGTCCGCTGAAGAAATCGAGGAGTTGAAAAGGACACTGGAACAGAAGAAGGGTGAGCTTGATGAATGAGACGATCCAGTACATATGGCAACAGATTACCAACTGCTTTACGCTGTATGCTTTCTTTTTTATGCTTTTCATATTTATAGTAAAATGTTTGTTTATATCCGTTTATTTTAGCCTTATATATTTTGCCTTAAGCTTTATAAAAAAATATCTGCACACAAGAATGAGCGTCCGTGCCAACTACTATAGTTGGTATGTCTTGCTGTTTAGCATTGTGCTGGTGAATCTTGGCGATCATAAAACGCAACTGTACAATCTTTACGGGATGGCCACGGCTATGCCATATGCTTATGTGACAGGGTGTGTTTTGGCGGCAGTTTGGGGTACGGTCTTTATTTGCAAGCTAACGGCCTATATTCTGTTAAGCTATAAAATAAAAAAATCATTTAAGAGCATGGAGGCCTATGATGATAGTGAGGGTCTGGCAGAACGGGCAGTATTGGCACTGGGCCTGCGGAGGAAGCCGGACATAATGATTGCATGTTATATTGAAACACCGGTTTCCTACGGGGTTTTCAAAAAGACGGTGTTGCTGCCGGATAATTATGAGGAAAAGTATTCACGTGACGAACTCTATTTCCTGCTTCTGCATGAGATGACCCATATCAAGCAGGGTGACACTGCCAAGCTGCATTTGGTTAGTCTTGCCGAATGTTTTCTATGGGTTACTCCGGCCATGCGTCTGTTTATAAAAAATTTTAAGCGGGATTCAGAGATACGGTGTGATAACCGTGTCATAGGCTTGCAGGGCAGTGAGAGGGAGACATACGGGAACCTGATATTGAAAGAGTGCGCAGACAGAAATACGTCTATGGGGTTTGGGTTTTCTGATTCATACAATGCGCTTTCCAATCGGCTTGATGCACTATATAGATATAAACCGGAAAAGCATAAGCGTGTATCGATTGCTGTTATAACCATGATGATTTTTCTGTTAATAAGCTCTGTATCCTATTTTTTCAGCAGTAATTATCTGACGTTAAATTACAGTCCGGAATTTGAAGTTATGCTGACCAATGCGGAATCAACTGACGTGGAGGTTTTAAGTTCTGATGCAGGAGACGATGCTTACTACAAAGTATCGGACGATAATATTCGCATTGATAAACGTAAACTTGGTGAACTGGTCAGCGGCTTTGCGGGCGGCGAATATGACAGAATATGCATTTTTTCAAGTTTGTATGCGGTCTATATCAACGAGAATACATTTATCGGACGTGGTAATATGTATGTATTCCGTTTTGATGAACTCACTGACAATCGGGACAGCAGCCGGTATTACACAAGAAAGTTAGATCAATTAGCGCCAATGGAAGCTTTGTTTTTGCAGATTGCAAGCAAGTTGTGAGGTTAAAGGCTAACGAGGAGTACAGTAATATATTTTTAGCGCAGCGCTAAAGTTTTTTTATTAAAAGACGATATATTTATTGAAAACAAATGTAGTCGTATGCGCGCAATAACTACATCTGTTTTTAATAACAGTGGGCAAACGGATTTGTCCCTAAAAAGGAGGATAAAATACAAGCCTATGAGAATCACGCAAAACAATTCGCTTCTGTCATCGCAAAATGCATTGCAGCGTACGAATCATCAAAATGCCCCGCGGACATCCTTAAACAGTTCCCCCAAAATCACTGTATCCGGGATCAACAATGATAAAGTCCGAGGTGCTAATGAGGCAAACAGGAAAAATGAACTTCAAAAAATGGTGGCGGATATTAAGACCGCTGCTGAAGATTTCGGCAGTCTTTTGACCGACATGATGGAACACAGCAAAGCCGCCGGCCGTAAACTTTTCGAACAGCTTGAAAATAGTACCGCCGAGATCGAAAAAATCCGTGCCGAAGCAGCAGAAAATGAAACCGCTGCGCCTGGTCAGGCAGAAATGGTGGATGAGAACGGAGCGGCTGCCAATACTATAACGAATACTGACGGCAGCGGCGAAATAACGGAACCCGCAGTTGCAGTGGAGGTTAGCCCGGAGATAAAGACAGCTACCGCTGATACAGGTCATGGGGATCACGTTTCGGCTTCCGCGCATCGCGATTATGTCTCATCGGAAAATAGGAACCTTGATGTAAGGGTATGAAGATAACCTTGGCGAAACCCGGAATATCCTGCAGAGGATATTCCGGGTTTCGCTAATCCGATCAGTTTTGCTAATCCGATTAAAAATTTCTTGACAAATAGCTTCAATATAAGTATATTAGAAATA
>JAVBUF010000018.1:0-33766 GCA_031555615.1 Lachnospiraceae bacterium | reverse complement strand
GAGGTCTATATTACCTACCAATATCGATAGATTTTGAAAAAGCACCCTTAGGGAGCTCTGTTAAAGTTACCCTTTTTTACCATCGATATAAAAAAGAAATTTCCGACTAAATTATACTTGACTTTTCATAGCTGGTCTCCTATGCTGTTGCCTCTTCCGCAATCTTTATCGTTTTTTTATTAAACTTAATGTCATTCCATGAGGATGCCATTTTTGTATCTGCTTTACCGAACAGCCATTGCATCGGTGGTAACACACCCTGAGGGCTATATTGACCTTTATCTCTTGTATGTCCTATTGCTGTGCATGAAAAATATCGATTATCTTTGAATTTTAAATCAACATTGTTAATAAAGCTTTCCATTCCATTTTCCTTGAGAAACTGTCTGCAAAGATAATCCTGTGTATCGTAATAATCCGTAAATACTTCTGGTTTTTCAGACATTTTTTTCTTAATAGCATTATCACCTATTTCACTGATTAAACCTGCTGAATCTATTTTACCGATGACAACTGCCAGCGGAACCGATGACATTTTCTGATCACTAAGACCGGTTACTTCACGAAGCTTATTCAGGAACGAATCCACAATTCCGTTTATTTCTGCCTTACCAATGCCCGCAATATCTTCTGGTGAAAGTTGCTCTTCATATCTGTGCCGCACAGTCGGAATTGCAAATGGGTCAACAATCAATACCATTCCCTGACAATACTCGTATTGTTTCTGCATTTCATTCTCACTGTTATCAGTAAAAACTTCTCCGGCAATATCATATACATGAACAAGTCTTTCCGGATTAAATTCTTTACCCTCAACGAAAAAACTGAAAGAAATCGAACTCGCTTTATTAATGTCCTGCGGTCTGTCAGTCATTCGTGTACTCCCCGCATAATAGTCCTGCTCAATTTCTTTATAAATCTCTTCTTTCTTTTTGTTATAATAATTGATCTCCCAACTCTTAGCCGGTGCCACTATATCAATAAAATCTTTGGAGAATGCTGTAATAAAAGCCGTTTTCCCAACAGAACGTCCACCGACAATGGGAATACAAATTGGTACAGACTCTCTGTCCGTCAAAATCGTTTCACAATGGGGACATATCGCTTCCAATTCCCTTCTTCCATTAAAAAAAGTAGTGGGAAGTTTTTCTCCGCAGTATGAATCCGGATCTTCACCTACACAAGTTCTCTTCAAAATCCCATATACACCCGGTGTTAGGTTGCTATGCTTCGCTCCGCATGAACAGATATATGTGGGAATAAGCGATTTTTCTTTACATTCATGACATGCTGTAAAAATTTTCTTTCTGACCAGATAAATTCTATCCATCAACCATATAACGGAAAATCCTATGTAAACTATTGTCATAAAAATCAGCAATACCACAATATTAATAACACTAATTATCAATGTAATTGCAGAACCGAATACAAATACGGAAATCATAGCCAGAATATTTAGAATCAACTTGAAACAAAATGCAAACTTTCCTTCACTTGCGGCATATGAATCAGATATATGATCCTTGTATTTTCCAATCGAGTAAAAATTTCTTTGCCATGCTCCTTTGATTGTGTTCAAAAGGTCACTGTATCCTTTACCAAAAAAATAACTTTTTTTAGCTGGCTGTATTACTGTCGCCATTGCTCTTCCTCCTAATCAGTTCATTTGTCATGCAGTTATAGCCTGCTTATTGCTATCGATTATGTTTTCTTTAAATGATAAAAAATAGTTTCCGATAGCAGTACCACCACCGTACAGCGTTCCGCTTGCCGCTGCGACTGTCACGATTAAAGTTGCAAGTAAAAAAATGCAATATACAATAAATGCTATAATCGCCAGTCCAATAACTAAAAGAATTAGTGTTCCATAGCCCTCTTCCCTCTTCATAATGTTGTTCTCCTTTGCTATTTAGTATAATTTTATTTTCATGCATTTCGCTATGAATTCTTTTGAAGTTCTACTGCAATCTGGTCTAATGTTGTATGGATTTTCTCCAATAAAAAAGCCTATTATAAAATAGGCAATTAATAAAAAATCCATATTTAATCAATTCCCCTTTTTTTAACTTTAGCATACATTATTGTTATTTTCAATATTATTCGACAAAATAAATGCAATTTATTACCATTTGATTACCACTTTTTCTGTCACTATATATTTCTCATCAATTTGATCAATCATTTGCAGTTTCATTAAATGCTGCATTATATTATTAATGTCTCTTTTAGTTAATAAATCATAATCATCCTGTTCAACAGCATCAGTAATAATTTGAAACAAATTAGAATCTGATATCATTCTTTCTTTTTGCACTTTATATATATTCCAAAAAACATATGCTTCATCATTTGTCAGATCAACTTTTAAAAGATGAAGAATATCCTTAAGAACACGAATCAAAGCCAGTGGACTAATACTCATCACAAACTCACATAAATCTAAAAGCGTATCTAATATTTCTTTGCGATTGACCACAACATTTTTCACGCCCCAGTTCACCCCTGAACCATCCTTTGTGATGACTGTCAACCTAAGATTGGCTTCCTTCTGCACCGGTACTAATTCGGCTTCTATTCCTGCTCTCAGGGCACACTTGATTTTTTCTTCTGAAAAATCATTTACATTCAAATTATTTATTTTTATTTCTCTTACAAGGTAATTAGTTACTTTTTCTGTTTTAATACTTAAAATATCCAGTACATCTGTCATCACAACACCTCCATAAAAATAACAGTCAAAAGAACTCCAGTAAAACATTCCTTCAAAAGGAGTTTCATCATCAGAATACATCGAAAACTCGTGGGCAAACGCAGCATTCAGCAGTTTACTGGCTTTTATATCCTTTACCCTGAGGCTTCTCATTTGTCTTTTAGCCTGATTTAATGATTTTGCCACCGGAAGATTTCTAAGATTATCATAAAACAATGCCATAAAAATAGCTGCCCCCAAATCATCGATAGGATACATCGATGTTATGGATGCTTTAGCACCAGTAAAACCCAATGCCCACTTTACTCCTTTTACTACCGTCGTATTGTCTAAATAGCCGACGCCGGACTCACAGGCCGAGAGAACTACCAACTCTGTCTGGTCCAGTCTTAAATTTATCATATCTTCTGCCGTCAGTAATCCGTTTCCATATCCATATCTTTTCTCATTATGCATAAAATCCACGTATCCTGCCAATAGAACTGAGGATACAATTAAAGGAGTCTGTAATTTTTCCGGATCAACTTCATCGAACTTTCCATGGGAAGATATATGGATTATGCCAGAATTAGTATTAGAAAAAAAGGCTTCCTTTGTTGCTTCTTCACGTAAATACTTTTTTTTGGAGTAAATGAATCGCCCTATAAGATTGACTTCTGTTTCTGCATAAGCCAGATTATTTATCTCATCCGAATATTTTGAAGCTATACTATATTGGGGGTTTCCAATAAGCAATGCATTTTTCAGCGGAACCATAAAATCAGGCTTGATATCAGTAGCTGTCAATACATTAATAATATTATATTTATCGACTAAAAACGCTCCGCTTGAATCAATCAATGCTTCAAATGGTATCAATGACAAGTAATAATCCAAAGACAAATACAATGTATTGCTACCGGTCATATAAGCTTCAGCCGGTTTGAAAAACAGCTTGTACAGAGCCCTTAACTCCAGCTCACTATAGTCATCTTCATAGTCATCTTCATTGTCCTCTTCAAAAAAATCTATCATTGTATCAACATTGACATTAAAATGTCTGACAACTCGTTGTTTGCCGCTCTTATCATGGCTAACAGTAAATAAAGCAATTTTTACCGAACGTATTTTTTCTTCAAAGTCACCCCTGATCGTAAAATCCCCATGTTTAATTTCTACATATAAAGATGTATCAAATAATACCGCTTTCGCGGGCAAATCAATGTCATATAAACTGGGCAGTCGATAGCTCTGGTTATCTATATAATCCAGCTTATACCGCAGTTCCTTTAATTGCCTTTCTATATCTTCTACTTCATCATGATTCAGCCTGTTAATATTTGTTTTTCTCACTTCCAGTGCGCTGATATAACGTGATAAATCAGCATTACTATTGTTTCTGTCAAAGCCTAAATGGAACTTTACATTTAGATATTTATAAATCAGAGCACATTTATATGACAGTTCACTGTAACAAGCATATTTATATCCATATTGTGATACAAATGATAAAGCAAACATTACAAATTTATTAATATCATTTAAATCTGAACTTTCATGAAGTATTGCAATAATCTTATTTATAATATTATGTAACCGCTCTATCGCTTCACCTTTTCTTTTATTAAACAACAGCACATCTATATATATTTGTTGAAAATTATAATATTCTTGCCTTTTGTCTATGACTGATTTAAATTCTTTTTCTATCTTTTCCATTATCGTCATTGCTTTACTTGACTGGCCAATATTACAATAGAATATAACATAGCATACCTCAAGTGAATAAGATATTTCTACATCCATCTTATTACGATTCCGTTCAAGAAAGTTAAATAATTCATTAATTTCCTCTATCTTACACGTCAGATTTGCAGCACGCACTTTTAGCCTTAATAGATTAATACGGCTGACAATCTTTATCCTCTCATCCGTAGTTTCATCGCCGGCACTAACAGCTTTTTTTGCTATGGGGATCAATGCTTTAACATTTATCGTCGACTCTCCATGGAGGTCAAAACCAAAAACTGTCAGATTGTTATATATATAAGCAACCAATAGAGGATCATTATAGTTATCTATTTCCACAAGAATATCTGCCAAAAAATCTGTTTTTGCTTTCTCATTATCTAAATATGTAAAATAATCAATTAATGCTGCTATATAAGCTTTGCTCTCTTTTCCAGAAACTCTCTCCATTCCTGCCAAAACGTTTCTGGCTAATTCAATTGCACTTGATATGGCTCCTTTATAATATAAAAGTGCTGCTCTCCCTGACAATAATCGGTAATAAGTAAGTGTATCTTTGTTAGCTAACTCTTCACATGCTGCTAAACCTTTATCAACCCATTCCGAATATTTTTTTCCTCTCTTTTGGTTGTTTGCAACCATAATGAAACATATATCCGGATAAACTGAGTGACTGACAGTGATGGTTTCCAATAAGATGTTACATAACTCCTCAGATAAAGAAAACTCCCCCCGAAAGCAATAAAGCTTCGCCCTTACCCATGTGCTTCTGACAGCTATTGCATTCTGGTTTTCTTCGCTCATCATTTCTTTTGGCATATTTTCGATTTTTATAATAATATCATCGGCCGCCTGGAAATCACTCTCTTCAATGTATCTGCTGGCACAACCTATTAAAAACTCGTAAGTATAAAGATAATTAAATAGTTTTTCATAAAATTGTTCACAATATTGATTAAGTAATACTTTTGCATAACTGTAATCAAAAAATATAATTGCTTCTCCAATCATATGCAAACAAAGCCTTAGATACAGGTTACTTTCTGAGCCATAATTCATTGCATATGCCTTAGTTAATTTTTCAAAATAATCTCTGCCTTCTTCCTTTTGTATCTGGTATAAAAACTTTATTATGTTTATATGTATACAAAAGAAATTTGCCACATATTCTTCAGCCGGTATTCTGCCGAGTATCGTTTTATACCCCAAAGCAGCCGAAATATCGTTGCATATATAGTCATAAAATATTATATCTGCTTCCTTATAAAAATCTTTAAAAATCAACCAGCTTATTTCCTGATGCTCCTCTTCCACTTCCTTTGATTGCAATTCAGGGGGTAACGAATTAAAATACTCCGCAATTTGAATTTGACAAAAAAAAGCCTCAATAAAATAGTGGTTTCGAATACAATAATCCCGTCTCTCTTTAAAACCCAGATACCTTTCTTTTAGTTCACCGGAAAACTTATTGTTGCCCATCCCCTGATATTTCCCCCATTTGCTTATTTATATAGTAGGCTAATAGCTCTGCATTTCTCACCTTGGGAACCACATATCTATCCCCATATAAGGATATATAAAGGTCACAATTTAAAGCATAGGCAAAGTCTATTCGCGAGATGTGGCATTGAAAACTCTGAAGCCCTCGATATCTATATCCACGCCCTTTAACTGCCTCCTCATATAATATAAAAAACACTCTTTCATTCCTGACTTCAAATATAATATTTCCTGTTTCCAAATCTTCATCAAGAAATAAGTCAACCCATGCCGGAAGAGTCTCTTCTTTCCCTCCCATATTTTCTTCATAAAAATCATCCACATCTGTAATAATATCACTCATATTTTATCATTTTTATTTCAGTAATTAAAAATTTCCCTTTTCATAATATTTTAAAAATCATATGGTCTCTTGAGAATCTTCTGTATACTTTCTCAAAAAAATCCGGCAAAACCCTTTCTGAGTTTTGCCAGAATTAGTTATGTATGAATAATTATGTTGCTTTAATTATGTCTTCTTCATTGTGGCCCCATACTCTGGCCATTGCTAATACACCCGTAATCACTATAATAATGATGATAATAATAACTTCCATCGCATAGCCTCCTTTTTCCTTGAGTACTTTTTTGAGTAAATACTTCCTGTAAACAAGTTGAAAATTCTAATAATGCAAAAAATCCACATGAAATCATACAAGAATTCATGTGGACTACATCAATCAACAATCTTTTGTATAAATCCCCTAATTAGATATATTATAACCTATTTCTTCTTTTTTTTCAATATTATTCTGGTTTTTTGGATATTGAAATCACGATTCCCGAGATGATCCAGTTTGCCTTCTGAGTGCATTCTTGGAAGGAATGGAACTTTCTGATCTGTATCAATCCTATGGCAGGATCAGGAAAAATCAGGCGACACCCCGGCAACTTTCAAGATCGTGATCTATGCCAGCATGAACCGCATTTATTCAAGTAGGGATATTGAAAATACATGCCGTAGGGATGTCAACTTTATATACCTTCTGGAAGGAATGCCAGCACCGGACCATGCCACTCTGGCACGCTTTATATCGCTTCATCTGTCCCAATGCTCAAAGAAACGATGGCAGAAATGACTACACTGCTCTATGAATTGGGTGAAATATCTGGAAAAAAGCAGTTACCAAAAACATGGAGAAACTTTTCTTAAAGATTACAGAGCTTGTAGAAGGATGTGAATTCTTATACGGGCTAAAAGTGGTATACGGCGATCAGATTTCCTTACATACGCTCAAGTGAATCCGGAAGAAACTCTATAAGATCAAGCAGGAAGAACAAATCCTATTTGTCCATGGCATTGGCAAAAGAAAAACTGCTCCAAAAATCTATCGAATCTTTAGAAGAATATATAGACCGTCTGAAAAATATAACAAATCTCTATGTATGTGGTAAACGCAACAGCTATTCCAAGACAGAGCCTGATGCAACCTTTATGCGAATGAAAGAGGATGCCAGGCTTAATGGCCAGCCGAAGCCAGCTTACAACCTTCAGCACGGAGTAGATTCAGAATATATTGTCTGAGCAGATATCAGTGCCCACCCTACAGATACCCTGCCACTCATCCCTTTCCTAAATGATATGGAACAGCATCTTTCCTTCAAATATCAGGAGATCGTGGCCGATAACGGTTACGAAAGTGAAGAAAACTATGTGTTCATAGAGGAAAATGACCAGATAGCTTACATCAAACCACAGAATTATGAGATATCCAAGACACGTAAATATAAGAGAGATATCAGCCGTCTTGAAAATATGGAATATCAGGAGAAAACCGACCAATATATCTGCCGGAATGGAAAGGCCCTTACTGCCAGATATGATAAGAAGTCTAAGAGTAAAAGCGGCTATACCAGCACTGTAACAGTATATGAATGTGAATACTGTAGAGGGTGTCCGCACAAACAAGCCTGTATCCGTAGTAACAACAGCAAGGTACCATTAGAAGATAGGGCAAAACGGTTAAATATATCGAAAGTCATGAGACAGAAACGTCAGGAAGACTTGGATCGGATTAGCAATGAGTATGGGACAAAGCTGCGGATGAACCGGAGTATACAGGCCGAAGGATCTTTAGCTGATGTAAAGGAAAATATGAATTTCCGTCGATATATGTATCGTGACAAGAAAAATGTTCTGACCCAAAGTATTCTACTTGCGATAGGCCGTAACATCAACAAGCTACACCACAAAATCCAAGCAGAGAGGACAGGCACATACCTGTTTGAGTTAAATAAAACAGCATATATTTTAAGCTGTTAAAATGGAAAATGATGATAAGTGAAATGCCATCTTGGCGTTTGGTAAAGTGCGCTCTTTTTCCAACTATAAAGATAAAAATGAAAAAAATCACTTCATAATGGTCAAAAAGAGGGCTATCGACCAGCTAAATAATTTTAGCTAGTGCGACAGCCCCATCATTTTACAAATTATTGTATCCTTCAAAACCTTTTTTCTACAAATTTCGTCCCCGATAATGGATAGTGATAACTGTAACTGTTTTGCTGATTTCATCAATTCTAAAAATGGCAATATAGTTGTCTATCAGTAATTGACGGTATCCTTTTCCAACATATCTTCCCTCATTTCTCTCTTGGTGTGCTTGTGGAAATACATCTAGTCCCAGTATCGCAACTTTTATCCTTTCAATTTGACCTTCTGCATTTTCTGGGTCCTGTTTTTCAGTTGCAATATACTCAAATATACTGTCCAATTCCCTAATTGCTCTTGGGTTAATTTTTACCAGATATTTATCCAATATGTTTTTTCTCCAAATCTGCGAATACTTTCTCAGCGTCTACAGCCTCTGCACCATTAAAAATTTCTTGTTCTGATTCATAAATGGCCTGATCAATTCGGTTTATTCTTGCAAATTTATCATAGAGTTCACTACTCATTACAACCAAATCGCTGTATCCATTTTTTGTAATAAAAATTGGTTCCTGTTCTTTGTGCGCGATTTCCGAAATCTCGCTTGTATTCCTTAAATCTTTTATAGGCATTATAAGTGGCATATTCTCGGCTCCTTTCATTTACACAATTATAGCATAATTATGTCCTTTTTGCAATATTATATACATCTATTTAACGTAAAGCACGTAAAGGATACTTAAATTCCGTCGTTTAGTTTATATAATATTTTCGAAATATCGGATTATTCCTTATTATATATTTATATATGTTTTAAACATTATTTTCTTGTTACCATTCATAACTAAATTATATGGCATAATTATATAATTATATTTTCGCTTAAACTCAATCAAGTAATAACTAATGTAGACGAATAACACACAACTTCTCATTCCCGGAAGAAAAAAGATAGCATATTTCAAAAATCATATTTGGAGATTGAAAAGCTACTTAAAATATCATAAACAGCATAACATTAAATGGCTGTCGCACTAGCTAAAACTATTTTGCTGATATGCTCCCTTCTAGGTAGACAAGTGAAATAATAAAAACACTTGATACTTAGAAGGGAGCATTTTCATGTTTAAAAGGAAAATATCGGCACAGGAAAAGGTATCAGCAGTAAAAAGATATTTGGATGGATTGACAAGCCAACGAATGATTGCCAATGAGTTTGGCATAGCCCTGCCTTCCGTGCAACAATGGATCTTTAATTATGAGAGTATGGGCGAAGATGCATTTTTAATGTGTGTCAACAAGCGTTATTCAGCCCAGCTAAAAATACAGGCAGTTCAGGCTTACCTATCAGGAGAAGAATCTCAAACAGATATCTGTAAAAAGTATGGTATTCGATCAAAAAGTAAATTACAAATGTGGATTAAGAAGTATAATGGTCATGAAGAACTAAAATCTTCTGGAACAGGAGGAACCCCTATCATGACCAAGGAAGAAAAACCACATTTGATGAACGAGTTATGCTGGCCCAGCTTGAGCTTGCGCTGTGGCAGTTTTTGCCGCTGGTGTCATTCATCCTCTGGAGCTTTGCTTTGCTCTGCTTCGCCATCATCAACACACACGAAAAGAGCCAGAAAAGTTATGAGGCTGAATTTGCCCGCAGCCTGCTTTCCTCAGGGCGGGAGTATTACCAAAGTCTTTCCGACTTCTCCGATAAGCTGCGCATCCTCAAGCATGACAACAAGTATCATCTCACCGCCCTGCATAAGCTGGCCGCCAGCGGGGATTTAGACAGCGTAAATGCCTATTTGAAAACAATGGATCTGCGTTACGAGGACGCACAGATTCACACTTATTGTACAAGCCCGGTCATCAACGCCTTCCTGGGCAGCTTCCGTGAACGCTGTGAAGCAGGGCAGGTTTGCTTCTCGGCACAAGTGATTCTGTGCCCGGGGCTGGACGACTATGAGCTTTGTGTCATTTTAGGCAATCTGTTGGAAAACGCTTTTGAAGCCGTCCAAAAGCTGCCGGTGGCTGACCGTGAGATCACGCTGTCGATGAAGCAGAACGGCAGTCAGTTTGGCATCCGCGTGGAAAACAGCTTTGACGGCAAGATTGTTCAGGAGGACGAAACCTTTGTCAGTGCCAAGACGTCCGGCGGTATGGGAATCCGCAGCATCCGGGCCATAGTGGCGCGGACCGGCGGAACTTACGACGCCGATTGGGATGAGCATATGTTCAGAGCCTATGCGGTACTGAACATTGACAATACAGGCAATTGATGCCTTTTTTAAATGGGCAAGCTGTCCTCTACACACAACGCCCCAAATCCCTCACGTGTCAAGTAGCTGACACTGATTTTTTTGTGTTTTTTCATAAAAAGAATGCGGGAACCCGCATTCTTTCGTTGGTTACGTGTTAAGTTAATGACAATTTGGAGGAAATAGGTGTTAAATTAATGACACCCGCACCTGAAAGCTTTTTTTGATACGGTTTATTTGTATCGTTAAATCTATGCTGCTCTTTTTTATATAGTATCGATATCTTCCCATGCTTCCTCTATAGTCTGCACTCTGCCATTTTCCAGATCATCAATGGCCTCGTCCAACTTTGAAAGGAGATTTATCTTTTCTAAATAATCTCTTATTTCTTCTCCGGTATGCTCAATCATCGACTTTCGATTCCAGAGCACCACCTTATGGATGTTATTCTCTGTAGCCGGTACTTTTTCTTGCTCCATCTTCTTTATAATATCCTGCTTCATCTCGCGTCCCCGTTCTAGCGCATCCTGGATAATCCGATGCAAATACTCCCTTTTTCTTAAATCTCCCAAGTCATGAAAAATTGCATTCGCCGCTACCAATGCGTCACGCATATAAGATGCATTCTCTTTGAACAAATCACTTGCAATATAAATCCCTTGTGCTTCAATAAACATACAAACAAATGTAATAATCGTTCTTGTATTTCCTTCGCGAAAAGGGTGAACTTTCCATAGTTTTGCTATACAATCACTGAACTTTTCCACCAAGTTAGGAAACGGTTCACTTTTCCAGTCAATGCTCTGCATATATTTTAGAATTTGGTGAGCGTCATTAGCTATATCAAAACAATCGGAGTATTCAATGGATAACTCACCAAGTACCACCTCTGCCTTTTCAATATTTATAATTCGAGGTTTACCTGCCCATTCGTATACATCTTGAAAAATATGGTAATGCATAGTGCATAAATCTTCAAAATCAAATTGCTCTACAGAATCATCAAAAACCATTTCCGAAAGCCGATACGTTGTATAATCCGCTTCCATCTCTTCTAATTCCTGTTCGTCATGAAAATCTCCAAGATTTATCATAACTTCTGAATCCGGATATAAATAAGGATCTCCCATATATACCTCTACTGTTTCATTTTATATTTTCTATCCAATGCTTTTTTTATTTCTTCCATTGAAATCTCACCCTTTTTTTCCTGCTCTATTAACTTCTTCATTTCAGGCGTAGGTTCCAGTCCGTCTACACGAATCATGCCCATTGCATAATCCCACTTTTCCTCTGCTCTCACTAGCATACTAGTCCCTCCTTTTTTCATTATTAAAATATTGTACCACATAAAATAGCTATTATCCATTAAAAAACGCCTAATGTATGACAATTTATACTTATCAAAGATTCTTCAAAATCCTTCCCACTGATTGCACGCAGTTATAGCCTTTTCACATAATTTGTGATATATTTATCCTAAATTACTGTTATAAAAACAGCATAGGAGGCACAATTATATGCAAGCAAATAGATTACCAAGTAATGGATCAATCGGCATATTCTGCCCAAGCCACGTTGCATCCCTAGATCATTATGCACCGGGTATCTCCACTATGGAACGCCTGGGTTTCACCGTTAAGCTTAGTCCAAACTTTCTAAAGGATACATGCGGCTATGCTGGAAGTGCGGAGGAACGAGCTGCTGACCTTAATGCACTTGTGGCAGACGATAGTGTACAAATGATATTATTTGGTGGTGGCGAAAGTGCTGTTGAGATTTTACCGTTGATTGACTATGACAATATCCGCCTGCACCCCAAGCTGCTCAGTAGTTATAGTGACGGTACATCTATACTGAATGCGATTTATGCACAGACAGGGCTAGTCACTTATTACGGGACCGGACCGGGTGCGTTTTTTGATTTACGTTATTATGATTATATGCAGTTTTTTTCAAGCTTTGTTGAGGGATACCAAGCAACACAATTTGTAAGCGATTGCCAATGGAAAACATTGCACGGCGGTATTGGCGAAGGAACCTTAATCGGCGGCTACGCCTCGTTGTTTGGGCTTATGCTCGGCAATGAACGTTTCAAATATGACTCTCGCAAAAAGTATTTGTTGTTTCTCGAGGATCATGAAAGATTCAGTGATATTGGGGCTGTAAGCACTTATCTGGCCTTCATCAGCCAAAGTACGTTTATGCGAAACGTATCGGGATTAATTTTTGGACACTATTCCGCACATGTTCCAGAGGATTTGCTACGATGCCTTGAACGCTTCGGAGACAAGCACAGTATACCAGTGGTCTACACTGATGATTTTGGTCATGGCACAAGACACGCAATATTTCCAATTGGTATGAATGCAATTCTGGATTCGGATAAGCAAAAACTGACGTTTCTTGGTGAATTCTCTGACTAGTCTTTCTAATGACACTGCGGTATTTCTATATAACGGTAAGAAAGGGATTAAAGAGGGTAATGGTGTTAATGCTTAATAAATACTTCTGTCGAAATTTTCAACGGAAGTAGTCTTGTCACGTTCTTCCTCGTAAATTAAAAGCAGACTGCGCCCTTGGTTTTCTTAAAAAGGAACAGACTCATCCCTTGGTTTTCAAATTGGTAATGAATTCTCCAGGCAGAGTGCACCAAACCCCACCCTGGCATTCGGATACACCGCTTCCCCCCTGATCTCCCTGGCCCCATTCCTTAAATACGCCTTCACCTTGGCCCCATACAAATACGGATCATTCCCCTGCACAATCCCCCATTCCATCAACATTGCAGCAGCTCCTGTCACAAAAGGTGTGGCAAAGGATGTTCCACTCACCACCCCCCCTTCATTCCCCGGCAGTACCGTCCGGATATTCACTCCCGGTGCCGCCAGATCCGGTTTTATACTTCCCCCTGCTATCCGGGATTCCAAAATACTCTGTAAAATATACCCCCTCCCGGAAAAATCCGCATAAGATTCAAACACCACATCATAGGCACCCACAGTAATCACCTTAGAAGCTGTGGAAGGAATGGTCAGGGTCTTTTCCGGGGTGGGTGTAAAAAAACTGGTTCCGGCATTTAATACTCCACTGCTGGGTAAGTAGAAATCATAATTTCCAGCTACTGTTTTGATTGGCGATATAACAAATATCCACACTCCTTGGTTTACATAAGTCTCTTCCGGAATAAAGTCAAAATACACCTCGTGATTTACCGAATAAGGACTTGGTTCCCCCACAAAGAGCAATATTCTTGTATTTTCGATGAAAACTGTCTGCTTTCCCGGTATCATGGTATTGATTATTTGTTGTCTGCCGGAAGGGGATATCAATGTTATTTCATATTGATCGGTATACTCTTTCCAAAACTGCACGCTGAGGCTTTGTTGATAGGGGGCGATATTCAGTTCAATTCTTCTGTTCAATTGACTGCCGGCTGTGACTTTTCCGAACCGTCCCGCAACATGCCCCCCGGCAGCCCCTTCGTTTCCGGTTCCGATACAAACAACATTTCTGCCGATTTCGGAGATATTATCAATGAATCGTTCCAGAAGTGAGGTTCCGTCATGAGGCCCATAAGTATTACCGAAACTCAGATTAATAGCTATCGGCATCCCTAAACTTACCGCTTTCCTTACTGTGTAGGTCAAAGCCCGCATCAACTCGGTTGTCCGGGGAAATGAATTCGGATCGGGAAACCCCAGCTTTACGATAATCAAATCACACCCCGGTGCCATTCCGGTGTACCGGCCTCCTTCCAAGTTCCCGGTTGCTGCCGCAACAGCCGTAACCGCTGTTCCGTGGCCGGTGGTGTCCCGGCTGGGTACCAACGCCAAAGTCTCTGCCTCAGTGGGTGCTGCCAATGCCGCATCGATTCTCGCCTTATTAAATTCCACACCAACCTGAAATCCTTCCGGCGGCGATGCTGTCCCGGCAAAAGGACTGTCTGGCGGTGTCCTTTGATTTACCCCTTCCACCGTTAATGATTGATCCCACAGATATAAGACCCGACTGCTGCCATCCGGGTTTCTGAATTCCATTCCCTGATAATCCAAACCGCTGTCGATTACTGCAATCAGCGTTCCGGCACCGGTCAGTCGGGGTGGGCGGATGGAGATTGATAAGGCACAGGAAGCTCTTCTCGCTTCTAACATAGAAAAATAAAGCCTCTTGGGCTTTTCTACATATTCCACTTCATCCAAATCAGAAAAAGCATCAATCAACTCCTCTTTGATTCTGACAATTGCGTATCCGGCAATCAATTCTTCTACCTGAATTCCCGATTCCTGTAATTTGGTTAAATCACCGTTATATTTTACGATCAACTCCCATGTTCCTGCTGCGGCATCATATCCAATACCCAAAGATGTGGATTTTCTTCTTTCTTCTTCTGCCACATCCAAAGCCAGATTTAAAAGAGTTTCCAGTTTACCATTTACTGCCATAGTTTCCCCAATTAAAGCTTTTTACAATATATGCAGAAAAACTGTAAGATTACAATCAACAATTCCACTTTTCTTCTGACTTTTCTACATTTTTCGCAGTTAACACATCCGTGCATTGTGACATTTTACATTTTTCGCATTCTACTCATATGTGCATAGTAATTTGGTAATCATCAAAAAAGGTCGACCTATCCTTTTCTGCCAAAGGATGATCGACCTTTATCACATTCTATAAATTAATCAAGATCTTCGATACATTTTATCGCAAATTCTGTATGTTCCAACAGCTGCTGATAATCCTCACGAATATTTTCATGAGTATTTGCTCTGATATCCATTACCAATGCCGCGCTATCCTCTGTAACTGTCTGCAGTCCCAGATTAGCCGAAACACCTTTCAAACCATGAGCACTAGCCTCAATTCCCTTGTAATCATCACTTTCAACAGCGGTTTCCAACTCGCTCAGTATCCGCCTCGCATTATCCGGGTATTTCTTCAAATATTTAACATACATTTCCTCTTTCCCCATAAATAGTGCAAATGTACGTTCTAAATCAAGGTTTACCTTGGATGCTATTTCCCGTAAAGTCATCTCGTTTCTATTTCCTCCTTCTCTTTATACTCCGTGTATTGATCCGCCAATACTTCATATTCGCCCTTCACTGCATTAAAACATTTTAAAATCTTCGGTGAAAATACGCCGCAATCACCACTTATAATCATCTGATATGCCGTCTCCTTGTCAAATGCCTTCTTATATACCCGTTCTGAGACCAACGCGTCATATACATCTGCCAGCGAAACGATTTGTGCTGCTATGGGTATCTCCTCTCCCACCAAGCCGTCCGGATATCCTTTTCCATTATAACGTTCGTGATGATGTCTGCAAATCTGATAGCAATAATCATAGTAAGAATTATCATCCAGCTGAATAATATTGGCTATCATTTCTACGCCTCTGGTAGTATGAGATTTCATCACTTCAAATTCATCACTTGTTAATTTACCTGGCTTTAATAAAATTCCGTCAGGTATTACGATCTTTCCGATATCATGCATCGCGGATGCCTGTTCAATCACATCCAAGTCATCTTTAATATAACCATATTCCGGATACTTTTGTACCACCTCTTCGGCAAGGCATCTTGTGAATTTTCTAATCCTCTTTACGTGCTGTCCTGATTCTAAATTTCTGAACTCTACCACATTGCTGATGGTATTGATCATCGTATCATTCATCTTATGTAGCTTCTGGGACTGTTTTTTCAGTAATTCGTTTTGGGCTTCCAGCTTTGATGTCTGATTTTTTACCAGTGTTTCCAGATTATTTTTGTAGCGGTACAAATCCATCACATTTTCAGCTACCCGTTTAACGATATACTGATGAAAGGGCTTTTTAATATAATCAATTACACCATAGTCGTAGCCGCGCTTTTCAAATTCCACCGATTCCTCTCCGGTTATCATAATAATCGGAACCTGTGCAATTAAACCTTCCTGGTGCAGTGCTTCCAAAACCTCAAACCCGCCCATAACCGGCATAACCAAATCCAGGAACATCACCGCTATTTTGTTAGAATTTTCTGTAAATAACTTAATACCTTCTTTTCCGTTTTGGGCTTCCAGTATCTCATACTCATTTCTAAAAATATCAGCCAGAATATCCCGGTTAATATCTATATCATCAATGATGAGAATAGTATTACGCTGTTCCATGTATATTCCTCCCATCGAAGTCAATATATCATTTTTATCCAATCTCGGTTATCTATCATATTCTAACTAATTTTTTCTACAAAATCTACAAAAATAAAATATTTCTTTACATTTACCAAAAATGTAGTCAATTAGACCTAATTAATTTGTAAGACTTGAACATAAATCAGATATCGAATACAATATGAATGAAGAAAGAGGTTATTATGAAAGCAGACAAAAACAATCCAGACATCAGTTTATATGATCCCTCTATTCATGGCGATCGTGATTATCACGTACAAGTGTATTTTATTGACCTATCCCAGGCATATATGAAGTATATCCGTTGGCAATGGCATACGGAATTCGAAGTTATTATAGTAAACCACGGAGAGGCCGATGTTCTTGCTGACGAAAAGATGATTCACCTTACTCCGGGTCAAGGTCTTTTTATTAACCAAAATGTCCTGCACGCGATTCATCCTTCCGGGGAAAGCCGTAACTGCACCCTATATTCTTTGGTCTTCCATCCTGATTTTTTATTTGGTTATAATAATACTATTTTATCCACCAAATATTTAGCACCTGTTATCAGTTCACAGGAACTGAAAACTTTTTTATTGGATGAGCATAATCCTTTACAGGAAAAACTGTTGGATTGTGTAAATGATGTGATCGCCACCAATGCCATGAAAGCTTATGGTTATGAACTGACTACCAAAACAAGATTATTTCAGTTTTGGGGGCTTCTTATCGAAATGATAGCTCCATCTGACTTCGAAGCTACGGCATCACCTCCCATTCCATCCCTAGACGAAATGCGCATCAAAGATGCCATCCGTTATGTGGAACAAAACTACGCTTCACCCATTACACTGGATATTCTGGCAGACTCTATACACGTCAGCAAAAGTGAATGCTGCCGGTGCTTTAAACGGATTTTAAAATTAACTCCCATTGAATATGTAATGCGTTTCCGGATTTTTTCTGCCGCCAAGCTGCTGCACAGCAATGATCCCGCAACGCATTCTATTTCTGATCTGGCTTTTGCGGTGGGCTTTAATAGCGTCAGCTATTTTAATAAGGTATTTAAACAATATCTGCATCAGACCCCAACAGAATACAAAAAAGCAATCAAAAAGGATCCAAATCAAAACTTTGAATCCTTTATTCTGATGCGCTGATATTCCGCTATATTTCCTGCTCCTGCAGTTTATCACCCCAGCGTTCTGTTGATTCTTTATAGATATTTATGATATCTCATCTCCGTAACCCCGAGGTAATCAATGAACTTACTCGTTCCTTCCGGCAAATACCCTTGTTTTTCATAAAAAGCTCTGGCATTCTCATTTTGCTCCAGCACCCATAAGCAGATTTCCTTAAAACCTCGCTCAGCTGCCTTTTCCTCACAGAACATAGTCATTTTTGAACCAATCCCCTGCTTCTGCATAAAGGACTCAACATATATTCCCCAAAGTTCAAAAGAGTTCTTTTTGTCTTCGTCTCTGCATGAACCGATTGTCAATATGGCCTTAATGATACCATCATCATAAACATAACTTTCCGTTAAGTTGTTTCGAACAGTATCCATAAAGTATTCCATTCTATTTGTAACAAGCATTTTATTAAACAAATGGTCATCAGATACAATCCCCTTATACGCGTTCCGCCACCCAAATACGTGAATTTCCGCCACCCTGGGTACATCCGCTAATTCCATCTCTCTTATCATTATATATTTCACTCCTGTCCACTAAATAATCTAAACCAATTATGATTCAATCAAACTATTGACAGAATAATATAACATAACAATCCTGTACTTAGTAATGCTCCGCCAACAATATCTGTGAATTTGATTAATTATAACATTTACGCATGAAAAAATGTAGCTATTTCTTATCATTTACTTTGGTTCACTAAGGGAAATGTTACTTTCCAGTTTCCTTTAGTTTTAAGGCCAGAAATTACAAAATGGCCATATAATTTATATTTTGAAATTTCATTATGCGGAATATCAAATACATAGTTGCAATAAGAAATTCTCCCAGGTTGTTCATACTGATTAACAAAATCGAAACTATAGCTGCAGTCTATTTTAGTATCATTGCTATCTTTAAGATAAAAGAATCCATGATTATCATTATCCAAATCATTAGTAACCGCTGTCTGAATATGGAGCTTGCCATCAATGTATCCTATGGATGTCAAATCAATCCCATCTACAGGGAATTCATCTATAGGTGATGAAGGCAGCAAGGCAATGGGATTTTCTTCATGAACTTGTTCGTAGTCAATTCCGCCTCCTCCTGTAACATTTGAAGCCCTTAGCGTTTTTTCTGCAATATCCACTGACGAAAGTGATATTGGTATTTCTATATCATCATATATTTGTTTATTACTTAGAAATTCCCTGACAGTAAATGTTATTTTATCCCCAACAATATCTTTGTTGCCCCATTCTTCAATGGTAATTAAAAATGTGGCTGTTTTTGTGCTTTCATCATATCCAACACGTTGGCAACGCGCCAAGCTATCGAATGGGCGATTAATAGAATAGCTATCAAAGAGATCTGTGGTTTCATCAATGCGTTTTTCTGTTATATCTTGCATTGTTATATAGATTTCTGCCATATTGTCATGGATATAGGCTGATACTACTTCCATCTTTATGCCGTTGTCTTCATCGGATTTTTGGACAGGCATAAAAAACTGTGCAATGGCTGGTGAAACCAGATACATAAGCTGATAAATCGGTTCTACCGTAGCGGCTAAAGCCGGCATTGCAAAAGATAAACAAAGGCAAATAGATGCTAAAACTATTGCAGACTTAAAAAATGAATAAAATTTAATTTTTGATTTTTCTTCAATTTTTTTAGCTTTTTGTATGGTATCTTGCAGTAAGTTTTCATCAGGACTAATTCTTGTATTAAGCTGATTATACTGTTCTCTAAACATAATCTTCCTCCTTCATAAATTTTTTCAGCATATTCCGGGCCCTTGTCAGCTGTGTTCTTACCGTGGAATTTTTTCTGTTAAGAATAAGACTTATTTCATTAAGTGACATATTCTCGTAATAAAACAGATGAATAACTTCACGATATTTTGGTGGTAATTGTTGCAATTCAGTATTTAGATCTATCAAATCTTCTGTTTCAAACAATATTTCATCAGTAAGCCTCTGCGTTTTCTTTACCCATAAGGAACTCCAGAAATTATTTGAACAGTTTATTGTAACTCTAATAAGCCAAGCTTTGCGATGTTCTTCATCTACAAAAACCGGGGATTTTTTCACATATCTAAGAAAAACTTCTTGAAAAACATCATCAGCATCATGCTTCGTTCCTGTACGGGCAAAAGCAAGGTGATATACCATATCCGAATATTTTCGAATAACTTTTTCAGTGCAATCATCTGTATATAATAATGGTTTCTTCATGCTTCAAACTCCTTCCACTTTTAACACCTGTAGAAGGTGAAAAATGCTACATAAAATAAATAATCTTTTTTGTTTACATACAATAGAAAAACCTGTTTCTATTATTGCTCAGGGAAACAGGTTTCTCAAATTCATTACCGGGTTTTCAAATTATGCGCATTAGCCGTGACTTCCTTGACATAACAAAGACAAACTTCTAACCTAATGTTTCGCACATGCTCCCTATTTCAAGCAGGTTCCCCTCTGGGTCGGCAACATTAAAATTTCAAATGTTTGATCAATACCCTTCGGAGGAATGTATGCTTATTTTTTAGCCCCTTTTATGCAGCTCTTGATATACACTTTTTGTAACTGTGGTATCAATACCATGTTTTACTCCTAAATCAATAATGGTTTGCCCGAAAAGCTCTCTTTCATCCGGCTTATCTTTTAATTCATAATCTCTTTGAAACGAGGTTTTCGCCTCATAAGGAAAATTTTTAGCCATTAGGTATGACGAATCGACAATGTTAGCAGGCAAACTAATATTTTCAGCCTTACTAATTGATTCGATCTCTTTCATTATTGCTTTCACTTTTTTTGATGCTTCTTCATTGTTTAACACTTCGCCTAATGTCTTGTTCTCACTGGCAGTTACAAGCCCATAGGCAGCAATGAACATGTATTTACTCCAAATGGCTTCAATATGTTTACTGCTCCATTCAAACTTTATTTTTGCTTTGCGCATCAATTCACATACGTCGTCAGCATTAATATCTTTGTGATTTGGGTCTTGCCCAAAAGTAATCGTACAAGCTCCGCCATTTTGTTCAACAACACCATACGACTTAATATGTGTGCCGACATAAACACATGCTGGAAATATGATTCCTTTATCCGTTATTTTTCTGATTCTGTCATAAATATCAATGCCGTTTAAAAGAGGTATTATCTTCGTATTAGTATCTAACTTTGGGAGGATTGTCTTAATGGCATCTCCCAAAGCATATTGTTTTACGCAAATAAAGCAGATATCCAGCTTAGGCAGATCTTCACAATGGTCTGTAGCAAGTGTTGGAATACATTTTAAAATGCCTTCGGTTTTTGTTTTTAAGATTAATCCATTTTCTTTAATCGCCTTTAAGTGTTCTCCTCTTGCGATAAAAAAAATATTTATATCTGGTTCGTTATCATTTAGCAGTTGGGTCATTTTTCCTCCGAAATAACCTCCTACTCCGCCAACACCTAAAAAGGCAATATTTATCATATCGTTTTCTCCACATATTATATAAATAATCTGCAAATACCAAACTCATTTATTAGATTTTGCAGCCTATACTTTTCATGTTCCATTACCGGAAAGAGCGGGTTATATAAGTAGTGTTGCAAAACATCCGCATCTATTAATACTTCATCAAATGCAGAATGTGTAGCACCTTTTGAACTATGGTTTAGAATAGCTGAGCATATCAAGTCTGTTTCAATATCAGTTGTTAATTTCAACTCCTCGAGAATTTGACGTGCCAAAATTGCACCATATTCAGCATGATTTTCAGTATTTATGGTTTTATAGGAATGTAAATCGTGTAACATGCCCGCCATAGTAGCCAGCTCAACATCTTGATCTCTTTTGAGAGCAATCATAGTACATGCCTGCGAAACTCCATAAAGATGAACGTATGCACACCGTCTTTCTGCTGTATCTTTCATATTCAATAAAATCTCATCAATATGCCTTCGAAGTTTTTCAATGCGATTATCTAAAGCTTCCTGTTGCCCATTATGTAAATACTTTTGCAGCTTTTCAACATAATATTCCATATCTTTCTCCAATCCATATATACTACTTCAACTGCTTCCTCATGACAAGTCCCTTTTCGGTCTCTAAAAACACGTGAAATCCATTCTTTTTATACATCTCAAAATGACCGCCAAAATCTGAAGATTGATAACTAGATTCTTTGTATGGGTAAGCCTCTACAATGTCAAACCCATCCCGGAGTGCCTCCTCACATACATGCTTCAAAAGCTGAGTCGCTATTCCTTTTCTTTTCATCTCCGGTGCAATCACAAAGCAAAATATGGATTTCACCTTTATGCCCGTGTTTGGTTCATCTAGAGGTACATAATCCATAAATCTTCGCCAGCTGGCACATTTCAGACAATCTGATTTTGTGTTAGCGTTGCACCATCCAACGATGGCATTGCCACTGTAGGCAAGATAACCTTGAATGTTATTATCCTTAACATATTGCAAAGCATATTTTCTCCTTGTCTCTGCTGTTGAAAAGTCTTTGCCCTCATAATCATCGTTACACCAACACACACAATAACATTTATGTTCTTCCATCTTGTCATCATGCGGTGTAGTATCAAAAAAATGTACATAGTCTTCTGCGAGGTCTGGTACCAACTTGCGTATTTCAATATTCATTTATTTCCTCCTTTGCAAATCTGCACTATTACATATGTAACTTCTTGTTTTAGAAAATTATTCTTTTCACGCACTGTTCCCTTTAACGTCTTTCGTCATCTTACCCAATAAAACATGCTTATTTATTGAGACCGCCGTTAATGAAACGACAATCAAAATGATGGTTGCAATAATTATACCCGATGTAGTCTGAATAGGCATAAACGTATATAGTCCGGCATTAATCATGCAGTGAAAAAGCAGACACAAAAATATATTTCCCTTCGATATTTTATGAATTGCACCCACAGCAAAAGTTGTTCCCAATATATTCATTGCACTCCATGGAGTTAACCCTCCTATCCCCAGGGGCACATGCCACAATAAATGAATGGGGGCAGTAATGAAACATGAACGGAAATAGCCGAATTTCTTTTCCAACTCAGGTTGCAAAATATATCTCCACCCAGCTTCTTCCATCCCTGCACCCGACAACAACGATGCAAGCATCCAGATAAAAAACATGTATATTGGACTTACGCTTTTCACACCGGAAGTCACTATCAGTGAAACCATATAGATAACAATCAAGGCTACGACAAACAAGTAATTGTATACAGATGTTTTGATCGTGAAAATGTTTTTCAGCCATTCTTTTATGCCTGATACTTCATTGTTTTTTCTTAACACAATAAATGAAGCGATTGCAGGCGACCAAGCGCCAACTAAATAAGGCAAGTACAACAAAGGATCTTCGTCAAGCGTGAATCCAAACTGACCACATACCGATAACCCGCCCCAAAAAATGAGCACAATAACAAAGGTTAATACTGTAAATTGGACTACTATTTTTTTATTCATTTTTCCACCTCTCGATTACAGTGCTGTTATCCAAAAGCATACTGCTGAAATTGCAGAAAGTGGCGTCATTATATATTTTTCCTTTTTGCTTCTGGAAATAAAATTCACAGCAATGCCAGCTGTACCTAATATACCCTATTTTACCTTATCCATCTCATGCTCGTCTATCTCTTATATGGACTCTCCAGTGACTCAGCCTTGATAACCGCATCACTTAATGATAATTTACTAAATTCTTGTGCGCCAAATAATCTTCCTGATTTTTTATCAGACACAAAAGCTCCAACAACAATACCTGGAATTGCTGATTCTGGCTTACTAGGTGCGTTGGGACCACCCAAATCAGTCTGACACCATCCCGGATCAGCAAGCGAAATAATGACATCTGTACCTTCAAGCTTATAACCCAAATCAATGGTAACTTTGTTTAATGCAGCTTTTGCTGCGGAATATCCAGCCTGTTCAGCTTCAAGCGCAATACCACTGGTCGTATTTACAATTCTTCCAAATCCTCTTTCTATCATACCAGGGAGGAAATGATAACAGATTTGCATCGGTGCAATTGTGTTTACCGCAAAACTGATTGGATAATCTTCAATAGGTGTATTCAAATAATCTACTCTATAACCGATCTGCAAACCGGCATTATTCAAAACAACATCAACCTGAGTACCTTTTGCATCAATTTCCTGAAGCATTTTGTCTACTTCGTCTGTATTCGATAATTCTGCAGCGACACTATATGCTTCTATTCCTTTTTTCTTTACTTCTTCAAGTAATGATTTTGTTCCATCTAATAAACGGCTGTGTAATATAAGATTACACCCCTGCTCCGCCATAAATAAAGCGGATAACCTGCCGATACCTCTGCTTGCACCTGTAATAAGTACCCATTTATTTTTTAAATTGATCATTATGTAACTCCTCCTAAAACTAAAATGGATATTCTTTACCATCATTGGTAATGAATCTTGGTCCAGTTAATTCATTTCTTTTTTCTTCAAACAACTTTCTCAAGATTTCTGCAGCTTCATATGACGAGAGTGGCGCAGGGTTATCTTCTTTTCCATCTGTTCTAATCCATCCCGGATGAACGCAAAAAATATTAATCTGATCATCATCCTTAAAGGTATTAACAAGATTCATCGTTGCCATATTAAGAGCCGCTTTAGCCATTCCATAATCTATCATATTTGTTCTATAACACTTTGAAATACTGCCTGCTTCAGAAGATATATTTATAATCAAAGCTGTATCTTCACTTTTTTTAAGCATTGGGTAAAATGCTTTGATCACTCTCATAGCCCCTACAGATGTGACATTTATGGTATTCGCTATATAATCAAGATTTGCTTCAAAAAAACCCTTATCACAATCCGGTGAAACAGTTACTGCATTATTAATGATTAAATCTAAATGATCTAGTTTAGTTGAAAGTTCCTTTTGTGCCAGTTCAACAGATTCGGTATTACCTATATCCATCGTAAGGATTTCCAGATCATCTGCGTACTTTTTCTTTAAGTCTTCTAAGTCCGGACAGCTTTTTCTAACAGTAGCTATTACTTTGTCTCCATTCTCCAGATAACGAAGTACCATATTATATCCAAGAGCATAACTTCTTCCTGCTCCGGTGATCATTACATTTTGTGCCATATTCCCTCCTATGCAGTGATTTCTATTACATCATCATTTGAATTTTCATTAAGATAAAAATTTATCTTCTTTCCCTGAAGTGCAATCTCATATTCTCCTTTAAAACCTTCAAGCGTAATATTTCCATTTTCGTCTGTTCGTAATTCATCTTCCGTATGCCATTCTTCGCGAATCAGACGTTTCAATTCATGATATGCTGGTTTTGTCGTATTATCCTTACGAATAACCCCGCTGGGTGCGCCTAGCCATGCCCCATCTGCAAAATCCCATCCAGTGATTGCTTCTACCAAAGGATGCTCAAACAAAATACGATACATTTCAGCCCATTCCTTTTTCTGCCTTTCCTCACCTTCAGGAGTAGATATCCATTCATCCACCTGATAATCATTTAAATCCACGATATCCGCCGGCATGATATGTCCAGACAGCAAAGTATTCTCTGTAAAATGCAAAGGAAGCCCAAATGTTGAAAATCGCTCTAAGATATCTTCTAATTTCTTTTGTCCCATATAGCCTTGATGCTGGTGTGTCTGAATTCCAATTGCTGAAATAGGAACACCAGCATTTAAACAGCCATCGATCAATATTCTATAACTTTCAGATAAATTAAAATCATTGATCAGTAATATCGCATCTGGATTTGCTGCATTTGCCGCTTCGAATACTTCTTTTACAAGTCGAACCCTGCCAAGATCCTTGCAAATACGTGTAATCGCATTATCATATCTGTCATAGACAGGCATGATCACTACTTCATTAATGACATCCCACATATCCACTACACCACGAAATGCTGTAACATCCCGGTGGATACGATCAAGCTGCTTCTGTAAAATAGTTGCATTATCATATTCCATCAGCCAGTCTGCACAGGCCGTGTGCCAGCATAATGGATGACCTTTAACTTTAACATGATTCTTTTGCAGCATTTCGGCAGCCCGCATTCTGCTGTCTGTGAGAATCTCGCCTTCTTTAGGTTCAAATCCTCCCCAGTAAAACGGAATCGTACCATAGTTAAATACTTCTAACCACTTATCTATTCTATCTTGGAAAAAGCTTTTCTCTGGCAGTTTCCTGTCATGATAAAAATCTATTTCCCCCATATCAACTTCTGATGTTGCCGGAAGAAAATCAAATGCACCACAACCAAACAGAAACTGATGGTTCAATAATTTTATTTTTACAGAAGTATTAGATAGTATATTTCCTTCACTATCTATAAAACGTATTTTTTGTACTGCTTTTCTATGTATTAATTTACTGCTCATGTAACCCCTCCTTATCTCATAAATCCTTTTTTGAAATACCAATCTCCTTTATCTGCAAGCTTTGAAAATGGCGAGCATGTCATCTTCATTCAGCAGTTTGGCAGAACCCATAGCTCCACCAACGCCTACCGCACATTTATGCGCCATATCTGCCAACTGCTCATCAGTTGCATTGACACCTAATTCACGAAGATTTGTAGGCATATGGATTTCACGATAAAAATTTTCCATTGCTTCGATTCCTTTTAACGCTATTTCTTCATCGGAACCAGAATTCTCAACTCCCATAACATTCACTGCAAATTTTTTAAATCTGGGAAGACAATTCAAGTATACGTATCTAGCCCAGCTTCCCCATACCGCAGCAAGGCCTGCTCCATGAGCCACATCGAACATTCCGCCTAATTCATGCTCTAATTTATGAGCCATCCAGTCACCGCCATCATTACCACATCCTGTCAGACCATTATGAGCTAGACTTCCTGCCCACATAACTTCAGCTCTGGCTTCATAGTTCTTTGCATCTTTTACAAGAATCCTTGCATTACCCATTACGGTACGAATCAATCCCTCAGCAATAGCATCCGTGAGCTCCAAATTTGCTTCCTGTGTAAAATATCTCTCCATGGTATGCATCATGATGTCTGTGCATCCACACGCAGTCTGATAATCCGGAAGGGTCATTGTCAGTTCCGGATTCATGACTGCAAATTTTGGACGACCGAAATCGCTGCTATAACCACGTTTTATTAATCCTTCTTCCTTTGTGATGACGGATGAATCGCTCATCTCACTGCCTGTTGCAGATAAAGTCAAAATAACGCCTATTGGAAGGCATGCAGTTGCCTTTCTTTTATAATCATAAAAGTCCCATACATCTCCTTCATTCGTTACGCCATATCCTATGGCTTTTGCAGAATCAATGGCACTTCCGCCTCCCACTGCAAGAATAAAATCCACCTGTTCCTTTTTACATAATTCTATTCCTTCATAAACTAATCCCAAACGCGGATTAGGAACTGCTCCGCCAAGTGAAACATAAGAGATATTGGCTTCTTCCAGGATATCTGTTACAGTCTGCATAAGTCCTGACTTTATCACACTACCCCCACCGTAATGGATCAGTACTTTCTTCCCTCCAAATTCCTCAATTAATTCTGCTGTCTGTCTTTCTGTTCCTTTTCCAAAAACTACTTTAGTTGGTGTGTAATACTGGAAATTTTGCATAAGAATCCTCCTCTTCTCTAATAATACATATCAAAACCATTTTCTAACTTATCGCAATATACCTCACCTGCTTTTTCTAATGAAGGTAAAACATATTCCGCATTGTATCTGACAACTGGTATTCTGTCATAAGCTCTCATTCCCATATGAGTCAAAGCCTGCTCCATTTGATGCAGACACTCTAATGTACCTCGTCCTGTGCCTCCGGCACACGCGATTAAAATACATCTTTTCCCATCAAGAAAATGATTCTTTGTTGCTTCACACCTTCGTAATCTGTCAATAAATGCCTTCATACATTCGGTCATATCTGACCAATAAACTGCTGAAACAAAAACGATACCGTCTGATTCGCATGCTTTACGATAAATATTCATAAAATCATCGTTTAATATGCATTCACCTGATTTCTGACAGTTTCCCCATCCATTTCCACACGCTCTGCAATGTTCCATTTTTGTTCTATTGAGCCATATCTCATTTATTTCTGCACCCGCGTTATTCAATCCTTTCATAAACTGTCTGGCTGCAGTGTTCGTTAATCCATCCTTATTTGGACTTGACCATACAACTGTTATCTTCATAATTTTCAGCTATCTCCTTAAGGCAAAAATTTTCCGGAAGAAAGATATAACTTATACCATTCTTCATGAGTAAGCTCGATTTTGCACGCCTCTGCCATTTCGGTAAGATGTACTGGATTCATAGTTCCTGCAATTACCTGCATCTTAGCTGGATGTCTAAGAATCCATGCAATCGCGATAGCTGCTTTTGTAACACCATACTGATCAGCTAATTCTCCAAGAACCTTGTTCATCTCTGGAAATTCAGGGTTATCAATAAACATACCCTTAAACATTCCATGTTGAAGAGGAGACCATGCCTGAATGGTAATATCATTTAGACGGCAGTAATCCAGAGCACCACCATCACGCATAATTGACATATCTGTGGTTTTATTGTTCATATATAAATCCTGATCGATCAACTGTGACTGCTCTAAAGAAAGCTGCAGCTGGTTAATCTTAATAGGCTGTTTTACATATTTCTTCAATAATTCAATCTGCATAGGCATCGTATTGCTGACACCAAAATGGCGAACCTTTCCTGCTGCTTCAAGTTCATCAAACGCTTCTGCAATCTGTTCCGGGTCATATAACAAATCAGGTCTGTGTAATAGCAGAACATCCAGGTATTCCATTTTTAATCTCTTAAGAATTCCATCGACACTTTCAATAATATTTGACTTTCTCCAGTCAAAAATCTGCTTGTCAAACCTAAGACCACATTTTGACTGAATAATTAAGTCTTCACGTTTTACGTTGGTAAGAGCAATGGCATCACCGAATCTTGTTTCTGCTTCACCGTCACCATAGCATGTGGCGTGATCTATGAAGTTAATACCCAAATCATAAGCTGTCTGAATCATATTTGCTGCATCTTCTACTGAAAGCGCTGGCATACGCATACAGCCAAGTATAAGTCTGGATACATTTTCCGGTCCATTTGCAATATTTATTTTTTGCATCTTATTAGCTCCCTTCCTTCACTAAACCATCAATTTATAAATTGCTTCTACATCCTTTTGTTCAAGTGACACAAATCCGCCTATTTTTCCGCCTTCATTTCCTTTTCCGTAACAGCAGGTGTATGCCAGCTTCTCAATATCTTCTTCCTTTGCGCCAAGTTCCTCAAAGTTCTTAGGCATTCCAATAGAAATTAAGAAGCTTCTAAGTGCCTCGATTCCTTCCTCAGCGGTAACTTCAGGATGCGTAAAATCCATCTGACATCCCCATACTCTAACCGCAATCTGTGCAAATCTCATAACATCATGAGACATATTATAGGTAAAGACAGCTGGCATTGTTACAGCAAGACCTGCTCCATGAGCACAATCATACAATGCCGATAATTCGTGTTCTATCTGATGGCTGGTCCAGTCCTGAGAACGGCCAACACCAACAATATTATTATGAGCAACCATTCCAGCCCACATAATGTTTGCCCTGGCTTCATAATCTTCAAGATTAGCCATAACCTTAGGAGCCTCTGCCTTCATGGTAAGGATGAGTGACTCAATCAGGCGATCTGTAACTTCAACATCTTTAGAGTTTGTAAGGTAACGCTCATATAAATGCGCAACGATATCTGTAATACCACACGCTGTCTGGTATGCAGGAAGTGTTTCTGTAAGAGCAGGATTTAAGATAGAAAATTTAGGACGGATTGCATCTCCTGATGCACCTCTCTTAATCATTCCATCCTCATTGGTGATAACTGAATCAGGTGAACCTTCAGAACCTGCAGCTGCAATTGTAAGAATTGTACCTACAGGAAGTGCTTCTTCGATTCTTTTCCCTTGATAAAAATCCCAAAAATCTCCGTCATATACTACACCGGCAGCAATTGCCTTAGAAGAATCTATTGTGCTTCCGCCACCAACTGCAAGAATAAAATCGACTTTCTCTTTTTTACAAAGTTCAACGCCTTCACAGACAAGACCACTTCTTGGATTAGGCATAACACCACCCAGCTCAATAAATTCAATGTCAGTCTTCTTAAGAGACTCCTTTACTCTATCAAGTAATCCAGAGCGCACTACAGAGCCGCCACCGTAATGAATCAATACCTTGCTGCCGCCAAATCTCTTTACCAACTCCCCACAATCGCTCTCGCGATCCTTACCGAATGCAAAAAATGTAGGTGAATAAAAATTAAAATTTTCCATTGTGAACCTCCCTGGTTTTTAGTATAATAATTTTATTATACAACTTGAAGTTAACTTTAATTCAAGCTTTTATTGGAGGAATTGAAGGAATTATGTCCTATACAATTACTGAACTATCAAAAATGTTTCATTTGCCAGCATCGACAATACGTTATTATGAAAAAATTGGGTTACTTGAAAATGTAGAGCATGTAAATTCATATCGCAGAGTCTATGACCAATCACATATAGATCGCTTGAATGCCATAGAATGCTTTAAAAAAGCTCTTCTTCCTTTAGCTGAAATAAAAGCTTTTTTCACATATGAAAAAGACATGGTAGCCAATTATGAGAAAATATTAGACATGATGAAAACGCAGGAAGAAAAAACTTTAGAAACCATGGCGGATTTAGAAGCAGGACTTACACATCTGCAAAAAAAGATTCGTTACTACAGCTTGGTTAATGAAGCGATCAAAAATGATTCGCCATTACCAAACTGGAACGATTTGTATTGATTTATATCATTTTTTTTAACATGAAAGTATGGAGATGTAATTGTACTGGAGGACGGATGTGATATACTGAATTGAAATAAACGAATCGGATAAACATACAGATATGAAATGCTGATTTATTCAGAAGAAAGAATTTATATGAAGAAGTTATTTAATAAGTATATTGTATTGGAAACGCTATGTGTTATTTTGTTAGCGATATTCCCCGCTATATTAGGCTATTACGGAGGGTTATTGGCTTGTATCCTCATGATTGTTGCATATATTTTAGGAAAGAATCTTGAATTCAGCTATAAAATATACGCCGAAAAGAAATTACTCTATGTTTTTATCTGCTTATACTGCATTTTTCTTATCAACATCGTTATTACAGCATTAGGCATCTATTCCAGTCTTAATTTGGATGAGAAAAGCGTCAAAACATTTATCAAGGCTTTCTGCTTTATTTTATCATTTGTTTTGTTACGGGTATTCGGAAGCAGCATTAAAGATTTCAGATGGGCTGTAAGCAAAAAACAGCTATTTGGTACCTTGGTTATTGGGCTTGTATTTGTAGGTATTACAGTGGCTTTTGATGGATTTATTTTTATCAATCAATTTAAGTGCGATATTCTACAATATGCATTGTATATATTTGTAACATTAGTTCTCGCTGCATTCCTAGAAGAGTTTATGTGCCGAGGAATACTTGTTTCGGCACTCGAGGGGTATCAGTTGGCCGAGTGGAAAATAAATATCATACAGGCAATCCTATTTGGTGTCCTCCATTGTGTGAAATATCTTGACAGAGGAATCGGGATCGCATTACTGATCACCTGTTATCAAACCGTAATTGGATATTTTTTGGGTAAAATGTATTTTAAAACAAGGTCTCTGACTCCTGGCATCATATTGCATCTAATATGGAATATTGTGTAGCATTATGAAATGGTGTCTTATGACATCCGTAAATCAGGTGCGTACTTTGCAACTTGGGTCTGCCTGACATCATAAGATATTCTGTCTGTGTCAAAATGATATTGTTCTTGGAAGAATGTTGTAAAGAAAAGTCTGTAAATACAGATCTTCTATGATAACAGATGGGGCTGTCGCAAAAATAACTGATTTATAGTTATGGAGCGATAGCCTCGTTCTATGTGGATTGAAATTGGGCAGGATATCCTTATTGTGGATTTCGAAATTCAGCCTTTTTTGCCTATCTTCGAAGCCACAATAATAGCATCTTCCGGTTTGAAATAGTCTTCCAAATTGCTGCTTAATCCACTCGCTTTCCATGCCTGTTTGAATGAAATATCCTCGATATTGCTTAGTATTGTATAAGTTGTATCCACTGATGCGTTGGGAAGCTTTCCGGTAATGACTGACCTGTATAGATAAGATTGTTCATCTGTTTTCCATGTTCCGTCGCTCATTTCGTAATAAGTAGTAGTTATAACTTCGATAGAATCATCCACGTTCTCTTCGATAATATCAAGCGGCGTTTTTTCAAATGTAGCTTTAACCGCAGTTTCGTTACTATGTGAACAGCCGAACAAGCAAACGGCAAAAGCAAATAATAAAATCACAAAAAAAATTCTTTTCATGTTGTATGCTCCTTTTCAATTTGAAATTTGACGGCTGCACGTCTGCTTATTTTTTAACTTCGAATGTAAATTGGCATGGCATTTCACCATCCGTGTCCAATGGAGAAGAATTTATTTTTTTCAACCTAAGTACGACTCCCAGCATGTTTTGGTAATGATACAAAAATTGTCCGGCACAGCATCCACAATAGGTTTTTGACACGGTAAACGGCTGCTTTAATTTCTTTATCGCACCGCATGAACAGGTTGTCTTTCCCTTATGAACTCCATTCTGGTGACCAGACATGGTAACGGTAAATGTACCATCTTTGTTTAATACTGGAGCCATCATGTATTCTACCGTTTTGAATAGAGCCAACTTTTCAGCAAGACTTTTGTTTGCGTGCTCTTTGGCAAATGCTTTACAATCTTTGTCGCGTTGCCCCCCCTTACAGCACCCCTCTTTCTCAATTATTGCAAATTTCTGTTCGTCTGTAAGTAGTTCATCCATCTTGTCGATTACGGCAATAGTCGGTAAAGGGTTATTGCCCAATGTACTAGCGTTAAAATCCATCTGTTCCAATATTTCCGGTGAGACTTTCATTTTCTTCATGGTTTCTCCCATGCGTTTAATATTTGGCATTGATAAAGACCTCCTTCGACACCTCAAATACTTATTCGTTCATCTTGGCCAACTTTGCCGCCTGGTCGGCCGCGGTGAAATAAAGTGAATCCATAATTACCTTGTTCTTTTCTACAAAATCAGAGTTTTTTGTCATCTCCACAATTTGAATTTAGCAATTGCACTCATCCTATTTTCTGCTTCTTTTCTAAAGCTACTGGAAAAAAATCGCGTGACATTGGAAATTTTAATTCATCCGGAAACGAATCAAATAAAGCAATTAATTCCATTTCACTGTCAGGCGGTAATTCACCTAGCGTATATACATTTGCAAAATAAACCTGCACATTCCCTTTGAAATACCTGTCGTCTATTTCACCGTTAATGTAATAATCACAAAGCGGTTCAATATCGAAAATAATTGCCCCTGTTTCTTCATACAGCTCCCTTTTTGCAGCGTCCAGTGGCGTTTCACCTTCCTCAATATGCCCACCAGGGTTCTCCCACGTGTCCCTTTTTTTGTGCTTACAAAATACCCACTTATCTTTATGCAACGCCATAATATCCACACAAAAATAAGTCTTAAATGTATTAAAAGGATACACTTTGAATTCCATTATTCTCGTATAATCCAATTATCTTAGATGGTAATTGGATTTTCCTTTCTCCCAAATTCTTTGGGATTTTAGTTCCATCTCTGATATATTTGAAAAGGCACTGTGGATTTGTACCTATTTTTCTACAGCTCTGACTGTTTCGAGGTG
>JAVBUF010000044.1:0-81557 GCA_031555615.1 Lachnospiraceae bacterium | reverse complement strand
TTGAGCCTTTAACATTCATTGTAGATACCTCTCGTGTTTTGGATTTTTTACCAACTGCCAGGTCAGTAATAATCTAAATTTACTTGAGGTATTTTTTTGTGTCAATCTCTTGACCTATTTAAAGTATACAGGAAGCTTTCTTAACTATCTTAGAACCCAAAAGTTAGACTTTTACTCCAGTCCCCATTTTCTCAGTATCCTTTTTGCTGTAATCTCATTTATTTCCTTATGCCTCGGAATCTGCTCAATATCATTCCCACGCCTGTAGGTATCATGATTGCCTCCATGTTCCTTAAACCGAAAACCAATACTTTTCAGTCTTTTAATCAAGTCTCTCTGTTTCAATATTGTTTCCTCTTATAATTGTATTATACACACTTTTTACACACTGGTCAATGTGTATACTTTTTATGACTAGTTCCCTATTTAGTTTTGCTTTGAAAAACAAGGCAGATACTGCCAGATAGAATAAGATTTAAGATTTTCCAGATAATTCATACCTATATCTTAGACCTGGTATACCCTCTGTCAATCAAAACACCGGCAGTTGGCGCTGCCGGTGCTATATTTAAAACTATTTAAAACATTTTACAATCCCAGCATATTCAGCCGGCTGCGCTTTTCTTCCCCAGTGGTCCTGGTATAGATGCGTGTTGTTTCAATGGAGCTGTGTCCCAGCAAATCCGCCAGCTCGTCGATGGCGTTGTATTTATTGATATAAGTCTTGGCAAAAAGATGGCGGAAACTATGGGGGTAAACTTTTTCCTGATCAACGCCTGCCAATCCGGCAATCCGTTTCATCTCCCGCCATATATTTCCGCTGTCTAATGGTCGTCCGCTTCCCCTGCTGCAAAAAATACAGCCGCTTACAATATTTTGTTCCTTGCAATAGTTTATTAATTCTTCAACCAGTTTCTCATTGAAGTAAATGATTCGGGTTTTCCGCTTGCCGGTCACCTCGGTTTTGCGGTTTCGTACAGCCCGGCAGGTAATGAACTGCAACTCACTGATCCTGATTCCGGTACAAGCCAAAGTTCGCATGACCAAATGGATTCTGCGGTACCGCGGCACATCAGTAAATTGCAGCAGCTGATAATATTCTTCAACTGTCAGCACATTTTCCAAAGAATTACGCTGGGGTACCATGCGCAGCTTTACCACTAAAAAATCTTTATGCAAAAAACGGAAAAAAGCGTTCAGTGAAATAAAATAAGAATTATAGCTGTTTACCGCATAGTTTTCGCAGATATAATCCTTATATTGCTGCATGACCTCAGCATTAACAGCATGGATACCCTGCCCTTGGGCATACTTTAAAAATCTCCTGATATCACCTATGTATTTACCGATACTGATTTCACTCAGATTTTTTTGGTTCAGAAACGTTTCATATGCTGCAATTTGCGATTCTATTTCCAAAGGTTGTAAAAAATCCACAAAATCACTTCACTTTCCCATAAAATTCACCTTTTCTAAATCTTATCGAATTTTCCAGATTTTGGCAAGCATCAACTCCTTTTCCCTCTGTATTCCACCGCCAGCAGGGTGATATCCTGCTTTTCTCCGGCTGACACCATATAATCTTCAGCCACCACAGCTGTTTTATGCAGCAACTTTTGTAAAGAATGGGCCTGTGAATTTTCATCCTGTGTCAGGATATCTTCTAATGTCTTTGCCAGCGCAAACTCATGATCAATAATACCTGCTGTATGTAAGACAAGAATATTGCCTGTTTCCAGCTTCCGGCGGCCCTGCTCAAAAGGAATCTTTTCCAGCATCCCCATCAAAAAACCCGGGAAGGTGGTAATCTGCTCAAAACTTCCGTCTGCCCTGCTTATTAATGGTGTATTTTCGCCAGCCACCGCATATAAAAAATCTCCGTAATAGACATCCAGTAATCCCACAAAGGCTTCCACCGTCATTCCGGCCTCATTGCCCTGACATAATTCTTTATTCACTTCATAAAGTACCCTGGCCGGTTCCAAACCCAGACAGGCATAGTTTTTGATCAGGGTTCTGGTCATCATCATAAAAAGCGCCGCGGGAATACCATCTCCCGATACATCCGCCACCACGATTCCCAGATGGGTTCCATCGGTCATAAAAAAATCATAAAAGTCTCCTCCCACTTCTCCGGCGGGCTGCATCAGAGCATAGATATCAAATTCTGTCCGTTCCGGAAAGGCCGGGAAAACACATGGCAGCATATTCTGCTGAATCTGACTGGCCACGTTCAGCTGCACATTTATCCGCTCCTGGATAGCCGTCACCGATTCCAAATCGCCCATGTAGGCCACCATATCCCACATCATTTTATTCATCTGTCCGGCTAACTGCTCCAGCTCATCCCCGGTGGTTATTTGCAGTTCTTCCACCTTCATGTCAGAAGGCCTTCCTTCGGTCTGTTTCAAAAATCCGTCCGTATGCCGGCCCAGGGCCAGAATGGGACTGACTATGCTTTTTTGGATGATGATTATAAAGACCACCGAGAAAATTGCGGCTGCCAGACAGACGCTGATCAATACACTGATGACATAATTCTGCAAATCCTCTTTAATTTCCTCCATGGGAATATCCACCCCCAGGGCAGCGATGATTTCTCCCCGGTGGGTAATAATGGGGACAGTACCGGTTAACACATAACCCAGATCGGAATTGTTGGGAACATATTCTTTTTCCGAAATGCCATCCATTACCGCATCAAAGTGTTGCTGCATATCAAGAGCGATGTCCGATTCGGTTACCCGGTCACCATATTGTTTCCGCTCATCTCCGGCTTCCGCTTCAGTTCGGCTGTAACCACAGACCACATAGTAATAGCCCTGGTCATCTCTGGCAATAATGTAGATATATTCCACGCCGGAATTATTTTTCACGCTGTCCAGCCTGGCCTGCAGCAACTCAAGGTGAGTACCCGGTTCTCCGGTTTTTAAGGTGTTATGTAATGCTTCCGGTTCTACCTCATCCGCAGTAATAGACATGACTGCTTCGATATAGGCTTCAAAATGTCCGACACTTTTGGTTTGATAAGTATAAAAACCGATGCCGCCGATAAGAGTACTTAATAGAAAAACAAAAATCAGACAATAGATTGTCATTCGCACACTTAATTTTTTTTGTTTCTTCATCTGTCTATGTATTCCTTCCAGCTATTCTGTGCAGAAAACATGGTATGCTCCCCGTCTCTGCAAACCTTCTCTGGATAAAATATCCCATGCAGATGAAAGGACTTGCCATGCAGTTTCCGGCACTTCCGAAAAGAATCTGCTTCACTGAGACAGTCTATCTGGATCACTTCCTTCAGACCCCATAGGTAAAAGGGCAGGGCCGGCATGGTGATATAATCCAATACCGCTTCCTGCTTGCAGGGATGAGCCGTCAGATTCCGTAAAGCGGAAGCACTGTCCAAATATACTTTTCTGGCCTCATAGAATCGCCTGCACAAATCCTCGTTGCGCTCATGCAGAACCTCCACCGGAAGCTGCGGATATCTTTTTTGAAGCCCGGCAATGCAATCCAGATATTGATCGGTAATGCCAAAAATAAGTTCCTTAAATTCCTCCTGGGCTTTTACTGCCACCTCCGGCCTGATGCCCCGGCAGACCGCAGACAGATACTTCCGGTAAGACATATCCGGAATAGGGATGATGGCTTTGGCCCGCAGGGCATCGGCAAACACAAATACATAAAGCAGACTTTTAAATTCGTCTATTGTAAGGTTTTTTTTCTTTTGCCGAAAGGAAATCCTGACGATTTGGCTGCCGTAAGCCGCAACATGGGCGGCAAAACCTTCCTCGTCCCCCTTCTGACTGTTATTCATTTCATAATTTTTCGGATCGCTGTAATCAAAATAAAAGTGTTCTCCCGTATCGTGAATCACTTCCATGATCACCTCATCGTGCCCGAACAGACAGGGACCGCCTTCCATCCCCAATGGCTGATTTTCGCCTTTTGCCCTTTGCCTGGCGGCCTGCAGACAGAAAAGAGATGTGCATAAAAACGGAGTGTTTTCTATTTCCGGCAGCTTTGTCAGCGGGATTTTCTCCAGAAAGCAGGTGAGTTGTCTGTAAGAAGTCAGGTAAAGCATATCCTTATAAATGATTACTTTGCCAGATAAAGGTGTCTCCATCTGAAAACAGGTCCGGGCCGCCTTTATTTGACAGCTTTCATCCAGTACCTTTTTCTGTTCTTCCAGTTCCTTCTTCCGCTTTCTGACCTCCTTGATCACATCCCGGTATGTATGGGCATCCGTTTGTTGCCTGAAGCCGGCTAAGATATCTCCACAGATCTGGATATTCTCGGTATTTTCAAGATATTCACGGTTCTTTTTTTCATCTGCCAGAATTTTTTCATACATTTCCGTTACGGCAAACTCCCGCCAGGCATCTCCCTGCTTGTCCCATCGCCAAAAATTCCCGGCCATAATGGGATAGGAAAGTGTGTCTGCTTCTTCCTCCCGGTAAACAGTCTGTTCTATTTTCACTCCCTGGTTGGCTAAAAATGTACCTATGGTCATCCGCATGATTCCTCTTCTCCTTTTTCTTTCCCGGTCTGATGACTGTCATCACACCGGCGCAGGTAATCCCTCGCCACCTGGTCCTCCCGGTGGATTTTCAACACCTCAATAAAATGTTTCCTGGCCCGCTCAGGTTTTCCCGCCTGGAACAGATGTATCCCTTCTTCAAAAACCATTCTGGTTTTCTGTTTCAGGAAAATCCGCTCCTTGTCTTCTCCCTCAAATACCTCATATATGATTTCTGTTTTCCGGCTGTTTTCCAGGTAAACCTCTCCCAGCAGCCGGTGTATGTAACGTTTGCTAAAATCTGTTATCTGGTCTGCATATGAAGCTGTAACCAGCACCGGGACGGCATACCGTGCGGCCAGAGACTGCAGGGAGGCAGATATCTTTTTATCCTCTGACAGGCTCACCGTCCATTTATGTTCTCCATATCCCACCGTTCCCCGCAGGATCATGCCATAACTAATCCCCATGGCATATGACCCCTGACAGCGCCGGCATATTTCCAGCGCTGTCCGTAAGGCCTGCTCCGGTTCTTTTTCATAAAAGGCGATCAAACCGGCACCCTGCCATGTATCGATTCTGCCTTCCTGCCTCTTGACTGCCGGTATTAATTCCGCCAGCACCTGATTTATGTAGGCCAAAAAGTGTTCGGCCGACATCTTTTGAATCCGGGTATCATCAGCAGCCGCTTTCACTGTCAGGATGCCCGTCTGTTCTTTTCTGTTTTCGCTTTTCATTGTCTCACCCCTGTTATTTACGGTATCTGGATGGTCATTACCCCGGGATTGGTAATCTGGATGACGCCCGCCCACATGCACAGGGCCTTGCTGTCCTTGTTCAATGCCGGCTTGTTGGCAATTAGGACCGTGGGGCTGCCGGGTACCCAGGGTGTCAGTATATTCGGGATACAGGGCATCGGAGTAAGAACCCCCAAAGCTGCTGCCGTGGCTGCTGCCACGGTGGGATTGACGATGGAATTACACATTCCAAAGGGCATAATATTCTTCATCGGTACATAATCCATAATGGCAGCAATCGGCATGGAGGTCAGAACCTTATTTTCCGGCGTCACCATTAATGTGGATGGGGCGGCTCCGAAGCTGCAGCTTAGCATGGCACCCCCACAGACACACATTCCCATAATTATTTCCTCGCTTTCGTTAATATTAACTAGGATATAAATTTCCTTTATTTTATTCTCACATTCTATACAAAACGCTATACTGTCCGGTGCTGTCATCAAATAGAAAAAAATTTTGTTTTATGATACTGCTTCCGGGACACATTCCCACTGCCCCGGCTCTGCCTCCTCTTCCCAAATTCCGTCTTTGGCCTCTTCCCTGAGGTCATTGATCCGGCCTTTAATAAAGGTTCCGGTTTGGATTTCCCGCTTATTCAGCGGCTTATAATAGCGGTATTCCGTACAGCACTCTTCTTCAGCAGGTACCGGGAAATAAAACCGGCCTTCCTTGTCGGCAGTTACCACATATACCCGGCGAAGAATACATTTGTTCCTTTCATAAGTATCATTTAAGGGATACCGCAGTTCATACCGAGTCTCTGCACCACTGTCTTCTTCGATCCAAAACTCCTCCACTTGACCGTCAGCTTTCTGAAGGCAGAAGAGAGTACCATCCAAAAAGGTTTCAGACTGGTGATAAACAGCAATTTCTTTACTTCCGGCTTCATAATCCTGATACAGCCGGTAGGGTTCTTTCTCGTTAATAAAAACAAAGTGCAATTCACCCAGGGGGTCAGCCTGCCCCTGTAAAATGGTCACATTCTTTCCCGACAGATAATGATAATTAGGCTGCAGCCTGACTCTCATGACACCCTTGCCGATTTCTTTTTCCTCCTCGGAATCAATATTAATATCCTGCTGCTGGAACATCCATCCTCCTACTGACAGGTTATGTAAACCTGTCGGCAGCTTTAAGAAAATATGATAACCGTCTTCTTTGATCAGGGTTGGTTTTTCCCCGTCAATCAGCATACTTACCTCTTTGTCGGTAATGACTTTGTTACGATAGTCATCAATGGCAATGACCACCAGGGCCATTTTGGTTTTGACGAAATCCTGAATAACCATATCCATATTCTGTTACTCCCTTTCTTAATCTTTTTTTCCAAATGTCAGTTCCAGCTCCCGGACTCGTTTTACCTTTCTGGTTTTGAGGGATTCCAGTTCCACCGGATAAACCCGGTAAAATAAGGCTGCCTTCTGGCTGTTTCCCTGGGCTCCCAGAATCTTGGATTTATCCTCGGCTGATAACTGCAAAAGCTCTATCCGGAGATCATCGCGTTCTTTCCCTTCTGATGGAGCCAAGGTCTGGCGGTTTAAGGCGGGATAGTCTTTCATTGCCTGCAGAGTCCGGCCCAGAATTTTGGTTTCATTGATTCCGCGGTATTTGATGTCTCCGGAGGAAAAGGCAATGGTGGCATAAAAAAGCTCCAGATAAAGGGAGGGATATTTCTGCCGGTTCAAGCCCTCATTGATCATCCCGCCCCGGCCGCTTAGCTGATTTTCCCGGATTTCCCGAATATCATAAAGATAAAGGCACAGGGAAGCATCCCCCCGTTCTCCGGGTCCGGAAAAAACAATTTCATCAGCATTGACAATAATGTCGGGAACCATGCTGCGTTTTAAGGCCCCCAGCAAGGCCTGGCTGACATCGGCAATTATGGTATAACTGCTCATCACTGCTCCTCCGTTTCGTCAGTTTCATTTTTTTCTTCTTTTACCAGCTGACCGGCCCGGAATTCACCCTTACGGCTGCCGTCAGTATCATAAATTTCTCCCTCTCCATCATAAAATCCCCCGAAAAAGCTTCCCTTATACTTGATTTTTCCGGTTTCGGCATCATATTGGCGGCCGACGCCTGCGTAAAGACCGGCCTGAAAATCGCCGATATAAATCATTTTTCCGGTTTTGGCATCATACTGGCGGCCGCCGCCTGCGTAAAGGCCGGCCTGAAATTCCCCCAGATAAATTAATTTACCGGTTTCGCTGTCATAAAGCTTGCCGTCACCCTCGTACATATCCTCTTTCCATTCCCCGCTGTAACGGAGGGCATTTTGGCAGTACAGCTTGCCTTCACCGTCCCGGATGCCATTAACAAAGTCGCCCCTGTATTCCTCCCGGCCATCATCGCTGTACCAGATTCCTTTGCCGTTATATTGGCCTTCGGTAAAGCTGCCGTTATATTTTAGTTTTCCGGTATTATACTGGTATTCTTTCCCTTCCCCTTCATACAGACCGGCCTCAAAACCGCCTTCATACAGCAGTTTTCCACCGGCTTCGTCGTAGAGCCGGCCTTTGCCCTGGTACAGGTCTTCCTTCCAGGTGCCGTCATAGATCAGGGTCTTTTTTTGATAGAACTTTCCGGTGCCGTCCTTCATCCCTTCCTTAAAGCTGCCCTGGTAGATGATGTCCCCTTTTTTATCATAAAGGGTACCCTCCCCCTCATAAGTCCCCTGCTGCAGTCCGCCGCTGTAATATTTGTCACCGTTGGCATCATAAAGGGTGCCGGTGCCGGCCGTAAATTCTCCGGCTGCAAATTGGCCCTGATACAAAACAGAGCCGTCTTCACCATATAAGGTGCCCTGCCCTTCGTAAATGCCGTCCTTCAGGTCACCGCTGTATACTAAATACTCATCCTGATAAATCCGCGCTTTTCCGGTGGTAAATTTCCCCTCCTTAAAGCTGCCCTCATAGCAGATGCTGCCGTCCTCATAATACAGGGTGCCCTGCCCTTCATAGCGGCCATTCTGATATCCGCCGCTATAGCGGGTTTTTCCATTATTAAAATAAAACGTACCCTTTCCGTCCTGCCATTTTCCCCCCAGAAAGCTGCCTTCAAAATAAACCTTGCCGTCGGAATAGTAAAGAATCCCCTGGCCGTCATATTTGCCTTCCTTAAATTCACCTTCGTAGCATTTGGCACCGTTAGGGTAATAGGTGGTTCCCTGGCCTTCCAGCAATACCCCGTCCTGAAAGGTCCCGGAAAAGGATGGGCGGCCATTAGGATAATAGGCAGTTCCTGTACCCTGATAGCGGTTGTCCAGAAACTCTCCTTCGTAGCATTTATGACCGTCGGCGTAATAAAGAATACCGGTCCCGTTGTATTTTTCTGCGGCAAATTCACCTTGATAAATCAGATTGCCTTCCTCGTCAAACAAAGTGCCTTCTCCGGTAATATGTCCTGCTTCCATGGTTCCCTGAAACAGGACTTTTTTATTCCCGGGATTGAGGAGCCGGACCCGGCCGCTGTAGTTTTCCATCATTCTGGTATTGACAACCATGGTTTTGGTCAGATAACGGGCCTGTATCTCCGGGTACAGGACATAATACAGCAGTACCGGAGCCGTCATGACCGCGGCAATAATCAGCAGGATCATTTTTTTATATATCAAACGCTGTCCGATTTTAAAATATCGTCTAATCACTTTCTTCCGCTCCCTCTCCCTTCTGGATTTTTACCGTGCCAATGTATGTAAATCCTTCTTCCATGGGTTCATGCTCCTTTTGTTTATAATGAATGAAGCCGGCCAACAGGCCCGCCAGCAGCAAAAGGAGCGCCGCACCCAGCAGGATATGATAGTGCTGGTAGATTTTCTCCAGGCTCTCCCGAACCAGATGGGTCCATCTGGGAAGCTGGGCTTCTTCCTCTTCTTCGGTCATTTCCATAAAATGTTTGTAAACCAACAGATACCCGTCATATACTTCCATATAGCTTTGAAACTGGCCTTTTTTAAGAAAATCCCTGAATTCTTTCAGCTGGGTGCAGTTTTTGCTTTTGCACTCCCGGGGAAAAAGGAGCTTCATCCAGGCATCCAGCCGCCGGCCCAATTCGGTCATGGTGGCTTTTTCGTAGTTTTCGATGTCTTTTAATTCATATTGCAGATGGATGTCCAGAGAATCATCGATCCAGACATGTTCCTTTTTCAGCCCCTCCAGCAGGAAATACAGGGGCATATTCCGCAGGATGATGTGTTCCATCAGGGCCTTGCCGATGCGGGTGCGTTCGGCCAGGCCGCAGATTTCCAGGTGCAGTTTTTCGTTTAACCGGCGGCCTTTCGGGGGAACCAAGACCACATAGTATTTGTGACTGCCCTGGAAGCATTCTTCCACTTCATGAAAATTGGGGTATTCCTCCAGAGTTGCCAGATATTCCTTGACCCGGTCGCTGACTGATTGCAGAACGATTACGTCGAAGGGGGTACCTTCGTTTTGATAATCGACACATTCATAGCAGGTACTCTGGCGGCTGGTGCGGCGGCTTCTGAGGACAGTGTAATTGTGATTGTAGCTTTGAATGATCATAGGTGCTTTTCCTTCCTTTATGTATATTTGCTGGCACCTGTTTATTTTATCCGGCGGTTCTATACAAATCTCTATACAAAATTTATGAAACTAAAAAGGAAGCCTGCAAGTCATTTAATGACTTTGGGCTTCCTTTTTGTTGTTTTTTACTTTTCTGTTTTGCCATACAGACCGGCCAGATAACCATCAAAGCCGGCATAAGCTACATCTGCCGGAACCGCTGTCCCCGCCGGTATGATAATCTTCCAGGTTTTGCCGGCGATCCGGTAGGTTAGCTCTACGGTAATATCTCTTCTTGCCGCAATCGCTTCCATGACTTTCTGTGAAAAGCTGGTCCAGATCTGCGTATCAATCTGTACTGTTGAACCGCTCTCGGCCTGCTCTACCTTGAGGATGGTGTTCTTATTGTAAACGGCATAAGCCGATGTCTCACCGGTTCCGCCCGCCCGGCGGTCCGTAACCTCTCCGCATCTGGTACATGCATAAACCATCACACCATCTGTTGTTTCGGTTGCACCGCTTTCTACTGTCCATTGACAGGAGTGGGTACATTTTGTACCGGTTTCGGGTACTGCTGCTTCCGGCGTTTTATATTCATAAGGTATCAGTAAGTATTGGTCCTTGTTATCATATATCCGAACCCCCAACCTCCAACAATTAAATTCTTTATAGTCTTCCCCGGAGGGCAAAGCTAAGATAGCACCAGAAGTGACATTTGCAAATTGTGAAATATTCCAATTATAATCAACGCCCCCTATGATTCCTATATTTGCTCCATTATTATCCTTAGAATATTTGTAAGAGAATCCCATGTCGGCTGTCGTTAATGTATCACCTGGATATAGCAGAACAAGCTCTCCATCCGTATAACGTACCATCATATCAGGTACATAATTGTCTGCTGCTTTTGCACTAATATTGTTTCCTGCCCAAACAGAAAAACCTAATATCATACCTAAAATAACCGCCGCTGTTCTTTTTTTTAACACTTTCTTCATTTCAATCCCTCCATCTCTATTTATGTTCAAATTTTAACACGCAAAATTTACCCAAAATAGTATCTGGGAGTTACCTTTTATTATCAAAACAAAAAATTTACCCCGGAACCTTTCTGCTACCGTACCACAATATAGACACTGGTTTCCACATCCGGATAGGCCATGCTGGAGACAGTCACCTCATAGACCCCGGGGCGGTGGGGAGCTGTGTACATACCGTTGGCATCGATGATGCCGCCATCCTTTTCCGTCTGCCATTTCAGCCGTTTGTCAATCATGTTTTTGCAGATTGCTTCCAGATATCTGGTTTCCCTGGTTTTCAGGGTCACAATGGCCGGGTTGATGATAATTTCTTTTTGATGGTTCATTTTTTCCTCCTGTTCCGGGTTTTTCCACCCTGTCCAGCAAATGGTGCAGCTATCGGTCCGCAAGGCTTCCAGCAGCTTGACACCGATGATAAAAGTTCCTGTTTCGGGGTTAACTTTAACCGCCAGATCCATTTTCGGCGTGGAGCTACGAAAAATTCCTTCCTTGCCGTATATGATTTCCTTTTGTTCTGAGATGACTGTTTTTCCCGGGTAGATACAGACTTCCCCCGGTCCCAGGCCATGGACGATTTCTTCGGAAAAAAAAATGCTGCCGCTTTTGGCACCTTTCTCCAGGGTGATTTTTTCCCGGCCAAACCGTACCGGTGCCACCCATTCCGGGCCCGGCTCAGCTGCCGGACTATTTTCCGCCATCAGATTGGGTTCTGCTGCCGTCAACTCTTTTTCCAACATCGCCCGGGAAGCGGTATTCAGTCCGTTACTCCAAACATATTGCTCAAAAGGCATTTTTTCGGTTTCCTGAATGACGAAGGTATTACCGGCTCGCAGGAAAAGAATTTTGGCCAGATAAATATCGCATCCGGCCATGGCATCCAGAACGGTTTCCAGCCCGGTACTGCGGTAATCGGCCAGTAGGGCTGTCCAGGCCGGCCGGCTGCTGATGCGGGTCCGGGAAATCCCGGCAGCCTTGGCTTTGATTCCTCTTCCGCCGATGGACAGGCGAAAGCTGTCTTCTTTGATGGATAGGATTCCCTGCGCCTCTTCTGATTCCAGCGCGGTTAATGGGTAGCGGAGGCAGTAGCGCAGTTCCTTTTTCACCAGGTGTTCATCAAAGTCTACCTGAAGCACCGTGTGCTGGCCGCTTTTTAAGCATTGCAGCCGGACTTCGTAGGAAAAAGCAAAGTCCTGCTGCTGGCCCAGGTTTTCCACTTCCACCAGCAGTTCCAGTCCGGTTCCGGCTTTCACGTAGCGGGGCAGCCAGTGGGTAATGCGGATACCGTTTTCCTGAAAACAGATCTGCCGCTCCTGATAAAACTCCCGGTCGGAAAAAGCTGCTCCGGTGCCCGGTTCGTTCCGAGTCAGATACAATCTGTATCCTTCCCGCCATTTGTTATAGGCGATTTGCTCTCCGTCCTGAGCCCCGGCAGCATTGTGAACCGCTTCCTGTCCCTCCTCCTGATAAGCGATACACAGATAAGCGTAGGGCAGTTCTTCTTCGCTGCCGTCATAAAATCCTTCGATGTCCGAGAGCTTCAGAGAAACCGGCTTTTCCACCATGATTTCCCGGCCGGTATAGTCGATGGCCAGCCCGGTTTCCAGGGAAAGGGTACGCTCATCCACCTGAATGATATCCAGCCCCCTGACCACCCCGCTTCCGTAGAGATAACGGTTGATGATTCTTCTTTTATTATTCATATATTGCTGTTCCAGTTCAAAATCCTCCACTGTCAGCAGTTTTCCGTAGTAATAGTGATTTCGTTCCATGGGAAAATAGTTTCTGTTTTTCAAAATAATTCCTCTCCTCTCTGCAGCCGGCTGTTGATTCCCAGGTAGGAATAGCCGTTCAGACGAATGTCCGGGCGCAGGACTACAATCCGTCCTTCCATATGAGCCGGGGTAGCCCAGGCAATAATTGCGGGCAGGGCTTTATACTCTTTCCCTACCAGCAGGGTATAGCGAAACGGGTTTTCTCCGTACAGCTGACGGATCAGACGGGCACGCTGACGGGATGTGCCGTTTTTTTCCTCTCTTTCCGCCTCCACGTCATAGTACTCTACCAGTAACGGCTGTTCACCGGTATATAGGTTCACCAGCCAGCGGATACTTGCGGGGGTGCCGCGATTTTCGTAGAACTCCATAAGATGGCTCAGGAGGATGCGGAGCTGTTCTTCTTTCCAGAAGTAAGCATTTTTGACATCCAGCCAGCCAGCCAGCACCGGCAGATCAGCGCTGTCACAGACCTCAGGGCAAAGGTGGAAGGGGTATTCCCGGATGGCGGCATCCACATCCTCATATAAGGATTGAAAGATGCAGAGGAATCGTTCCAGAAAAGAGTCCGGCCCTTTTTCTTCGTAAACGCCGGGCAGGTACTGCACCCAGCTGCTTTTGGGAAATTCAATCCTGACCTGCCAGGATTTTTCCGCTGCCTCTCCGGTGACTTCCGCCAGAAGCAGCAGATAGCGTCCTTCCAGTTGATGAAGCAGCCAGTCCCCCGGCAAGGTACCTTCTTTCTGTAAAAATGGCCGGAGTTGTTTTTTCTTTTCTGTCAGGGATAATTCTGTCTGGTCAATCAGCTGTTCTGCCGTTTCCTTCAGCTGGTCACCGATATAGCAGGAGACGGTTACCGCCTTTTTTCCTTTTTCCTGCCGGGCCATTATCCGATGCCAGCGGGTGCCCTTTTCCCGGCTGTCATAAATCGGTGAAAAAAAGCCGTCCTGCTCCCCTTGGGCTGTTTCTTTCCAGATAAAAAACCTCTTCTCTTCTTTCATCCCACTCCTGCCTTTCCATCGCTATCCGCACCTGCTTATTTTATGCCGCGGCTCTATACAAACTTCTATACAAATTCTCTGCAGAAGAAAATTTATGCGGTTTACAAGTAAATCAAAAATAACCGTCTATTCTTTGTGAGGGAACAGGACGGTTATTTTTGATGCTTATTACAACTGTAACAGGAAATCCGCCAGGTTATTTCCAACCTGGCGGATTCCCTGTTACGATATAGAAAATTGTACTTCAAAGTATATCTACTTTTCCGTTTTGCCATACAAACCGGCCAGATAACCATCAAAGCCTGCATATGCCACATCCGCCGGAACCTCTGCCCCAGCCGGAATGACAATCTGCAGGGACTGGCCCTTGATCCGGTAAGTCAGTTCTACGGTAATGTCCCTTCGGGCGGCAATAGCTTCCATGACCTTCTGGGAAAAACTGGTCCATATCCGGGTATCCACAGATACCGTTGCACCGCTTTGGGCCTGGTTCACTTTACCGATTACGTTTTGATTGAATACAGCATATGCCGATGTCTCACCGGTTCCGCCCATCCGGCGGTCAGTAATCTCTCCGCATCTGGTACATGTATAGGCCATCACACCATCGGTTGTTTCGGTTGCACCGCTTTCTGCTGTCCATTGCCAGGAGTGGATACATTTCATGCCTGTTTCGGGTACTGCTGTTTCTGGCGCTTCATAATAATAAGGGATCAGTAAGTATTGTTCCATAGATGAGCGATACCCCAACCTCCAGCAATTAAATTCTTCATAGTCTTCCCCAGTGGGCAAAACTAAGATAGGACCATGAGTGACATTTTTATTTTGTGTAATATTCCAATTATAATCGATGCCCCCTATGATTCCTATATTTACTCCATTATCATCCTTAGAATATTTGTAATTAAATTGTTTGTCGCCTGTCGTTAATGTATCACCCGGATATAGAACAACAAGCTTTCCGTCCGCATAACGCACCAACATATCAGGTACATAATTGTCCGCTGCTTTTGCACTGATACTATTTCCTGCCCAAGCAGTAAAACCTAATATCATACCTAAAATAACCGCCACTGTTCTTTTTTTATTCACTATTTTCACTTATGTTCCCTCCTACGATCCTCTCATTTTGTATCTGTCTTTTTGTGGTATCACACTATTAAGATATAAAAAGAATAACACACAATTTTTATATTATCTCTCTACCGGCACGAAAAGCCAACATATCGACACAAAAAATTTACTAAAATCCGGTAAAATCTGGGTGTAAATATAATCCGCCTTATGAATCGGTTCTTATCTTATTTTTCAATTTCTGGCCGTAATTCGTTTATACGTATCTGAATGATTTTTCAATCTATTATTGACCAATCGCTCAAAATCTGTTATTATGAAATTGAGCAATCGCTCAATAATGATTATTGGAGGAATTACTATGTGGCTAAAGGAAACAGATCGTATGTTTTGGGAAAATAGCATTAATACCCGCCGTTCGGTGCGAAGCTTTGAACGCCGTGCCGTGGACGGTGATGTGATGGAACAGTTAAAAGAATTTACAGTCTCGTTAGAAGTTCCGTTTTCTCATAGTATTGAAACACGTTTTTTTAAAAGCCGGGAAGGTATCGCAATTGGGAACAGTTTGCTGAAGCCGCCGGAGGATGCGGTTGCTTTTCTGTCCGAAACAGATTTGCTTTCTCTTGCTAAGGTGGGGTTCTGGGGAGAATTGGTTTTACTGTATGCCAACGCCCTTGGGCTTAGTACCTGTTGGTACGGACACTATGTTCTGCCGGAGATTGAGTATTTGCTGCCGGATATCAACCGTGTGCCTAATCCTAAATCAAAATATGGATTCGGGAGCAGTGAGGGAAGTGAACGCTATGTGGTATGTGTGTCACCGCTTGGATATTGGAAGTCGGATGGATTGCGTGCCTTAGACAGGTTTGCATCCAGCTTAAACAGTTTTAAAAGAAAGCCTCTGGATGAACGTCTGCTGAATGGTATTACCGAGGTAATGCTGCCGGAATATCTGCGTTATGCACTTGACCTGGCTCGCAAGGCACCCTCCGGGGCCAACACCCAGCATTGGCAGTTTGCTGTTTCGGAGGATTTTAAAAAGGTTGTCATTGCCAAACCCAAGGGATACAAACATATAAAGTGGGAACACCCCGATGTATGCGTGGGCTGCTGTGCGGCTCATTTCTGGGTAGGTTTAACGATTCAGGGAATCGCATCTACCGTTGTACCCACGGTGGATGATGACCGGGTTATCTGGACCTTTGATTTGGGGGACAAAACGAATGACGCTTGATTTGTGGAACGAAATTGCAGATGCTAAGAAAATAAATATTATGAAGGCGGCCTTAAAGATTTTTGCCGAAAAAGGGTATGACGGCGCAACTACCCGGATGATTGCAAACGAAGCCGGAATCGCCAACGGCTTGTTATTTTATCATTATCAAGATAAGGAGACGCTTTTTATAAAACTGGCATTGCATCTTAGAACGGTGGTTGCCAAGGAATTGTCCGTTCAGATTTCGGCGGAAGGGGATTTGTATAGCCAATTGCGAAAAAGTATTTCCCAAAAGCTGGTTCTTTGTGCAGAGTATCCGGATGTATACCGCTTTTTTTTAATACAGCTTCGCCAATTTCCTGACGTGTTTCAGGAACAGGGGCATGAGGTACGTTCGGTTCTTTCCTTACGGCATCAGCCAAATTCCGCGCTTCACGAAAGGATTTTGCTGTCTGCGCTGGATGGCCTGGTTTCTGCTTTGATTGAAGCATTTTATGCAGGGAAGCTGACCGGAGAAGAATTGTTGAGGCAGGGAATGGAGCAGGCGGAGGAATATATTCAGTTTTTTCAGGAGCAGGAACAGTAAGAATCCTTCTTATGAGTTTAAAAGCTCATAAGAAGGATCACTCTCAACTTTCTATTTATAATCTACTTTTCCGCTTTGCCGTACAGCCCTGCCAGATAACCATCAAATCCGGCATAAGGTACATCTGTTTTTTTTATTATTATCATCTGCTCTTCTGTTAATAGCCCCCTTCATAAAAAGAAATCTGCAGATCTTTCAGCAGAATCAGCCCATTAGGCGGAAGGAAGAGATTACCGTTTTCATCCTTCCCGGTTCCCGGCCCCCGGATATTCATGGTGAGATAGTCCACCCGGAACACCCCTTCCTGGGCATCCAACATTCCATACACCTCACTGTGGGATATGTGAGCACCGAACTGGCTGCCCAGCTGGCGAAAATATTCTTTTACCTGTGCAGTAAGCTGTTTTCTGGCCTCAGCATACTGGGGCTTGGCGGCAATCCTGGCATAAAGGCTCAGCTCGGCATATTTGGGAGTATACAATTTGATTCGGGTACCCACCATGCGCCTTTTTTCCAATTCCCGGAGAATCTGCCTTTCCTCTTCCTTTTTCAGCTTGCCCCGGCCGCTCCGGCTGGCCGGCTTAATGACGATTTCCACCTGATTGGGTGTCCCGGAAGGCGGGAGGACTTTGCAGCTTTCTATCCATAATCCACCGATCTCCCGCACCGCCTTTTCATAATCGGCCGCAGTAATCAGACGGAGGTTGCTGCGAAACTGCTGCCCGTAACGGTTCCAGGTATCTTCCTCATGCTCGGTATCCCTTCCGCCCCGGGCATCCTTCGGGTTAGTTACCTGAACCTGTTCCTTATCTACCCATTTGCTGCCACACTCCTTTATCCGTCTGATCATCCCGGCCTTCACATTACCGCCGCTGCCCAGGGTGCGGACTGCCTGAACAATATAGATTCCCCCCACCGGCGGCAGGCCGTGTTCACCATCTCCGAAAAGCAGAACACCGCTGGTTTCATCGAACATATAGTGCCGGTCTCCGTACCCCGAATGATAGAAATCGGCCACCCTTTGCCATTCATAAAAAACATGGCAATTATGAATCATAATCCGAAAAGATTCGTATTCCAGATTACGGTCTCCCACATCAATGACCTGACCCGGAAAGCCGTTCCCCTCTCCCAGATAAAGTCTTGCCTCTTCCGCTTCGGAAAAGCAAAGCAGCCGAATACTGTGGGGCATCATGGTAAAATTGCGGATTTCCAGATATAAACCGTTTTCTCCGCACTTCGTCTGAAAGTCGCTTTCATAATAATGATCGTTGTATTTCAAGAACAGCCTGACCTTCCCGGTTATGGCCAGTAAGGTTTCTCCTTTAATCCGCAGGAAGGTATGCCCGCCCTCTGTTCTTTTTTCAATCTGTTCTCCTGAATAATCAGTGATCTCCGCCACTGTTTCCGTTTGCCGCAGGGTAATCATGGTTGTTCCTTTCCTGATCCTGACTGGTTCGGTGGTTTCAAAAGCAATTTCCCCGGCATAGAACGCCATGCCTTTTTCCCATCGTGCTTCTTCCTTTGCCGTAGCCTCAATTTCTGCTTCCGCGGCCTCGCGGTGCCGCCGTTCCATTCCCAACAGCCGGAAGTAGCCCTGCCGGTTCTGCTCCACCATCCGGTTCATGGTAAACTGCTGTATTTCCTTCAGCCACGCAAACAGCTCAATCAGCGTAATCCCCGGGTCATGGTAATTAAAATCCGTCCATTGGGGATAAATGCTGATAATCCGGTTCTTGGCCTCATCCACAATGTCATCAAAACGTTCCTGATCCAAATCAATATCCGGCAGCATATGTTCCCCCTTCCGCCACAACCTGATGGGTCCCGCTGATGGGCAGGATATAGGGGTGGCTTAAAACTTTTTCCAAACTGGTTTCTTCTTTTCTATTACCGTAACAGAACAAATAATTTATAGAAATTTTCCTGACGTTATCGTATTCCTGCCCAATCCGGAACTTAATCTGCTCAGGCTGCGGAAACTCACCGATCTTCCAACCTTTTTTATGCGTATTCCCATAAAGGGGATGTAAAAAATTCCGGCAGATTTCTTCGATTCCTTTCACGGTATCAAAAATATCCTCCACGTTCTTCACCCCTGTGGTTACCTTAACATGCACTTCCACCAGCCGGGCCGGCAGGATTTGAAAGTAATCCCCGCCTCCCAGAAAACAACTGATCCGGGAGTGGAAAAAAGTGTCCAGCCGGGTTTTCAGCTCTTCAAAATAAAGATGACCGTTTTGCAGGTTATTTTGGGCTATTACCAGAGTAATATGTCCCCCCTCCTTTTTTCCCCGGCTGTTGTAACCGGCAAAACAGGCTGCCCGGAAAATCTCTGGGAAGTTATCCAGAGCCAGTTCTTCAAAGTCCTCCGGGGTCAGGGCCCGGTTCCGGTGCTTGAACAGAGCTCCGTTGCGGGTCAGGGCCAGAGGGATGCTTTCCCGGTCGCTGCCGCCGGCAAATTCCAAAGGATTGGTAACACGGCTGATGAAGCCGATGCTCTTTTCTAAACGGTTAATGGTACCAGCCGGAATATTGGTATATTCTCCGCCGCCGGTGCAGTAAGTAACTTTGATATTGTCCTCTTTTGAGACATTTGGTATTTTTCCATAACGTCCGTTACCGAACCGCAGCTGCCCTTCATTGGCATCAATTACATAATGACGGTCACCGGGCGCTGATGCGCTGAAGCTTTCCCGTTTCTCCCAAAGTACCCAGCGGGACTCCCCTTCCCCTTCGTCTATCCACAGTTGTGCCGCCAACACCCCTGGCCGCAGCAGGGAAAATTGACGGCCCGGTTCATAGCGATCCATTCGGAAATACTCTGTTTCCCGGTTTTGTACAGCCCTGGCACTGACGGTATTGATAAAAATACCGGTGACCACCGGATAATCCTTCCGATCCTTGTAATAGCCGTAACGGTCACTGATCCTGATCCAATAGCCTTCTTCAGCAAAAAAAAGGGTTTTGCAGAAGTCCTCGCTGCCCATGAAGGTAACCAGCCCGGTTTTCCGCAGGTTACCGGTTTCATCGGTAACTTCCAGCTTCTGCCAGCCTCCGGTGCTGTAGTATTCCCATAGTAGGGGCAGGGTTTTTTCCATCCGCATTTCTTCCAGCTGCAGCAATATCTTAACCGGGCCCCGCAAAGGTGCCTGTGACAGCTTCAGGTATGCTGACGGACAGGGCACCTGGGTTCCCGCAAAGGGGAGAACGCCCTCCCTGGCCAATTCCATGCCGGTGAAACTTCGGGTTGCCAGATTATGACGGATCATAATCTGTTCCGGTAAGATTTCATCAGACATGTACGCATAGGAAAAGGTCGTTTCGGAAAGTACCGGTGTTATATAATAACCATTCAGCTTATATTCGTTTTTCATCGTTAAAACTCTGGCTCGAATATAATAAGATTCCACACTGTCTACCGTGGTAATCGTCAGATCATCCGGGCACCGGAAAGTAAGTTCCCGATATCCTCCCGCATACCCTCTCCCAGACTTAACCGCTGCATTGTTTTCCTCTGCAGCTTCGGGTGTAAAAATCCGTGATCCGGTGCCATCCGAAAAAAGCCGGTGCCAGCCTTTGCCGTTATAATATTCCCAGATAACCTCCTCCACCGTAATATCATAAAGCGGCTCCTGAACCAGATCTTTGGCTTTCATCACCCGTTTCCATTCAATTTCCCGGACCATATTGCCGGGCAGTGGGGTTTTTCTGAAGGTCAGTTCAAACCGCAAAGTAACCGTCGCACCAGGTTTACTTAAGGCTTCTGACGAGGCCCAGGCTGCTTCCCTGAACCGCCCCATTTCCAGGCCAAAAGGAAGATACCCCACCTGGTCACAGGCAATCCCGGCTCCGAACATAGCTGTTGGCGGCAAATAAAAAGCACTTGACTTTATTGTTATCTTTTTACAGATAAAAGCAGCGAAAAGCTCCCTTTTCAATACCCGAAATCGAATCCACATCCCTCTTCTGCCTTCTGCCTCCATTAATTCCGGCGCCGGCTGCCCCTTCACCCGCCGCAAAAACAGATGCCCGTTTTCGCTCCATTGCTGTCCAAACGCCTGCCACCCTGTTTCCGAAGCATACCGGATCTCGGTAAACTCCTCCTGTGCCAGCAATTCGGTCTCCTGCTGATGAAAGCAAATGCTGATCTCTCCCTCACGAGTATCAAAAACCCCTGACCCATTCAAATACAAAATATATTCCTGCCGATTCACTCCGCTGCAATCAAAAAAAGCCATTCCCGAAACGGCTTTGATCTTTCCATCCGCTATCGGAACCGCTTCCCCAATAAAGTCTTCATTTGCCTGAACCACCGTTTCCACAGCCGCCGGCGTTACAAAAAGGGATTGACAGGTTTCCACCGAAACCCGCTGCCCGTCATTTTCTCCATACAATACCGTTCCCCGCTCTGCCACCGCCCCCGGAACCTGCTCATTCACCAGTGACAATGTCACATACCCTTCCCCTGCCGCCGCCGGCTTTAAATCAGCCGCAAAAAGGTTATACAAACCAATCTGGCTCTTAGGCATCATCTGGGGGAGCCTGCGTCCAGTCTGATAAAGCATTTCTCCGTAAACACTGGCCAATGCCGTTCCAATATCCGGATTTTCCTGATTAAACCGCCACTCTGGCGTATAACTTTCGGCCAGTATCTTGATCCGTTCTAATATTTCTTCTATTTCCAGCATCTGCTTCATTCTATTCCTGTTCCTTTCTCCATTCCTTCATATAAGTAATAAGGATAAACCAGATTATAAGGATTATTGGTTGTCCGCACTACATACGCTATCCGAATCAACAGGCATCCGGCTTCTTTCCCTGCTTCCACAACTGCTTCCACATCAATGATCCTCGGCTCCCACATCATCAGGGCCTGCTTCACCTCACCTTCCATCAGTTTCAGTGTGGTATACTCCATTTCCGAAAACTGATACTCATGAATACCGCAGCCAAATTCGGGATGCATGATCCGTTCTCCCTTTCGGGTCATCAGAATAATATGGATGGCCTCCACAATATCCTCTTCATAGGATGCCGTTTTCATCCTCCCTGTCATCTCATCCACCTGAATGGGAAACCGAAAACCCACACCCAGAAACGCATGGGGATCACTATAATTCATAACTGCCTCCTTAATTAATTCAAATTAATCTTAATTGATTTTAACCATACCGCCCTTCAGTTCGGTCATCGCACTGCCCTCTGCCTTCAGTGTGGCGCCGGCTTTGATTTCCATGGCTGCATCGGATTTCAGATTCAGGGAATTGCCGCCCCTGATTTCCGTATTCTGCCCTTTCATGCTGAGGCTCTGACTCCCTTCCAGCTTGACTGTATCAGTCTTGATTGTCACCGTACCATCCTCCAGCTTGATCAAATCTTTTGAACCGATGGTGAATGTCATTTCTTTTTCTGCCTTTAACGCAATTTTCCCGTTCTCAAAGTCAATGGTGAGCCCCGTCTTGGCTTTATCATCCGAGACAGTCAATACTTTCTTTTCATCTGCCAGATTGACCTTAAGCTTACCCGCCGTTTGTATTGTAATCTGCCCCTTATCCTCTGTCTCATCAAACAAAATCTCATGCCCGGCAGCCGTTCTGATGGTCTTGATGGTATTTTTTTCGGTCACAAAGGTGTCCCCCAGGGGTTTCTGGTCATTCCACAAACTGCCGATTACAATGGGCTTGTCATAATTTCCGTTGACAAATGCCACCACCACCTCACTGCCCACCTCCGGCAGAAAAAAAGTCCCCGCCCCGGAAGCAGTATAAGGTGCTGCCACCGGAATCCATGCCGTTTCATTTTTTCCCTGCTCCCCGAGAAAAAATTCCACCTTTACCTTCCCTTTATGATCTTTATCCCAATTTTCCTTAACCAATGCAGTCAAAATGCCTTGACATTTTGTCTCTGTCCGCACCTTACTGCCCCACTCTTCATACAAGCCCATCACAACTGCTCCATCTTCATTCTTCTCATACAATCACACAACCCCAAATACAAGCTGTCATCGGCCATTACTCAAACCCCTCGACTTCAAAGTTGGTAAAAAAACCGCCTGATCCAAAACTGTGACTGACCTGGGTAACGTAATACTTTCCATTAGCCGCACTATCCAAATCAGTCAAATCAATAAAACGTCCGGGGACAATCTCCGGCAGCCCTACACAGCTTCCGCTGGCTGTCTGGGCTTTGTCCTTTTTCTTCCGGGCGGCATCCTTGACTAAAGCCTTCAACTGGGCATCACTGACTGCGTTCTCGCTGACCAGCATTTCCTTAGGGATCTGTGTTCCTGACTGGGTGGTCTGGTTAGCTGTAACCGTTTCACTCTCCACTACGGTGGTTCCCTGGGTCCTGTCATGCCGCACCGCAACAATCTGGCATTTCAGGTAATCCTCCTTGCGCCGGAAGGACAGCAGACTATAACCATATTTTAAGGTGATCATTGCTGTTGCCACACTTTTGGGCTGGCGAAAATATGCCTTATCTCCCACCACCAAAAACTCCCGGTTCAATATTTTTCCCAGTTCCTCTGTCATAAATTGATAGTCATTACAGCTCTGATAAAATGCTTCCTGCAATTCCTCCGTAGTTGCCTGCTGCTCCAGAGTACAAAGGTGACTGTAAGGGGACATTACTGCCGCGGCAATTTCCGAATGTTTTTTCTCTTTAAAATATTTTGCCTGGTTCCCTGACTGCATCATCAGCCGGCTGACATCCATGGCAGTGACCGACAGGGTGGGTGCAGCCGAAAAATCCATATTGACGGAAGCGATAAAGCCCTTAAAAAGTAATGTTGTGGCCGACAGATATCCCAGTTCTACTTCTACTGTCTTCCCCATTCCGAAGGATTCCTTTACGCTGCTTTTGAAGCCATGGGTCCCCCGGTCATATGCTCCTCCTACCGTAAAGCTGACACTCCCGGAAGCACCGGCCGATAAGATTACCGACAAATCCGTTATCCCCAGCCCGCCGCCGGGAAACACTTCCTTCCCGGCAATCTTGATCTTTGCCGCCGGAACGCGGAAATTCCCGTATTTATTGACGAGTGTATCATAAGTATGTACCGCACCCATTAAATCTGCCATTTTTCTGTCTCCTCAGGCAGCAAATTCCTCCATTCCTGTGGCTTTCGCTGCCAAATGCTTTCCTTCATGATCACTCCAGGATAGCCGGCACCTTGATCACACGGCCGTTGGTAATGTCCAGGGGGTCCAGCATCTGATTTTCCCGGGCGATGATCCGCCAGTCACCCATACTGCCATATTCCTCGTAAGCAATATGGAAGAGGCTCTTTCCGGCCGTAACAGTTCGGCACTTGGTTCGGTCCGGGGATTCAAAGGGACTTTTTCGTGATGTGGCACCGGCATCCATGATTTCCTTAACGGACAAGTCCACCGTTGCCCTGATGGGTTTCCCGCTGCGGTCAAATTTAACAAATTTACTGCTGACGTCGGTAACCACACCTTTAAAGTTCAGTTTTCCCCACTGGAACCGAATATGGGGCGGCCGGTGGAGGGTTCCATCTACATAAACCAACTCCATCAGTTCCTTTACCCGACCGGAAATGTCTCCTGCCGCCTGTCTTCCGACGATGGTCATTTTGGCACTTTCATCAATAAAAAGTGAAAATTTCAAGTCCCCGGCCTTCACATGAACAAACTGACTGATGACAATATTGGTTCCCGCAATTTCCTTGTCTGCATAGGCAGCACTGTTGTTTAACGAATACTCTTTGGGATTCACCAGTGCTTCAATAGTAGCCTTGGTTCCTCCCTGTTCATTCAAAACGATGATTTTGGCTTTTGCCATTGAGCTGCCCTTTCCCTTTCTGAAAAAGATGAATTCCTTAGTATCCATGCCGCATTCGTTCAAGCTCCAGATGACGCCGCAGATTTTCCATAACTTCACTGGTGATTTTGCTGATATTTACGTCGATTTGGGCCGGCTGCCGGTCCGATTGCATGAGTATCTGCTTTTTAACCGTTTCTTCCTGCCGGGCAATCCTCTGAATACAGTTTTCCACTTTTTCCGCCAGTTCTTTAACATGAGTTTCCTGCTCCCGGTACCTGGTTTCTGTTTCCTGATAAATCACCCCCGCCCTGATATGGAATTCTTCTTCCTCCCGCACTTCCTTTTTTACCACCAGTCCGGTTTCCCCAACTTCCGATTCCAGCTCCGGTCCTTTGTGATACTGCTGCCGGTAAAAGGTTTCATACTCTTTACTGAAGGTGTAAAATATTTTTCCCCATTCCCTTTTGGTAGAAACATTCATGCTTTCAAAAAACCTGGCCGGATTGTAGGTCTGGAAGATGCTTATCCCATCCACCGGCCTGGTTTCCACCCTGATCTCCCGGATGATTTCCTTAGCCGCATACTGTTTCACCTGATAGTTAATATATTGGCTCCGGGCATACAGGGGGACGATTTCCCCCCGCTGCTTTTTCCCCACTGCCAGCAGAACCATATAGGCACTGTCATAGTAAGGAACCGCAGCGGGCTGATATTTACCAAGTATTTTCCGGGCAAAGGTATTTTTGATTTTTTCGGCCAGCGACAGCCATTTTTCTTTGATCTTGATCATATCTCTACCAATCCCGTATGACTGATTTCCAGGCTCAGCCGGAAAATGTCTCCGCTTTCGGCATTCAGATCGGAAAAACTCCTTTTCACCACAATTCCGTTTTCCATAAAAAATGTTTTTCTGATCTTCCGGTCACCGGTCATAATCAACAGGCACATCCCATAAATTTCACAGCCGGGAACCAGGGTTCGGGCCAGAATACTTTCCAAATCCACGGCAACTGCTTTTTCCAAAATCAGGGTCTCCATTTTCTGGCTCACTGCCTCAACGGATATCGGCACTTCCTCTCCGCCTTCTTCCACATTTTCCCGCTCCTGCTGGCAAGAGAGGTTTTTTACCCTGGAAAAACCCAGAAGCATATTATTGATTACCACCAGGTAATTGGCATCGGAAAGATACTGATAGTTTCTGAACAATTTGATTTTTTTCATATCTTTGGCCACTTCCTTTTTAAACCGCAAAGATATTTTCCGGTTCGTTATTCAGCTCCCTGTTGATCTGTGATATCTGCCGGCACCATCTGATCCGCTCCAAATGACTTAAGGACAGGATCTCCTGGCGGGACCAGTGCAGATAGTAGCCGATAAATGCCGCCTCACGATATAGCTTTTCGGCTGGGTAGGTTTCTAGTAAGCGGCCTCCATAAAATTTACCGGTACCTTCACCTTTTTGCCGCACTCAGGGCAGATGCATTCGTAGCAGGGCACCTCCAGAGCATTGATCCGCTGGTAAAAGTCCTGCAGATAGGCCAGATCGGCAGTATATAGTTTTTCCACCACCTGAGTATCCACATGGGGCAGATCCCCCAGTCTTGTAACCACTCTGGCCAGTAAAATGATGGTCAGATAACCGGGGTTCTGCTGTACTTTGGGGTCCTTTAAGGGTAATATCTCATCGGCTGCATTAGCCAGGCGCATAATTCCTTCTTTGTGAAGATTTCCTTCCTGATCCCGGTAGCCTTTTGGTAATACAAAGGAAAATTCTGTTTCAAATGCCATGTTCTTTGTCCTTTCTTTATTGTTTTTCTTATTTTATCCGAGGATACTATACATTTCTCTATACTTTTCTCTACACTACCAATCTATCTATCAAAAAAAGGCCGGGACTTTTTCAGTCTCGGCCTTCTATTTCTCATTATTTGTTTTCTGTTGTCATCATCCTTATTTTTCCTGCTGATTCTTTCCGTATAAACCGGCCAGATAACCGCTAAATCCTGCAAAGTCAACATCTGCAGGTACTGCGGCTTCTGCTGGTATCCTGATCTGCCAGGTTTGTCCGGCTAACCGGTATGTCAGCTCTATATTAATATCTCTCCGTGCCGCGATTGCTTTCATTACTTCTTTAGAAAAACTTGTCCAGATCTGTGTATTGATCTGTACAGTTTCTCCAGCCTTCGCCTGATTCACCTTGGTTACAGTATTTTTATTGAATACTGCATATGCCGACGCGGAGCCGGTTCCGCCGGCCATGTAATCTGTAATGGCTCCGCACTTTGTACATTCATAGGCCATCACACCATCGAAAATCTCACTTGCTTCTGTTTCGGTTATCCATTCGCAGGTATGTGCACACGCCACCCCTGCAGATGCGGCCGTCGATTCTACTGTTTTTTCTGAATAGGGTTCAAGACTGAAATATATAGAGTTACCCAAAACCTTCATACCTACAATCGATAATTTTGATACATCAGAACCCAATGCTGAAGAAACTGTAAATGTTTCACCTTGACTCATTAGGAAATCCATATATATAAAATTGGTATTAAGTTCATCAAAATTAACAAAAGAGGTGTAATACCTAAACACATAACCATCATACGTTTGTACATCCAGATCATTTTCCACAATATCACCAACCTCTAATGCCTGCGTTTTTTTGTCAATAATATCAGACAACAGATGTGTCGTTCCGGCAGCCTTTACTTTCATTCCATTACCTGCTGACAGCATAACATAGAATATCATGCTCAGCATAATTACCATTGCTTTCAAGGGCTTCTTTCTCATAACTAAAATCTCCTTTTCCAGTCTGTTTTTTTGTTTTTCTTTTTTATTCTTAACTTGCATTCCTTCCATAATCTGAAGTTTGCACTATCATAAAATGGCTTTTTTTATATCCTAACATCCCATGTCCATCATATGTCCATCACATGTCCAACAAAACAGCTTGAAAATTCTTATTTCTTTTACTATTTTCCATCTTTTTATATACAAAAAAAGAAAGGTCCCATGTGTATCATCCCATTGACCTTCCATCAATGAGACGACACACTTCCCTTGAGTTTTCAACTCAATCCCGGGATTCCTTTCTTTTACATAACTCTGGTCATGCCTTCGTGGGCGATTTCCAATGTTTCAATAGATACTTCCGATGAACCGGCGTTAAAGCTGGGGGCTGTATACTTCGTCGGCCAGGCATTGATTACCTGCCAGGAGGCCACATCCGTTTCGGTCTGGTCCTGCAGGGTAATGGTGATGGTGGTACGATGTACCGCCCCTTCCACTCCTTCCATGATCCAGTCGTACAGCACGGTAGAGTCCACCAGGCCCTGTTTCAGCGTAATGTTTCCATATTTCTTTAATCCCGGTACCTTACTGGGGGTCTGGGGCATATCGCCCTCCCGGTATTCTTTTATTTCTACGGTAGCATCAAATCCGGATACCTCCGAAAAGCCCCCTGCATCCATCCCATCAATTTCCAGCTTATACCGAAAACTGCCATGGGGATAAACCATATCTCTCATAATTTTTTCCTTTCTTATCTTTTCTCAGCTTAGATAGTGCGCCGCGTGAGACTATCGCATTACTTAGGTGTGGTATTTTCACACCTTAGTAATTCTTCTCACGCTATTATTCGGAGTCTGAAGTTTTCTGGGTGATTCTGAAGATTACAAATTCAGCCGGTTTCACCGGGGCCACGCCGATCACGCATACCAGACGTCCATTGTCGATATCATCCTGGCTCATGGAGCTTCTGCCAATGTTAACGAAAAAAGCTTCGTCGGGGGAGCTTCCGGCCAGAGACCCGTTACGCCATAAACCGCTTAAGAACACGGTGATGGTTCGTTTTACCCGTACCCACAGCACTTCGTCATTGGGTTCAAAGACGGCCCAGTTGGTGTTGGCTTTAATGGTCTCCTCAATAAAAATAAATAAACGCCGAACGTTAATGTATTTCCAGCTGCCGTTGCTGGTAATGGTTCTGGCGCCCCAGACCCTGATACCCTGGCCGGAAAAAGCCCGGATCAGGTTTACCCCCTTGGGATTCAGAATATCCTGCTCACCCTTATTAAACTGACAGTCCAGACCCACGCAGGCTCGAACCACTTCATTGGCGGGGGCTTTGTGAACACCTCTGGTGTTATCGCTGCGGGCATAGATGCCCAGCATACTGCCTGAGGGGGGGATGGCGATATTTTTCTTATCCAGGGGATCGAATATTTCCAGCCAGGGATGATACATGGCTGCATAGTGGCTGTCAAACATATCCCGATGTGCCATGATATCCTGGACCTTTTTGGCCTCTTTGGGCATGTCCAGAACGGCAAAGCGGCTGGCCAGGTTTTCACAGTGTGTAATCAGGGTTAACTGGACATTGGGGTCCACTACTCCGGGTACAGCCATCAGGGATACATTGTCATTATCCAGAAAGGCCTGGATACCGGTACGTTTGCCGGCGCCGTTGTCGGTACCGATAAAGTCCGAAGCAGATACCGAAGCCACTGAGCCGTTACCGCCGCCGGCCAATGATACAGTATGTACACCTACATCCTTTCCGGCCTCCAGGAAAGCTCGGAAAGGGGGGATGATTTCTGTGCTTTCTTTTCCTGTATACTCCACCGAGATGAGATCGGATTTGGCGGTTTTCTTGGTAATAAAGTTAGCGGCCTCCACGTTAAAGGAGAGGTTTTCATAAAGCTCCACGATATCATCGTATTTGGCTTCCAGGGTAAATTCACAGGTGGTAATGACTTTGGCCGGCAGAAGGTTTTTGTCGGTGACATCACCGGCAAACTCCTGTTCAAAGGTAATGACATTATCCTGATTTTTCACCACTTTGTTATAGCTGGTTTCAGTGCCGTCCGAAAACATCACCACGTCACCGGGGTTGAAGCCGGCACCGTTTTTGACCAGATATTTTTTGACGCCGCCCGCTTCCACTTCCTCCAGAATCTGGGTTTTGGCTTTACTGGCCGGGGTCAGGACGATACGGATATTGTCGCCCCATAAGCCGGGGTTTTTGGCCCGGAATAGGGCCACAGGTTCGGCCTGGGGTGATTGCCCCTGGGCGCATTTGGCATCGCCGGGGGCCACCCGGGCGATAAAGCAGCGGCTGCCGCCATTGATAAAAAAGTGTTCCACGGCATATGCCAGAAAACGATACCCGCCGAATTCATTTTCGGAGAGGTATCCTCCGTAGGTTCTTTTAAACTCTGCAAAATTAGTGACTAACTGGGGTACGCCGATAGCCGGCCCTCTTTCTGCCAACCCGATAAATCCGGCTGTGCTGGTTCCCACGCCTTCCATCGGCTTACCGCCTGATTCAAATTCTTCGACGTAGACGCCGGGTGATAAATACTCCGCCATGTTACATGTGCTCCCTTCTTTTTTTGTTTTGATATTGCCAGTATAATCGGTTGTTCTATACATTTTACTATACACTTTGGCGAAAATCTTACAAGTTAGTTTCCAAAGTTATTATAAAAATAAATCGGCCTCGGCCTCCAGTACCGGATTGTCATTAAGAGCCATGCCGCACATGCTCCAGGGACATCCCTGCTTTGCTTTCTGCCCGTTCTTTCAGGGTGCCGGGGATACCGGTCAGGTTTTTATCCCTTTCGACTCTACATTTCTCTATACAGAAAAAATAAGCACCATATCTGCTATCGTTAAATCCAACCGGCAAATATGGTGCTTATTATGATAAAGATCAGTTCAATACTTCTTCTTTTCCGTATAGACCGGCCAGATAGCCGTCAAATCCTGCCCATTCGACATCGGCCGGCACCGCTGCCCCGGCCGGTATGATAATTCGATAGGTTTTTCCCGCTAAACGATAGGTAATCTCAAGGCTGACGTCCCTCCTTGCGGCAATTGCTTCCATTACTTTTTGCGGGAAGCTGGTCCACAGCCCGGTATTAATCTCCAAGGTTTCACTATTTTGGGCTTTATTGATTTCTTCCATGATATTTTGATTAAATACCGCAAATGCCGACGTGCCGGCAGTTCCACCGGTCATACGACGGCCCACTGCGCCGCACTTGGTGCATACATATGCCATCACTCCGTCTGCGGTTTCGGTTGCCGCTGTTTCTTCTTCCCATTCAAAGGAATGGGTACAGGACTGATGGTCGATTTGATGATCGGCCTGTGAAACGATCACCTCCGGATTCACTGGCTGCAGAGCAATCACAACCATTGCAGGAAAATACGACGACATTGCATAAACGACTTCCCATGCAGATTCTTCTGCCGGAATTATGATACTCTCACCTACTTCAAGAACTACCATACCACCACCATCGGTGAGACTGCTAATAACATATGGTTTACCTGTATCATCCTGAAAAGTAATGTACATCTCAGTATTGACTGGGTCAAAGTCCGCTACATTCACAAGTTGAACCTCGTCCCCAGCCTTAAATACCTGACCTGCTATTATATTTATTCCCTCGTATGTTTCCGCTGCCTCTACCTGAATTTCACTTGCTGTAAATAATGCCACCGCCATAGTCAAACTCAGTACAAATGTAATAACCCTGCCGACTTTGGTTTTCCACAAATTTTTCTGTTCCATCTTTTTTCCTTTCGTAATCAGTATTCCGTTTCCAATACACCGGTACTTATATTATAAAAGGACAATGACAAATTGGCGACAAACTGAAACGTAAAATCTGAAAATTGTTAATTACCCCAAATAACCAAAATCCTTTCCGGTCAGCACCTTTCCATATTTCAGATAATTCCACTTAATGGCCTCCACCACATGACAATTACAAATACCGGTATCCTCCCCTGCTGCCATAAAAGCCGCATTCAGCAGTACTTCCTTAATACTGCTTCCTGACAGTTCAAAGTGTTCCGCAAAAAACGCAAAATCCAGTTTTTCCCCACAAACCGCCTCCGCCGGCAGAATGCTTTGAAACAGCTGCAGCCGCACCGCCGGACCAGGAAACTGAAATTGAACCGTATACTTAATCCTTCTTTTAAAAGCATCATCCATATTGTGCAGCAGATTGGTGGCCAGTACCGCGATCCCTTGGTAATCCTCCAATTTCTGCAAAAGGTGGGCCGTCATGCTGTTGGCACTGCGGTCATTGGCATCCCGGATTTCCGAACGCCTGGCAAAAAGAGCGTCAGCCTCATCAAAAAAGAGGATCGCATTGATGCTCCCCGCCCGTTCAAACAGGTCGGAAATGTTTTTTTCGGTTTCACCGATGTATTTGCTGACCATCTGTGACAAATCAATGCGGTACAAGGACAAGCCCAATTCCTGGGCCATCACCTGCACCGCCATGGTCTTGCCGGTTCCCGGGGCACCATAAAACAACGCACTGATCCCTCTTCCATATGGCATCTTCCGGTAAAAGCCCCACTCTTCCCCGACCTTCCGGCGATACTTCAACTGGTTGCAGATCAGATGCAGGACTTTTTTCTGCTTTTCCTCCAGAATCAGATCCTCCCAGGTAAAAACTGTTTCAATCACCGAAGCATAGCTTCCCAATTGCTTGGGCTGACGCATTTTATGGGCACTGTGGATATCCACCCTGCTGACCCATCCGCGGCCTCTGGCATGGGCATGGAGCAGCGCTGTCTGCAAAACATTTTGAATGCCCGATGCCGTCAGAATGTATTTTCCGGCTTCCTCCTCCCAGCCGCCTTCTGTTTCCATGGTCATCTCTTTTGCAAAGTAGTCCCACAAGGCTGTCTTGTCACTGGCCGTTAAGGCCGAAAAAGTAAATTTATAAACCCGCTTGCAGTCCTGCAAAACCGCCTCGGCATCGGTTTCTGTCATCAGAAAGATTCCCAAAGGATGTATCTTGTCCTCCTGCAGCAGTTCCCGCAGAAAATTCCGCAGCAGTAAAACGCTTTCCCTATCCTCCGGGATTTCCGGCAGCTCCAGGCATAAAGCCTGGCCGCTCAGCCAGGCATAGCCTTTCAGTTTTGCTGCTGTCTGTTCCGGATGCTGGTTGCTTTGCTGTAAAAAAGCTGTCAGATTAAATAGTAAAATACCGCTGCTTTCCCGGCTTTCTGCCAATATCTTTTTCATCAGAAAGTGTCTTCCGCTTCCAGTTTCCCCGGATAATTGGATCAACAATGGCGCTTCCCGGCAATTTTGCCAAAGCTCCCGAATTGCCGCCGCCTCGCTCCGATGGATCAGCAGGGGCGGCATCGGCTCTTCCAGAGTCTGAAATACCGCGCCCTCCATTCTGGGGGTAAAGGTGGTCTTGGGATGCAACAAAAAATCATCAATATTCCGGTCAAGATAAAGCACCTCCCCTTTGCTCCCGCTGAGACAATATTTTCCCAAAGGCCCTTCGTCACAAAGAAAGCGCTGCTGCTTCCTTTCCTCCAGTTCGTGTGCCCCCAGATACAACATCAGCGCCAGTCCTCTGGTTGGCTGCCGTTCCCCGCTACCCTGCAAGCGGGCATAAAGGCCGCCGTATTCCGGATTCAGCCGGGGAGCCATGATCATGGTCAGCACAAAGATTTCAAACTCATCCAGACCGCAAACCCGAATCAGCTGCGCCAGCCGACTGTCGCTTGATTCCTCCGCCTGTTGCCGCTGATTTGCTTTTTCCTTAACTTTTTCTTTGGTTTTTTCCTGTAATTCTTTTATTTCTTCAGGGTTTTGCTTTTTCTGTAGATTTTCAATATGAATGTCTAAAACAGCCAGTAAATCAGTAATTAAACCGTACATTTTTCTGTCCTCCGTTTTGATTCTTTTGCAAAAATCTTAACGGGTCCTTCTATACATTTCACTATGCAATAAAGGTCTCTTTTCGGTCAAAAAGGTATCAACATCATCCGTATTTAAAGAATCGATAGCCTAATCTGTATAGTTCAAAAAAATGAGCAACGCTTGTGCAGTATGCATGTATTGTAGAATCCCGCAGATTCCTTTTTTTGCCGCGTCAGAAATTCGGTCAAATATTTCTTCGTACACAAATAAAAATCCTCCATGTAAAATCAGTAGTTAACGAGAAACACTGCTTACATGGAGGTGCATTTGCATCGTAAAAGTGCTTGTAAAACAAGCAAAAAAATTTATAATATGATTTCTATAACACAATCTGTTCCACCACGCCAGAAACTCTCTACTATTTGAACATCAATATCTCTGCCAAGAACTTGACTCCATACATATTTTTCCCGTGTCTTCGTACAGTCACATAATCTTCTCTTATCAATAGTGAGTTCCGATGCCATCGGACAAGTACATTCTGTTTTATTCAGATGTAAAATTATTCCTCCTTCAGATTCTTCTACATTTAACTTAAGCACATTCTTAAAGAAATTTAAATAATCTGCCTTTGTTTCGCAATTACCTGCTAATTCTTTTAAGTGTATTATGGAATCAGCTTCGAAATTTTTTTCAATACATCTGTTAGAAGCACTCTCAATCATTTCATCTGTAATTTTCTCTGCTTTATTGAATTGTTCAATAATCTTTTGCATAATAACCTCCACTAATATGATATCGATCTAGATTCTATTTACAGTAATTATATGTTCCCTTGCATCTTCTTCCGTTATTCCATATCCGAAAGATGCGCAGAGAACAGGATTGAATCCCTCTGGGATTTCAAGATTACTGCGAAGTGACTCATCCTGAGATATGACAGCCGTTGCTCCTCCCCATATGATATTGGCAATTCCCATATCTGTTGCTGCAAGTGCCATATTCTCTAACACACACGCTGCATTTGCATATTCTATCCCTGGCATATGTCCAGTCTTTGCAGAAACAACAATCATAGTTGGTGCTCCAAAATTCTTATTCATCTCTTTTCCTGTCATTTTCTGAACGAGTTCAGTCACTTTGTCACCAATATTATTTAGCAATTGTTCATTCTGTATCACGGTTAAATGTAATGAATCATACTGTCCAGATCCAACTGGTGCTGCCATTCCTGCTTTCAAAATATTATCCAGAATATTTTCTGAAATCTGCTCGTTTTTAAATGAGCGGGTTGATTTTCTTATTGCAATTGCTTGTAATGTTTCCATCTTATACCTCCATTGCGGACAAAAAGTCCGATATTACTTGCTTAGTTTCATCTGTCATCTTCTGTGCTTTTGCACCTTTCAGTTCAAATCCTTCCCTAACTTTACTTCCTGGATTCATCTCAATCAGATGCTGTTTCATTTGCTGTACTCCAGAAGTACCAACATATGTCATAAATGGAACTAAAGTTTTCCCCTGCATATCGTGGTGTTCTATAAAGGTATCCACAATTAACGGCCAATGCATGTACCATGCAGGTCCACCAATAAATATAGTTTTATACTTCGAAAAATCAGGTACATCTTCCACGTAATTCGGTCTGGCTTTTTCCTTCATATCACGTTTTGCTATCCCTTGTAGTTTCATTACATTATCAGGATAATGATTATCTGAAGAAATAAGTTTGAAAGTATCCGCTTTCAATTGCTGTGCAAGTTCAATTGCAAGCATCTCTGTGTTACCTTTCTTTAATATTCCATTTGCCTGAAAACCTTTACTTGAGAAAAATACTACCAACGTATTCGCGTTAGGGTTTGTGGACGTAAAGCACAAATTATCCATACACATTTATTCCTTTCATAATAAAATACTTACTTGTAAATTTTTTTATTTACAATACTAATATATATGATATAATTTTCTTCTACAATTACGCTATTATTTAATAGGTACTATCATATTTGATAGCATAGGAGAAATTCAAATGAATAATTTAGTTTTTGATACAGATCAATGTCCAATCGCAAGAATTTCAAAAGTAATTCAAGGTAAGTGGACTACAGTAATCATATATTTACTTTCAGAAGGCACGTTGCGCTTTAGTGAGATTAAACGTAAACTTCCCAACGTAACAGAAGCCAATCTGACGAAAGATTTAAGACTTTTAGAAAGTTATGGTGTCATCCATAGAGAAGTCTATCCTGTTGTGCCACCCAAAGTGGAATATTCACTTACTGAAATGGGCAAAGACTTTCTTCCAATCTTAGACTCTTTAAATGAATGGGCAAAAAAATACGCAGCTAATTCATAACTGCGTATTTCAAATACATTTTCATTTTTTTCTTTATTTTTTTTATTTTTTTTCTGTAAATTTTCAATATGAATGTCTAAACCAGCAAGTAAATCTGTACTTAACCCATACATTGTTCTGTCCTCCGTTTTGATTCTTTTTTATATTCTAGGGTTTATATTAGGTTTTATATTTTTACTATATTTTTATATGCTTCTTCCAGCATTTCACTATGCCTGATGCCCAAATCCCGGTAAAGGATTCCGGTATATTTTTCATATTGCCGGCGCATGTTCCGATAATCCTTCATCTGTCCGTAACACTGGATCAGCAGACCGGCCAGGTGCTCGGCATATATGTCAATATCCAAACCCACCTTTAAATAGCTGACAGCCTCTTCGTATTTTCCTGTTCCGGCATAATGACCCGCTAACAGATAGCAGCCGCGGATATAAATATTTTCATAATATTCCGCCCATTCCATATGCCATTCTCCGCCTACCTGGCCCATATAAATGCCCTTATAGTTCCGCAGCAAATCCCCATACAGCTGTAATTCCTGGATGTTTCCCTTTTCAATGTGCCGAGCCATAGCCCGCACCTGATTCATATCACTTTCAATCATTTCACTTTTGATCCGGTAACGGCCATGTTCACATTGGATAAGCTCCCGGAGCCCATAGTTTCCCAGGTTCTGCCGGATACTGTAAATGGCATTGTGAAAATTGGCGATGCTGTAATCCTGCTCCTGTTCCAGCCACAGTTTTTCCAGCAAAATACTTCTGTCCACGAAACTGCCCTGCATATGAACCAAATAGGCAAACAGTTCTTTGGCCTTTTTGGTTCGCCATTTTAATGGAGTTTCTGCTCCGTCCGCCCAAACCTCGAAATTTCCGAAGCAGCTAATCCTGATCAACTTTTTCTCCGCCATTTTCTTCACTTCTTTCCTCTTGTTTGTCAATATATTACTACATTAAATGATAAAATCCGGGGAATTTCGACAGAATAAAGGCCTGGTTTACCATTTTAACCGGATGAAAGGCATTGTTTTTTGCTCTTTGTGATTGACATGGGTGATTTAATGTAGTATTAAATGATAAATCTCAAGCAGAAACAGAAAAAACCCTCCGCATTTGCTTTTCAGCATAACCGGAGGGTCTAACCATTTTAATAGACAATATTTTATTAGTAAAACTTCCGCTGCAGCCGGATTTCAAATTCTTCACCCGGCATGGGCTTATCGTACAGATATCCCTGAACGATGATATCACTGCTCAATCCTTTTAAGAACTCCACTTCTTCTTCCCGTTCCACGCCTTCGGAAATAATCTCCATATCCAGTTCCTGAGCCATACTGACAATATGAGAAATCACCGTCCGGTTCCGTTTATCTGCCAGAGAACCGCCAAGAAATGATTTATCCAGCTTCAAAGCATCACACTTTAGCTCCTGAAGCAGATTCAGGGAGGAATAACCTGTTCCGAAATCATCAATGGAAGTGGAGATTCCATTTGCCCGAAGATGAGTGATTGCTGCCGAAAGATTATCAAACTCTTCCGCGTAGGCTGTTTCCGTACACTCAATCTCGATATATTCTTTGGGAATCTGCCATCTCTCTATTACTTCTATGATTCTTTGTTCCACCCCCGGATTGGAAAAATGCAATTTTGAAAAGTTAACCGATACCTTAACAACATCCAAATCCTTCTGGATCCATTTTCTTATCTGCGCACATACTTCTTCCAGCACATAAAAATCTATCGCACACACGAATCCGGTTTCTTCACTGATGGGTATGAACTCCATGGGCATAATCAGCCTGCCATCATGCTTCCACCGCACAAGCGCTTCGGCACCGATCAAACGGTTGCTGTTCATCTGTACCTTGGGCTGATAATAAACCACAAATTCTTTTCCGCTCAGGGCCGGTCTCAACAACTGAGCCACCTCCCCGGCGCGAATCAGTTTCCGGTCCTCTTCTTCGTTAAAGTAAACCACATCGGTACTTTTGTTGCTTCTGGTCAGAGAGCAGGCATTGGCTGCCCGGTTCATAATCTTGCCGGGAACAATTTCATCACCGTTGATGCAATATACCCCTACCCGGGAAGCAACCTTGTAATCTTCCTGTTTCCCTCCCCGGCCTAATAATTTAAGGGTTACAGCCGAAAGAAAATTTAAGAATTCCGACAGACGGGCCTTCTTGACCATGGCAACAAAAGTATCTTCACCAACCCGGGCTGCGATCTCATCTTCTTTTACATGGGCCTGCACTTGTCTGGCAAATTCTACCAGCGCACGGTCACCCTCCATACTTCCAAACAACTGATTCACCAGCTTAAAGTTCTTAATATTAAAATTTGTCGCGGCATAGTAAGCAGCCTGTCCATCTTCAATACGCTTTTGAATAAAATGCGTATAAGCATTCACATTGGGTATCCCTGACGCAATATCAGTATAGGACATCCGCAAATTTTCATCTTTCATGTAGTGAACACAGTTTTCTTTATAATTATAGCCGCAATAAATGGCTTCCACCATCTTGCTGCAGGAATCAAAGCCGCAGGAATAACAATTTATCTTCCGTGATTCCCCGGTTTTTTTATTCATTTCATCAAAAATCAGGTTTCTGGCTTCTTCCGGCACCTGGATTTGCCGAATGGCAGCTTCCTCATCATAGGCGCGCATGAAATCTGCCGGATCCAAGTCCTGAAAACGGCTGTTCAGCCGTCTCCGCCTTTCTTCATAGGATTCCCCCCGTTCAAAAGGATCATCGGTACCCGGTATGATTTTACGGTTCTTTTTTTCCTGCAAAGAAAAAAGCAGATCATCATCATGAACCAGCTTGGACAATGTGGCTGTGCCAAAATTACAGCCTTGGGAACAGTTCAGGGCATCAACCAAAAACGGCAGCCGCTTCCCTGCTTTAATACGCTCACTGTATTCTTCCAGATATTCATAGGTTCGGTTCTCACCATCAATCTGCCGGATGAGCTCACCATATCCTAAAAATTGCTCCAGATTTATCTTTAATCCTCCGGTCATGGAATAAATCACGCCCAATCCCGCCGGTGGCTGTTCCTCTTCCGCATAATATGCTTCCAGAGGCTCGTCCTTTATCCACTCCAGCAAATGCCCGATAGTCACGTTATAAGATACCTGTCCATGGGTATGCCGGGAGTCTATTTCATCTTTTTTCGCAATACAGGGACTTAAAAATGCTATTTTATTGCTATCGCCTAAATATTTGTGTATGTATATGGCACTGCAGATTAAAGGAGACTGTATCGGCATCAGGTATGGAATCAATTCCGGCCGGTACTTTTCCACATAATTGACAACGGTGGGGCAGGGCTGGGAAATACCTCCGTAAAACTGATTTTCTTGGATATACTTCAAATATGCCCAGGTGGTAATATCGGCTCCATAGCTGACATTATAAACATGTTCCACGCCTTTGGCTTTTAAATATCCTAACAGGTGATTAATTTCCGTACCAAAATTAACTGCCGCAGCCGGTGCGAAAGCAATAGAAATAGGAACTCCATTTTCCAGATCGGCAAAAAAGCGTTCCGTATCATCCCGATATTCTCTTGCGCCATGTTTACAGGTTTCTATACAATGCCCGCAGTGGATACACTTCTCTCCATCCACATATATTCGATTCTTTCCGTTTTCGATCTTGGACAAATTAGCTCCCATAATCGGACAGCCGGATATACATCGATTACAACCAATACACCTGTCATTGGTATATACTAATCCCTGATTTAATTTCACGCCTACACCCTTTACGAGAAAAAATATTTAGTGAAATTATTATATCATATTTTTTACCATTTTTATACTATTTTTCTACTTTTTGCACTTTTTTGTTTATTCATTAAATTTGGTAATATTCTCCGTATTCAACGCAAAATCATAATAGTTTAAGTCCGTTCTTTGCGTCCATCCGATTCGGTTCCAGAAAGCGTTGCCCACGTCATTTTTGGTAAAAGCAATCAGGGAAACTTTGTTGATTCCTTCCTTTTTCAAAGCTTCCATGCAAAATACTACCATGGCTTTGCCGATGCCCTTCATACGGCTGTTTGCTGCCACACACACATGATACAGACAGCCCCGCCGTCCATCATGTCCGCATAATATACTGCCTACAATCTTACCATCCTCTTCTGCCACCACACTGCTTTCGGGATTCCGTTTCAAAAAAGCTTCCACACCCTCTCGGGAGTCATCCCGGCTGCGCATGCCGAAGCCTTTGATACTCATCCACAAGTGATATACATCGTCGTAATCTTCAATCGTCATTTTTCGTATGGTCATTTCCTAATCCTCGCCTTTCAGCTCTACAACCCGGTAAGCATGTCCGGTGCAGGGCAGAAATTTCTCCAATAAATCTTTTGTTTTAATTTTGATGCTGGCCGTATTTACACAGGGGTGACATCCCACAAACTCTTCTGCCATAATATCTTTATCGATCAGCAGGTTGATCCGATGTTCCTGATCATTCATCAAGCCCATAACGGTTACCGAACCGGGAGTTAAATTCATATATTCTTTCATAAACTCTTCCGGTGCAAAAGAAAGTCTGGCACTTCCGATTTGGGCTGATAATTCTTTGGTCCGAAATTTCTTTTCACCTGGCATCAGCAATAAATAAAATACGGTTTTCTGAGAATTACATAAGAAAAGATTCTTACATAAATGAATTCCCAGTATTTCATCCACTCCCTGGCAGGCCTCAATTGTAAATGCCGCTTCATGGTCCAGCCGCTCATAAGAGATCTCCAGTGTTTCCATTAATGAATAAACAGCCATCTCCTTTTCTTCCCGCCCGGTTGGGTCCGGCGGTGTCCGATAGATGTTGGTTTCGTATGTCATGTTCTCCTCACTTTCCGTCAAATGATTGATCCTATTGCATATTTATACATCACTTTTTCATATTATGCAAGCTTTTTTTATTTTTGTTTAATTTTATGCATATCCCCCCTTGCTTTTTACACACAATTGTTGTATATTATTGGAAAGAATTTTATTATAACACTGGAGGCATAGATTATGAAAGAAAAAGTTGTTTTGGCTTATTCCGGCGGATTGGATACAACGGCCATTATCCCCTGGTTAAAGGAAAATTTTGATTATGAGGTTATTTGTGTCTGCATTGACTGCGGACAAGGCGAAGAACTGGATGGTTTAGAGGAAAGAGCAAAGTTTTGCGGAGCTGAGAAATTATACATCGAAGATGTCATTGATGAATTTTGTGATGAATATGTCATTCCCTGTGTGCAGGGACATTCCGTATATGAAAACAAATATCTGCTGGGAACTTCCATGGCCAGACCGGTGATCGCCAAACGTCTGGTGGAAATTGCCCGGAAGGAAGGCGCCACCGCCATCTGCCACGGTGCTACCGGCAAAGGCAATGATCAGATCCGTTTCGAATTGGGCATCAAAGCCCTGGCTCCGGACTTAAAAATTATTGCTGCCTGGAGAAATGAAAAATGGACTATGGATTCCCGTGAATCGGAAATCGCCTACTGCAAGGCTCATGGCATTGATTTGCCTTTCTCTGCCGATTCCAGCTATAGCCGTGATCGGAACTTATGGCATATCAGCCACGAAGGTCTGGAACTGGAAGATCCAGCCAATGAACCGAATTTTGACCATCTTCTGGTTCTCGGCACAACTCCGGAGAAGGCTCCCGATGAAGGCGAATACATTACCATGACCTTCGAAAAGGGTATTCCCACTTCGGTAAACGGTAAAAACATGAAGGTTTCCGATATCATCCGAGAGCTCAATACTTTGGGCGGCAAACACGGCATCGGTATTGTGGACATTGTGGAAAACCGCGTGGTTGGCATGAAATCCCGAGGCGTATATGAAACACCGGGAGGAACCATTCTGATGGAAGCTCATCAGCAGCTGGAAGAATTGATCCTCGACCGTGATACCTACGCTTTAAAAATCGACATGGGCAACAAACTGGCACAGATCGTTTATGAAGGCAAATGGTTTACCCCCCTTCGCGAAGCTGTACAGGCTTTCATTGAATCTACACAAAGATATGTTACCGGTGAAGTGAAGTTTAAACTCTACAAAGGCAATATTGTCAAGGCCGGAACCACTTCTCCTTATTCTCTGTATAACGAAAGCATTGCTTCCTTTACCACCGGTGATTTATATGATCATCACGACGCCGAAGGCTTTATTAATCTGTTTGGCCTCTCCTGCAAGGTACGCGCGATGAAAATGCAGGAAAACGGTGAATTATAAATTATCGTTGGAATAGGATGTAACAAGAGGTATTCAAATGCAAGTACTGACCTATATCTTTTTATATCTTATTTTTGTTAACATATTGGGTTTTATCCTGATGGGAATTGACAAATACAAAGCAAAAAAGAGGGCTTTCCGGATTCCGGAAGCCACTCTTTTTATCGTTGCCGCTATTGGCGGCAGTATCGGTTCCATTATCGGCATGTATCTTTTTCGTCATAAAACCAGACATTGGTATTTTGTTTACGGAATGCCGGCTATTTTGTTGCTTCAAATAATCATTGTTTTCGTATTACTGTTCTATGCACCTATTGAATTTAAAATTATCTGATATATAGGATGGATTAATTATGCATATTGCAATATGTGATGATAATGTTGCTGACCGCAAGAAAATGTAACGCCTGCTTGCCCGCGAGTCGGACAAACGCAAAAATGATACTGGTGTATTTTATATCAGCTCTTTCGGCAATTCGGAAGTACTGAGCAAATCACCCATGCAATATAATCTTTTTTTTATCGATATGGTGACCGAAGAGCAGGACGGCTTTCACTTTGCCATGGAATTGGTTCAGGCCGGTGTTACCGCTCCTATCGTTCTGTGTCTTTCGCACATTGACTATCAGGAACGTTACCGGCAACTGGAAAATCCGCCAGCAAATATTTCCTTTATTTCCAAACCCATCAGGTCCGCTCAGCTTTGTTCGCTGCTGGACCAAGCCATTGAGCGGCAAGCCGATATCCCCCCTGTTATCGAACTGCGTACCGAAAAAGAAACCCTTTACCTGCAGGAAAAAGAGATTGTCTGCGCTTGTACCAATGCTCCTTTTATTGATGTTACCCTGGCCGATGGGAGAACTGTTCAGATTCCCGACAATCTGTCCAATTTTTATGATCAGGTTTTCACCTATCCGGCTTTTTTTATGATCTCAAAAAAGGCATTTATCAACGTCAATTACATTGATAAATGCACTTTATTAAAAGTAACTTTGCAAAATGGGATAACCCTCAAGATATCCCCCGATTTTATCCTGGACTTCCGTAAATATCTTAAACAGCAATGATGATGCCGCCGTCATTGGCATACATGGAACTGATTCCTTTTGTATCCAAAATAATGATTTCTGTATACTGAGCCTTTTCCAAAATCATCCTCTTTACTTCTTCGGCCCGGTCGGCACAATTACAATGGGTAATCATCAGACGCGTTTTAACTGTCACCGGATTTTCCTTTACGATGATATCTACCATTTTCATCAGTGCCTTTTTTATACCAATAGCCTGGGCTCGCTGGACGATGGAACCTTTGATCGCTCCCATTACCGGTTTGATACTCAGGGTGGAAGCAACCAGTGCCTTAACACCCGTCAGTCTTCCATTTTTCCGAAGGGTCTCCAGATTATCCAGGACAAAATAAGTATTCATGGCATCCCGATAGGCTTCCAGCTTCTTTACCACTTCTGCAAAGGGCATTCCTGTATCTGCAAACTCCATGGCTTTTAAGGCAATCTGCGCTTCTCCGCAGCTTGCCGACTGCGAGTCACAAACGTATATGTTTTTTTTATTTTTTTCCAAATATAAGTTTCTTCCTAACTCCGCGCTGTTATGACTGCCGCTGAGCTTGGATGAAAGAGTCACCACATAAACATCCTCTGCCTCGGTATCATATGCCTGCATGTATTTCTCCGGCGAGGGGCAGGAAGATTTGGGACAGACCGGGCAGGATGCCACCTTCTCCAAAAATACCTTCTGATCAAAGTTTTCATCATCCATAATATGATAATCGCCCACTTCCAGACCTAATGATACTATTTCAAAACGGGAATCTTTTAACAATTCTCCGGGTAATTCGCAGCAGCTGTCAACAATAATCTTATAACTCATCTCTTACCTCCAGGCAATATTAACCGTAACACATGGTTTTGATTACCACTTATAATAACACACCTTTCAATTTATTGTAAAGAGCATTTCTACATTTTATAATTAATATTTTGAAGAAAATTATTCATTCTCTATCAAATTTTGTGAAACAGTACTTTTACCCTTGCACCCTAGGATTAAATACTATATCATTATTTTTATGGATACCAATGACATTGTGCAAATACACAGAAAATCGTGGCATGGAAAACCCTGGCATGGAAAGCCATTTTATTCCTTAGATGCCTACTGTAAAAATACATATGGGGAGAAGGTCTATAAGATTGCCTTGAAAGGCGGCTATACCTGCCCCAATCGGGACGGAACTCTGGGCCGGCGGGGCTGCCTGTTCTGCAGTGAAGGGGGCAGCGGTGATTTTGCCTCTGCTGATATTGAACAGGGACTGGCTCTGTTATCCGGCAAAAAAACCGGTCACAAATACATTGCCTATTTTCAATCTTATACCGGCACTTACGGTTCTCTATCTTACCTGGAAGCTCTTTACCGTAATGCTCTGGCTGAAGATGCAGTGGTGGGTATTTCCATTGCAACCAGACCGGATTGTCTGGGGGAACCGGTTTTAAACCTGCTGAAACAGTTAAAAGAAGAATATCCCCTAAAGTTTATCTGGATGGAATTGGGATTACAGACCATTCATGAAACCACAGCCACCCATATCCGCCGGGGTTATTCTCTTCTTGTTTTTGAAAAAGCAGTTACCGATCTGGCGGCTTTGCAGATTCCGGTGATCTGTCATTTGATTCTGGGATTGCCCGGAGAAACCCGGGAAATGATGATGGCTTCCGCGGCTTACCTGAATACCCGGACGGTATGGGGTGTAAAGCTGCAGCTGTTGCATGTTCTGGAAGGCACTGACCTGGCCGCTGAATACCGGGCCGGCCAGTATACACCGCTGACCTTTGAAGAATATCTGGATATTGTGGTTCCATGTATTGAAATCCTTTCCCAGGCAGGAACGGTGATTCACCGGGTTACCGGCGATGCGCCGAAAGATTTGCTGATTGCTCCAATGTGGAGTTTAAATAAGAAAAAAGTACTCAATGCCATTACCGCTGCTTTACAGGGATGGTGATAGAAAGATGTGATATTATGATTCAAGACCCTTTAACGCTCTACAAACTGATTGTTCTATATATGCTGAACCGTGTTAATTTCCCCCTCACCAAGGCGCAGATCGGAGATTTTATTTTGGAGCGGGAATATACCAATTTTTTGACCCTGCAGCAGGCCATTGGTGAATTGATCGATGCCGGTATGGTTACGGCTGAATCTATCCGGAACCGGACCCATCTGCTTCTAACCGCTGACGGGGCAAGTACCCTTTCTTATTTTGGAAATCGCATCGGTGAAAGTATTCGGGCAGACATTGATGAATATCTGAAAGAAAATGAAATGGAGCTGCGAAATGAAGTATCTATCTTGGCAGACTATTATAAATCCACCTCCGGGGAATACGAAGCGCATCTGGTTGCCAAGGACAATAGTATCAATTTAGTTGACATAACTATATCTGTTCCCGTGGAAGAAACAGCTGCCAGTATTTGTGAGAACTGGCAGCGTAAAAATCAGGATATCTATAAGTATCTGATTGAAAATTTATTTTAATTTAAATGGCTACATCTACTTGCCCGCCACTTTTAGCGGCAAACTCCGATGTACTTTTTTTCTTGCCCTGGGCCGTATATGTGACCACATCCATGGTTTGGGTCTGGGCTTGGGTTTCGGAGTATTCCCCGGCTGCGGCGTATTCCCCGCTTTCCGAGATTTCTTCCGGATCGGCTGTCATCTCCTCTCCTGATATCCCGTACCAGTCACAGCCTTCATCAATAGCCGGACTTTGCACCCCAAAGCTTTCTCCCTGGTCCTCTTCTCCATCATCAGGAGCATCTAACTTTTTGGGTTTTTTCTTCCTCTTTTTCTGTTTGCGCTGTAATTCTTCGATTTCCGCCTGTCCGCTTCGCTCTTCCGTCCGCTTTCTTTTCCGCTCGGCCAGCTCGGCATTGGTATCGGGTTTTTCCTGATAAGCATCCGATTTGGTCATTTCACCATAGGCGTCCATCATCTGACTGACCAGGGCTGTCTTCTCAAAATCATCATCGCTGTTGGCACAGAAATTTTCCACCGACTGCATTTCCTGCATCATGATCTGCTGTGCCTCTTCCTTGGTCTCCGCTGCCGCCAGACGTTCCTCCAGCTGCTCGCGCTTCTGCATGATCCGAAGGACCTTTTGATAAATTGTGGGATTCTTTTTTGCAAGATAAGTTAATTCGCCGGAAGTAAGTTTTTTTCCGCCCTTAAACTTGTTGATAATGCGTTCCAGCTTCATATCCTTACCGGACTTGGTCCCCTGCACCTTGCTGAAACGTCCTGTGCCGGTGACTGCTGCACCGACTGAAAGTAAACCTGCCATATTGCGCCCTCCTTAGCTCAATTCCAACTATGTTGGAATATCCAATTTCGTTGGAACATCCAGCAAAGTGGAGTATCCAACAATATCCTGGACCGAAAGAACCTCCTGTTCTTTCTACCTTTATTTTATGTAAAAGAATGCTCTTTTCTTTTGCATAAAAATAAGATTAAGAGAATAATTACAAATCTCCTAATCTTATTATCGGCATATTTCTTTTATCTCTTAACTATTACTTGGCTCCAATCGCTGATTCCAATAATTCCTTTGGCAAATTCTGTGTATTTCTCATGTTCGGGAGTGTCTATGTACTTAAATACCGTGTATAGCTGCCGGTGCCCGCCGCCCTGATTATTCAGGCCAAAGGAAAGCCCCTGGGCCACTTCCTCACCGGCATCGGTCTGACGGTTCAAAAGAAAGCTGTCAATATGCTGGTTGTTGGCGATAATATAGTATGCATAAGCAAATGCCGCTGCCTGCAAAGCTTCCCCGCTATGGGCCGTGTAGCCCAGTTCACTGAGGGTGATGGAACGCACTTCCCCTTCTTCGGTAAGAAACTGTTTTTGCTGCATATAGTCGGTCATCATCGATATATTTCCCATGGTCAGCATAGGGGAAGACACCGTATTGTTGACGTATTTTGAAGAGGCCCAAAACTTGGAATTGGTCAGCGGCACCGAATAAGGATGGATGGCCAGTCCCCAGTCAATATTGCCTTTATTACTGACATTCCTGTTGAACTCATCTAAAATATCTCTGGCATCATAATTGGGATTATTTTTCATGTTACGGTCCCATTGCTGATCCAGTGAAATATACACCTTGGCATTGGCAGTGACACTTTTGATGGCGTTATAGAAGACCCGGACGGCCTTGGCATACTCTTCCGTATATTCCTCCACACTGACCTTCTCCATATGATTCCATTCTTTTCGGGCATTTACTTCATTGGCAATGATCCAGCTGCTGACTCTGCCGTGTCCGCTGTTCCCGGAATAACGTTCGGCCAGAAAAGAACCCACTGCCGCAATGTACTCCACACCTGCTTCCTCGGCCGCATTAAAAGCATAATAAGGTGCACTTCCCCCGCCCCTTGCTTTGGGATGGATGAGCTGCGGATAGGCCGGAGAATAATTATTCAAAAGGATGGCCGTAGTGGTAATCCCTTTGGCGGTCAAGGTACCGAATACCAGATCATATTCCGAAATCACCTGGCCGTTAAAGGAGTAGCTTTTACCATTGTACTGGTAACTAACGGTAGGATAATTCCCATTGGTGGTGGGGCCCAGGATTCTGGCAATGGGGATATTGTAAGCCGCCTGCTTAACCCCCAGATCATCCAATTCATTGCCCCGTAACTTATTAGGATCCACCAGCAAGCCCTTTTTAGAGGCTGCCACCGGAAAAGCAGCCGTATACTTGGCAACGGCCTCCGGATTGGTGATGTATTTGGTGCCGCTGACCGGTACAAAAACACCTTTTTGCTTTACCGCTACCACAAATTTTTTAAATAAACGGCTGCCTGATTGCTTATAGTTCAGGTTCACCGAAAAGCTGACCTCGCTGTCCTTATACTCTCTGATAAGATATTCATCGGATTCCGAAAGCTTGGTATCATATGTATTTAAAGCAAACAGATAATAATACTTGTCATCACTTTTGGGCAGTCCCTCTGCTGTAACCGCGACATCCACCTTCCCTGTTTTTCCGTTGATCAGGCAGGATTCGATGGTGGCAATGTTATCTTTATTATTCTCATTAATTTCTATACTGGGAGGACGATTATCCAAAGCATCCAGCACTGACTGACCGGCCTGAATGATATGATCCAGAATGCTTTCGCCTAACTGGGTCACCGGGTCATCTTCCCCCGGCTGCGGTTCCGAAATCTCTTCCGTAATGATATCCGGATTGGCGGCAAATTCTTCAGCTTTTTTCTTTTCACTCTGGTATCCGATAAAAAGTAAAATACCGATCAAAATGGCGGCGGCTAAAAAAACACCTCCCACAATCAGCAAAATTCTCTTTAAAAATTTCTTAAAATCTTCCTTCTTTCCAGCTCTTTTCCTCAACTTCTTCACAATGACGGTTCACTTTCATTTATTTTTTAATTTTTTGAAATGTTCTTTTACTTTTATCTCGTAGCCATTATCCGATGGCTGGTAAAATTCCCGTCCGGTTAATTCATAGGGCAAATACTGTTGCTCCACATAATGACCGGGATAATCATGAGCATATTTATAGCCGGTACCGTGTCCCAGCTTGGCGGCCCCTTTATAATGGGCATCCTGCAAATGAACCGGTATGGCCAGATTCCCCGTTTCCTCCACCGCTTTCATGGCTGCGGCGATGGCATTCACGCAGGCATTGCTTTTGGGAGCACAGGCCACATAGGCGGCGGCTTCCGAAAGAATAATCTGGGCCTCCGGCATCCCCACCCGTTCTACCGCCAGAGAGGCACTGACCGCCACATTTAAGGCATTGGGATCGGCAATCCCCACGTCCTCTGCGGCACAGATCATAATCCTGCGGGCCACAAAAGTTACACTCTCACCGGCATAAAGCATTCGGGCCAGATAATAAACGGCAGCATCAGGGTCCGAGCCCCGCATACTTTTAATAAAGGCAGAAATCGTATCGTAGTGATTGTCACCTGTTTTATCATAGCGGATCACCCGTTTCTGAATACATTCCTGGGCCACATCCACGGTAATATGAATCTTGCCGTCAGTACTTCTTTCGGTGGTCATAACTCCCAGTTCAATGGCATTCAAGGCATGTCTGGCATCACCCCCGGACAATTCTGCCAGAAACTCCAGGGCATCCTCCTGGATAACCGCATCGTAAGCCCCCATGCCTTTTTCTTTGTCATAAACGGCACGGTTGATGAGGGTCTTAATATCTTCCCGTTCCAGGGGCTTCAGTTCAAAGACAATGGAGCGGGAAATCAAGGCACTGTTTACCTCAAAATAAGGATTTTCAGTGGTTGCACCCACTAAAATAACAGTCCCATCCTCCACAAACGGTAATAGATAGTCCTGTTGTCCTTTGTTAAACCTATGTATCTCATCAATAAAAAGTATGGTTTTTTTACCATACATTCCCTGTGTATCTTTTGCCTGTGCCACTACCGCTTCCATATCTTTTTTACCGGAAGAGGTGGCATTGATCTGGGTGAATTCCGCACTGGTAGTTGCGGCAATAACTTTAGCCAGAGTGGTCTTACCGGTGCCAGGGGGACCATAGAAAATAATGGAGCTTAGCTTGTCCGCTTTAATGGCACGATAAAGCAGTTTGTCCCTGCCGATGATGTGCTGCTGTCCTACCACTTCTTCTAAGGTGGTGGGCCGCAGTCTCGCCGCCAGGGGGGATTCTTTTTCCATATTGGTACTTCGCATATATTCAAATAAATCCATGGTAGACCTCTGTAAAATAAGAACATTTTACTTATGTAAAATTTATGTAACATTTGGGTGCGTAAAAGTATCATACCATTTTATTGGGTTTTCGTCACTATCTTTATATATTTTTTGTGTACCGGCACCGGGGATAATTCCCGCATCCCCAAAATTCACCGAACTTCCCGTTCCGCCGGATTAATTCACCGCCGCATTGTCCGCAGATTTCCGCACTTTTTTTGGCAATCTTTCCGGCGCTCTGCTCCGGCACTATTTTGCTTAATTGTTCATAGCACTTCTGGTTCATGATGCAGTCAGCCAGGGCCCGGTGGGCTCCTGCAGTACTGAATCCGTAGTAAGTGGATATATCCGTCAGTTTATAGTGCTTCAGATGGGGCAGGACTGACCTTGATAAATAAAGGGTGTCTATGTAGTCATTATTTACTTCCCGTTCCAGTAGTTCCCATGCACTGTCATAAATAAACTTCAAATCAAAGGTATGGATATTATGACCGATGAGAATATCTTCTGCAATAAATTCCAGAAAGTCTGTCAATGCTGCCGTTAAGCCGGGGGCAGAAGCAACCATGGCATCGGTGATGCCGTTTACTCTGGTGGCTGCCGGCGGGATGGGGCGTCCGGGATTCACCAGGGTGGAGAATTCTGCGCTGATTGCTCCGTTTCTGACCTTTATGGCGGAGATTTCTATGATGGTGTCTTTGACACGGTTGAAACCGGTGGTTTCCAGGTCGAAGACGACGTAGTCTTTGACGTAGTGGGTGAGGCGCTTACCTTGTGTTTTTTCCATTTTTTTTATCCTTTGTAACTTGCGTATTTGGTCGTCAAATAATATTCCGGATTAAATCAGCCATGCAGGGATATACCAGTTTTTCTTATCAATCGGAATGACATCTGATGCAAGGCAGACAACTGCACCTGTGCCAATTTCGGTTTTGAGCTGCGCGGTGCCGCTGAAAACATCCTCTTTCGCCGCATTTACTGCGATTGGCTGCAAAACAGAAAAGTTTTTGATGGCATCATGCGGCGCAGAACTCTTCTTGATCTCAATAGGATAGACTGTGTTATTCTGATGCAAAATGACATCAATCTCTTTTTTGTTACTGTCGCGGTAAAAATAGAGCGGCGGGCGCCTGCCCTGATTGAGATAACTTTTGTAGATTTCCGAAACAACCCATGTTTCAAAAAATGCACTGCTCATGGCTCCGGCTTCAAGCGCTTCAGCTGAATTCCAGCGGGTTAGGTACGCACAAAATCCGGTATCCAAAAAATACATGCGGGGCGCTTTGATGATGCGCTTTAAGGCATTATTAAAATATGGCTCAATGAGTGCAACGAGGCCGGATGAAACCAGAATGGACAGCCATTGTTTTGCAGTCGGAGAAGAAATTCCGGTTTCGCCGGCAAGTGCTTCATAATTCACGTTACTGGCCGTGCGTGCAGCGACGATGCCGACAAACCGCAGAAACAAAAGCTCATCAGCAACTTGCGTCAAATCCTTAATATCGCGGCTGAGGTAGGTTTCCAAGTAGGATTCATAATACTCATCGCGGTGGGTTTCAGGTACTTCATAAAGCCGGGGCATCGAACCCTTATAAATGCGGTCAAAAATTTGCGGCAGCGTCTGCCGCTGGGCCTGTTCCATACGCTGAATCAATACCGGCGGGTCTACTTCAAAAGCAGGGTAGTGTTTGCCGCTGATTTCACTATTGGATAACCCAAGCATCCGGATGACACCAACACGTCCGGCCAGCGATTCCGTAATGCCCTTCATCATGTGAAAGGTCTGGGAGCCTGTCAGCCAAAAGTCTCCGCACTGCTTATGCTCGTCGGCATAGATTTTGATATACTCAAAAAGTTCCGGTGCATACTGCGCTTCGTCTATGATGACCGGAGGGCTATAACGTTGCAAAAACAGTTCCGGTTCGGTTTTGGCGAGTTGTCGCATGGTGGGGTTGTCGAGCGAAACATACTTACGCTTTTCCTCTGCAAGTTTTCGAAGAACCGTTGTTTTACCAACTTGACGGGGGCCGGTAAGGAGCAGCACCGGAAACGTGCTGCTGATAGATTTTATCGTAGATTCAACGGTTCTTGGATAATACATGACACACCTCGCTTATGCAAATCTAAAATGAGATTTAAGAATAGCATATCGTTGATTATAAGTCAACAGTATATGTTACTTTTTTGTGTACCAGCACTATTTTGCTTAATTGTTCATAGCACTTCTGGTTCATGATGCAGTCAGCCATGGCCCGGTGGGCTCCTGCGGTACTGAATATATTATTTTTCCTTTAAGCTATCTCCTAATCCCTTTGTAATAGGTTCCAAAAAATATTCCATAACGCTTCTTTTTCCCAGTTGAATCTCGGCCACACCATTCATGCCCGAAATATACTCCATTCTGTCATCATCATAAATGGTTACCAATACCGTATAAACATTGCCAATCCCTTCCACCATGGAAGCCGCCGGGCTGACATACGAAACTATGCCTTGGGCCGTACCATATCGGGAATAGGGATATGCATTCAGCTTAATCTGCACATCTTTTCCCACTGCCACATCGGCAATATCCTTATTATCCAGATAGCATTTGAATTCCAGAGCTGCTTCTGCCGGTACGATTCTTGCAATTACCTGGGCAGCGGTTACCAATTCGCCCGGAGTATCCACTTGCATCTCCGTCAGATATCCCGATACCGGCGCACATATTTCATTTCTTTCTCTGGTTAATTCAGCCTGCTTTATGGCATTATCATATTCAAACATTTTCCCCTGACAACTGGCAATCTTTTGGGCAATTTCCAATTGCCTGGATTTCTGGTAATTTTCGACCTGCAATGCTGCTTCCTCTTTGGATACTGCTGATTTTGCCTGTTCTGTCAGAATCGCCATATTATTCAGATAGATTTCTTCCTCCTGAAGCACACAATCCATCTCCCAGCTATGTATTGCATAACCTTCCATTGCCGACATTCCTTCCCGGATATCTGCAATCTCCTCACCGTCATATATCCGTTCATATATCTTTTGTTGAACTGCTACGCCAGCCCTGTTATATAAAAGCTTCTCAAGATCAATATCCGCCAGTTCCTGCGAAAGAATCACCAGCACCTCGCCAGCTTCCACATAATCCCCATAAGTAGCATGAATTTCCGTTACTTCCCCGCTTGTCAGTGGCTGCACCAGGAATAATTCTCCTTCCGGTTGGATTGTTCCCGACGCACTGACCACTACATCCACTTTAAATAATACCGCCCAGACGATGATTAGAGCAAGGACGGAAAACAGGCTCCAGATAATTATTGTTCCGCCAATATGTGCGGGCTTCTCAATAACTTCCAGAAGCGGTGGCAGAAAATCATATTTCAGGCGCTGTTCCTGTTTCATTCGATGCCTTAAAAGATATTCTCTCATTCCACTGCCCCCTTCTGCTGCTGATTATATAAATAATAATATAGTCCCTGCTGCTTCATCAATTCCTCAGGGGTGTCATATTCTACCAGATTCCCATGATCCAATACCATGATTTTTTCCGCATCTTTTAAGGTTGACAGACGATGAGCAATGATAATTACCGTTCTTCCACGACAAATATCTTTCAAATTATTTTGAATAATGCTTTCCGATTCGTAATCTAACGACGATGTTGCCTCATCAAATATCAATATTCTGGGGTTGGCAATCACCGCTCTGGCGATGGCAATCCGCTGCTTCTGTCCGCCCGACAGTGATATTCCTTTCTCTCCGATTAATGTATCATAGCCATTAGACAGTTCCAGAATAAATTCATGGGCTCCGGCTACCTTTGCTGCATGCAGCACTTCCTCTGCAGTGGCCGTTGGATAATGAATCGATATGTTCTCTCTGACCGTTCCGCTAAACATGAAGTTCTCCTGCAAAACTATACCAATCTGTTTTCGTAGCTGAGAAGGATTAAGCAGACTGATATCCATTCCATCAATACTGATTTTTCCGTTTTCGGCTATATAAAGTCTTTGTATTAATTTTGAAAGAGTGCTCTTGCCGGAGCCGCTTCGTCCGACAATACCTATCACGCTGCCCGGTTCAATGGTAAAAGAGATGTCCTTAATCACCTCCGGGGTATCCACTCGGTAACGGAACCGTACTTTATCAAAAGTAATCCGGCCTTTTACTCTGGGCATTACCGTTATGTGGGTATCTGCTGCCGGTTCGGCCGGTGCTCGGAAGATATCCCCGATCCGCTGAACCGAAAGAGAAGCCTGTTGGTACTCCTGCCATAGCTGTACCAGTCGGAGAACCGGCCCGCTGACTCGACCGGAAAGCATTCGAAAAGCCACTAACTGTCCCACGGTAAAGTCACCTTTTAGGACAGCCTGCGCCCCAAAAAATAAAATCAAGACATCAATCATCTTCTGGATAAACCCGCCAATACTTCCCGATGTCTGGGAAACCATTGAAGTCTTATAGCTTGCCTTTACATAATCAGCCTGTATATCTCCCCATTTTTGCTCAAATTTCGTTTCCAAAGAAAAAGACTTAATGGTCTGTATCCCGGTAACCGATTCCACCAAAAAAGATTGTGTTTCGGCACCGGCACTGAATTTTTCATCCAGACACTTTTTAAAAAGTGGAGTTATGATTAATGAAAGTAAAGCATATATCGGAATGGACGCAATTACAATTATCGTCAACGGTACATTATAAAATAATAACACCGTAATATATACAATGATAAACATAAAATCAATAATGGAGGAAAGGGGTGTGCCAGTCAAAAATGACCGAATGTGATCCAATTCCCGTACCCTGGCTACTGTCTCCCCTACCCTTCTGGCTTCAAAATATTTAAGCGGCAGTTCAAATAAGTGTTTAAACAAACGGAAGCTCAGTATGACATCAATCCGATTGGTGGTATGGGTAAACACATAGTTTTTTGCAAGTGAAATTACCAATTCGTAAATATATACAATAATAATACCGATAGTAATGGTGTACAGAGTGGACAAGCTATTATGGGTCAATACCTTGTCCACTACCACCTGAGTCATGACCGGAGTCAGGATTCCTACTATCTGAATCACAAAAACGGCAATAAAAACCTGAATAAACTGCTTTTTAAATTTTAGAATAGTAGGAATAAACCAGCGAAATCCAAAACTGCCTGCTGCCTCGTTTTTTATTTTCCGGTCACTGATCAATAAAGCCGTTCCGTCCCATTTAACTTGAATTTCTTTTTCTGTCATCAGTTCCGGCTGCTGCTGTTCCGGTTTAAGTACTAGAAATTTTTCTTCTTTTTTTCTGAGAATCAAAAAATACTGTCCGTTTTTTTCTCTGGCCAATACAGGAATCTTGAGGTCTTCTAACGCTTTTATTTTTAGCTTCACTATTTTAGCTTTAATACCAATATTTTTTGCTAATTTTAAAAGGGCATATTCGGTTTTCCCCGAATCTGCAAAATCGTTAAAGTCATCAGTGGTCACATTGATGCCAAGAAACTTCGCCAAAATGAGAAAACACTTTAAGCCGCTGTTTTCTATTTGCATATTCCCCTCCTCCTGCCTTTATGCTGTCCACAGCATTGAAACATCTACTGCTGAAGTTTCTGTGTCCGAGGAGGTTATTTCTTCTCCGATACCGCTCTCCACATCAAAAGATGTGATTAATTCAACTATCTGCTGTACCTGATTGGTTATAGCGTCATCGGTAAACAGCCCCGGGTCCTGGGTTTCGTAAACGGCTTCCTCATAGATTTCTGTAAGCATATCAGCGGCGGCAATTATTTCTTCTTCTGATTCTGTTTGCGATTCTATTTGCCTTTCTGTATTTGCATCTGTTTCCCCGATTTCCGTGAGTTCTTCACTTTCGGCAGCCGCTGTCTGCACTTCCGGCAATGAGCATATCTCTACCACAGTCTCTGCTTGCGCTATTTCTTCTTCCTCTATTTCTCTTTCAGGAAACTTCTCCTGCAACGTCAGTGTCCCGGGATCTATCACTGCCTCCGTTCCATCTGCAAACTCAAATTCAAAGTTTTGATGATTAGGGTTGCTTTGATAGCCTAACAAAATAATTTTGTCTTCGGTTCCACTGATCGCAATCTCCACGTCAGACGACTCTTCTTTGGCAGAAACAATCAGGTTCTCAACCCTAATTCCATCTAAGAAACGGATCTTGTTAAATCCATTACTATCGTATATGAAATCGGTGCCATAACCTACACCAAAAACATAGATATCATCACCTTCGTCGCCCCTTAGATTATCGTCACCAGTTCCGCCATCTAAAAGATCGTCTCCTGCATCTCCAACAAGAGTGTCATTGCCATTTCCCCCATACATACAGTCATCTCCATCACATCCGACAATCATATCATTGCCTGCTCCGCCATAGAAAATCTCATTTTCATCATATCCTAAGGAAACACCTCCACCATACATATAGTCATTTTCATCGGTTCCGTAGCAGATTCTTGCTCTTTCTGCAAAATCATCAGCTTCCCATACTTCTCCATCATAAAACATGATTTTTTCTATGTATCCACCTCCGCAGATTTTGCCCGGATTGGCATAAGCATCACGAATCGTAATTTGATCTCCACTGATTTTATTAATCAGACGCATCATATTACCGTTAACTCTTTCTATCCGAATGTCTTCAGGCCGGATACCTTCACCAAACATAATACAGTCTACCCCTGATTCAGAACCCAAAAAACTATCAGCAATTTCATCAATTCCATCCCCCAACTGAAAAATATAAGTGTCGTTTCCATAATCTCCTAGCAAGATATCGTTGCCCCTTCCTCCAATCAAGGTATCATCACCCGCACCGCCATCTATGCAGTCATTTCCTTCTTCCCCATACAGGATGTCGTCTCCTGTATTTCCATAAAGATAATCATTTCCAGCACCTCCATAAAAAGTTTCATTGGCGCTGTATCCCGCTTCTGCCTCCCTTCCATACATCATGTCACTGCTGTCTGTTCCATATCGAATGCTTACCCTTTCAGCAAATTCATCTATGCCCCATATTGTTCCATCATAAAAAATAATTTCTTCAATAAGACCACTTCCACAATATCTGAACCCATATGCATTAATAATAGTAATTATGTCACCATTCTTAATATTGCTCAGGATCATCCTGTCATAGTTGTCTCTTTGCATTCTGATGTCTTCCGGGCGAATTCCTTCGCCAAATATGATACGCTCACCATTTAATTCATTTGTGCTGCCATCCAAAATAGTATCTAAGCCATCCCCTAGATTAAATATATAGGTATCCTTTCCTAAACCGCCCATCAGAAAATCATCACCAGCTCCACCTACTAAAATGTCATCACCATCTTCACCTTGCAGCGTATCATCTCCTTCCTCTCCATATAGAATATCGTTGCCAACGTTACCCATTAAAGAATCTTTTCCAGTTCCGCCTACCAAAATATCATCGCCATCACCACCCAGCAGCCCATCATCACCTTCTCCACCATATAAAGAATCATTGCCTGAGCCTCCAAATAGAGTGTCACTTCCTATACCTCCATACAAGGTGTCATCTCCTTCTTCACCGTACAAAAGATCATTTCCGGTGCCTCCATGCAGAATATCATTTCCCTTCCTGCCGTATAATGTATCGTTTCCAGCACCGCCATAGAGGACATCATTCTCATCTCCACCGATTAAGTATACATTTTCATTTAGCTTTTCAATCCCCCAGACAGTTCCGTCATTAAATAGAATCTGTTCTATCATATACCGGCTGTGAGACTCCCCTTCTTCAATCACATAAGCATTTTTTACAAAAATTTGATTTAAGGTTTTTTCTATTGTAATCTTTAAATCATTGCCACTTCTATATATCTGAATATCTTCCGGGTTGATGCCTTCCTGAAAGCGGATGGTATCAATACTGCTTAAGTCTGCATCATATTCATAAATATGATCATTTCCATCTCCCAGACCAAAAACATAGGTATCCCTCCCCTCACCGCCATAAAGAACATCATCTCCGGTTCCACCGATCAGAATATCATCCCCAGCCCCACCATGGAGGATATCCTTTCCAGCTTCCCCATATATCGTATCGTTTCCGTCCCCACCATAAACAGTATCGTTTCCGGCTCCAGCATAGATGGTTGAAACACTTGCGGTATGAGCATCAATTTCCATAATATCATTTTGATCCGTACCATACCAAAGTAATGTGTTTTCTACAATTCCCTCCATATCCCATATCGTTCCATCGAAAAATTCGATCTGCTCAATTGCCGTCCTACTGCGAGATTCATCATTCACTATGTAATAGGCCTTTTCTACAGTTATTTGATCACCACTTTTTTGATTGAGAATTATCATATTATTATTTTTTCTCATCAGAACGATATCTTCTGGTAAAATGCTTTCAAGAAAACGGATGGTATCTATATTGCTTAAATCCGCATCACTTTCAACAATCTTATCAGCACCGTCACCCAAAGCAAAAAGATAAGTGTCATTTCCGTTGCCACCATTGAGAGTATCATTACCGGTTTCCCCATATAGAATATCGTCCCCGCTTTCACCATATAGCTTATCATCTCCCCCTCCGCCATACAAAATATCATTTCCATCTCTGCCCCAAATCGTATCATTTCCGGCTCCGGCATAAAATATCTCATCATCACTGTAAACAGAAGTTCCCGTGTTACCCACCAAATAATCATTTCCATCTGTTCCTAAGTGTTTTCTTGTCTGGTTTACTATTTCATCAAGATTCCATACCGTACCATTCTGAAATACAAATTGTTCAATAAAGTAACAACTTTTCCCATTACTATTTACTATATATGCATTAGATACGGTGACCTTATCTCCGCTTTGAAGATTAGTAATGATCATATCATTTCCACTTCTGATAATAGAAATATTCTCAGGACTAATGTTCTCCAAAAATCGGATTGTATCTGTTTGGGATGCAGTAACATCATAGTCTTGAATAATGTCATTGCCATCACCCAAAGCAAATACATAAGTGTCGTTTCCTGTATCTCCATATAGTTTATCGTTGCCTGTTCCGCCATACAGAATATCGTCTCCGTTTTGACCATATAAAAGATCGTTACCGCTCCCTCCATATAAGATATCATCTCCATCCCCTGCCTGAATCTTATCGTCCCCTGCTCCGGCATGGAAAATCTCATCTCCATTATAAAGGACACTAGATGTATACCCAACTAGATAATCATTTATCTCTGTTCCATTGATTACCGTAGGCTGTATTTTTGCCCTCATCTCCTCAATGCCCCAGATGGTTCCATCCTGAAATTGAATCTGCTCAACTAAATACGGACTTTTACCGCTGCTTACCTCAAATGCCCGCTCAACCGTAATTTCATCTCCACTTTTAGTATTGGTAATAACCATGTTGGATTCTTTTCGGCTAATTATGATATCTTCGGGTTGGATATCATCTAAAAAGAGAATCTTGTCTGCCTGATTGGTACCGGTATCGTAATCGTATATCTTATCCTGCCCATCTCCAACCTTAAAAACATAGGTGTCAGCTCCACTTCCCCCACTTAAGTAATCTTTTCCGGTTCCACCCACTAATAAATCATCCCCGGCTTCACCATATAAAATATCATTGCCGCTCTCTCCATATAAGATATCATCACCACTTCCGGCTCGAATCGTATCATTTCCTTCTCCGGCATAAAAAATCTCATTTCCATTGTAAATCATGGAATTGCCATATCCGGTAAATGTGTCGTCTGCTCCAGTTCCGTATCGATCTCTGGTCTGCTCCATTATCTCCTCAATGCCCCACACGGTTCCGTCCTGAAATTGGATCTGTTCGATAAGATACGGACTTTTACTTCCACTTGTCTGAAATGCCTTTTCAACCGTAATCTCATCCCCGCTTTTTATGTTTGTGATAACCATATCGTTTTCGTTTCGGCTTACTACGATATCTTCGGGTTGGATATCATCTAAAAAAAGAATTTTATCCAGCTGATTAGTACCTGTATCGTAATCATTTATGGTATCCTCTCCATCTCCACTCTTAAAAATGTAGGTATCGGCCCCTACTCCCCCATTCAGGTAATCATTTCCGGTTCCACCAATTAATGTATCATTACCGGATTCACCATAAAGATGGTCATCACCTTCACCACCATACAACGTATCATCCCCGAAACCTCCATTGATGGTATCATTCCCTTCCATTCCGAAAATAATATCCTTTGATGCTTTGCCCTTTAAAGTATCATTGCCCTCACTACCCAAAATCGTATCTCTCAAACAACTGTCGATCAATTCGGAATAAGAATCAAAAATCTGTCGGTATTCATCATACCCTTTTGTCTCTCCGTCCATACACAATTGATGAAGATATCTTCCCATATCTGCCACCGGAGTTCCGATATCTACTCCCGACGCTGCCTGCATCTGCATAAAGGCTGCAAACAATTCGGTATGTATCGTTTTAACTCCCTTTTCTTCAGTGACATAAATAAGATTCATATAGGCTGATAAATTAGCCTGTATATTTAAAGAATTGTAATAGACTTCCGCCAGTTCCACATAGACTTGGTTCAAAATAGTCGCAGCATTGGCATTAGGATTTTTACCACTGGTACCGGAAAAATCTTTTCCGATCATCGTTTCGATCACCAAAAGCTTTCTGGCATCCATACTGGTTCCTCTGCTATTTGCTGCAATTGCCTCTGCACCACATAAGAAATAAAGGATATCATTAACAATGCTTTCCTTTTGTTTCACATCATCGGAACTCATAAAAGCAGTCACCAGGTTCTGCAGTACCCCGCTGGTATCCGCCGCCATAGCACTATGCAGTGATCTCAGATTACCCATTCCGGTTACATTAGGCAATTCCAGAATCTGTTCCGGTATTTCGATATTTACAATTTCCCTTGTATCATACAGGTTCCCATCAAAATGCACCTCTCCGATTTTCACAGTACTTCCGTCCGCAAAAGTCACGGTAGCGATATTTGCAAGTAATGTATTGGAATCGGTATATAGTTGATTAACTGTCTCATAAGAAAGCCCTATTGATATGATCCCCAGCTCTGAAAGCGTATATAACTCATCTTCCGAAGATATGCCATCCTTATTTACATCCGTCCAAACCCGCAGATTGTGGAATATCTCATCCTGTTCATCAATAATCCGGTCCTTATTAGCATCATATTCATTCAATGCTTCAAATCCTGTTTTTGCATATTTGCCGCTGGAAAGCAAGGTATGATCACCAAACAATTCGCCACCGTCATTAATGACGCCATCCTTATTACGATCCAGCACCAAAAAGGCATCCTGTTTGCTGACCCAACCAGTTTTTTCAGCAAAACCATTTGCATCTAAATCAAAATAGGTGCCCATTGTCTTGGAAAAGAAATGAAATCCATTATTATCTAGATCAATAATAAGAGGATCACACCTGGGCTGAATTGCATTTTCTGCCCTGAGAAATTCTGCATTACTTTCACCAATCAAGGCAAAAATCAAATCTTCTAATCCGGAAATGCCTTCAGCTATAAGTTCGCCAGCCATCTCACCGATTAGCTTGCCCAGCATAAATCCTGCTGCTCCGGCAAGCAGTTCCAAAGCCAGTGCGCCGATGATGCCAACTGGGCCTCCGATGGCCGCGATGCCTGCACAGGTAGGAAAAATTGCTTCCATAAAAGCCTGGGCTGTAACCAGACCGGTAGTGGTTCCGGCGGCCCACTTACATACGATTTCATTTCCGGTATGATAATCCCCCACTTTATAGGCTTCCGCTGCTTCCAGAAGACTGGTTATACCGTCATAGACAAGAACCACTGTTCCCACCACGCCAATTATCTTCATTGCATTAGTACGGATATTCATATAGGATTCCAGACTAATAACTTGTCCATCTTTGGTTATGAAGTCGGTGCGATTTACCTTTTTCCAACCGTCCTCTTCAAAGGAATAAGATTCCCCGGGTGCTTTTTCCCATACTTCTACCTTGCTGCTGCCGTAATCCACCACGACATGACCACCTGTCTGGGTGACCTCCGGCAGAGATATGGTATTCGGCAAAACATTGCCGGGTAGGTGTTTGGTGGTTTCTAATGCCGCGAAGGTAGAAGCCCAGGCTGCGGATTGAATGTATAGGGTTTCGATGCTGCTTTTAACAGCTATATCTGCTGTGGTGCAACGGTTTAAAAGGGCTTGCAGGTCGGTATAGCTAAATAATTTTCCGGTTTTATATAGTTTGCTGTAAAGGTTTTGGGGTGTTCCGTAAGTTTTCCCGCAATCTCCAAGGATGCCTGTGGTGGTTATGTAAGCAACATTTCCATTTTTGATTAGTTGTCCATTGGAATCATACTCCACATTTATGCCGGCTATATATTCATAGGCACGCATAGAAATTATTTTTGCCAAGCTTTCCATTGCCTCAGTTTGGCTGAAACCATTTTCTAAAAAAAATTTCATATATAATTTTAAGTTTGCTTTAGAGATACCATTAATTGAAGTAACGCTGTTCTTTTCCAGAAGGACGGGAAGTTCAGTGAGCACCCATACCTTAGTATTAAAGTCTGACATGTCACTTAAAGTAAGGGCTATGATATCTCCTTTACTATTTTTTTCTATCACATTTTTAGAAGTAAAGTCATCCCATGATAAAATGTCGTATCCAGGAATAGGGGTCGCACTACGGTTTCCTTCTGCATCCCAGCCACTCATCAGACGAGTATAATTTTCGCCTACAATATCCTCTAATTTATCAGCAAAGTCTCTTTCGTTCCAAAGTTTCCCCAACTCTGTTCCAGATATATAGCCATAATTGTTATTTACTTTACTAATTCCATCTACAATCTGCCACATGGGAATACCATCCACAATACCGCAATAAGGAATTGCTGTTCTTCCTCCTTCTAATTCAAAAGAAAATATTAGAAGGGCCTGTTCCTGCAATCCTCTCATGAAATCTGCCAACTCAGCATCTGTCTGAGGTGTTCCATGATTTTTTTCCCATTCTTTCATCCATGCTACAATCTGTATTACTTTTTCTTCCATTTGTTCATCCCCTCCCATCATTTGCAAAAATAGGGTCGGCTATTTCTGCAAATATAAAATCATCTACCTTTTGATCCATTCTTCCAGATCCATATACAAGAAATGCTTCTTTGACTAGTCCAACTAATTCTTCCTTTTTAGACGATAAAATGGTAGGAAAACGAATTTCAAACAAAAACCATGTAATATCGACTTCTGTGTGTGTCTTCAATTTCTTTTTCTTATATGCATAAATTATTCCTATATTTTCTTTATAAAAAAAATTTAAAATTTCTGGATGTTCTTCATCATATCCCCCCCCTGTCAGTGGTAGCAAAAACACTTCTTTTTCTGCATCTACTACCCAATCACGTAAACTCGCCTTTGAGTTAGAATCAAAAGGATGCCTAATATCAAATTTCTCCAAATATTTTCTTTTATCCTCATTAAGTTTTTCAAATACAAATCCCATCATTCTTCCCTCACTTTTCCTTGTTATATGTTTTCAATTTATATATCATTATCAGCTAAAAGGCTGTTATTAAAATTTTTCCAATTGTTTCTTTAAATTAAATTTTTAAGATGTTGTTTATCAGTCCCCCCTCCCTATCATTTACAAAAATGGGGTCTGCTATTTCTGCAAATACAAAATCATCCACTTTTTGATCCAGCCTTCCTGATCCATATACAAGAAATGCTTCTTTAATTAACCCAAGTATTTCTTCCTTCTCATTTTCCAAATTGGTTGGAAAGCAAATTTCAAACAAAAACCATGTAACATCTACTTCTGTATGTGTCTTAAATTTCTTTTTCTTATATGCATGAATTATTCCTATATTTTCTTTATAAAAAAATCTTAAAACTTCCGGATGTTCTTCATTATACCCCCCTCCTGTCAATGGCAGCAAAAACACTTCTCTTTCTGCATCCACTACCCAATCACGTAAACCCACCTTTAAGTTAGAATTAAAAGGATGCCTAATATCAAATTTCTCTAGATATGTTCTTTTTTCCTCATTAAGTTTTTCAAATATAAATCCCATAGTCTTTCCCTCTCTTTCTCTTCTATGCGTTTCTTATTTATATATCATTATCAGCTAACAGGCTGTTATTTTCTAGTTCCTATTCTACATCTGCAATACCACAATAAGGAATTACTGTTCTTCCTTGCTCTAACTCAAAAGAAACAATTTCAATAACTTGGACTTGTAATTCATTCATAAATGTTGCTAATTCTGCATCTGTTGAGGAGTTTGCCTTTACCTCTATTGATCCAAATTCATAAGCCAGAAAAGCCTCTTTTATCGTAATTATTAACTCTTCTTTTTTTCTTCTAAAACTGTCGGAAATCTGATTTCATACAAAAACCATGTGATATCTACTTCCTCGCGTGATTTCCATCTTCATAATTAAGTTCTTCAAATACAAATCCCATAATTTCCCCTCTCTTTTCTCTTCTATGAGTTTCTAATTTATCTATAATTATAAGCCAACAGGCTGTTATTTTTTAATTCCCATTTAACTTCCAGAAGGGCGGGAAGTTCAGTGAGCACCCATACCTTAGTATTAAAATCTGGCATTCACTTAAAGTAAGGGCTATGATATCTCCATTACTATTTTTTCCATCACATTTTTAGAAGTAAAGTCATCCCATGATAAGATGTCGTATCCTGGAATAGGGGTCGCACTACGGTTTCCTTCTGCATCCCAGCCACTCATTAAACGATTATAATTGTCTCCCAATATACTTTGTATTTTATCAGTAAATTCATCTATATTTAGAAGTTCTCCTGCTGCCTCTGTATCCGAAATAAAACCGTGCGTGTCATTTATTTTACCAATTCCACCCGCAATTTGCCACATGGGGATTCCATCTATATTACTACAATAGGGAATAACTGTTCTTCCTCCTCCTAATTCAAAAGAAAAGATATCAATAACCTGATTCTGCAATTCACCAATAAAAGCTGCTAATTCTGCATTTGTTTGAGGAATTTTATGCTTCTCTTCCCAATCTTCCATCCATTTTAAGATTTGCTTTATTTTTTCTTCCATCTATTCTATCCCCTCCTGTCATTAACAAAAATAGGATTTGCTACTTCCGCCAACGTAGTACTATTCGCTTTTATCTTTTGCGTCCCAGACCCAAATGTAAAAAAAGCTTCTTTTACAAGTTCAATTAGCTCCTCCTCTTTTCCCTGCAGTGCAATCGTAAAACGAATCTCATACAAATACCATGTCACGTTTACTTCTGTACGTGTTTTCCATTCCTTTTTTCTATATGCTAAAATTTTCCCAATATTTTTTTTATATAAAAAAACAAAAAATTCTGGTTGCTCCTTATCGAATCCCCATCCCCCCAAGGACAATAAAATTATTTCCCTTTCCCGGTCTATTGCCCAATAATAAACCGGGGAATCCGATACAAAATTTTTTAAATATTTCTTTCCCTCTTCATTAATTTTTTCAAATACAAATCCCATAACTTTTCCCTCTCTTTTCTCTTCTATGTGCTTCTAATTTATATATAATTATTAGCCAACAGGCTATTATTTTCTATTTTTCATTTAGCTTTCTTACACACTTTTCCTGTATCATCTTTATTCACATTCATCCAAACTCCCATACTATTGAATATCGCCTCTTGCTCATCAATGATCCAATTCTTATCGGTATCATATGATTCATGTCTCAAACCCTGTTTTAGCATACTTTCCACTGGAAAGCAGTGTTTGATCCCCAAACAATTTACCGCCATCATTAATGACACCATCATTATTGCGATCCAGTAACAAAAAGGCATCCTGTGCAAAGGAAGATGCCCAGGCTGTGGACTGGAGATACAATGCCTCTAAACTGCTTTTTGCAGTAATATCTGAGGCGGTGCAACGGTCTAAAAGAACTTGCAGGTCGGTATAGCTAAATAATTTTCCGGTTTTATATAGTTTGCTGTAAAGATGTTGGGGCGTGGCATAGATATCTCCATAGTTGCCAAATATTCCAGTAGTACGTATGTAAGCCCAGTCTCCATTCTTAACCAATTGGCCGTTAGAATCATACTCCACATAAATACTGGCCAAATATTCATAAGTGCGCATGGATATTACTTTGGCTAAGCTTTCCAGTGCTTCCGTCTGACTGAAACCACTTTTTAGAAATAAATCCATATAACGTTTAAGATCTGTTTTGGAGATGCCATTAATAGAGGTTACACTATCCATTCCTAGAAGCGTCGGAGGTTCGGTGAGTACCTAGACTTTAGTTTTAAAGTCTGATATGTCACTTAATGTTAAGGATATGATATCTCCCTTACCATTATTTAACATCACATATTTAGAAGTAAAGTCATCCCATGATAATATGTCATACCCGGGGATAGGGGTAGCACTACGATTTCCTTCTGCATCCCAGCCACTCATCAGAACATTATATTTTTCTCCCAATAGATTCATCAATTTATTCGTAAAAATTTTATCTTCCCAAAGCTTCCCTACTTCTGTATCAGAAATATAACCATAAGTATCATTTACTTTACCAATTCCGCCCGCAATCTGCCACATGGGAATGCCATCAACGGTACCACAATACGGGATAATAGTCCTTCCCCCTTCTAATTTAAATGAAAAAATTTTAAGAGTTTGAACTTGTAATTCATTCATAAATGCTGCCAACTCTGCATTTGTTTGAGAATATCCATGTTCCTTTTCCCATTCTTCCATCCATTCTACTATCTGGGTTACTTTTTTTTCCATATCCTATCCCCTCCTATCATTTACAAAAATAGGATTTGCTATTTCTGCCAACAAAGTATTATCCGCTTTTACATCTTCCATCCCCGCACCAAAAGCAAGAAAAGCTTCCTTTACAAGCAAAATTAACTCTTCCTTTTTTGGTTCTAGTACCGTTGGAAAACGAATTTCATATAAGTACCATGTTGTCGTGTCTATCTCTGCATGAGCTTTCCATGTATCTTTTCGATATGCATAAATCTTTCCGATTGTTTCTTTATAAAAAAAAACAAATTTTTCAGGATGCTCTATATTAATTCCTCCCCCCCCCCACGCCAATAGGATAATTTCTCTTTCCCTATCTATTGCCCAATAATACACCTGAGAAGTAGATACAAATTTCTTCAGATATTTCTTTCCCTCTTCATCAATTCTTTCAAATACAAATCCCATAATTTTCCCTCTCTTTTCTCTTCTGATTTATCTATAATTATCAGCCAACCGGCTGTTGTTTTCTAAACTCGCAGACTGTGGAATATTTCATCCTGTTCATCGATAATCTAATCCTCATTAGCATCATATTTAAGCAGTGTATCAAAACCTTGCTTTGGTATATTTGTCGCTAGAAACAGGGTATAATCCCAAATAATTCACCCAGCTGTGGATTGGAGATATAGGGTTTCGATGCTGCTTTTAACAGCTATATCTGCGGCAGTGCAACGGTTTAGAAGGGCTTGCAGTCGATATGGCTAAATAATTTACCGGTTTTATATAGTTTGCTGTAAAGGTTTTGGGATGTTCCGTAAGTTTTCCCGCAATCTCCAAGGCCTGTGGTGGTTATGTAAGCAACATTTCCATTTTTGATTAGTTGTCCATTGGAATCATACTCCACATTTATACAGGCTATATATTCATAGGCACGCATAGAAATTACTTTTGCCAAGCTTTCCATTGCCTCAGTTTGGCTGAAACCATTTTCTAAAAAGAATTTCATATATAATTTCAAGTTTACTTTAGAGATACCATTAATTGAAGTAACGCTGTTCATTTCCAGAAGGGCGGGAAGTTCAGTGAGTACCCATACCCTGGTGTTAAAATCTGACATGTCACTTAAAGTAAGGGCTATGATATCTCCATTGCCATTATTTAGCCTCACATTTTTAGAAGTAAAGTCATCCCATGTAAAATGTCGTATCCGGGAATGGGGGTAGCACTACGGTTTCCTTCCGCATCCCAGCCACTCATTAGTTTATTATAATTTTCACCTAACATATTTTTTAATTCTTGAGAAAAAATATCATTATTCCATAGTTTACCTACTTCGGTATCAGAAATATAACCATACGCATCATTTACTTTACCAATACCACCTGCTATTTGCCACAAGGGAACACCATCAATAGTACCACAATAAGGAATAACCGTCCTATCTCCTTCTAATTTAAAAGAAAAAATTTCAAGTGTTTGAACTTGTAATTCACTCATAAAGATTGCTAATTCTTTATTTGTTTGTGGTCTACCATAATTTTTTTCCCATTCTTCCATCCATGCTACTATCTGAGCTACTTTTTCTTTCATTTCCTATCCCCTTTTGTCATTAATAAAAATAGGTGCGGCTACTTCTGCCAACGTAGTGCTACGTGCCTTTATCTTTTCCATCCCTGACCCAAATGCAAAAAAAGCTTCTTTTATAAGCTCAATTAACTCGTCCTCTTTTTCCTGTAGTGCAGTCGGAAAACGAATTTCATACAAATACCAAGTCGTATTTATTTCTTCTCGTGTTATCCATTCATCTTTTTGATATGCATAAATTTTTCCGATTGTTTCCTTATAAAAAAAGTCGAAAATTTTAGGATGTTCTTTATCAATCCCCCCCCCCTCCTAATGATAGTAAAATAAATTTTCTTTCCCTATCTATTGCCCAATAATACACCAGCGAATCCGATATGAATTTCTCCAGATATTTTTCTCCCTCTTCATTGATTCTTTCAAATACAAATCCCATAATTTTTCCCTCTCTTCTCTTCTATATATTTCTAATTTATCTATAATTATTAGCCAACAGGCTATTATTTTCTAATTCTCATTTAGCTTTCTTACACACTTTTCCTGTACCATCCTTATTTACATTCATCCAAACTCCCAGACTATTGAATATCGCATCTTGTTTACCAATGATCCAATTCTTATCGGTATCATAAAATTATCGCTTTACAATCAACCTTCAGCCTGTCACAATGGGACACCATTTGCAAAGGTATACTGAAGAACATCCAGAGATTTTAAGATTCTTGTAACTCACTCATAAGGCTACAATATCTGTTTGATTTTTTTCTTCCATCTATTCTATCCCCTGTCATTTACAAAAATAGGTTCTACAATTTCAGCAAAAGTAATATTATCTACTTTTATCTCTTCTAGTCCAAATCCATAGCCTTGGAAAGCTTCCTGTATCATTATTGTTAATTCATTCTTCTGTTTTTCTAGAACTGTTGGAAAACGAATTTCATATAAAAACCAGGTGATGTCTACTTCCTTACGTGATTTCCATTTACATATCCTATATGTATAAATTGATCCCCGTATTTCTCAAAAAATTCGTGGCTGATCCTTATTAAGACCTGATCCTCCTAGCGATAAAAGTATAATCTCCCTTTCTCTATCTATTGCCCCAAGAATTTAATCTAGCTGGAAATCTAAACGTAAATGGGTTTTCGATATCAAAATTTTTTAAATACCCCCGATCTTCCTCATTAAGTTCTTCAAATACAAATCCCATCATTTAACCTCTCTTTTCTCTTATATGTACTTCTAACTTATCTATAATTATCCGCCAACAGACTGTTGCTATCATATTTTAAAAATCAAAAACCTTAGGATGTTCCTTATCAACTTCCCCTCTTAATGATAGTAAAATTCCTCCAATTATTTCTCTACCTCTTTAATTCTTTCAAATACAAATCTTCCTTAATCTTTCCTTTGTTCACAACAATTATGATACTAAAAAGCCCACATGAAAATCATACAAAATTTCATGTGGACTCAATCGTCTGCAATCTTCCGTATAATTCCCCTTATAAATACATTTTACATATGAGGCAACAAAAACATCATAAAGCCTCACATATGATTTCACTCTCATCATAGCTTCGGTTTGGCTGGACATCAGTCATCTACAATCTTCCACATAATTCCTCATTAAACATATTTTACCATATTTTTCATTCAACACAATAAAAACACAATAAAAATTACAAAAAAAGATTGACAAAATCATTTTTTTTTCATATCATACATAATAACCAAATGAGAAATAAACCGCTGATAAAGAAGAGTACTATTATTCTCACCATTTACAGAGAGCGGCGCTTGCTGAGAAGCCGCAATGCAGTATAATAGGAATGGACTTTTGAGGGCAGACCGAACAGTGTTCTACACTTAGTAGTTTCTGATGGGAACTCAACCCATTATCAATGAGCTTATGTGTTAGCATAAGAATGAGCGAGTATATTTTAGATATACTAATCAGGGTGGCACCGCAGGTATAGATTCTTGTCCCTATCTTTTAAGAGGGATCGGAGTCTTTTTTTATTTCTCAGAAATAATAACAGGTGCCACAGGCACAGATTGGAGAACAATATGAAAAAATCAACATGTATCTTAATGGCAATGGCCCTTTCACTGGCCGCACTGACTGGCTGCGGTAATTCCGGCCCATCAAAGGACAGCGTCATCATCGGCATCGCCCAGATCGCTCCCCACGGCTCCCTTGACAACTGCCGGGAAGGCTTTATGGAGGGGCTGAAGGAAGCCGGTTTTGAAGAAGGCAAAAATGTTACCTTCGATTATAAAAATGCCGATGGTTTACCGGCCAATGCCGCCATGATCACCGATACCTTTGTTTCCAAAAGCTATGATTTGATTTGCGGTATCGCAACGCCCACCGCCATGTCGGCTTTTAACTCTACCGTAGGTACCGATATTCCGGTTGTCTTCAGCGCCGTATCCGATCCGGTCAGTGCCCAACTGGTCAATTCTCTGGAAGAGCCCGGTACCAACTGCACCGGCACCAGTGATTCCCTGCCGCTGGAGCAGCAGGTGCAGCTGATCCGGGCCATGATGCCGGAAGCCAAAGTTATCGGGGTACTGTATACCACCAGTGAAGTGAACTCCCTTACCCATCTGGAAGCATTGGAAGGGCTGGCTCCCAACTACGGCTTCAGCGTGGAAGCCATCGGGGTCAATGCGGCATCCGATATTCCTCTGGCACTGGATACTTTATTGACCAAATGTGATGTCATCAATAATTTTACCGACAATAATGTGGTCAACAATCTGGATACAGTTTTGGCCAAGGCTAATGAAGCCGGTATCCCGGTTTTCGGTTCGGAAGAGGAACAGGTCCGGAAAGGCTGTGTGGCAGCGCAGAATATTGATTATTTTGAACTGGGCAAAACCACCGGCCAGATAGCTGCCCGGGTTTTAAAAGGGGAGGATATCAGTAAGATTCCGGTTGCGGTTATTTCTGCCTGTACCCCTGTGGCCAATGAAAAGGCCATGGCTTTATTTGGTCTGAAGGTTCCTGAAGAATATGCCGATTCGATTACATTCTTAGAGTAAAGGCGGAGAAAAAATGGACAGTATCATCTTTATTATCAGAGGTATTTTGGAGCAGGGCTTTATTTATGGGATTCTGGCCCTGGGTATCTATATTACCTATCACATTCTGGATTTCCCGGATTTATCGGTGGACGGAACCTTTCCTTTAGGTTCCGCCATTACTGCCATGATGATTACTCATGGCGTGGATCCCTGGCTTGCGATTTTGGTGGCTTTTCTGGCCGGAGCTCTGGCCGGGTTTTTGACCGGAATCTTTCATGTGGTTTTTAAAATCAAGGATTTGCTGGCGGGAATCATTACCATGACGGGTCTGTATTCGGTCAATCTTTTTCTGGCCGGAGGGAAGGCTATTTTACCTATCGTCAATGAAAAGACCATTTTTAACAGCGGTATTATTCTGCTATTGCCTGGGGCCCTTTCCGGCTTTCATACTTTAATCGTTATCGTCCTCTGCAGCATCGGCCTGAAGCTGATTATGGACTGGTATCTGAAAACCAAATCCGGGCTTCTGCTGCGGGCTGTGGGGGATAACAAAACGGTGGTTACCATGCTGGCAAAAGATCAGGGAAAGGTGAAGATTCTGGGACTGATGCTGTGTAATGCCCTGGCGGCTACGGCGGGTTCGGTTTTGTGCCAGCAGCAGCGAAATTTTGATGTCAACTCCGGCACCGGGATGCTGGTAATGGGGCTGGCTTCGGTTATTATCGGGATGTCCCTGTTCAGCCGGGTATCCTTTATCAAAGGTACTACTATGGTGCTGATCGGTTCGATTATCTATAAGGCCTGTCTCTCCATTGCTTTGAACCTGAATTTTAATCCCAATAACTTAAAGCTGCTGATGGCCCTGATTTTCCTGATCGCACTGGTTTCCAAAGATATGCTGTCCAAAGGAGGACTAAAGAATGTTAAGTCTTAATCATATATCTAAAACCTTCTATCCCGGGACAATCAACGAAAGCACCCTGTTTACCGATTTTAATTTCGGGGTCCGGAAGGATGACTTTATTTCCATTATCGGCAGCAACGGCTCTGGTAAATCCACCCTTTTGAATATCATCTGCGGAACGTCTTTGGCTGATCAGGGGCAGGTTATTTTTAATAATCAGGATATATCCAAAGTGAAAGACTACAAACGGGCCGAATTTATCGCCCGCGTTTATCAAGACCCGGCCAAAGGCTCCTGCGGTTCTTTTACAATATTGGAAAATATGGCCCTAGCCGACCATAAAGGAAAATCCTATTTATTTCAAAAAGGGGTAAATAAAGACCGCAACGATTTTTACAAAACCCAATTGGAACTTTTGCATCTGGGCTTGGAAAACCGCCTGGGAGATAAGGTAAAAAACCTCTCCGGCGGGCAGCGGCAGGCTCTGGCCATGATTACCGCTACCCTTACCGAAAACCGGCTGCTGATTCTGGATGAACATACCGCCGCTTTAGATCCCAAAACGGCGGAAAATATTATGGAACTTACCGAGAAAATCATTAAGACCAAAAAACTCACCGCCATTATGGTTACTCATAATCTAAAATTTGCCTTGCAATACGGCAACAGACTGGTGATGATGCATCAGGGCCAGGTGATTATGGACCAGTCCGGGACTGCCAAAGGTGCCGTGGAATTGAACGATATTCTGGCAAAATTCAATGAAATCAGTATCGAATTGGGAAATTAAAATTACTTTACTGTTTCAATTGATTCAACAATATTCATTTTAGCAATAGCACGCAAAGGAATAGCCGTTGCCAGTAAGCAGGCGGCAATGGAAATAACCGCAGCTTCGAGAATGGAAAGATACGGAACCGCCACCAGCTGTAAAGTATCCGTTGTTGCCGCATTTACAAATACTGTGCAGATATATCCCGATACTCCGCCAACAACAGATGCGATAATTCCATAATAAGCGCCCTCCCACAAAAAGGTTTTATAAAGACTAACCGCACTCATTCCAATTGCACGCTGCATACCAATTTCAGATATGCGGGTGTGAATGTTACTGTAAACGGTATTGATGATGTTCAGTATTCCGATCAGTCCGATAAAGAGGATCAGTCCCCAGCAGAGCATATTGATCTGTGCAAAACTTTCTGCAAGCTGTGCATCGGTTTGCTGATAGGAAAGCCAATGACTGCCGGGATTTTCCCCGCACCAGCTGTCTAACCATTGTTCAAATCGCTCATTATCGGCATGGGGATTTAAGGTTGGATAAACTTCCGCATAGCGGTTTACACCTGTCAAGGAGTTATATAGTTCATCATTTACAATAATCTGTACGCCGTTTACAAAGCCTTCATTGTTGATGGTAACAGGCGTGTCGGCAACGCCGGCCACACGCAACTTTTGTCCATTCACTACTATGGTGTCGTTATATTCAAAAGCTGTTGTTTCTATTGTTTGCTCCTCATAGGTAAAGGCAACGGGATTTTTTACAATGCATGCCGCACCTGATCTTAAATCTTCCACATCCTGCTCCGATAACCCATCCACATAAGAAGTCAGGCGGGTATCATCTATGCCAGCTATATGAAAAGTTTCCCATGATTGCAGCGTAAAATCCAGTCCAATGGGGATTTGGCCGTTTTCATCCTGCTTATATATTGATAATTTGGTAGTTAATAAACTTTCCATCCATTCATTTTGACGGGCTTCTGCTATACTTTGTGAATCCATTCCAATGCTTTCGTTCGTTATGGCATAGTCCCCCAAATTCATATTCTTTACATCGCTGCCCGTATCCAGTATTTGGGTAAAACTCTGCAAAGCTACAAAGACCGTAATACTCATAACCAAAGAAAGAATCGTTATGGCCGTTCGGCCCTGTCCGCGTTTTAAGTTCAGCCCTGCATAATAGGCTTCAAAATTGTGAATATTTTTTACTTTTCGTCCCTGTCGCTTTATCTTGATACTTTGTCCGGACATTGCAATGGTGGGGGAAACATGAGAAGCATACCGTGCCGCGGGAAAAGCCGCCAGCATTGCAAACAACAACGTTACAGCAATGCTTACACCCAAAAAAAGAATGTTATTGGAGCTTGTGGCCCGAATCGCTGCATGAAGCTCCTGCGTACTGCCAGCCATAAATACGTCGGGATTCAGAATACCCATTGCCGCTGTTAATATCCCTTTTGCAGACAGCCCGCCCATGAGCAAACCAACAGGAATACCGATACCACATAAAATCAACAGTTGCATGGAAACAAGACAGTAAATCTGTCCCCGCTCACTGCCCATTGCCCGGAGTGTTCCGTACTCTTTGATCCGTTTGGTTACAGCAATTTTCAAAATATTGTAGATTACCAATCCAGCCGCAAGGAGGACAAGGGTACCAACCATAACACAGGCAAGGAGCATAAAAGAAAACCCGGTGTCCGCATTGGATTCCCCTGCTTCCTCATAGGAAATACCAAGAGCATCTAACAAAATCCAGTTATATTGGATTTTTGATTTCTGAATACCAATACTGTTTGCCAGTTCGTCAATAAGGGCCTGAAACTGCTGGGTATCTTTGGTTTTGAAATCGGTTGAATAAAGTAAATACTCCTCCGGCAGCAGCGCAGCAGCCGTACCCTCCCCTAATACAGCATCCAAAGTTCCCGTGGCATAACCGATATAGTTGCCTTCCAATATGCCGCAGACAGTAAATTCCGAAGAATATTCATACGCCGGCACGGTTCCATCCATAAGAGATATTTCCGCCTGCAGTGTAATCGTGTCGCCAACATGGATATCCTGGTCAAAGTATTGCAAAGCATTTTCCGGCAAAACAATCTCCCCGGGAGCCGTTGGCAGCCGGCCTTCTTTTAATTTGTTGACCATGTGATAAGCAGTTAATGCATCCTCTACATATTCACGAGCAAAAAGGGTCAAACCACTATTACCGAGTTTTATATATCCGGTGTTAATGAAACTGCCTACATCATAAAGCCGGGGATCATTTTTCAACTGCAGCATCTGTTCATATGTTATCTGATGAAAAGTAGCAAAGCGGTCTCCGTTTAAAGAAGCGGCCTGTTGTTTTCTCATTGCCTGTAAAATGCCAAGGGATTGACCGACAGCAGTTGTCATGATACTGGAAAGAATAACGGCAATCAGAATAAGAACGGCCATTACCTTTTGCGCTCTTAACTCTTTGTAAGCCAATGACAGATAAGATTTCATAATGCAGTCACCTCCGAAAGTTCTCCGTCAATAATTGTAAAACGGCGTTCTGCCATTTCTGCAATACCTGGGTCATGGGTGATTACAACCAGTGTCTTATTCATTTTCTCCCGAATATTACAAAGCATTTTCATTACCTCTCCGCCGCTTTTGCTGTCAAGGTTTCCCGTAGGCTCATCCGCAAAGATAATATCCGGCTTGGCAATCAACGCCCGGGCAATGGCAACACGTTGCTGCTGGCCGCCGGATAGTTCATGGGGCAAATGGGAAAGGCGTTTCTCCAGTCCCAGAAAAGTGGAAAGTTCCTGTAAATAAGTTTCATCAGCCTGCTTTTTATCCAAAAGCAACGGCATTATGATATTCTCCCGGGCTGTCAAAACAGGAAGCAGATTAAACTGCTGAAAGATAAATCCGATTTTCTGACGACGAAAAGCAGACAGTTTTTTATCGCTGCCATTATGAATGTCCGTATCACCATAAACTACATTGCCCGAAGTGGGATTATCCAATCCGCTGACAATATGCAGCAGGGTACTTTTGCCGCTCCCGGAGGGTCCCATAATAGAAATAAAATCACCCTCGTGTATCGTCATGGATGCGTGGTCAAGAGCGACAACCTGACTTTCATTTGCCCCATAGATTTTTGAAATATCTGCTACTCTAATTTTCATATATACGCTCCTTATCTGTTGTCTATAAGGATTAGTATACGCAGTAAATCTCAATTATTCCTCAACTTTTTATTTGCTATGCCGTAAAAAACAAAAAATTACCACCGACTAATATCATCAGTGGTAATTCATTTTAAAGCTGTGTTACCGGAATTCCCAATAGCTCACAGTAGGTAAAGAACCCATAATAATTTTCATTGTCGTTTAATAAGGATTCAAAAGAAGTTCCTGCCGGAATGGTAAAGGAATAGGAAGCATTCTTGTGCTCAAAGGTAATTTGGGTTGTCACATCGGGGCGTTCAGCAAGTTTTTTAATCACATAATCGCTGATACCTGTCCATTTGCCGGCGTTATAATTCACGGCAGCATCCGGGGAAGCATTCTTGACCGCACCATACAGCCCTTTGATATATACCGTTGCTGCCGGAATCGGCTGGGTCAACTGCACATTACCGCAGGAACAGGCATATTGCTCCAACCCATCCTGTGTCAGGCTGGGTTCGGTTATTGTAACCCATTCGTAGGAATGAGTGTTGTGGGCGTAACTGCCGGCAACTGTTTGGGGGGCATCTCCAATCGTTATGGCCGCGGTATGGTAAGATACAATAGTGAATTTTTCAGCTACAGTATCCTCACTCAGAATAAAAACAAGTACATAAACCACAGATCCTTTTACAAAAGCGCCACTCGGATTACCCAGTAGGCCGCCATACCCATTAGCCGATATCGTGCTTGCCGTCATTATATCCCCTTTCATGCCAGTGTATGTCGCACCTGTGTACTCATGACCCACTTCACCGGGAAGACGGGGTGAAAGCAGGCTGTATTCCGCTTCGGTCATATATGAAGCCAGATAGCCGGCATAGCCGCCGTAGTTAACCGAAATTGTTATGCTGGAATCCCCATTATTCACTACTGACATACCTGCTGCATGAACTGTCTGTGGTATTAATGAACAAATCAGCATAATTGACAGAAAAATTCCTATTACTTTTTTAGCTTCTTTAAATTTTTTGTTTTTCATATTATTTACTTCCTCCATATTATTTTTCTAGTCTTATGGTAATTTCCCGGTTAATTGTAGCACATCAAGTACTACGAAAGTACGTATCTTGCGCTATGTGAAAGGCTCTTATATATAGAAAGAATTTTAATTAATCGCCCATGGCGCGCATACTAAAAAAGCACCACCTCTCGGTGGCGCTTTCGCGTATTGCTTGTTATTATTTCTGCATCTGTAACAGCCGATTTTTCAATTCGCCTTCAATCCGTCTCAATTCTACTTCCGCTTCTTTTCGTTTCTGGCGTCCTTCTTCCTGAATCTTAACCACCTCGTCCAGGGTGGAAATTAATGATTCATTGGTTTGCTTCAGGGTTTCGATATCCACCACACTGCGCTCCGCTTCCTTTGCTGTTTCGATAGTGGCTGTTTTCAGGACAGCTGCATTTTTCTTCAGCAATTCGTTGGTCATATTGGTTACTTCCCGCTGGGCCTGAGCGGCCTGAGTGGAATGGGTAATGCCAAGGGCCAGAACCATCTGGCTCTTCCAGAGGGGAATGGTATTTACCAGGGTGGACTGGATTTTCTCGGACATAATGGTATCATTGCTCTGCACCAGTCTGATTTGCGGAGCCATCTGAATAGACACCATTCTGGTCAGTTCCAGATCATGGATTTTCTTTTCAAAACGGTCACACAATGCCACAAAATCATTGACCGCCTGAGCATCCTCCGGCAGGCTGCTGGCCTGCGCTTTTTCCATTAATACCGGAAGTTCCTGGGCTCTGGCTTTTTCCAGTTTCTTTTTGCCGGCCAGGATATACATGGATAACTCTTTGAAGTAATTTTTATTCAGGTCATACATCTTGTCCAGCATGGCTACATCTTTCAGCAGTTGAATCTGATGTTCTTCCAGAACGCCGCTGATCTTATTAATATTTACTTCGGCTTTATCATATTTGCTTTTCATCGCTGTAATCTTATTGCCGGTCTTCTTAAACATCCCCAGGAAGCCTTTTTCGTCTTCCTCATCAAACCGTTTCAGTTCATACACCACGTTGGACAGCAGTTCGCCGATTTCTCCCAAATCCTTGGTTTTGACATTGGAAAGTGCCGTTTCGGAAAAATCCGCAATCTTGTTCTGAGCACCGGCGCCATACTGCAGGATGACTGTTGAATTACTCAAATCAATCTTTGCCACAAAATCATCCACCATTTTCTGTTCTGCCGGTGATAAGGTACTTTCATCAAAGACTGCCGGTTCCACCGGTTTCTCCGACGTCTGCAAAACCACTGGGGCTTGCGGTTCGGCCGGCATCTCCGCAAAAGGATCAAGTGTTAAAACCGTTGTTTCTCTGTTCTCTGCCATTATTGTTTCTCTCCTGTCCCTCCCATTTTTGTTTTAAATTCATCTTCCAGCAAGCCTTCCTGCGCCAACAGGGTTGACAGCACCGAGATATCAGTGGACACATCCATTGCATCATCTTCAAAAAGCTTGTCAAACATCTTTTCAAAGGCTCCGTTTATATTATCCAGCATCTCCTCGATTTCTTTTCTGCTGCTGGTAATATTTTCCCCCTGCACCGGCTGACTGCTAAACTCGTGGTACGACTCTACCAGTTTCAGCGTCGTGGGCAGATAATAACTCATAAATTTGCGGATATCGGCCAATTTTTCAGGGTTGTCCTTCACATGCTCAAAAATCCGTGTACATACTTCTTCCAGCCGGTAAAGTTTCTGAGAAATCTCCTCACCGGGGATTTCATCGTTGATTTCTCTGATTCGGCGTATGTATTCCCGACCCTCTTCAACGGCCACCACCAATTGTTTTCTGACCGGGTCCTGTTCCAGCAGTTCCTTTTCCCTGGCCAGTCTTTCTTCTTCCAGCTTCCGGTTTTCCAGTTCTTTTTGGGCTTCCTGATACATTTTATAGGATTCATCGGTGAGCATAAAACAGGTTTCCTGCTGATCCAGATGACCTTCCTTAAACCAGCCCTGCCTGATCATCTTCTTTATGTCCCTTAAGACAAACTTATTGCTCTTACCGACTGCATTGGCCAAATCTTTGATGGCATGAAAATCTTTCGTTTTCATCGTACCGGTGTATATCTTAAACCGCTTCGCCCGGCGTCTTAAAAAGCCCCCGACGATGGCTGTAACCGTACCAATGCCGGCCAGAATTGCCCAAAATACGGTTCCCATATACCTGCCGGTAAAATACGACAAAGTATAGCCGGCCAACGTTATCAGCCAGCCGAAAGCCGCACCAATGCTGCCGAACACTGTCATCAGAACCCCGGAAACCCGTCCCGGAGGACTTTTAATGATAGGGAGGGGCCTGCTTTGAACCGACTTGACCGGGCGGGTATACGCTATATCCGGTTTCCCTGTCTGCCTGTCCGCATGCATGTACTTCTCATATTTTTCATGATAGGGACTCTTCCGAAACTCCTTCTGAGTAGCTTCCCGGCGTTCCTGTGCATTTTTATTGATATATTCCGCACCTTCCCGGGCCGAACGGCTCACCTCACTTATGGTGGTTTCAACTGTTTTTTTTATGTTTTCCTGTAAGTCTTTTATTTCTTTTGAATTAACGAATTTTTCGACTTTTTCGCCAATTTCCCGACCCAACTCGGATAAATCGATTTCACCCATCCTGCTAGCCATGCCTTTCCATACCTGTCTTTCTTTTGTAGTATATCATAACCTTCATGGGGAACACAATAAAATAACCTTAAAAATAACTGCCGGATTTGGAATAAAATCAGCAGTTATTTTTAAGGCCTGGCCTTCCTTTTCACTCAATCAGATGATATCCGTCATACCCTGCCTGCAATGCCTGAGCATCGGTCAGAGGGATATGCGGCAGTGGCAAATCCTCCCTTGCAGCGGTTCCTTCCGGGTTATGTACCGAAAGATAGGCATTGATAAATGCCAGCCCGGCAGTCTGAGGGTCATAGGCATCGCCGATATTGGGAGTAGCAATCAGGCTGCCGGCGCTGACACCTACATATACCTTATTGGCATAAACCATCTTTTTGATGATTGGCGCAAAACCGGTTTCCTCGATCTTCTTCAGCAGATATCCGGTATCCCCGCCGGTAAAATAAATCACATCATATTCCATGGCTGCTTCGCCGGAAAGGGCTTCGCTCCGGCCGATATCATACGTATTGATATGTTCCTCCCATATCCCTGCTGCCAAAAGCTCTTCCTTACATTTACCGGCATAATACTTTGCCTCTTCATCAATGGCCGCGGTGGGTATGAACAGAACCTTCACCGTTTTAATGTCCTGCTCCAGCATCCCTAAAAAGCAGTTCAGGATATTTTCATTAATCCCGTCTTCGCCGGACCAGCCGGCTGATGTAAGCAAAACATGATTCCAGACCTTTTTCCCCGTTTCTGCCGCCCACTTCCGACATTCCATTATTCTGCTTCCCTGCGGAATATCTCCATGCTCCCGGTCAAGATAGGAATACTCAAATAACTTTTCACAGGGAATATTGCCGCATTCTCCGCAGTGCTCCTGGCCTTTCTTCTGACAGCAGTCAGCAATGGGACATTTCCCATGAAAGGGATTTCCCATGGTATCAATACATCCTCCGCAATTACAGGGCTGCCGAAAACTGCAGCTGCTGCATTTTAATCCACAACGTGAATCTATCATACTCATAACATTGCTCCTTTCCAAAGTCCGGATAGTTCATGTAATACAAATCTCCGGTTTCAAACGCTTTTATTCAGTATAACAAAACAAACCGGACACCTGATAGTCCGGTTTGTTTCTATTTTTACAAGTTATAATTCCGTAAAATTCCTCTGGCCACTTTCACCACATCCTGGGCCATCTCCCTGGGTTCTATTACCTGTACCTTGTCACCAAAACTCAGCACCCAGCTTAACATATATTGATAATAGGTATAACCGGTCTCCAGCCGCAGCCGGCCATCCGGCATTTCGGTATAACAGTCTATGCCGTAATTTTCAATCAGCTGATAACGAACCGATGGATCAAAAATGGCCACCAACTGCTTGTCATCCACCAGATGAGCATTCATATCCAGCTTTTCCACAGGTATCTCCCGGATGCCGAATGTGCCTTCACTTAACTGCAGATTCCCGATTCTGGCCAGTTTGAAGAGACGAAAATCTTCCCGTTCCAAACAATAGGCAAAGATATACCAGGCCGTCCATTGAAAGGTGATGAAACAAGGCTCCACGATCCGGTGAGAGCACCCTTTTTCATAATAGTAATCAAATTCAACGATTCTTTGCTCCCTTACTGCCAGCTTCAGCGTATTGATTCTTTCGGTAAGAGCTCCACGGTAATGAGATGCCAGATCGATCACAACGCTTTCCCGCAGGGAAACCACGCTGTCACTGCCGCTGGAAAGTTTGTCCAGGGTTTTTTCCATCTGGGATTTACCGTATACAGTGCCCAGACCTTTCAGAGCGGCAATCATGGTTGAAAGTTCATCGGTGGTCAGCACGCTTTTATCCAGCTTAAAACCCTCGGCAATGGAAATACCGCCGCCATAACCCTGCTTGGTAATGATGGGGATACCGGCCTGACATAATGCATCGATGTCTCTTCCGATGGTTCTTCTGGTTACCTCATACTTTTCTGCCAAATAAGGAGCTGTAACGCTGTCATTTTGCAGCAATGTGGTGAGGATGCCCAATAGACGATCCATTTTCATGTTTATAATCCGCCTTTCTGAGAAATCCATAATTGGTCCTGAAACACAATTTGATTATACCACATTATTAATTTTTTTTATTCATTTTCTTGACATATGTAGATTATCTATATATATTATAAGTAGACCATCTACTTATAGGAGGAATCGACGTGGGAACAGATAAAAATGCACTGTCAGGCAATACTACTATGCTTATACTGAAGTTACTTGAAGAAAAAGATATGTACGGCTATCAAATTATTGAGGAGCTTTCCCAAAGGTCGGA
>JAVBUF010000034.1:0-7182 GCA_031555615.1 Lachnospiraceae bacterium | reverse complement strand
TCCGAGACAATGACCACATCCACTTCTTTCTCCATTAACAACGCGCGGATATCATTCCTTATACTATTCTTTCTGGCTTCGAAATTTTGCGTTCTTCTGGCATCCAGAGTAAACTTATAGATTTCATAATCCTGGACATTTCCCAGCCCTTTCATGATCCCGTCATTAATTCCCGCTTCCCATTTCATATTGCCATGGTAAGAGGATATATGGATGACTGTTTTCTTATCGCTGCTGAGGTTACCGTTACGGATATCTTCGATAGTCCCATTATCTTTAAGTTTTTTGATCTCCTGTGACAGCAACGGTGCCAATTCCGCATACTGTTTATTTAAATACATATAACCGTCTTTTACTTCAATAATGCCAACCTGAGCAATCCCCTCCGGTAAAGTGATCTCGCTATCTCCGGAAAGCTGGATCACCGCCACATCGGCTTCATTGCGAATTAAGGCATTCCACAACTCCTCATAATTGTTGGCTGTTATCTGTTCTGTAACGTATTCTCCGGCATGAGTGGTTATATAATTATTATCCTTATAGCCAACTAACTTTAATCCGCTTAAGGATTCCCAGGAATCAATTATTATCTTACGATCATTTCTGATATAAGCGCGAAATTCAATAGTCGCATAGGATTCCGGTACACGGATCAGATTTTCATATTCCGCTTCCAAACCGGCATATTGCAAGGCGAGAATCCCCGTCTCACCACTGTTGGTTTCTGTTGCTATGCCATTAAGAGTATGAGAAAATGGTGTGATCTGATATCCAAGGGAATCCAGCACCTTGTTAACAATTCGTTCCGTTGCTACTGTTTCTGTATCGGAAACCGCAACGTTGATATTGGGAAAAGAGTTTCCTGCATATACCACAGTCGATAATGAACATAAGAAAACCACTATAAGACTAATTACTGTTTTGATTTTAAAACGCATGATGGGCGCTCCTAAACTTATTGATATTTGAAACTAAGACTTACCAAGTATATCATATTTCGATATATTTTGCATTATAAATAAACGGATATAGTTATAACATATTATGGGAATATTAAAAAAATTTTCGTTTTTCAGTATTTATCTGAAAAACGAAAATTTTTTTTCTTCTTTCTTTTCCTTATTACCATATTTTAATACAATTGCGGCAGTCTTCGGCAATGTAATACTGATTTTACCCGAAACTACCGGAAACTCTTTTTCTTCCGCCGTGAATCCCTCTGCCGTAGTCAATATCAACTGCTTCATCACACTTTCTCTGGGAACCCCCAAATGCCACACCGTTATTTCCTTTGTGATCTCATAATCATTATTATTTACAATAATGACTGATTGTTCATTTTTCTTAAACCGGGCATAGGCAAGCATATTATACTCCCCTTCCAGGGGCTTGATGGAACCGGTTAAAAATTCTTTGTTTTCTTTGTGTATCCGGATCATTTCCTTATGAAACGCGATCATTTCCTTGTCTTCATGTCCCCAGGGATAAGTCCTCCGATTATCCGGATCGGTAAATCCGCACACCCCGGCCTCATCACCGTAATAAATGGTGGGTGCACCGGGCCAGGTCATCTGCATGACTACCGCTTCCCGCATCACCGCTTTGTTAATGCCTTCATCGGCCGCATGGGCACCCAGTGTATTGGTTCTTCCCACCTTTTTATTGGTCCTGGTCAAAAAACGGGAATGATCGTGATTAGAAAGTTCATTCATCGCCACCAACAGGGACGGCATGGTAAAGCTGGCCATATGATGCCGCATAGCTCCCCAGAAGCTGTCCGGGTTCCCAAACAAATCCCCCCGGTAATCATCGCTGTGCTTCTGCATACCGGTAAGAAACCATGTGATGGGTTCCATAAACGCATCATAATTCATGACTGTATCCCATTGGTCACCCCGCAGCCATTCTGCGGAACTGCCGTAATGCTCCGCCAGTATAATCGCATCGGGATTTGCCAGTTTCACTGCCTTCCGGAACTCTTTCCAAAAATAGTGATTGTACTCCGGCGAGTGTCCCAAGTCAGCCGCCACATCCAGCCGCCATCCGTCGGCATTAAAAGGCGGTGACACCCACTTGGCCGCAATCTTCATTACATAATCAAAAAGTTCTCTGGATGCTTCAAAATTCAACTTCGGTAAGGTATCGTGTCCCCACCAGCCATCATAGGTATTGTTATAAGGCCAGACATCCTGGCGGTGAAATTGAAAATAATTCCGGTATGGGCTTCCGGCATCCACATAAGCACCCTTCTCATATCCGTCGGCATTTTCATAAATACGTTCTTTGTCCATCCATTTATTAAAAGAGCCGCAATGGTTAAAAACGCCATCAAGGATAACCTTCATTCCTCTTTTATGCGCCTCTTCCACTACTTTCGCAAAAAGCTGGTTGCTGGCCTCTAAATTTTCTTTATTGGATACTCTGTTTATATATTTGGAGGCAAAGCGGTTTTCATGCTGGTCGGGCCTCAGCAATTCACCGGTATCGTTTACAATTTTACCAAAATGGGGATCGATATAGTCATAATCCTGAATGTCATATTTATGATTGGAAGGAGATACGAACAAGGGATTAAAGTAAATAACATCAATACCCAAATCCTGAAGATAATCCATTTTATCCATAACGCCCTGCAAGTCACCGCCGTAAAACTCCCGCACGCCCATAACTGCCGGGTACTTATCCCAGTCTTCCACCTTGACGGTCTTATCGCCAATATACTCATATTCACCGGTTAAAACATCATTTCCTGGATCACCGTTATAAAAGCGGTCCACGTAAATCTGATACATTACCGCCCCCTTGGCCCAGGCGGGTGTCTTAAATCCGGGTATAATGCGCATCATGTATTGCGGCTGCGTTTCCAGCTCCTTGGATACTCCCCGGGTGTCATAACAGCAGACTATTTTACCTGCCTGCACTTCGAAATAATATAGATATTCTTCATTTTCCAGCTGCACTTCGTGTTCATAATAATCAAACAAATCATCGGAACTACCTTTAATCATCAAATGCTTTTCCGTACCGTTTATCAAGTAAATCCTGTCAACATTATCTCTTTCCGTCCGGAAACGAATCGTAACCTGTGCATAGGCATTAGGCTCCACGGGTGACACGTAATCCTCGGTCATATCACTGAACACTGCCCTTCTCTTAGAAAGCGGCCGCCTGGTGGATATATACTGATTGCTCTGCTCCGCTCCCATCTTTCTTCCAAAATTCATAAAATCCTCTTTCCAATAACAAGATTTATATGTTCCTTATTATTTTATCCTATATATTGTATTTAATCAACACCAAAAAATGTATCCCATTCAACGATAATCAGACTTTTAGCCAGTAAAAAGGACAGTACACATACTGTCCTTTTTAGAGAAGGTATTTCTTTCTTATGGGGTATAGCAAAAAACTATATAATGTATTGGGGGGTACAAATAAATAATAGCACAGCATATCACCTTCGTAAACACCCAGAATTCACAAATATTACAAAAACCTTCCGTCTTTTTTATTAAATATGCACAATTATTCTTTGAAAAAATCTTCAGCAGAGGGTTTTACTTCATATAATCCTTCAAACTCTTCTCTGGATATTCTTTCTTTTTCCAATAACAGCGCCGCGCATTTTTCCAGTATATCCATCCGCTCCACAATAATGGCCTTCGCCTTCTTGTAGCAGTCATCAATAATATTCTTTACTTCCCGGTCTATTTCCCCGGCCATCTCTTCACTGTAGGCTTTGGTATGGGCCAGGTCACGGCCGATAAACACTTCATTATCATCACTGCCGTAATTAATGGTTCCGATATTATCTGACATACCAAACTTGGTTACCATACTTCTGGCCGCCTGAGTGGCTTTTTTAATATCGCTGGAAGCTCCGGTAGTAATATCATCCAGTACCAGCTCCTCGGCAATACGTCCCCCCAGAGAAACCATAATATCCTGCTGCATCTTGCTTTTGGTCATAAACATATCATCCCGTTCGGGAAGCGGCATGGTATAACCGGCAGCTCCTAATCCGGTGGGAATAATGGAAACAATATGCACCGGACCGACATCCGGCAATTCATGGAACAAAATCGCATGACCGGCCTCATGGTAAGCGGTAATCTTCTTTTCCTTATCACTGATGACACGGCTTTTCTTTTCTCCGCCGATTCCCACCTTGATAAAGGCCTGCTTTACATCTTCCTGCATAATATAACTGCGGTTGCTCTTGGCCGCAATGATAGATGCCTCGTTTAACAGATTTTCCAGATCGGCGCCGGTAAATCCGGCAGTTGTCTGAGCAATTTGCTTCAGGTTAACATCTTCACCCAAAGGTTTGTTTTTGGCATGTATCTTTAAGATATCTTCGCGGCCGCCCACATCCGGACGGTTGACACTGATCTTACGGTCAAAACGTCCGGGACGCAAAATCGCCGGATCTAATATATCCACACGGTTGGTTGCTGCCAATACGATGATTCCTTCATTCACACCGAAACCATCCATTTCCACCAGCAGCTGGTTCAGGGTCTGCTCCCGTTCGTCATGTCCCCCGCCCATACCGGTTCCGCGGCGTCTTGCCACGGCATCGATTTCATCGATAAAAATAATACAGGGGGAATGTTTCTTGGCTTCCTCAAACAAATCACGTACCCGGGATGCACCTACACCCACAAACATTTCCACAAAATCAGAACCGGAAATGGTAAAGAAAGGTACACCGGCCTCTCCGGCAATGGCCTTGGCCAGTAATGTTTTTCCGGTACCCGGTGCGCCTTCCAGCAGTACACCCTTGGGAATTCTGGCACCCAGCCTGGCAAACTTTGCCGGCTCCTTCAGAAACTCCACGATCTCTTCCAGATCTTCTTTCTCCTCTTTTAATCCGGCTACATCCTTTAGAGTAATCTGCCCGTTTCCATTGGATAAGCGGGCCCGGCTTTTACCGAAATTCATCATCCGGTTTCCGCTGCCGGAATTCTGATTATTCATCATCACAAAGAAAAATACCATTACAATAACTGCCAGCAGAACCGGAAATACACTGGTCAAAAACCAATTTTCTCCCGGTACCTTCATAACATCGGGATCAATATTGTGATCCAGTAACAGCTGTTCCATTTCCTGAACGTCTGTTACATACATGATTTTTCTCTGGCCGTTCTTCAAATCTACTTTTATTTCACCGGTAGGTGTCTGCTGGTAAGGCTGGATATATACCTTGACCACCTCCGATTTAACCAGTGAATCCAGCAAATCCCCTCTGGTATAATCACTTTCTCTGGTATTCTGTGTCCCAATCCATGCGGCAAGCATCAGCAGCCCCAAAATCAGAAAAAAGTAAAAATTAAAATTTTTATTGCTCTTCAACTCAAACTCCTATCTATCTGCAATTATGCAAATTTCAGTGATTTTATTCTCCTAATTCTACTACACCGATATAAGGGAGGTTCCGGTATCGCTGATCATAATCCAAACCGTATCCCACCACGAATTCATCGGGAATCTGAAATCCGGTATAATCCACCTTCACATCCACTACTCTTCTGTCCGGCTTATCCAACAGCGTACACAGGCGTAAGCTGGCCGGTTTGCGGTCTTTCAGCATTTCCAGTAAATAACTGAGGGTTCTGCCCGAATCCACGATATCCTCTACCACCAGTACATCCTTGCCGGCCAGCGGTTCATCCAGATCCTTGACAATCCTCACCACCCCGCTTGATGTGGTTTCGCCGCCATAACTGGAAACCGACATAAAATCAAGGGATACCGGAATGGTAATTCGTTTGGCCAGTTCACACATAAAAAAACTGCCCCCCTTTAATACACATACCAAATGCACCTGCTTTCCTGCATAATCCCTGCTGATTTGTTCCCCAATCTGTTGAATTTTGGCATCTACTTCTTCCTCAGTCAGCATCACTCTTACTTTCTCGCTCATCTGTATTTTCTCCTTCTGTCTTTAGTTCTAATATTGTCCTGGTCTGGCTGTCAACCTTATAGTATTCACTGATCCGGTACCCCGGTACCCAAATGATATGAGATCCCTCCGCCAGGACATACATCTGCTCCCGGTCTTCTCTGGGTATCTTCTCATTGATCATGTATTCCTTAAGGGTTTTCCGGTTCCCTGACTTATTGATAGTCAAATAGTCGTCCTGTTGTCTGGTCCGAAATACGGCAGACGTTGTTATTTTATCATAATCAAACCATTTCGTATACGTTTTTTGCGGAATTCTTTCACTTTTGTGATATGGAAATATACTAATTTTAAGGATTCCCACATTTGGGATAAATAGACTCCCTGAATCAGCCACCACAAAAACTTCCCCGCTTTTTTTATGATCCGATACCGCTTTTATCACTATTTTTTCATATTTCTTTATTCCATGCAGGCCCTCGGGCAAATGGATTTCTTTGCCCCCATGACTTTCGGCAATATGCATCAATCCGCTGATATGCGCGTTGGTAATATCCTTCCGGCCGGGAATCAGCTGCTCCAATGCAAACATAAAAATCCTTTTCCGGATAACCGGGTCCTGAGCCAGAAGCTCTTTCAGACTGATTTCTACCTGCCCGGCAGTTTTCGTTATACACTCCCCTGCTGCCGCTTCGGTTTGTCTCCTGATATATTCCTCGGCCTCCCAAAAGGAGTCTGCCGCTTTTGCCATATGCACCACCGCCTGGGGATTGATCTCCTGGGCACAGGTTAAGATATGGTGGCGGATACGGTTTCTGGTATAGATATCCTCCCGGTTGGTGCAGTCCGTACAATAAAGTATATGTCTGCTTTCTAAAAAATCCTCTATCTCTTTGCGCTCCGTGTCAAGAAGAGGACGAATAATATTCCCTCTTACCGGCCGGATACCCGTCATCCCCCCCAGACCACTGCCGCGAAACAGATGAAACAGCATGGTCTCGGCCCGGTCATTGAGGTTATGGGCTACCGCAATCTTTCCTGCCGCTGCGTTTAGCTGCTCCAATACCTCCTGAAAACACCGGTATCGAAAATCTCTTCCCGCTTCTTCCTCGGAAATACCTTTTTCCTTGGCTATCTTTCTGATATTTGTTTCATAAAGGTAACAGGGCACCTGCTGTTCCTCGCACAGCCGGCCCACGTATGCGGCATCTTCCCCGGCCTCCTGACGAATTCCATGATTGACATGCACTACCGACAGTGCAAAAGGAATTTCT
>JAVBUF010000072.1:0-32857 GCA_031555615.1 Lachnospiraceae bacterium | reverse complement strand
TTCCACACTGGCTATCCCACATAAATCGGCTCCTAATTCAAAGAAACGGGTCTTTATATCATTAGCATTCATATTGGCTCCTTATTGCATATCATATTTCCAATCTCATTAACATTATAAAGCACATGATTAGGATTTTCTATTTCTAACTTTGCTGGATCCGACATTTTTTGCCAGGCTGCCGAAAAACAGGTTACTCCTGCCTTGCGACAATATTTTATATCTTGTACAGTATCCCCTATATAGCAAAACTCTTCTTTTTCCAAAGAATATTTCCTTAATAAAACTTCAATATTTTCCACTTTATTTGGTGCCATCTCAGATCCATATAAAATTTCATCAAATACATCTGCTAGTGCCAATTTTTCTAAAGTAATATCGCAACATTTTTCTCCTTTTCCGGTAATCAATGCTACAATGATATTTTGTTTCTTTAAAGAGAAAATCAAATCTAATATTCCCGGGAAAAGCTCTGTAACCTCGCTATGTAATACTTCATAATTTCTATAAAAATTTTCTAAGGCATTTATCCAATCCTGTTTTACAACAGCCTTGATCATACCAATTTCATTAAGCCCAAATACCTGCATTATCTCTTTTTCACTAAGTTCATGCCCTACATATGGTGAGACGCTTATACTAAACGCCTTTATGCACATCGGAATTGTATCAGCTAACGTACCGTCTAAGTCAAATGCAACTAATTTATACATAAAGTACTCCTTTTGCAACATGTACCAATTACTGATTAATTTTTCTAATCACACGACATGGATTGCCTACTGCCAATGAGTTTTTCGGTATATCTTTCGTAACAACGCTTCCTGCTCCAATAACAGAACCCGCTCCTATTGTTACCCCCGGCAGAACGATCACACCACCGCCAAGCCAGCAGCCGCTGCCAATCTTTATTGGTAATGCATATGTATGGCAAAAATATTCTTCCGTTTTGGGATTCCAGTTTGGAGTAAGTCTTTCTGCCAGTTCAACAGGATGTGTTGCTGTATAAAGTTGTACATTAGAGGCAATCAAAACATTATCCCCAATTATGATCTCGTTACAGTCGACAAATGTGCAGTTCATATTAATAGATACATTATCTCCCAAATAAATGTTCCGGCCATAATCACAGATAAAAGGTAAGCCAACAGACACATTGGTACCAATCCTGCCAAACATTTTTTCTAAAATGAGTGTCTTTTCTTTTTTTTGCGTATATGCCAGTGCATTATATTCCTGAAGCAGTTTCCGTGTTGTATTTTTAAATTCTAAGAAGATTTGATCATGGCAATTATAATGCTCCCCTGCCATACACTTTTCTAATTCATTCATTATCCTTGTACCTCCTGCTTCACTATAAAACAAAATCCTGTTTCATAACAAGTAACAAGCTGTTTCAATTATATTCTTTTAGCAAGGGCTTCGATAACGAATAATGCCGGAACCTGCGTAGTTGCATTGTATCCACCGTTAATACGATTTTGATTTATATTATATGAAAAATTCCAATCAGATATTTTGGCCAGTGTCGATATCGGCGAATTAGTGATGCTCAACACATGACAATTCTTCTGTTGAAATTGTTTTACCGTTTCAATCAGCTCTTTAGTTTCTCCACTTTCAGACAGGGCAATAATCGTCACATTCTTATAGGTATAAGTGTCAACAGGATAATATGTGTCTTCCAGTCCTATTGCGAATTTTCCCATATTGGAAAAATATCGGGCACTATAGTTTGCCAATGCACCGGATGATCCTTGCCCAATGCAAATTAACAAATCTGCCTTTTTGATAAAATCTACGGCACCTGACAGCTTCTTTTCGAAGGCACTCGAATTGGCCCGTAAGAAAAAAGATGATAATTCCCGGATATCATCCTGAGGGGGATTTGCATTTAAAACAGCAATATCCTTTTTCAACGCTTCTTTGAACTCTGTATATCCTTCAAAATTGTTTTTACTACAAAACCGTAAAATTGTTGAGGTTGATATATGCAGTTCATTTGATAATTCTCGAATAGTCATATATTGAATTTTCTCTATGTTAGAAATAACATATTTATATATACTTATATCTGTTTCATTAAATTTTTCGATTTCTTCATAGGAAAACATATCATTTACACCTTAATTTCATAAGCATTTTCACTCTCAAAACCTTCCAAATCTGCAAGTGTAATTTTTTCAAGAGTTGTACCGTATTTTTTTGCAAGTTTTGTAAAAAACGCTATACTTGCAGTATTTTCATCATTTATAGTTATTTGAATATTTTTTATTCCATTTTTATATACATATTCCATTATTTCATCACATAATAACATAGCAGTGCCCATTCGCTTATGTGCGGCGTCCACCACCAACTGCCAAATAAACACACTATTTTTTTCAGTGGAGTGTAAGGCACATATAAAGCCGACAACAGCATCTTTTTCACGGGCTATTAAATTAAGTGATGGAAAATATTCACCCATTATCCAATAAACATAAGCGTGATGGGGTAAAACATAGGGGGTATTATCCGAAAGAAGTTCGAACACATTTTTAATATTATCCTGACTTATTTTTGTAATTTCCATATATCACAGCCTCCATATTGAATTGGAATTTAGGAATATTTCATGTTCCAATGCAAAGTCTATTCCCTTTTACGTTTTATTAAAATGATAGTAAGCAAGATGCCTATGATTACAACGCTGCCAATCGTAAAAATCGTCTTCAGCATACCAGCTATACTTGCCAAAGAAATCGCCCATGTAGGTAAATTCGGATATGCATTCATTCTCCCCGTAAAGGAAATCCTACGATTATTGGCTTACGCATCTTATCATCCCTTCTATCCATGCTTATCTGCATGCTATCATCTATTCTGGCAATTCAAATATCTCCCTGCACCTATTGCTATTGCAAGCGCCACAACTCCTCCAAATAATACTACCGCAAATTCAAAGCCACGGCAAGCCTCAAAAAGAACACCGTACATGGCATTTCCCACTGGCTGTGCACACATAGAAACTGTCAGAATTACTGCAATCACCTTTCCAATTAGAACCGATGGTGTTTCTGCCTGCACAAAGGTCATCATTTGTACTGTAAAAATAGTTGAAATCATCATCATAGTAAAACAACATATTGTTATTACTGCGTAATTTATCATATCCGACGAACAAAACATTAATGAAAATCCCATCGGAAAGATGCATGCAACACAGATAAGCAGTAGATTTCCTGCTTTACCGATGGACAGCCGACGGGCAAAAATCCCCGCTCCAATTCCCCCCGCAAGTCCTCCGGCCGCCAGTGCCCCTTGCGCAAAACCGTAAAGCATGTTGGCCTGCTCTGCTGAAAAATGCAGCACCTCAGTCACCAGATACGGCACCCCCACAATAATCATTGCTGATAAAAAGAGGTTAATTACGCAAACCACTAACAAGATTCTACTGATAATGGGCTTTTCCCTGCGGATAAACCGGATACTTTTGGCAAAATCCTGCTTAACAATTTTGATGATATTACCATCCAGAGTTTGTCTGACATAGGGTATTTTTATAAATAATTCCATGCAAGCCGAGAACAGAAAGCATACAAAACATAAAAGCAGTACCCTTTTCAAACCATATGCGCTATACAATATTCCCCCAAGAACCGGTCCCATCAGTGACGCAATGGAGCTTACTGCATTAATAATAGAATTTGATGCCATCAGGTTATCCTTACTGGCCAAAGCCGGCAGACTCGCCTGAACCGACGGCTGATATGCTCCGGCTATGCCATATAAAAGCATAAGCGTGACGGTTATCAAAACAGAAATATTTTTCCCGCCAATCAACAGGTAAAATACCAATACAATTAATGCGGTAAAGAAATCCAGGATAACCATGATATTTCGTTTATTTACCCGATCGGCGATAATTCCGCCAATGGTTGAAAGTAAAATTGCCGGAACAAATGCAAACGCCGTCACTGTACCGAAAAGTGCCGCAGAACCGGTCTGATTCAATAAATAGAGTGGCAAAGCAAAACGCAGAGCGGCATTTCCAAAAAGCGAAATAATCTGTCCAGTCACAACTAACGTAAAGTCTTTGGAAAATAATTTTCTTTGTTCCAAAATCAAACCTCCATTTTATTTATATCGCCGGCCAGAATATGATACAGGATATTGGCAATTATCATAACGACTGCACTGATACCAATCACTATCCAAACAATCCAGGCAGGGACTGCAACGAAAGCATTGGTAAGCATGCATACAATGATTACCGAGCTTATAGTTGTGGCTGTTACAGAACGCATTTTCCATCCAATCAAAGCAGAAATCATCCCCACCGATGCGGATATAAGACCTGTCAAAACACTTGTCACCAGCACTGTCACCACAAAATAACCCCTTGGTGCTTCCAACATTAGCGTAAAAATTCTTGCAGTAACAAATGCCACACCCATCACCAATAAATTACATAAAAAAGCAGAAATTACAATGATTCCACAGGTAATCAGACATTTTATCCGTACAATTCGCTTCCGGTTAACCGGATAGGATAACAGAATGACCGCACCTTTCCCATAATATTCTTCAATAATGATCTTTCCGGCCATCACTCCGGCCAGAACCCCAAAAAAAGCAAATGACAATGCAGTCACTAACGTCAAGAGCCCGTTCCAATTGGCAAACAACTCTACTTCCGTGGCTTCGACACCCATTTGGGCCGGAATAGATAACATAAAAAGAAATAATATTCCTATTCCCAAAATGCTTATCGTAATTGCACCAATTGCCCTTAAATATGTAGTCATGCGTATTTTCATCATTTCAAGTTTATAAAAATTCATTTTCTTTTCTCCTCATAATATTGATAATATAATTTTCAAAATTTTTTCCCTGCTCCGCCATCACTTCCTTCACTGAAAATTCTTGCATAATGCAACCGCCTGCAAGAATCCCAATCCGGTGAGCCGTGTGACTGGTTTCTTCAAGGATATGACTGGACAGCAGGATCGACAGCCCTTCCCCTGCCAGTCTGTGCAAAAGCTCCCTCATTTCGGCTATTCCAATGGGATCCAACCCATTTAAGGGTTCATCCAGAATCAGCAATTGCGGCTTATGAATCACTGCCCTTGCCAGCCCCAGTCTTTGCCGCATCCCCAGAGAATACTGTGCTATCGGTTTAAGGTTCATTTCATCAAGTCCTACCATCCGCAGTATTTTTGAAATATCACCTTCTTTTTTCATATAAGACAAGTGTATTGCAAGATTCTCCCGGGCGCTTAAATGCTCATAAAAAAAAGGAACTTCAATCATACTGCCGATGCGGGACAGATACTCGCAACCACTGTTTACCGGCTGGTCAAATACATGAATTGATCCCCTGTCAATCCCCTGCAACCCTAATATCATTTTCATCAACGTTGTCTTTCCTGCACCGTTCACCCCCAAAAGCCCATATATCTCCCCCTCACATATTCCCATGGTACAATGATTTAAAACCCGGGAAACTCCATAATTCTTTTCAACATCTTTTACTTCCAATAGCTTTTTCATTTTTCCTCCTTTAATACCGTCCGTCGGTATGTATTTGATTCAAATATATCTGCCCGGAATGGGCAGACACTTTACTCTATTCGCGGCCTTGATAAATATGAGTTAATTCTTGCAAACCAACCAACATTTCCTCATCTAAAATATCCAGTCCCAAACCGGACATCATCTGGCTGTATATCATAAATTTGCGGTACTGTTTTTCATCCGAACTATAGAAAATCATCGGATTAAGCCAAATATTTGCCACAAAAATAATCAATTCCGAAAGTTCCTCCGGGTATTCCGTTTGAATGGAACCGTCTGCAATACCCTCTTTTATAATCGGCAGGATATATTGGGGCACCGCTTCCTCCAGGGAATCCTGAATAAACAGAAACAGCAGTTTTGGATTCTTCATTAAACTGGGTGAAGTGGCAAATATATCTTTTTGGACAGGACGTAATACAGATTCTCTGAAAATAGTTTTAAGCTTCTCTTTTCCACAAAGATCGGAGCGCCTCTGAATGGTTGCCAGTTCACGATTGGAACTTTCTGTCATCCGTTCCATGGATGCCACTAAAATATCTTCTTTTGATTTGAAATGATGGTAAATGGCTCCCTTGCTGAGTCCACCCAGGTTATCAATAATATCCTGTATGGAAGTGTGATCATAGCCCTTCTCAATAAAAAGGCGGGATGCCACATCCAATATCAAATTAACGGTTTCTTCCGGATACTTATTTCTCGCCATTTTGGTCTCACCTCACCTTACATACCATCGGTATGTTTACATTATCATACTGTTAGTATGTTTGTCAAGTGTTGTTTATAGTCAGGGACAATATTTTGTGCTATACTGTTTTAATAAACAATTGTATGCGAATCAGGAGGAAACGCAATGAGTTATGACTTAAATAAAGAGGTCCGGGAAGCCGTCATCGCCGGAGAAAGTGCGTTAGAAAGTCTGCGCTTAGCCCAAAAGGAACTTAAAAGTGCCGGTAACTGGGGCATTGCCGACATGTTGGGGGGCGGTTTGATTTCCGGTCTGGTTAAACATTCAAAAATGAATAACGCCTCTTCCTATATGGACTCTGCCAAAAGTGATCTTAAAAGATTTCAGAATGAGTTAAGGGATGTCTCCGTTCATACGGATTTTAACATCGATATTGGAGACTTTTTAACATTTGCCGACTTTTTCTTTGATGGTATCATTGCCGACTACATGGTACAATCGAAAATCAATGATGCGAAATCGCAGGTAGATCAGGCAATTCAGCATGTGGAAGGAATCCTTTATAACTTAAAAAGAATTTAATCTGCCATATTATTTTTTGGTTAAAAAATAGGATTCCTTAATCCACTCAAAAATCAGATCAAATGCCGAATCATCGGCAATCTCAATTAAATGCATAACACGGTTGGCAGATGCCTGCATAGTCTTTACCGGATTTCGCTCCGGATGAATACTGGCGGAATAAATTTCAATCTGCATAGCTTTTTGTGTACACTTGATTCCGGCAAAGGTGGATGTGTGTTTCCATAAAACACCTACTGCCGGAAAATATTCGTGAAATTCCGGAAGTACATCCTTCCCATAGCTGATCAGCTTAAGATACAGGGGTTTCCACTTCGCTTTACTAAGGGAAAAGGTTTTGTCCAGCTGCTCTTCATATGGAAGTTCGCAAACGACATCAACCGGCGGTGCGTCTGGTGCTTGATTTAACGCAATAATCCGGTCGCACATCGCTTTCAAAATTGGTTTGGCGGCAACATTCTTATATTTAATGTTCACGCAGCCTTTGCCATTTCCTGATCCTGGGAGCTGTCTTTTTAATTCCTCTATCAATTCAAAATTTAAAGTATGCAGTGAAAAATATTCTTTGGCTGCCGTAAACATAATATAGCTTTTGCCCACCTTATACATAGGACGCTGGCGGAACATTACAGGCTTGATATCACTGTGATGCTGTTCCATGTATTGGAAAAATTCAATCAGCCACTCTTTCCCTGATCCCTCAATGGAATCAATATACTCCTGGGTTGTTGTTATCATAGCTCTTATTTCCTTCCTCTGTTTTTCATTGTCATGGTTTTAATCAACCCTTTTAGACATTAAAATATTAGCCTCTGACGTCAGCTTACCGGTCAGCTCTTCCACAGTACGTACAATCATCGTATTCTTTTCACATACATTATAAGTTTCCATGGCATGGGCCGACACTTCTTCCATAATGGAAGAAACCGTCTGAATGCTGTCTACGATGCTTTCATTAGCACGCTTTAAACGATCCACAACGCTTTCCAGACCCTGGGCTCTTTCTTTGGCGACCTGCTCACTTTCGGTAATCTTTTCAAAGCTGCGGGTTGCCGCACTGGCGAGAGCATTTTGCTTTTTGTTGTTTTCCATCATCTCCTGAATCGCATTGACAACTATCTCCAGCTTACCTGATACATCATTAATTAATTGGGTAATATTTACTGTGGCCGTCTGTGTTTGGTTGGAGAGACTGGAAATCTCGGACGCTACCACTGCAAAGCCCCGTCCGGCGGCCCCGGCCCGGGCAGCTTCAATATTGGCATTCAGGGCCAGAAGGCCGGTCTGATCGGCCACTCCGGTAATCAGCTCGATAATTGACTGCATCTTGACTGTCTGCTCATTTAATTCCTGTAAATGTTCCACCAGCTGTGTACTTGCTTTTTCTGATTCTGCCACCTGTGCTACCATAACGTCCATCTGCTGTTTCCCGCTCTCCACTTCGATACCGGTTGACTGCATGCTCTCTCTGATATCCACCGTCATCTGATAAACCTGTTTGATATGGTTCTGGATTTCTTCGGTACGGGATAACTGCGTTTGAACCGATTCTGCTGTTTCGGTGGTTCCGGTTGTTACTTCTTCCATCGCTGATTTGGTTTCGCCCACGGAACTGTCAAGTGCCGACATTTCTTCCGACATAAGCCGGATATTCTCCGTCATAGCCTCTGAAATCTCCATCACCGTATTTAAAAGGCCTGTAACATTTTCTTTTTCCTGGTCAAGAGCCCGTAATTTCTCTTCATTAATCTGTTTGGTAATTTTTGAGGTAAAGATCACATAAATCCCCATCAGCAAAAGCACCAGGATCTGAATCTCCGCCGAGGCCAGTTCATTTCCCACAAACCCGTCAGGATGCAGGAGAAAAATCGATATAACATTGACCGCTAAACAACCGGCAACCAGAATACTGCACAATACAATATCTGAAAAAAGCGTAAAAGCAATAAACATGGGAATAACATAAGTAAATGTTAAAGGATTAGTGGTGGTAAATAAAACAAAACTATAAAAAATACTGAAAGTAATACCCACCATTGATTTAATTCGTTTGTCTTCAGGATTGCTTCGATATAAAAACATTTCAATAACCGGAGGGATAAGTGCCAGGGCCACTACTGCCGCAACATACCCCAAGGTTCTTGCCCCCTTTATTACCTCCAGCAAATATGCCACTGAAATAACTAAGCATTCTGTCATATGGCAGATAATTACCGCCCGGTTGATACTTGACATTTCTGATCTTTTTTTCTTTATTGCCATGATTCTGTTCTCCTTCAAGTCTTTTCTTTTTAGCTGTTACATTATAACGGTTTCAGTGTATATTGTCTACTGCCTTGCATCAGTATTATGCATATTGCCATATCGTTCTGTCATCCAAAAAACGCCGAACAATTTTTTATGTTCAGCGCTCGTTGTCACCTATCTATTTTGATTTAATTATAGCTTCAGATCTTCTACCAATTTCAGCAGTGCCGCGGAAGCATTTCTGACCACCTGCACTTCATGGGAAACGGCATCCGCCTGCTTTACAATATTGGCTGAACCGTGGCTTATATCAAGGGTATCATTGGTACTGATCAGGGTAATATTGGAGATCTCACTGATGGATTCGGAAATAGTCTGTAACGTATCATTCATCAGGTTAGAGGCTTTCAGGGATTGATCGGCCACTTTCCGAATATATTCGGAATCCTGACTGTAGCTTTTTCCGGTTTGGGTCATATCGTCAAAGGTATCCAATACCTGTTCTTCCATAAACCGGATAATCCGTTCTGCACTGCTTTTCAGGTCATCTACTGATTTATTGATGAGTAAAGTAATATTCTTCATTTTTTCAATGGTTGCTTTTGAATTTTCGGCAAGCTGTCTCACCTCATCCGCTACCACCGCAAATCCCCGCCCGGCTTCACCGGCTCTTGCCGCTTCAATACTGGCATTGAGTGCCAAAAGATTGGTCTGGTTGGAAATCGCCAATATATCCTGTAATAATACATTGATTTCCTCTACCGCCTCGGCATTCTTGATAGCGATATCTAATTCCCGGCTGCTTGCCTGATACATGTCCACTGTAACTTTATTGGCCTGACGGCTGCTCATTTCAAGATTGTCGGCACGTTCCTTCATTTCAAAAGCGTAATGGTCTGTTTCCTTGTTTGCCTGATGGAAAGTATTCATTTCTGTCCGAATACCGGATGAATTTTCATTTATCAATGTAATCGCGGCCGAAGTTTCTTCCATGGATGCCGATAGATTTTCAGTCCTTCCATATATCATCTGGATGTCGCTTCGCAGTTGTTCCATATTATCTCGGGCATTCATTACCGCACTGTCCAGATCTCTGGAAACATACAGCACGTTTGACACCAGATCACGGATAAACCGGTGAAGTTCCGACAATGAATGAGCCAAAGTCCCGGTCTCATCTTTGGACTTTAACAGGGATGGCTGTACTTCATGAGTAAAGTCTCCTTTTGCAAGATATTTTAGTTCCTCCGACAGCTTGATCAGCGGATTGGAAATATTCTTGCCCAAAATAAAAGCAATAATGGCGGAAAGTAAAAGTACTCCGGCCAAAATTCCCAGCGTCAGCGGAATCAACTGATTGACCTTGGCATATACACTTGCATTGGGGGCAAAAAGCAATAATGTATGCCCGCTGGCCATAGAAGAATACGCCAGCAAATATTGCTGACCATCTATTTCGTATTGAAAATTACCTTTGATACCGGTTATCTTTTCCATAATCTCAGCTTGTTGCTGCTCGCTCAAGGCATCCCGGTCACTATAAAAATTACCGTAATTATCTGTTAAAATGCTATATCCCATACCATCATAAATGCTGATGTCATCCATCACATTCAGGATCGCATTAAATGACATATCAATACCTGCCACACCAAACGTTTCCCCGTCTATGACCAACGGACAAGTATAAGAAATAATCATATCTCCCGGTTCGGCACTATCGGAATCATCCTCATATGGTTCACTCCAGTATCCCTGATTTTGCCGGAGGGGCTCATAATACCATTCCATATCCGGTGCGTCCTCCGCATACTCTTCATAAGACGGGACAGACTCTATTTCCGGAACACCTTCGGCATTGTGGGCCGCAAAAATCTCCAGAACATCTTGAATGTCTTCATCTCTTCGGGAAATATAGGTGGATACCAACAGGGGGGAATCATTCAGTACCAATTTAAAATAGGCCTCGATACGAGGAATCACCGTTTGGTAAAAGTAATCATAAGGTTCCTGCTTCAGCAAAGGAAGATCAATACTTACCCTGGCCAGATTCCCCAGGGATCTGGTATCACTCTCTGCATCCAGCATGATTTGTTCCATTTCATTGCTGTAGCTGACAGCGGTTTCTTCTAATTTTTGCTGTGCTTCTTTACTGATCAAACTGCTTGCGTTGACATAAAGAAAAATGACTGCGATAACCGCTGTAATAATACTGGTAGAAACGATGGCGATAATGATTTTAGTTGATATTTTTCTAAACATTTGATTTTCTTCCTTTGTATAATTGATATGCTCATGAGATTATACTATGGAAGATATCTTTATTCAATGTTTACTACCACCAATTATTGACATGATAAATGTTATTAAATTTAGTAAATATTTAGATTTTCAATCCAGGTATGAACTAAATCAATCCAGCATTCACAAGATGGCTCTCCTTTTGAACCGGTTGCACTTTCAGTTAATCGGTTTGAAAGTGCCAATCCATGATTTCCTTTTTCAAATATATGTAACTCTGTTGGGATTTCTTTTTCAACTAATTCTGCGGCAAGCATTATCGAATTCTGCACAACAACACTCTTATCCCCGTAAGTATGCCAGATAAATGTTCTGGGTACGCTTTTGCTAACGCGCTTCTCTAAAGACAGCTTATCCTTAAGCTGTTCATAATTCTCTCCAAGAAGATTCCGGAACGAGTCTTTATGTGCATACTTTTCTTCAGATGTAATCACCGGATATCCTAAAATCATTGCATTGGGTCTGAGCTGTTCTTTACTTACACCAACTTCTTCGCACATAAACCCTTCTTCCCATAACATGCAATAGCTTGCCACCATATGTCCGCCTGCTGAAAAACCCATAAGTATTATCTTATTTATGTCTATTAACCACTCTTCACCATGTGTCCTCATATACGAAACAGCATACCCCAATTCTAAAATGGCTGCCGGATATACTGCCGGTGCAACCGAATATCTCAGTACTGCTGCATGATATCCCATGGCCAGAAATTGAAATGCAATAATTTCGGCTTCTCTATCGGAAGTCCTGGCATATGCACCGCCTGGGCAGACAATTACTATCGGACGTTCCCTAATTGCTATATCTTTTGAATATTCATGAAGATAAATATGCAATACCGCATCAGTTTTGGGAAATTTGCTTTGTAAATCAATTTGTTTATATACCATTTCTTCTCCATCGCTTTATATAAGCCTCTATATTGATTACGATACTATCTTTAACCCTTTATCCGATATGATTCCGGTCTGCACCAAAACCTCGGTAACTTCCTGTACCGGAATAATTGTCAGGTTCTCTTTAACCTCATCCGCAACCTCTTTCAGGTCTTCCATATTATCGGCCGGAATAAATACCGTCTTCACGCCAGCCCGCTGTGCTGCCAGAAGCTTCTCCGGCAGGCCGCCGATTGATGTTATAACACCCCGGAGCGATACTTCACCGGTCATTGCATATTCGGGACTTACCGCATTTCCCATCACCAGAGAGGCGATCGCGGTTGTCAGGGTAATTCCCGCCGAGGGTCCATCCTTGGGTACGGCACCAGCCGGAACATGGACATGCAGATCATTCTTTTTGAAGGCCTCAGCCTTTTGCGGGAACAATGACTTTACAAGACTAACCGCAATCTGTACCGATTCTTTCATCACCTCTCCCAGCTGGCCGGTAATAATAACGTTTCCTGATCCCTTGGTAAACACCGTTTCAACGAATAAAATCTCACCGCCGTTCTGGGTCCACGCAAGGCCTGTCACAATACCCGGTTTCTTTTCTTTTAGAACATGTTCATGATTGACCGGATGTGTATCCAGATATTCACGGAGCTGGTCCGGTTTTACATCAACGCTGTGATTCTTATTTCTGACCAGTTCTACCGCCGCAATCCGACAGAGCGTATCTATGCGTTTCTTCAGGGTTCTGACTCCTGCTTCCATGGTATAATCCCAGATGATGGATTCCAGGGTTTCATCCGAAATCTTTAAATTCTCTTCTTTGATTCCCATTGCCGACATGGACTTTGGAATCAGATGATGTCTTGCAATCTGCATCTTATCCGTTTTGGTATACCCTGAAAATTGGATGACCTCCATACGGTTCAGGAGCGGTGCCGGAATCGTATCCAGGCTGTTTGCGGTGCAGACAAACAGAACATCGGACAAGTCATAAGGTACATTCATATAATGATCTGTAAAGGTATTATTCTGCTCCGGGTCTAACACTTCAAGCAGCGCACTGGCCGGATCACCGTTATACGATGCGGACAGCTTATCTACCTCATCTAATACCATAACCGGATTGGAGACTCCGCTCTTTTGGATTCCGTCCATGATCCTTCCCGGCATTGCACCTATGTATGTCCTTCTGTGACCACGAATATCCGCCTCATCACGCACCCCGCCCAGACTGATTCTGACATACTGGCGGTTCAATGCCTTTGCAATGCTTTTCCCAATGCTGGTCTTTCCGGTTCCCGGTGCACCCACAAACAGCAGGATCGAACCGGACTGTTTCTTTCGCAGATTCATCACCGCAATCTGCTGAACGATTCTTTTCTTTACCTTTTCTAAACCAAAATGTTCCTCATTTAAGATTTTCTCTGCCTTATCCAGATTGATAGCGGAAGTCTTTTCCTTCTTCCACGAGAGGCTGGTTAGAAAATCAAGATAATCATACAGCATTCCCGCTTCAGTGCTGTTCTTGCCTTCCTGCTTTAATCGGTTAAGGACTTTATCAGCTTCCCTGCGGGCAGTATCATTCATCCCGGATTTTTCGATCTTCATTTCCAGCTTGCGAATATCCGAAACATTTTCAGGGTTCATCTCATCCAGCTCATTCTGGAGATATTGCATCTGCTTCTGAATAGCAGCCTTACGATACAGCTTTTTATTATCCTTTTCCTGTTCGCTTTCCACCTCATTTGTCAGCCTCATCATTTCCATGAATTCATAAATACAGCTTTCCAGCAGCTGAATACGCTTGACTTCACTGTCCTCTTCCAGTATCCGGTACTTCTCTTCACTGGGGTTCTGAATCCATATGGATACTGCCGCTACCAGTTCGGCAATGTTTTGAAAACGCATGATATAGCTTTTCGCCATCATTCCCCACTGATAATCGGATACCAGGTCCAACATTTCCTTTTTCATTTTTGTTAAATGCTCTGCTTCCTCCTTAGGATCCATACGTTCTGAATCTCTCCGTCTGGACAGGCTTAGCTCAATATTATACTGACCATTCACGATTACAGAATCCAGATTGACCCGGTCTGCTGTATCGACAATCAGATATCCGTCGGCATTCACTTCACTGATTTTCCCGGATACCCCGATGGGATAAAAACTTTCCTCGGTCAAATCCTGCCATGCCTGGCTTTTTCGCAGAATCAGGAATACTATCCGGTCTTCTGCCTTCGGCTCACTGCCCGAAAGCTGTCTGAAGTTATCAATCTGAAAATACATCTTTGTATGGGGCATCACTATTAAATTATAAATTGGCACAACTGTCATTGTATTACCTCCTGCTCAGGTATCATTATTTATTCTGTAACTTGAATATAATACCCATTAGCAGCACCGTCAATAAATGAGTGCTAATGTTTTTATTAAAAATTATAAAATCTTTATAAATAAACCTCTTTGTTTATAAACTTGCACCAAGTTCCCTTGAGCTTCAAAGAAAAATACCCAAAATGACCCATGCAACGTTATCCAACCAATTAAAACAACTGGAAGCAGAGGGACTGATTATCCGAACCGAGTATGCACAGATTCCACCCAAAGTAGAATATCAACTAGATTTTGGGCTTAAAAAAGGTGGTAACAACTTTTTGTTCCACCAGTTTTTTTATTTATTATGGATGAACATATTGTCCATGTTTTTTGGTATTTGATCCGTATTCTATTGCGAACTTTGGGCATCTATGGAGGCAGCCCAAACACATCGTACATTGGTCTTTTACCCAAACCGGCTTCTTCCCTTTCATCTCAATAGCCTGAACGGGACACTTCTTTGCACAAAGGCCGCATCCTGTACATTCTTCTGTAATTGACAGATTATCCGTCTTTCGGATCTTATTATCATATATCTTCTGGCCAATTTTACCGACAAAGAGCGGTACGGTAAGCCCCATATGTTTTCCTGTATCCTTTTGATTCAATTGGCTGATCAAGATGTCTATTTCTTTGTCTGCCTTCTTATTTATTGCAGCTACTTTAGATGCATCACTAAGGTCAAACACAGGTGTCCATGTATCAGGCATTTTAATATCAAAGGTTGCATCGAAGGATAATCCCTTTTCCCTCATAATCTGATTCGCAAACAAAGCCGCCGCTCCCGTTGTGGTTCCATAAGTTCCTATATAAAATGTGTACGGTTTCTCTTCAAATTCTATCGTTAGCTTATTTAAAAATTCCGAAACAATGCTTGGTATTGTAATATCATAGGTAGGTGATACAATTCCTACTCTTCCATCTTTCGCCTTATAAGTAAATTGCTTTAACTTAACTGCTTCTTCAATAGAAATTACTGTTTCATTTTCGTGCTTTATTTTAGAGACTACATGTTTACTGTTTCCTGTTGCTGAAAAATAAAAAATCATTTTCAAACTCCTTTCCTGCTCCCCCACTGTACTTAGTTCATCAATAAATTCATAAATCCACTATTTTTCTTACTGTATTTGCCGTTCGAATTGTAATCATGCTGCTTACATTCGAGCTGGCAGTCTTTGACCACCAATTTGTCTTTTGATAATTCTTCCGGCAAAATGACCAGAAAATAACATCCTTGTAATGATGGACCTTTTCATATTCCTCTTTTGGATTGCCGATTTGTTCAGAAAACTCTTTATAAGTTAACGGGGGCAGCATAAATATAAGATTATCATATATTTCTGTATTATCGTTGCCCCACCAATCAGGAGCACCCTTTAATAGTTCTCCTAATTCTTCTTGCAAAACAATAAAAACCGGTATCTCTAGATCAAAATTATCTTTTATCATTTGCTTTATCCGGTTTGATAGAAGGTTTTTATCATCAATCACGCTTGAAAAGATAACATTACCACTATTAATATATGTTATAATCTCTGAAAAACCAAGTTCTACAAAACCCTTTTTCAACTCTGCCATGGATATCTTGTTTTTTCCACTTACATTTATTCCCCTTAACAAGGCAATATATCTTTCCATATATCACTTTCTCCTCTACAACTTCTGATGTGCAACTACACATTATGCTTATATTTGGTGATCTATTTCATAATAATTAATCTACAGCGTCAATTCAGTTTCTCTTGCTATCCGTCCGCTTTAGATGTGCACTACAGGCCAGGCAATTAACACCACAGGGCGCAATCATTGTTTCCTGTTCCAATTGGACATTTTATGTTTTTCACTTACATATTAATATAAAAGAACCGGACAGAAACTTGCGTCTCAATCCGGCTCAGTGTCAAAGGGGAATTTTACCGTATTTTAGTGGTAGCGGGTGCTTATGCTTCCCGGCTACAAAATTTAGTATAGCAGATAAGAATTGATTAGGCAAGTAAATAATTCGACAAATTCCTGTTAATTCTGACCCTATCGGTTATATGAACCAAACAGCTTCATCTTCACCTCTGTTGTTTCCTTGATTGCTTTCACCTGGTAAGGAATCATATGTGTCATGCAATTCTTCCCATCTGCATGAGCATTCTTAACTGCTTCGGATGCTGCCACATTAATATCAGTAAAGATATTTACCTTGCTGATTCCTTCTTCAATGGAGTGTCTAAAATCATCATCCGAAAGCCCGGAACCGCCATGAAGCACCAACGGAACCTCCACTGTATCACGAATCGCGGCAATCCGCCCAAAATCCAATTTCGGTTTCATCTTGTAAGCACCATGGGCGGTTCCAACGGCTATGGCAAGGGCATCTATTTTAGTTCTTTCCACATAATCCTTCGCTTGTGCCGGGTCGGTATAGAACACCGACGGGTCTTCTAAAACAGAATCCCCTTCTGCAGAACCCTCATTATCTCCCACATGACCTAATTCTCCTTCCACCGTTGCCCCAAAGCAATGAGCAATCGTTGTCAGTTCTTTTACCTTGCTCACATTTTCCTCATAGGTGTCGGTAGAACAGTCATACATAATTGAAGTAAAACCAAGCTTTAAGGCTTCCATACATTTCTCAAAAGTCAAACCATGATCATAATGGACAGCCACTGGAACACTTGCTTTCCTTGCCATTGGAACAAGAAATCCTGATAATTCCTCCAATGGTCCATATGGCAGTAAGATTTCTGCCGTGCCGATAATCACTGGAGACTTTTGGGCTTCTGCGGCGGCCAGAACACCTCTTGCCATTTCAAAATTTACCGTATTAAAAAGCCCTACTGCATATTTATTTTTCCCTTATCTTTTATATGCAGTTTGTGTTTTCGGACAAAACTTTGCCGCTATCCCCTTCATCCTATAGTTCTATTAAAGATTCATCTTTCTTTGTTATTAAAAAATTGCTTTAATTTACTGCATGATTGCTGCCCTCTCAGCAATCATCATCCCAGCTATCATTCATCAGCCCTGACTGTATCATAAAATCCGCAGTAGCTTTATTATTTGCTATAGGTATACCATAAACCTTATTAAACCGCAATAACGCTTTAATATCCCGATTAAATCGGTAATACTGTCATATATCAATGTCCATCCTTGTTACGCCCCTTTTTAACCACAAACCTGTCAAACAGAGAAATCAGCCCCGGCAATATGAAAATAATCAATACCGTCGAGCACATCCCGCCACGGGCAACCGTCAGCAGTATCTCCGAAATCGCCCGCTCACTGTCTGCCATCATGAAACCCAACACACCGGTTACAATAATCAATATCGACGCCGATGTTACAATGGTATGAATCGAATGATTCAATGCCTGAACAACTGCTTCCTTTTTATCCTGCAAATGTCCCCTGGCTTCCCGGTAATACGAGACATAAAGGATACCGTAATCCACCGTTGCTCCCATCAGCAGACACTGAACAATGAGCATCGGCAGAAAATAGATATTACTTCCCTGTAAATAAATCGAACTCATTGTTATGAATACCGCACATTGAATAACCAGAACCAGAATCGCCGGGATCGAAAGGGAACGAAACGCAATTGCAATAACCAAAAATATGGCGACCGCTGTTATTATCGTAATCAACATCATTTCATCCGGAAAGCTCTTGCCCATTTCATACGCCATAACAGAATTGCCGATTAAGTAATAATCCCCTCCGGCTCCGTCCAGTGCCTGACTGATATCCTCCTGCAGAGCCGCTATAAACTGAAAGGTTTCGTCTGCTTCAACCGGAAGGCTTGTATTTAAAATCAAACGTGAATAATTCTCACCCACAAGCTGACTGCGTCCTTCATCCATAGTAACCGTAGATTCATTTAATTTTTCCATTACTTCATCGGTAAAATAAGCGTTGAACGGTTCCTGTACCGCAACATTGCTGATGATAAATCTCATGAAATCATCAATAGCTACCGCTGCGTCAGGCATCTCATTATGGGCAATCGCATAATAATTGAAAAGCTGGGTGCCCATCATTTTGTCAATGGATAAGTATTCTGATATTTCATCACTGTTCATCGGCTGCTCCATCATTGCCGCAACAGTCTCCGCCGAAGCAGCATCCACATTGCTCAGGGCGGCCATTTGCATCCGCATATCATCCGTGATTAAAGAACCGAACTGCTCGTTATTGGCCACATCCGTTTGCAGAAATGTCAGGAATTCACCCAGCTTGATGGTCTTTTCCGAAATCTCACCCTGTTTATCCGAGTAATAGTAATATAATTGTGCAACCAGTGCTTCATCCATCTCCACTGCACCGGCCATCTCATCATAAGTCAGTTCCTTCCCCAGCGTCGTTCCATAACTGCTGATACTGTCTACCTGTAAATCGCCGTCCCATTTCTGTTCCAGGGTGTCCACCGCTTCTTCCAGGCTGTTATCATATAATAATACCACTGTATTGGCTGACGGAAATATCTTACTGATTTCATCATAGTCAGAGGAACTGTAGGTCACATTTACTTTTCCCTGAAGGACAAAGCTGGCTCCAAACAGTAATACGAATACGATGAGAACTCCTATCCTTGCCTTATATCCAAATCCGGCGATCCGATCCATCTTGATAGGCAGGGATTTTTTTGCTGTTTTTACAATCAGCTTATCAAAAATCAGAATCAAAGCAGGCAACACCGTAAAGATACAGATCAAGCTGATAAAGACCCCTTTGGCCAACACAAAGCCCATATCTCTGCCGATGGTAAAGCTCATAAAAACAAGGACCAGCATTCCCACAATGGTGGTAACCGAGCTGCTGGAAATAGCCGCAATGGCCTTACACAAAGCTTGCTTCATGGCATCATACTTATCGGATGTATTTTGCTTTTCCTGGCGGTAGCGGTTGAGCAGCATAATGGAATAATCCATCGACAGAACTAACTGCAGCACCGCAGCAACGGCAATTGTAATATTGGAAATACGGGGGAACATAACATTAGTGCCCATATTAATCATAATCGCAATCACAATCGATATTAAGAATAAAAAGGGTTCCACCCAGGATTCACACATCAGGAAAAGGATAATCATCAATATCACAAAGGCAAATATTGAGATTGTTCCCATGACCTCACCGGCTCTGTCTGTTATTGCACTTCCGGTAAAAATGGGATTATAGCTTTCACAAAACGCTTTCACCTTTGCAACAGTCTCATCCACAGTATTCGTGTCAAGGTCAGCATCCAGAGTGATTTCGTACAATAAATATCCGTCTTTGTTATAGTCCGCACTGTCCGCTTCATACAAGACATTGGCAATATGCTCCATATTGCCGATTTCTTCCAAAATCTCTGCGGCTTTCTGTGCTGATACATCTTTAAGCATCATCCGGAAGGATGGACTTTCCGGAAATTCATCTTTCATGACCTCTGTTCCGGTTTTCATTGCAAAACTATCCGGCAGATACGCAACCATATCGGAATTAATATTCACCTTCTGCATCAGCCATACATTTACTGCTGCGGCCAAAATAAAGAAAAGCAGTATCCATACCCTCTTTTCAACACAAAAATTTGCTAATCGTTTCATCATCTTCAAAACCTCACATTCCTTTCATTTAAACATGAATTCTTCATTCACTTGACTTAATCTCATATTTAGCAGTATAATGACACTGTGATGTTTTTACAACCATCAGATGTTTTCAGAACGTTTTGTAAAAGACATATGAAACAAAAATGTCGTTTTCATTTATTAATTTTTTATGAAGGAGAAGGAGATATGAAAGAAGTCAAAGATGACCGCAAAACACGATATACCCGGAAAGCGCTGCGTGACAGTCTGATGGAATTAATGAAACAAAAGCCCTTTGCCAAGATCACAATAAAGGAAATTTGCGAAACGGCAGATATTAACCGGACAACTTTTTATACCCATTATACAGATCAGGATGATTTGCTCAGAGATATTGAGGATGAAACTCTGACCTGGGTTAAAACTTCCATTCAGCCTATTATCGCCGATATGAATTCAAATGAAACGATGAAAATCCTTGAAAGTATTTTTCAATATTTCAAGGATAACAAGGAACGTTTTGAAGTAATGATGAGTGAACATAGCGATAAAAACTTTCAGCAAAAGCTGATCATCACGATTTACACTCAGTGTAATATCGTTCCGGAGCCTTTAAGCAGCACCCATCCGGCCACCCGCGAATTACGTATTATTTTCGTTGTAAATGGCATCATCGGTCTGATTCAGCACTGGCTGATGTCGGGATTTTTGCATACTCCCAGAGAGTTGGCTGAAATTACCTTTACCATGGCAAGGCAATTGCTATAGCCTGCTTACTTTACCTGTTACCCGTTATGATAAGATGTACTGCCATTTTGGGCAGTACATCTTTTTCATTCATCAGTCCCCCTGATACTGGCACAAATAAACCTCTCCGGTGATTCCTGTGGGGTCCTTGATCTTCCTCTGCTGCACTCTTTCGATCATACCCTTGCCACGGGCGTATGTCCGTTCTCTTTCCAAGGTCGTGGATACCTCAATGACAATCTCATTTTTGCCTGTCTTGAGAAGTTCTGTTATATCAAATCGATAAGTGGGTGTTACTTGAACACCTGCGGATTTTCCGTTTACAAAAACCTCTACCCCTTCATAAGCATCTGTTACCACAAGAATTGTCGGTATGATATTCCTGATGTTAATCTGATTTTCATACCGCACCCAGCCGGAAAACCGCGGCCGCTCCTGGGTCAGCCGGTCAGGCAGAGATACTTTTTTACGCTCTGTAAAATCGGGGTATTGAATACTGCGGCATATACTGCGTTCCCATGCCTCAGGAAAGAATATCTTCTTACCCTTCTCTTCGATTTGAAAGAGTGGCGCATAAAGCTGACCCTCCGGCTGATCACCAAATATAACCAGGCAGCTTTGCAGCGGCTCCAGTCTTAAGGAAAAGCCCGTTCTGGCGGTTTCGGTCTTTTGTTCAAGATATTCCAGCTTATTTTCCCATGCATTATAGATATACGCTGTTCCCATTAATGGTACGGAAATCTCGCCCCAATAGGTTTCTGTACCTTCATTTACAAAGTAATATAAATCCCCGTTCTTTTGATAGTGCAGATAACGTAATCGGTTGTTTTGCGGAGATATACTGATTTCTCCCAGCTTTTCTTCGTAAATGTACCTCACCAGATCATCAAGGGCAATGACCTTACAACGGGCAAGTGCCCCGCTCAATTCACCTTTATCATCATACATCCCATCCGGCAGGGCATCGATAAATACCACCGGAACTGCGATTTGATTCAATTCCCCGATTGCCTTCACCAACGCCTTGCCGATAAACTGGGAATAGGGAATCACCAGCATCCGGTATTCCTGTGTATTGATTCGCAATCCTTCCGATAAATCTGTCCGGTACTCCGCCCTTCTTGCAAAAGCATCCACCGGAATCAAATCTGCATTCAACTGGGCATCCAACAGACACCGCAGAACCTTTTGATCGGCCATGGACTTGCCGGTCCATTCGCTTTCTGCATGATACAGCAGGCCAATAGGCGCAGCATGGGTTCCGCCTGAAATCAGTTCACAGATACGGTTCATATATTGCATCAGACTTTTAAAATGCCGGTACTGTGGATTGTGCCCATGGGCATAAAAATGGGGCGGGCAATCGGGATCAGGGAAGGGTTTGGCACTGAATGCATGAGGAACATAGCGGTTGACACCATTGACCATAAAATGATCGGCAAGGTATCGTTCCAAACGCAAGCCCTCCTGCCAGCCATAATTTCCAAATATTTCGCACATGGTACGGCCCTGCTTCTTGGGATCAAGTGCTGCCAGGGAAGTACCCAGCCGGGCTAATTCATAGTGATAAAACTCACCGTCCCTTTGCTGAAATTTCATCAGCATCGGGGGATTTTCAAGGATATCCTCGGCCTGGGGCATGACCTGGCCGCCGATATCATCAATACCGGCCATATCCTGTCCCCATAACCCCCTGAAATAATGGCCCAGCGCACCGCCGGTTCTGGCGTGACCGCCCAAGTCCTCCACTACATGGCCGATATATTCCACCCCATGTTCATGACACCAGTCTCCCACCTGCTGAGAAAAAGCCTCTTGCACACAGGTGGTCAGAACATCCATATAAATGTAACGCATTTCGGCTGTTTTTCCGGCCTCTAAATCCTCCTCCCACAGATAAGGCAGGATTTCTTTCCATTCTTTTCCCATCCTTTTTTCCAGAGCCTTCTCCAGCGTATCGCTCCAGGGCAGATCCTGTTTCGTCCCCAGCCTTTCGTGGGAGTATGCGGGACCGTTGCCAAGCTCCGGCTCATCTGAAAAAAAGCCGGCAATGGTCGTTCCGAATTCTTCCCGGTAATGAGCCCAATGGGGTTCATATACCGTATCAATCAATACCCTGCAGGATTCCGGGGATGACATATTGATGTAATCCTGATGGGCACCGCACCGGTAAGACAGCTTACACAATGCTACCTTCCAGATTCCGTCAGGCACCATCCATTCCAGCTTATTGTCAGCGGCCTGATGGGACAGGTCGATCCAGCCATCTTTCCCACCGGACATACGCTCCTGTGCCTGCCTTGCCGTTTCGTCCACGGGAACCGCTGTGACACTAAACAGAATGTCATCTGAATAGGAACGTTTTTTCTTTTTATGGATGATATCAAGAACACTGTACATGTTTCTCTTGGTATTCTTCTTTTTTAAAAAAGCCGATACAGGAATATGCTGTTTTCTGCCATTCCCCGTCAAAAGCAGTCCCTCATAACAGATTCCCCGGCGGCATAACGTTTCCGGCTGATCCTTCATGGCTCCGTTGGCAAAGCCGGTCGGAAAATGAGAATCATCCAGAATCCAGACCTTCATCTGTCTTTTTTTGGCTTCCTCCAGAATGATATCCATATCCTGCCACCACTTGGGTCCGCAAAAATCAGGGTGAGGACGGCTCTCAACACACACTGCGCCGATCCCTGCATCCTGGATGACTTGCATATACTTTCTCAGTACGGCTTCCTCCTCACCGTGCTGCCAGAAGAAAGGCAGGATGTAATTTCCGTTTTTGCCTTCCAGATTATTTTGAACCGATTTCCTCACTGATTTTCCTCTTTTCTGTCATTTGGCGGCATCCTGAACTTAGCGTGACTGTTTGCTGCGGTACAGTCTGCTTTCGGCAATTGCTGCCAGCACATAGGATGCACTGATCCGCATGGTTTCCTCTGAAAGGCTTCCCGCCTTCATTGCCGCCAAAATTTGCTGGCGGTCTGAACCGATTCCGGGCATCATCAAATTGACGCCTGCGGCTATGGCTTTGGCCGAATTGAGCATATTCTTTTCGGTGGTCCAGTCAGTCATGATCAGACCGTCAAAGCCCCATTCATTGCGCAGCACCTTGGTTACCGTATCATAGTTTTCTGCGGCATAGATGCCGTTGATTTTATTATAACTGGTCATTAATGCTTTTGGCTTTCCTTTTTTTACGGCTATTTCAAAATTCCGAAGATAGATCTCTCTTAACGCCCGCTCACCGATATTGGCGGAAATGGTGCGGCGGTCAATCTCCTGATTGTTGCCTGCAAAATGCTTTACCGTAACACCGAAGCCGGGTTTGGACTGGACACCGCCGCACATGGCCGCAGCCAGAGTGCCGCTGAGCAGGGGATCTTCTGAGTAGTATTCGTAATTTCTGCCGCAAAGAGGATTCCGGTGAATATTCATACCGGGGGCAAGCCAGTATTCGGCACCGTAAACCGCCATTTCTTTTTGAACTGCCCCACCGACCTCACCGATGGCATCCACATTCCAGGTCTGAGCCATGGCCAGACCGGAAGGAAAGGAAGTGGTGTACTGATACAGCATTTTTCCTTCTTTGGCCGGACGGATCATAAACTTACGCACAAGGGTGGGCAGAAAATCAAAAGAAGCCATAACCGGCTTGGTCATGCGGACACTGCGGCCGTACTCGACACATTCATCAAAAAGACGAATCCCGGCCGGTCCGTCACAAAAGGATATGGCGGGAATTCCGGCTTTTTCAAATTTTGAGGTGGAGTATCCGCAAGCTCCCGGAATGATAAAGTCATGATGCTGCGGTATCCCCACATCCAAGCCGGCACCGGCACAAATATAGGCAAGATCTTTTGGGGCTAATTTTGTCTGCATCTTATCCAGTTCTTTTCCCACCCTTGGCTTAACCTTATGGTAGGTAAAAGAAGTTGTGGAAATTGCCCCGGGATCGATAGCAATATGTAAAATCCTGCCGGTATCCTGGGGGGGGGCAAAGCCCTCCGGCTTTTCCTTTTTCTCCGGTTTGATTTCAGTAAATTCGTGCTGCCTGGGGCAGACTGCCTGATGCTGGGCGATGATCACCTCGTCAGCAAGGGTTAAAACACCGATTATTCCAGTGTTCCGGGAGTGATTACCGGCTCTGATGACATATTCTCCGCTTTCAAGTATGGTACGGCTGGCAGCTTCCTCATAGCTGGCAAGATCTCTCACACTGAAGGTTATTTCTATACTGTCTTCCTCACCAACCGCCAGAAGCCTTGTTTTGGCAAAGCCGGCCAGGCGCTGATATTCTTTATCCAGACGGCCTCCGGGGCAGGATACATAAACCTGCACAACCTCTTTTCCCGAGCATTTTCCCACATTTTTGACTTTTGCTCTGATGCGGATCATCTCGCCTTCCGCCGCAGCCTCATAGCTGCTTTCAAAGGCGGTGTAGCTCATCCCGTAGCCAAAAGGGTAGCGGGGTTTTACGCCAAAGGTATCATAATAACGATATCCCACATAGATGCCTTCCTGATAGTCCTCGAAGACAGTATTGCCGTTTATCGTGCTGAACTGATCCCCAAAGGGAACATCACCGTAGGTTAGCGGCCAGCTTGCGGTAAGATGGCCCGAGGGGGTTACTTTGCCACTGATGATATCGGCCAGAGCGTGACCGCCCTCTGCTCCCTGCTGGCCGAAGAAAACGATACCCGCTACCGGCAGCTCGTCAAGGGGGCTTAAGTCGATATATCCGCCGACATTGATGACTACCACCACATTTTCATATTCCTTGCAGCAGGTTTTAATATTTTCCGTTTCCCGGTCGCTCAGCAGGAAATCACCCTTGACCGGCATTCTGTCAACATTTTCACCGGCCTGCCGGGACAGCACATAAAGGCAGTTTTTAGCCTTCTGTCCCAGATATTTTGAAGTGATTGCCATTCCTTCCGGGTTCATAAAGGGATGCCCTAAAATATAGTTCAAATTCTTAAAGCTTGCAAACCCGGCTTTTTTACGCATTTCGGCGGTGTATGCTTTTTTCTTTGCGGCAAAGGTATCAAGATACTCCTGCAGCCACTTTTCTGTGGTTATGGTATATCCGGCAGCCTTTAACCCCTCCCAGATACTCACCACATAACGGCAGTTGACCTCGCCGCTGCCGATTCCGCCACGCACGGTCAGAGCCGCACCCTCTCCGTAGAGAGCAATTTTGTCATTCAATGAGAACGGCAATGCTCCTTCATTTTTCAGGAGTACGATTCCTTCTCCGGCCACACGCCTTGAAACTTCTGCGCTTACCCTTTCATGGGGCATGATATCCTTACTTCTTCTTGCGTTAGTTTTAAATTTCATGTTTATTCCCAATCTGCGGCTTTGCCGCATTTACCTTTTTATTTTTTCTTTTTCATATTAAGGACGATTGTTTTGTCCTCAAATCCCTCCGCCGAAACAGTAACCTTAATGTTTCCCGGTTCATATCCGGCACGTACTACCGCCAGTGCTTTGCCCCAATAGGCAGTACATTCATTGCCCACATAGGATTCCTCTGTGGCACTTCTGTCAGTACCGATTCCCTGCAGGGTACCACCCTCAACCTTCACATGAATTCTGGTTTCCTGAAGCACAAACCGGACACCCTTTTTATCGGTGATGGTGATATCAATAAACGCTAATGACTGCCCGTCTGCGGTAAGTTCGGTTTTATCGGATACGGCTTTCAGATATGGCTGGCCCTCGGCGGAGTGCAGCGCACACGAACCTGTCACACTGCCCTTTTTATCATATGCCTTGGCTAAAAGTTTACCCGGCTGATAGGGCACAGTAAATCGGCAAATTCCGTTCTTCGGTTTTTTCTTTGCCACCGACTGATTGTTCAGCCACAGTTCAATCTGCGGAGCATCGGAATAGACCTCGATGGCCGCCTCTTTTCCCTCACAGCCCGGAAAAGACCAGCTTTCAATAGTGTCGGTCATTCGCCATGGGGACTTTATACATTTTTCCCCACTGTAATTAACTGGACGAACTGCCATTTTGGGTTCTCTGGCAAGCCCATAGGCAACCCTTGTATAGTATGCCTGGGGGGATACGGTTCCCGTCAATTCTATTGCTCCGCTGCCGGCCGTGAGCATGGGGTATGGCTTTCCGTAACCGACATTACCGTATCTCCAGGTTCCAAGCCCGGCCTCCCCCAGATAATCCCATGCGGTCCAGATAAAATCTCCGATGATATAAGGATATCTTTGAACTTTTTTCCAGTTTTTAAAAATCTCGGGTATATATGTTTCCGAGCCGACGATAATTCTTTCCGGGTATTTTCTGCCATCCTTTTTATATCTGGCAGAACCGTAATTATAGCCGCATATATCATAATAAGCGAAGGCTTTTTGGGTGGCACGATCAGCAAACCCGGCAAGGCTGACCACATTTTTAATGGAACTTAAGTGTTCCATCAAATAGTTGAAAAAAGCACTGCCTGTGAGTTTATCCATTTTTTCATTTTCACCTGCCGCTGCCTTATCTGCCATCCCCTCGCCGTCCTCGTTGTAGATACCAAAGCCCTTTGAGATCAAACCATTTAAAAACAAATTGATGCCACAGGTAACCGGTCGGGTGTAATCTAAGGAATGGACATACGCCACCAGCTCCCTGGACAGATTTATCCCCCGCTCCTGTGCTGTTTCGGAGATTTCATTGCCAATCGAATAAATGATCACTGAGGGATGATTACGGTCTTTCTCCACCATCCGCTTTATATCATCCAAATAGTTTTCATCAAAGTCACGGCCATAATCGTGCTTTGTCTTTGGCATATACCACTGATCAAAGGCTTCGTCCATCACATACATTCCCAACTGGTCGCAGGCTTCCAGCAGGAATTCCGAACAGGGGTTATGGGCACTGCGGATTGCGTTATATCCTGCTTCCTTTAAAATACTTATTTTGCGATACTCTGCATCCCGGAAAGCACAGGCTCCAAGAATACCGTTGTCGTGGTGTATGCAGCCGCCTCGCAGCTTGGTCGGCTTGCCATTGATCAGCAGACCTTCTTTGGTGTTACACTCTATCTTTCGGATGCCAAAGTTCTGTTCTGCGGTGTCCTTTTTGGTTACAATCACACAGCGGTAAAGATTGGGATGTTCCGCATCCCAAAGCTTTGCCTTTTCCATGGTAATCTTTCCGCAGCCGCCCCGGTATACTACATTTGTACCGTCATAGATGGTTACAGCGGCATCTGTATGTGAGCAGGTTACCTTTACCACCGGGGGCGAACAGGAGATTGTTTCTATTTTCACATCGCTGATATAATCATGGTCTTTGACAATCAGGTAAACGGGACGGTAAATACCGCTGCCCGAATACCATCTTGAGTTTGGTTCTGCACGATTATCGGCCTCCACCCTGATCACATTTTTTCCGGCTTTCAAACCCTTTAGTTCTGCCTCGAAAGCTGTATATCCGTAGGCATGAAACAGGAGTTTTTCGTCGTTCAGGAAGACTGTCGCATTACGGTATACCCCTTCAAACAAAACTGCCGCATATTGGGAAAGATATTCCTCTGGTACATCAAATTCCTTTTCATAGATATACCAGCCCCCGGGGAAATAGCCGCTGTTTTGGCTGTTTTTACAATGGGGATCACGTTCCTCATAGAGCATGGCATCGTGGGGCAGATTGACAGTCTCCTGCCGGTCACTGCCCTTTTTATAAAAACGCCAGCCCTGATTAAAATCAATTTTCATTTTCACCTCAATTTCCGGACATTTAATCCCACTCGCTGCCGGTAACTGTATTCAAATCCATTCCCGAGGTATCTTTTACCTTGAAGAATAATAACAGCAGCGAAATTCCCAGCGTCGGAATAACACCGAAAATACAGAGTACACCCAAAATACTGTAATCATCATGAGTGATCAGTAATGCAATCATCGGCACCAGCATCGCCAGCATCTTGCTCACCAGATTTAAAATGGTGCTGACTGACATCATGGATGCCCGCAGATTGGTAGGGGTAGATTCTCCCACCATAATGGTGCTGATATCACCAACACCCCAGAAGGAACCGGTATAGCAGCCGATGGCAAGACCCACCAGCCAGGGTGTCCACTGCATATTGCATCCGGCAAAGAAAACGATGAAGCCCACAAAGGAAAGCGCCGCCATGGTCACTGCTGATTTCTTTCTGCCGAATTTGTCTCCCACCATGCCGTTTAACAGCGTTACAGCGGCACAGGAAATAGGGTAGAACATCAATGCCTGGGTTACATCATCGGTGCTGTAATAAACATCGGCAATCTTCTGATAATATTGGATTCCAAAGGCTCCAAGTCCAAATATAACTATACTGACAAACAGCCATCGTAATTGTTTATGACGAAAAGCAAATTTAAACGCTTTGCCTACACCACCCTGGGCTTTCAGCTCTTCGGCTGCTCTTCCCTCTTCGGCTGCCTTTTTCTCACGTTCCGCATCGGTCATCTTTAAATAAGAAATACGGTTATTTAAAAATACATCTGATTCTTTGGCAAAGGTGAAGCAAAGAACGGCAATTACAATTGCCACCAGTCCCGGTACCAAATAAACATAATTCCAACGGGTTATATCACTGCCCATAAAAATGCGTCTCATCAGAGGAATTAGAACCAGACTCAGCATTCCCATTGCTTTTACAATGGCAAAGGTAGTTGCACGCCGCTCCGGTTTGGCTGTTTCCATGATGTACAGCACCTGGGTGTCATTACTGATAAAGAAGTTGATGCACGCTGCGGCACATATATACATGGCAATACCGCCGATAGAGCCTACTTTTCCTGCCATGAAGATGGTAAATAAACCAATTCCCATACCCAGGGTATTGATGCAGAGAAATACTTTTCTGCCAAACCGGTCTGAAAGTGCCTTGTAAAAAATAGAACACACCAGAATCGGCATGGAGAGTAAACTGAGCAGGGTCATGATGCTTAAGCGGTCCCCAAATAACCCTATTGCAATCTCTGACTGCATCTGTGTGTTAATCGTCGTGGCAATTTCATCGATACCCTGTACCATTGTTAAAATAATCAATATGTATACTAAATAATACGGCCCCTTGGGTTTCTTTTTTTCTTTCTCCCATTTCGCCAACTGTCTGGCTTCACTTGCCATCCTTGCTGCGACATTTTCCTTTTTTGCCTTTCCCATGCTATAACCCTCCTGATCCTTTGTTCTTCAGTCACACCGTTTTTTCATATCCGAAATTTTCTGATAATCGGAATCTGCGGAATTTTCACGTGTGCTGATGGTTTTAAGTGATTTTATTATAGCATTTATATCCTCTTGTGTTTTTCTTATTTCTGATATAAAATTATTAAAATATGACATTCTATTTTTTTGGGACTTTTCACAAAAAGAACGGGAGTTTTTTATGAAAAATGTTGAAAACAAGATGCAATCAAGTATAAAAATGATTTCCAAAGCCTATTACCAATCTTATCGGGTCACTATTTCCTCCTATGACACTCACTCGGCTACGCTGATTCCCTATCACCTTCCGGGATATGATTTCTATCTTTTTTTCTCTCTTGATGCAGAAATTCATGCCTGGATATCGGAAACCCAAAATCAACCGGATAAGGGGTGCATCTACACTTCCCCCTCCGGCTTGGTCTGGATGTATTTCAGCACACCGGCCGGCGGTGTTTATCTTGGTCCCATTTACTATACTACCCCCTCTCTGTCCTTCCTGAAAACTCACCGGCTAAAAGAAAGTTATCTTCCGGTAATCGAATTTCTGGAATTCTTCCGGTTGTGCAACAGTCTCTATTGCCTTTTAAATCCTGACACCGACAGTGAACTGGTTTACACCCAGTTTCAAAGTGAATACAGCACCGCACTCACTGAGGATGCCATCCTGTTTGGGCAAAACCGGGACTATTCCAATGTTCGGATTCTGGAAAAATATCTGACCTCCTGTGTGCAAAACGGTGACGTGGAAAAGCTGGGGAATATGGCCGCCATGCAATTGCCGTCACCGGCCCGGCTTGCCACGGATAATCTGCGGGATGCCCAAAACCGTTTTATCGTAACCATTACCCTGGCCATGCGGGCGGCCGTGGACGGCGGCTTACCGGCGGAGATTGCTTACCCTCTCAGTGATGTCTATTTGTTTGAAAACGAAACCCTTACCTCGGCGTCACAGGTTATGCGTCTTATGATGTCCGCCATTCTGGATTATGCCAATCGTGTCCGGAACTGCCAAAAATATGCGGACTATGGTTCGCTGGTCAAACGGTGCTGCAGCATGATTCTTGCCAACTTTAATGTAAGCTTAAGGATTGCGGAACTGGCGCAGCGTCTTGATGTCTGCCCCGAACATCTGTCCCGCCAATTTAAAAAAGAGACCGGACAATCCATTTTGGATTATATCCAGTCTCAAAAGACCGAAGAGGCGATCCGTCTCTTAAAGTATACAAATATGGAGCTGATCGCTATTGCCATGCACTTGGGGTATAATTCCCAGAGCCAGTTTTCGGAAAAATTCAAAAAATCTACGGGGATGCCGCCGGCGAAATATCGGAAAAACACTTTAAAATATTAGGTATGTTGGATAGTTGGTATAGTGCTTTGACATACTGTTCAAAAGACTGTTGTCACTCCATTAGCAGAAAGTGCAGAACAGTGCAATGAATTTACTAATTCAACCCGGCGGTCTAAGAGTCCTTGCTCATAGGCTTCTGCAAATGCCATTTACACTTCCTCCTCTCAATCCATAAATGCAGAAGCATAAGTCTTATTATATACACCGGGAAGTAATTCAACAAATGCCTGCCCCACCACTTCACCTTTTACATTTTTAATTTCACACAGCTCTTCAAAATACATATTGTGAATCTGACCATCCATCACCGGCGTTATGGTATAGGTTTCCTCCTTGACTCCCGGCATGGAAACATCCCATCCGCATGTAAATTTCAAGCCTTTAGCCTCAATGAATTTGTGCTCCTTAATAGTATAATTGTTGAGACGTTCTGCGCTATCTTTCTTAATATATGTCCCGTCAACATAACCGTGCTGCGGGAATGAAAAGAGCATGATTTCTTCATCATCATAAAATCGCAGTGAAAACCACTCCCAATGTCTTTCCTTATCCACCAGGTTGTAAGGACCACCCTGTTTGTCAAACCACGTTTTTCCCTGAACCTGCACAGTTTTATCTCCTATGGTAATCGAACCATTTGTAGGCATATTGGGATAAGAGTAATATAGCGTACTATTCTTATCTGTAAAATTGGGATCGCCCATGAGCAGGTAGCCATTATCGCAATGCCAGAATGCACCCTTGCCAAAACCCATGTTGACATCAAATGCGAAACCATCGCCATTAGCAACGATATGCATACCATTTGCATCCTTGGTAAGTTCTGCGATTTCACCATATTTCACAGTGGTTTCATCCACCGTAACATTTTTATCATTCTTGTCAACCTTCTTTGTAAAGTAATGTTTCTCATTTGCAAAATCAGTAACTACGAGATGAACAATCCAAGGTGAAATCATCGGCAGGGTCGCTTTAATCAGAGTATATTGGTAGGAATACTCATTTCCTTCTTCATCATGTACAAAACCGGTGGCATACCACCACTCCGAAGCTTTTTTGTGACTGAGCCATTCTTCTTCAAAATCTCCATGATCTTTTCCTCTGTACGGAATCTCTTTTACGTGTGCCATAATTTAAGTCCTCCTTAAAAAATAGTATTATACAACAGTGTTGACTAAACAACTTGATTGAATAGATTAGAAAAGTTCTAAGTCAGGGGCTCAAAACCAAGAGCTTGCGATAACCTTCAAGCCCCTGATTTAGTACTTTTCCTTTGAACCAAGTCACGTATGCGGACGGCATATGCAGTTTTGAAGCTTTGCCAAGTACT
>JAVBUF010000049.1:0-33576 GCA_031555615.1 Lachnospiraceae bacterium | reverse complement strand
GCGTCGCCAAACAAGCACTCATCTGTGGGGCTATTCCTTTGCCTAAGATGAGATAATTGTAAAGGAAAATCTGTACCAAAACAATGGCACAGCAGAAAAATTAGAAAGGGCTATCACGCAGCATGCGTGATTTGGTTCAATATAAAAAACCGTATAAAAGAAAAGCAATTAAAATCAATACAGAGAAATAACGAAATCAATATATGGGGAGATACTATAACAGAATTTTCGAATGAAATTTTACAAATGTGTCATAAGATAGGGATTAATGATTTAGATTTTATTGAGATAGATTATCCCATTTATACTCCATTTTCTGTGATGAATACTCAAGAATATGAATTGGACAGGCCAACAATATATGTGCCACTTGAGTTTTTTTTATTTTTAAAGGAAAATGATAAAAGGATAAATTATAAAGAAACTGTAAAAATAATTTTGGCGCATGAGATAATACATATATTTTATAAAGATGAAAGTGGAATTAACAAAAACATCAGAATCTATGCGTTGCTACAATTATTGGGGTGGGGGATAATTATATTTTTACTTTTTCAAGAAGTTCTTCTGCCGGGAGTTATATGGATTGTATATGAATTGCTAACTTCAAAAATTCTTCAAGATGAGAGATATTGGGGGCAGATACAAGAACTGAGAGCTGACAAAAAAGGGATTTCACTTAGCAAAACGTCAGTAGAAAACTTTGTAAATTATAATGGGCTTATCCATGATGAGTTAAATATGGCAATGAAAAATAGAATGGATGAAAAAAACTTTTTTTATAAGTTGTATAAGAAAAACATTGAAACAGTATGTCATCCAAGTATACGCAGACGAATTGAGTTTATTCGGAGAAATACAAGATGGGGAATAAGTGATTACCTATATTTATTTATTGCGATAAAAGGTGACATTATGCGCGGAAAAGGATGGAATGGCTAAATGTCAAGAAAGGGATATAAGATGGAAGAGTATATAATTTTTGAAGGTATGAAAAAGACTATTATAAGTGAAATTGAGAAAATAGGAGTTATTGATGAAGAGAGCAGTAAAAAATGCTTTGCATATTTGGAACGCCATAGGGAATTATTAGGGGATGAAGAAACAATTGAAGTAATAATGAGTGATTTTTCTCTTCCGGAAAAAAGCAAGGCATTTATCATTCCGGGAGGCAATTATTATGTAAGGCTAAAAAAGGTTACAATTTTATTTGTTGCAATCATTTTAAATTTAAAAATTAGTAAAAATATATCATGGAGCACAATAGGATTAAGTGAGAAGTTTCTGAATGCATTTATAAACTTGAGTGAAGAAACAGGAGAAAAATGTATTGTAAAGGAATTAGCCTGTAAAAAGAAAGTATGCGATTCGGCTCAAATTTTAGATAATGGAGGAGAATGTATCAATAACCATTTTAATTGTCCATATAATGAAGAAGGGGCATGCAGACTTACGAATGAAAAGATATTAGAATTATGTGAAGGGTTAGCCGAAAAAGAAGTGTTTGATAAAGTGGGTAATTATTTTGTTTATAAAATATAGAAAAATTATTTTCTTTTAAACTAGGATGTTGAAAAGAGACTACCGGAATAAGAATTTTTACAATGCTTTGCAATCAGAGATAAGGACTTTGAAGAACGATTTAATCCGGATAGAATATTTTAGCATGTTCTCAAAAGCCATTAATTGTGTTTACAGTGGGCGAATTTAAGTTGTTTTTTGTCGCAAAATCCGTTAATATAAGTATATCTTATGCTGCTAATGCACTTAACGGAGGGGTATTTAATGGAGAATGGAAAAAAATTTAATATGAAACAAATGCAAAATCGTATCACCCTGGCGTGCTATGGATTTCTTGGCATAGCCTTCTTGATCACCTATTTTATTGAGTACAAAAATGGCAATAAACCGCTTTCATACGTCCTGACGTTCTATGTTTTTATTCTGGTTCCGCTGGCAGTGAATGTTGCATATTTTGTTCGGAATCAAAGTGGGGCATTGTTTCGCTACTTGGTTTTAGTCGGATATGGAATCATGTATTCGTTTGTGTTGCTTACTACGGAGACGGCAAACACGTTTGTCTATATTATTCCGATTATTATTACAACGATGGTATATTCTGACTTGAAATATAGCGCGATGATCAATGGCTACATGATATTTATTAATTTTGTTCAAATCGGATATTTTGCGATGAAAGGAAAGATTGATAGTGAATATTTAGTCAATGTCAAGATTCAGGTAGCGGCAATTATCTTTATTGCGGTTTTTAGCATTTGGGTTTCGCGAACGACGGAGAAGAACAACCGGAATGTTATGGATACTATTATTGATGAAAAAGATAACGTAACGAAGACTTTACAGATGGTTTTGGATATTTCACAAGAAGTCACATCCACAGGAACAATTTTGAGTAATGAAATGAAATTGCTACAGCAATCTATGGTAGCTACGCAGGAAGCTATGAATGAGATTCACGTTGGAGCAAGCAGATCGGCAGATTCTATTCAGCAGCAGTTAACGGAAACGGGAGATGTGCAGGAGCAGATTATACAATTGACCAGTGTTTCTTCCATTATGACAGGACATTTAAATCAAACCAGTGATACAATTACCGTTGGACGTGGAAATATGGAGCAACTGAAATCTCACACTTCTAAGTCACAGGAAGAGAGCAGTCAGGTAGTTCTGAAGATGGAAAAGCTGGAAGAGCATACACAGAAGATGAATACCATTATAGACTTGATTCAAAGTATTGCTTCACAAACGAATTTGCTTTCCCTTAATGCCTCAATCGAAGCAGCCAGAGCTGGTGAGGCAGGACGAGGATTTGCTGTAGTTGCGGGGGAAATATCATCACTGGCAGGACAGACAGCAGATGCAACGAGTAATATTACGCAAATTATTACATCAATAGAACAAGAACTGCAAGGGGTGAAAGAGTCCATTGATGGATTAGCGAAGAATGCAAAACAGCAGGATAATCTTGCAATAGAAACGGCAGGTAATTTTTCGGAGATTGCTGAAAATACCCATGAAATAAGTTCTCAGGCCGCACTATTAGAAGAGACAATAGGGCACATCTCCACATCCAACCGACAGATTGTAGATGGAGTGGAGACTATTTCTGCGATTATGCAGGAGGTTTCTTCTCATGCAGAGCGGACGCATAGTATTAGCGAGCAGAATATCATAAGTGTAAATGATGTTGTTACACTTGTGACACAGTTGAACGAATCAGCGAAGAAAGTTTCAAACTAGCAATTCACCAAAGAAAGAGGTTATACCACCTGCCTATGAGTAAAATACTTCTCGTCGAAGACGATGCCGACATCCTGAAAACAAATGCAAAGCTCCTTTCTTACGAAGGCTATACCGTGGTAACAGCCGAAACCACGGCCAAAGGTTTTGAGGCAGTCATCAGCCACCAGCCGGATGTCATCGTGCTGGATGTTATACTGCCCGACGGTGACGGCCTGGCACTATGCGAAAAGATACGAAGTATCAGTGCCGCACCGATCCTGTTTTTGAGCTGTCTGGATAAAAGTGCAGACAAGGTCAGGGGACTGTTATCCGGCGGCGATGATTACATGGCAAAGCCCTATGACATGAATGAGTTCTGTGCCCGTATCCACGCATTGCTGCGCCGCACCCACTTTAATGATACCGGTATGTTGAACTTTCCCCCGCTAACCATCAGTCTCAGCGCCCAGCGGGTGTACCTGAATGGAAAAGACGTCAATCTCACGCCCAGAGAATACCAGATTCTGGTGCTGCTTGTGAAAAATATCGGCAAGCCCCTGTCAGGTGAGTACCTTTATGAAAAAATATGGGCCCTGCCAGCGGCAGCAGGCCTGCATACCGTTCATGTGCACATTTCGTCCATCCGGCGTAAGCTGGAACTTGACGCTGATGGGCCCATTGCCATCAAACATCTGCCCAGGCAAGGCTATTGCTTTTCATTTTCCCCGCCCCTGGCATAGAGCGGCAGCGTGAAACGGATAACGGTGCCCCGGTTCTGTTTACTTTCGGCCCAGATCCGGCCCCCATGTTCCTCCACGATCTTCCTGGTAATAAAAAGTCCCAGCCCGGTGCCTGCGTCCGTCCGGCTTTCACCGGTCTGAAAACGCTCGAAGATAAGGGGAAGAAATTCGGGATCAATACCGTCGCCGGTGTCCCACACTGTAACGGTGATAAAGCCAGGCTCCGCCGAAAGTTCCGCCGCCACGGTGATGGTGCCATTGCGGGTATAGCGCAGAGCATTGGCGATAAGGTTTACCAATACCTGAATGATTTTGTTGTCGTCTGCATAAACAGGCGGCATTTTTTCGTCCGCCCGGATTTCCAGGCGGTTATTATTTTGGTCCAACATAGGAAAATGGGTTGCCACCGTCCTTCCCAGGACGTCAGCTATGTCCACCGCGGACTTGTTCCATTGGATGCGGCCTTCTTCGATTCGGGTGATATCCAGCAACTGTCCCACCATCAGTGCCAGACGGTCGGCTTCGGCCTGTATCTTACGAAGATTTCCGCTTACTTCATCCTTATCCTTGTCCAGCGTAAGCTGTCGGCCGGATAGCTGGGCGTAGTTGGACACTACCGTCAGGGGTGTTTTCAGCTCGTGGGAGACGTTAGATAAAAATTCATTTTTCAGGCGGCTCATCTGTTCCAGCACCGCCTTTTCGGCCAGCATTTTTTCCTGATTAATCTTTGCTGCTTCCAGCTGCCGTTCCTTCTCGGCAAACTCCATGGACAGGATTACCATATAAGCCAGGGTAAATATCACGATGCCGGCCGGCATAAGATGCATAGCCAGGCTGGGCAGCTTATTGAGAAGCAGCACATCATTGACGGCCGCGGCCAAAAACAGGGCAATCCCCGCAAAGGCCAGGAATACCGTCAGACCGCCTTTTTTTACCCCCAGCAGCAGTTTTATCGTAATATACCCCACCGCCAAAAGGCATAAGGGCTGAATGATGGTCAGCAGCCGGGAAAAAAACACCGGTTCCGTAAAGACTACCACCACGCAGTAAATCACCAGCAAGGCCGCCACCGTTCGGAGGATGCGTTTTGACAGCAGTTCCGGGAACAGGCTGTGAAAAAACAGCATCAACAGTGCCGCCCCCGCAAACATATCAAGATACTCCAGCCGAATCATCAGCATCCAGTCGTATGACCGCACAAATATCGTAAACAGCGGCAGAAAAGCCCGTATCGCAAAAGCCAGACAGCACAATGCGAAATAAAGGAAAGTTCGGCGTCCGCCATAGAGCAGAAACATGGACAGATGGTACAAAAATGCCGTGAACAGCACCCCCACAACAATTACCTGGGCAAAAGTACTTTTCTGTGCCAGATACATCAAACCTGCGGGGGAACCCACTGTCAGCTCCGGGGGATGACCGCCCCGCCGGTGGTGAAAGTTGGCGTACTGCAAAATAATCTCAGTTTTTTCTGTCTGGGGAAGGAAAATGAAATCGCAGTTGTTGACCTGCGGCGTAGTAGATTCCTTTGCCGTCCCCACGACACCTGTTTCCCCCACCAATTTCCCATCAAGATATACTTTTGTGGCATAATCCACCGAACGAAAGCTGACCGCCGCAATTTCTCCCGGAGGCAGCAGCAGTGTCATCCGGTGGGTTCCCACCGATTGTCCTTCACCATACTTATTTTCCCATACTATGGGATCACCGGTGCGTTCCGCTGCGAAATCGGCCGGTGCATAAAGCTGACCAGGGTAGCTTTCCCAGCCGGAAGTCACCTGCACAATCTTACCCGCCGACAGATCGGCCCGCAAGTCGGCAGCGCCCTCTGCCGCACCCAGCTCCTTCACCTGTTCAGTGGGTAAAAGGCTCAGCACTGCGGCCATCACCCTACCGGCAACCAGCAGCAGAATCATGTATTTCAGATATTTTTTCACTTGCTTACCTCCATCTGTATCAGAATTTGCATATTAAACAGATTAAATATTTGGTTTATAATTAATTAATATTATACAGGAAAAACGCATAAGTAGAAAGAAAAGTCCTCTATAAAGCTCAAGATTTGTTGAGAATAGGTTTTTTGTCTATTTGCTATGTTATGATAAGAAAGTATAGGAAAAAACGGCAGCTTTGCAGCAATAGGCAGAGCTGCCGAAGCCTTTCCCGGGTGTGGGAGAAATTTTTAAGGGAGGAAAATAACATGTCACAATGTCTTAACAAACAAATCCAATTTTATGTAGCCGGTGATTCGCATATCGAAGAAGAAACCGGCAGACAAACCTGTCTTGCGTCACAGGCCATGCTCAGGGATATGAAGGAGCGGAAAGATTACAGGGATCACTCATTTCTGTTTGTGGTAGGGGATTTAACAAGCTCAACCAAGTATCAGCAAAAGGAGAATTACGTAAACCTCTATACCCTCAATAAAAAGAGCAAACCGGATCAGGAATGCATTTTATGTGACGGGCTTGGTAATCATGATGTCTATTCCCGAGGGCTTAATTTTGGCCATAAGCAGATGTATGGCCTGATCAAAAGCCGGAATAAAGACCGTGAAAAAATATTTGACGGTGATTTTGATTACGGCGGGGACAGCGATAAGCTGCACTATCATATTAAACGCAGCGTATGCGGGGAAAAAGTCCATTTTATTCATTTAAACCTCATTCCCACCGACCGGTATGTTCTTAAAACTTCCGGTGGTCAGAACATTGACGGCAAAGATGCCCTGACCTATCTGCGCTATTGCCTGGCAACAATTAGCAGCACCGAACCGGTCTTTCTTTTTCATCATATCGGATTTGTGAGATTTGATGAGGAAGAGAGCAAATGGTGGACCAAAGAGGATCGTGAGGCATATCTTACGGCTTTAGACAGCCATACCGTTGCCGGGATCTTTTTTGGTCATGTTCATGAAATCAAGAAAGTCGAAAGCTTTGATACGGATATTCAGGAAGAACTTGAAGCCCACGGTTTGCAGGGGAACTGCTTTCTATCGGGTGCAATTCAATCGCAAGGGTATTACGATATTACTTTTTCCAAGGAAAATAAGGAATGGAAAGGGGAAGCCGTCATTTGCGGCAAAAACGGTGCTGCCGGGGAAATGACAGTATTTACGCCCCGCCCGTCGAAAGGAGTAGGAAATGAATAAATTGTTAATGGGTCGAAGGAGGATGAAAATGATGAACAGTAAATCGTACAGGCTGATTTTATCCATGCTGCTGGTCTTCATTATCCGTTGGGCACTGTTGCCTATTACGGTATTGGCCGCCTTAACATTGCCATTTAATAATGCGACTACGGGAAATCTCGTGTCAACGGCGAACTTAAAGGTTTATGCTGATATGACCTATACGAATACGCTTGACATACTAATGTCTGATACTTTTTTTGAGGTTCCATCCGGTGTCACGCTTACCATCACAGGAAGTATAACAATTAGTTCCACGACTGAAAATACCTCATTTCTGGTACAGCCGGGCGGGCGGGTTGTTATTGCGGAGGGCGGAAGGCTGGTCTTGGATGGTAACAACATCAACAACGGCGAGGTGGTCAATTATGGTGACCTGAAAATCGGAGAAGGAAAAAAATTTTACAATCAGGCCACGGGTACCTTAGTTAACTGTGCGGATATCCTATCCAGCGGTTCGGGCGGAACTATTGAAAACATGGGACAGTTTTACGATTACGGTAATATCGACAGCAGTATTTCTATAAGCGGCAATAATCCGGTTAACGAGATTACCGGTGTTGCTGCAACTCTTCACACCACGGAAGACCGTGCCGAGGTTACGGTAACCGGTACACTGCCCACCACTGCGGATGGCGTATACCTTAAAGTGTTTGATGAAAACGGCAATGACAGTGTAAACCCGGCTCACACCACCCGGCTGACCAGTGGCGATGGTAATTCGGCCACAGGAACCCTGACGCTTCCCCCGGCATCTGCCGCGGGAAGCGTGGTCTACACCATCAAAGCCGGTTTTGACGGAACATGTTGGTCATCTCAATCCACTACGGTTACCATGCCGGCGCTGCCGGTTATCGCGGTACAGGGCGGCGGCACGGTGATTCCCTATCAGGGTTCTCTGGTGCTGGAGGTAACGAATGCGGGCAGTTTTAACAACCCCACCTATCAATGGTACAGGGATGGCACTGCGATGCCCGGTGAAAACGGTGCTGCACTCACTGCTGCCGGAGCAGGCAGTTATAAAGCAGAGGTCACTGCTGACGGACGTGTGGGGGAAAGCAATGAAATTGTCCTGACCCAGATGCCGGAGCCCCTTAGTCCTAACGTGACGGCAGACGATCCTCTGGTGGTTACTGTCGGTGCAGACAGAACGTTTACTGTTTATATGGGGCAGGGTACTGCTATAGCTACAGGTGCCACTATAGTCAGTGCAGACCCGGGTACAGCTGCGGTTGCGCCCCCAAGTATCACAGACGATGGCCTCATCACTGTACAAGGTGTTTCGCCGGGGCAGACTACCATCAGCATCAGTTACAGCGGCGGCAGCCGGGATGGGCAGACGGATACGGTAAATGTAACGGTTAATCCGCCGCCGGTGGTTCCTGGTGTGACGGCCGACGATCCGCTGGTGATTACTGTCGGTGCGGGCCGAACCTTTAGTGTTTATATGGGTCAGGGCACTGCAACTGCCTCAAGTGCCACTATAGTCAGTGCAAACCCGGGCATCGCTGCGGTTGCGGTTCCAAGCATCACAGCCGATGAAACCATCACCGTAAATGGTGTTTCACCGGGACAGACCACCATCAGCATCAGCTACATCGGCGGCAGCCGTGACGGGCAGACCGATACGGTGAATGTAAAAGTTAATCCGCTGCCCCAGGTGCGCGACAATAACAGCGGGAATAACCCGCAGCCACCCGACAATGACAGCCAAAGTACTCCCGCCACTCCAGCTGATTCCACTGAGGCTATGATTAAACCCAATTTCCCTACCACTTCTCAACTGATGCTGGCAGGTGAGCCGGATCAAAATGGTGTACTGCATACTTCCATTACGAAGGAAATGGTGCAGCAGGCACTGGATAAGGCAAAGGAAAAGGCCAAAGCAGAGGGCCGCAGCGATTATGGCTACGGACTGGAATTTTGCTTTGATACGGATCAGACCATAAACGGTCTGAATATCACCTTCAATGCCGATGCCCTGGCGCTGCTGGAGACGGCGGGCATAAAAGAAACCGGTGTGATGACGAACAGTTTTTACTGGCGGGCGGATCCGGCTGCTGTGGGGCAGATTAACCGGCAGTGCGAGGGGCAGCCGGTTACTGTTTCAGCTTCTCGGGTTACCAATTTGTCCCAGACAGCGGGACAACTGATCGGCCGACGTCCGGTCTGGGATGTGACCGTCAGCTTTCAGAAGGACGGAAAAACCCGAAATATCGGACAGTTTGATAAAGGCTCCATTACCATGGGAATGCGTTATACTCCGGCGGCCGGCGAAAGTACAGGAAATCTGGCGGTTGTTTATCTTCCGTCAGACGGCAAACCGGAAATCCTCACCGACTCCAGCTATCATAACGGCTGGCTGATCTGGCGGCGGAATAACCTGTCGGTCTACGGTGTGGGTTACATCACGCCGACGGTAACCTTCAAGGACACGAAAGGCCATTGGGCCAAAGATAACATCGACTTTGCAGTCTCAAGAGGGCTCCTCACCGGCACGGCGGACAACACATTCTCACCCGATGCCGCCATTACAAAGGGGATGTTCCTTGCCGCCCTGGGGCAGCTTTCCGGCGAAGAGGTAAGTGCCTTAAAGATTACCGGCATTCCTGATCTTCCGGCTGACAGCCCCCTTACCCGCGAGAATCTGGCCGTTATATTACAAAATTACGCAAAAGCCAAAGGGTATAAAATCCCCGTGTCCCGGGAGAAAATCACCTTTGCGGACAGCCACAGCATCAGCGGCTACGCCAGGGAGGCAGTGACAGCTCTGCAGCAGGCAGGTATTATCGCCGGCAATGGCAGCAATCAGCTGGCACCCAAAGCCAACGTCACAAGAGCCCAGGCCGCCACCATTCTGTGCCGGTTTGTGGAGTGCCTCATTGCGGAAGAAACCGCTCGCGGATGGAGCCGGAACGATGTGGGACAAAGGCAGTGCTGGGACCGGAGCGGAAAACAGGCTGTAGGCTGGCAGGTTTTCGAGGATGACAGCAAGTGTTACCTATATTACTATGATAAGAATGGAATGATGATTTCCGGCAAATGGCTGGAATACCACGGCAAGCACTATTACTTCTACCCGGACGGTACCCTGGCTGTAGATACCGTGATAGATGGTTTTAAGGTTGGGTCCAACGGCGAAAGGGAATAGAATAACAGAAAAAGTCCGGAATACCGGGCTTTTTTTCTGGCTATGGTAAAAGTGTCATTAATGGTGCACCTGATTCTTGTATATAGGTATGTATATATTTTGCGCTTATTCTGGTAAGAGTAAATTACGGAATGAATAAGCGAGGAAGATATGTTTGAATACTGTAAAAAGGAAGTAGGCCGGAAGCGGGTAAGCAGTGAAGAGGAACTTAGTGCTAAGGAAAAGGCGGCGCCCATAAATGACTATGGGCCGATGCAATTTTGTAAAATCCCGGATAAAGAACCGGATACAAGGCAGAAGTCGTTTGAAGGTGAAATGGAGTTTCAAGAAAAAGCAGTAAGTACTTTACAGTCAGAATTTATTACCAAAATTAAGGAGAAAACAAAACAAACAGAAGAGGTTATTTTAAACTTTGCCGGGATATCGATGCAGGTAATAGATAATAAGCTTCCAAAACTGCTGGACAGCATCCCCTTTAGCAATGGATTGGCCGCAATATCCTTTGCCCAGGAGGTATTTTTGAAATTCATTACGGAAGACCCGTCCAAACTTACCGCAGACAACTTGGAAAATTTATTGGATGAGCATTTGGAAAATGTGATCAACAGTGTGGGAGCAGATCGGGATGGCAGTGATGAGGAAGAAATCAAAGTTGACATTCCGGTTAAAACCAAGGGGAAAAAGGATAAACGTTATATGGCAGCGCGGGCAAGAGTGTCTCCCAAAAGTGGCACTGCCTCCGCCCTCACACCAATCGAAGAAGCAGGGATAAAAAATACTGAAGAAGATGTGGAAAGGGAGAAAACAGCAGTAAGCGAACTTGCAGATAAATATGGAGAGGGGAAGGTTTTAGAAGATATAATCAGTCATATAAATAAAAAAATAGGTAAAGCATTGTCTAGATATCGCTTTTATGTTTTGCTGAAACGATATAAAAAAGAGGAAATTCAAACAGACGAATTTATGTTTGAATTACATGAATCTATCCAATCGTTTGCCTACGCCTTTACGGAAGAACGGACGTATTTGGTAAAATTAGTGAAGATATTTGATGAGGAGCAGGAACAAAAATTTTATCGGTATTCGGGTGGAGGTGAGAAAATACGGAAGGAAATGTCAGATGTTGATCAGGAGATAGCTGGCATATCAAAAGCGCGGGGCGTAAAGTTTGCAGAGTTGAAAAGTAAAATGGAGGAAGACAGGAAAGAAAAAGAAAGAAAAGATAGAGAGGCGATGAAAAAGCGCTTTATTGAATTATCCCTTGAGGTGGGGGAAAAAATCATGAATCAGCTGGCATTAAAAGAATCAATTAATGCAATAAACCTTCTGGAAATTATTCGGGAAGTAAACAGAAAAAAGATTAAGGGAGATCAACTGCTGATAAAATATGAAGACTATTTTGCAGTTCTTAATTGGGAACCGGGGAAAAAAGAACGGATAACTATGGTTGACCAGCTGAAAGGATTAGATTTACTCCCGGAAATTAATGAAGAAATAATAAAATATGGGACAAGAAGTGCAGCCAGTATTTGCAGTGAGGCCGTAAAGGAAGGGTGGATAACCCGTCAGGAATTAGAGACGGCCGGAAAACTATTGGGATCGGCGGCACTGATCGGTATTATTGATTCTCATATGCAGCGGAAGAAGCCGGCACCATTGCGGGCCATGGTGGAACAGATAATCAATCACCGGGATATGATCAAGCTTGCCCCGCCGCTAACCGGCTCTTCATTGATATTAGACACCAATATGGTGGGGATATTATTAACACCGATGAAAGATCTTTTTCCGGAGCAAAGATATTTACGGGTTCAGCTTAATAATATTATTATTCAGAAAAAAATTACCGATATCCGGCTCACCAATATGAACATCGCAGAGCTGAACAGCTATGGAAAATTAATCGGCAAAAGGGTAAGGGTAGAAGTGCAGGAAGAAAAACCGCAGCTTGAAAGCCTGCCGATTTATGCGGTACCGTTTAACATGAGCAGAGGAATGGGAAAATATGATACGGTTTTTCAAAAACTGATAGAATGTAACGTGGGAGAGACAAAGGGAAATGCCGACCGGAGTATGATGGCGGATATTTACATGGCCGACACAGAGGAAGGTTCGGCAGCGCACTTTGCAACGGCAGACATCGGAATTGCGGAAAGAATTGGCAAGAAAGAAGGTCAATTTGATCCGGCAGCGCTAAAACTGCCGGAAATAGAAATTCATACAATGGTAAATGCAGAGCAGGGGAGTAAGAGTACGAAGAAAGCGTCCCCGCCCCAGGCCGGCCCCAAAACGAAAAAGCTGAATATTTCCGGGACAGGCTATGACGTCAGGCCGATTTTGGAATTTCCGGTTGGAAAATATAAAGTAATAGATATTATGACGTGGATAAAGGGAAGAGGGTATCAAATTTATGTTGTTGGCGGAGCGGTAAGGGATACCGTCAGAAAAGCAAAAATAAATGATGTGGATTTGAAAACTAATATGCCTGTTGACAAGCTGGAAGTATTTTTAAAAGAAAAGGGACTTACGGTTAGTGTCACGGCAGCAATAAATCTGGTGACAGCAGGTTCGGATGAAAAAACAGTGGATATTGTGTCAACTGCTTTAAAGGGAGGCCGGAGAAAAAAACCGATCGACCGTGGGGAAGATACTCAAAAGAGAGATTTTACATTTAACGCAATTTATCTGGAAGTAACGAAGCAAAAGGAAGTAAGAATGGGACCTGAGGCGGCGATAAAGCATGCAGAGTCCGGTCTGCTGCAATTTAATGCTGATCCCGGGGGCAGTAATTTTGCGAAACGGGCAGAAGCAATTTTGAAACACTTGCAGGAAAAGCCGGAAAATTTTGGCAGAGCATTAAAATTTATTGAAAGAGATCACCGGCAGTGGGGCCAATATAAAAAGCTTGAAGAGGAAAGGACAGCAAACCTCCGGGCCCGGATAAAAGAAGGAGAAGAAGCGAAGGCGGTACTAAAAGGAAAAGCAAATGCACTAAAAAGAAGGAGATTAAACAAAAAAATAAGAAATTTGAAGTTTGCGTTACCCCCCCAAATTCAACCATATCATCTTGAACCGGGAATATTGGATTTGCTGAGAAAAAATGCGGAATATATCTTAAAAGCGCTGACCGAAAGCGAAAAAGGACCGGCGCGGAAACATATTTTTATTCATCAATCAGGCTTTTCATCACCAATGGAAATGATTGCAGTAATGCGGCGGCTAAATTTTTCGGAAGAAGCCATGCGGATGATTTATCCGGATACAGTTGCCGGCACTTCCAAGGATGAGCGGTTCGTACATTCACGAAATGTTTTTCCCAGGTTTCGGCCGACAGATGCAATTGATCAATGGAATCCTAAAGAAGAACCAAAAGTAAAAATTGATACCACTACCGGAAAAATATATCAATACCGTGTTTACGCATATGCCATGGTGGAGGGGCAGAAGGAGCCGCTGCTGATTGATACAGATTACAGTAATCATGGTGTGGCAGGGCATAATGCGCCCCATTATCATGTATATAGAATAATCGATGACAAGTGGTGTAAAGATCAAAGCGGCTATTCCAATACCGGACAGCCGGGCGAACCTCCGCTTATCAGGACCGATGAGGGCCGCCGGTTTACGGGTCCCCTCACGTGGAGCTGGTGGCGTTTCAATAAATCAGGTGCAGCGGACACAAAAAAGGATATTGAAGAAGCCGCCCGTAAAGCCGGACTGGATATCAGGGACACAGAAGATCAAAAAGGAGTGATCATCGAAAATAAAATTACCCTGTCATTTAAAAGAATCGAACAATTAGATCAGAATAAACGCATGCCCAAATTGCTGCAGCTGCTTTATAATCTGAAAGAAGGAATACCCTGGAATCCTGCCGATGATACTGTGAAAGAACTCACCGGTTCGGGAGGAGAAAGATTAAGATTCCGGCCGCAGCTGGATATGGCCAGGAAATTTTTGGAAGCGGAATGTGGTCTGACAAAAGATAGGGAGGCATTTTCCGAGCTTAAAGACAGCACCCTGGCTAGAATATTTGATTTATATCAGGCCGGCTACAGTAAGGAAGAATCCCAGGCGGCCGCAGAGTATGCCCGAAAAAAAATTGCTCATATTGATGATCAATCAATTTCTGATTTTTCCAATTATTTTGAATATTATATTGCAACTGCAAGAAATAAAGTCCCCAATTTTCAGCAGGATATGATTTATAAACAAACGGTTAAGCATACTTCGACAATTATGGCTGGTTCAGGATGTAAGACAGAAGGGACGAAGTATGAGGACGAAGTTAAAAAGAATGCTGAAAATATAAGGTTTAAAGACCAAAGCACGGCGGCTTATCATTTACATAAGCATATGGATATCGGCAGCCTGACGGCGGAAGAGTTAGGCAAAGAAGAGAAGCTGAAGGAAGTTGCTTTGGCATATATGAAAATCTGTCATAGTACAATCAGGTCCGGAATCCTGAAGAGAACGGTGTGGGAAACGGCAGATATTCTGAAAATATATTTTGAAACCAATGAGCATATGGCTGTAGTAGAAGTTGATACCAACCGCGAAGAGGCGTTTTTACTTACGTGCTACCGCATCAATAAACCGATGCCTATTTTTATCGATGCGCAATATTTGCCGGAAGTCGAAGGGAAAAGTTATCAGACAGCTTTGGGTATTTATAAAAAGCAGGAAATTTCGCCCGATGGAAATTGCTTTTTTAATGCTGTAAAGAGATCAGGAGGATTAGCGGAATCAGCAGATTTATTACGTACGCGGGCGGCACAGGAATTAAGTCAAAACGGCAGGATTGAACGTTATGGAATCTCGTATATTGATTTTATCACAGGAGACGAACCGGCAGATAAAAAAATTGAAACAGCCGCCGCATTTATAAGAGAAGACGGAAAATGGGCAAGCCAATATGGGGATTTGGTGCCGGAGCTTATGGCCAGAGCCTTGAAAAGAACAATCCACATTCTTTCAGCCTCAAATGGAAGGCTGATACAAACCATGGGGATTTCGGGCAAAAATCCGATTGTAGTTTTTTATAATGGCAGTCACTATGAAGCGGCAATTAAACAATAACTATTTATATTGATTAAACAAACGGTAAAGCATCTTTTTCTTTCATCATACTGACATAAACAAGCAGCTCTTTGCGGGAGGATACCCCCAGCTTTTGAAAAATTCGTTTGTTGTGAGTTTTGATGGTATTGATGGACAAACAGAGTATTTCGGTGATTCGTTTAGCATCATATCCTTCCACATATAAGTTGAACACCGAACGTTCGGCAGGTGAAAGCATCTCAATATTTTTGACAAACGTTTCATATAACGCAAAGGTTTTCTGCTGTTCGCCGGAAGCGGCCTCTTTGTCGCGCTCGGCGAGATAGGCAAACAGGTCGTCAATTTCCAGGATATTGGTTTTTTCATAAGTACCGGATTTCATCTTATCAAAAGCCCCTACCACCGGAAGGATATACCGTTTGCTGACAATCAGAGCCATCCCCACGCTAAGAATTAACAAAATGGCAAGGAGCAAATAAAGCTTGCGGTTGGCGCTGGCAATGTAGGCGGAGAAATCAGTTTCCGGAATCATCACGGAAACAGCCCACAGCTCTTCTGCATGAACGGCATTTCGCGGGTACAGGCTGACCGTCCGATGCTGTCCAATGTAGACTGTGCCGTTGTCGGCGTGGTACTCAGTCAGGCCATTTGATTGTGGATGGAATGTAAAATTTTCATTTAAGGTTGCCAAAGGGGCGCTGTGGTTACCTGAAAACAATGCCGACTGTGCACAAAGAGTATTGTTTTTCAGCGGCGAGAGCATGGCAAACACGCGATTGTGCACACTGTTATCGGGCATATTTTGCAGCTTAAAAAGCATTGCACTGACTTCAAATCCGCAAATGCCCAGTATCTTTCCCTCAGAAGTTATGAGTGGCACGCACAGCAGGACAGTGGTTTCGTAATCTCCGGCAAGTTTATCCGCAGGGTTCCAGTAATAGAGCCGGGAAAGCTCCTGGCTGCTGCCTGCAGCTGATAGGGTACTATGGAAAAAGTCACCTTCTTCCACAGTAAACTCCATACGCCATTGGGGCAGCAGATCAAGCTGCTCCTGCTTGGCAATAGAGGACGGACCGCGCAGAAAGCGGACAGTGGGAAAGGTTTTATTGACGGCGTTAGGTTCCATATTCTTAAAAAAAACACCTGCGCGGGAGTTTTCTGCCCCCGACAGGTGAGGCCCTACAGTGGCATCCAGCACCAAAAAAACACCACTGCAGGTATTCTTTTCAAGGGCAGCCAGCAGCGGCTCGGAAGAAGCTTCTAAAATGGTATTGATCAATTCCGCATTCTCGGAAAAATCCTTTTCACCACGGTGTTCCTGTATGATTCGCTCAGCCTGTTCGGTCAGCCTCCGGGAAAGGGCTGTACCCTCTACCGAAAGCGTCCCGAATTCCTTTATAACATCATCAGCAATGTGGCCTAATTCGGTTTCCAAAAACAGCCGGCTTTCTTTTCGGCCCATGGAAAAGACCCCGGCAGACAGCAAAATAATCATCAGCCCTGACATGATTGCCACCAGGAACAGAAGAAAGAAAACGAAGAGACGGCGCTGCAGATTCATTTCTATTCCTCCCGCATAGCCTGTTTAATGGACGTTTCATATTCTTTACTGAGGGCATCATACTTTTCATAGTGAGGTGCAACAATAAAGGTGTATTCACTGTACATCTTGGTGGCAGCCTCCAGAAGCTTGCGGATATTGGGGTTTTCTACGTTTTCAATCTCTTTGGTCATATTGGTTTCAAAGGCCTCCCTGGTTACCGGAAGATAGCCGGTGGAGGAAACAAAGCGCATATTCTGGTCAGGCTGTGTAATCCATTTCAGAAAAAGTGCGGCGGCATATTCTTTTTCCGGTGTGGATTTTGCGACCACCATACCGGCACCTCGCTGAAGGGCGACCTTCTTGCCGCCTTCAAAAACCGGAAAAGGTAAGATGGTGTATTCTACGGTTTCAATAGTGTTGTCAGGGTATGTAACCGAGTCACCATAGAACAGGATGCCGGCGGTAGAACCGGTGGAGCAGATGATTTCTCCGGTTTTGGAGAGGTCGGAGGAGTATCCGTCACTAACCGCATAGCCGCCCTGGATTGCCGGAAGGACCGACACATCCCATATGCGCTGGTAGGTTGCGGTATCGGTAAGGAGCCTTTCAGGCTCAACAAACTCTCCGCCCATTTGTGCAGTCCCCACCTGGGCGATGGAAAACCAGGAATCGGCGGTAAAGAAAAATCGGGTGTCATCATCGGTCCACTGGGAAAACTTTAATGCAGCTTCGGCAATCCCTTCAAAGGTGGAGAGGCTTTCCAGTGTCACACCGGTGTCTGCGGCAAAGCGGTCGAACAAGGTTTGGTTCACAAACAGCACCTCAGTAGACTTGGCAATCGGAAAAACATATAGTTTGCCGTCCGGCAGGCGGCCCTCTTCAATAAATTGAGGTAAATAAGCATCTAACTCGTCTTTTGTGAACTGCCCATCCAGCTCTGCCAGCAATCCTTCTTTGGTTAAAAACAGGGCTGTTTTGGGATATGCCACGGTAATGTCCGGCATTTCCGGTGCACCGGGATCACCGTTGGCAATCATCTGCAGATTGACTTCCACATCCTTAAAAGCGGATATGGCAGTTACACTGACAATAATTCCTTTCTCCCGTCCGATGGTATCATTGAACTGGTCAACTAACTCGTCCATGGTACTTTGCATTTGTCCACCATAGTTGTGCCACATAGTTACGGTAACCGGGTTTTTAGGATCCAGTTTTGTTTCGTTTCCGCTGCGGCACCCCACAAGTAGGAAAATTACAAATAAAAAAAGTATCGTCAAACGTTTGGTCATCGAATTTCCTCCCTTTTTTGCTGAAAATCACCCCTGGGGTGATTACAAGAATAAATAGATTATGTATAGTGGATATATAAATTGTTACTTTATCGTAATAATTTTATCGCAATAATCTATTGGGGTCAAGCTTTTAGAAGGAGAGCCTGATGAAAGAAAAAATAATTAATATAGGAGGAAGTGAAATGGCAAATGATCTTTTTGGAAATCTTAGCGGAACGTTAGGGGGTATCATGGGTGGGCTGGCAAAGTCCGGTCTTGTTCCCAAAGATACGCCGGAAGGTAAGCTGCTGGTGGCACAGACGGAGCTTGCTGATTTACAAAAACAGGAGAACGAGATCCTGCAGGAGATCGGCCGGCAGGCATATGCCCAGAACCCTGCGGTCTGGGCTGAAGATACAAAATTGAAGCTTATTCAGCAAAACATTGCGGCAGCCCAGGCAGTTCTTAATGAAGCAAAGCAGGAGCAGGAACAGGCGGAGGCAGCCCAAGCAGCGGAGGACGCAATCGGTAAATGCCCTTCCTGCGGATACAAGAATCCGGAGGGGGTAAATTTCTGTCAGGAGTGTGGAAGTAAGCTGGGCAGTTCGTTCTGCGTATCCTGCGGGGCTATGCTTGCACCCGGAACCCGTTTTTGCGGTGAGTGTGGTGCCAGACAGATGGATTAGAGAAAGGGAGTGGTGTCAAAATGGCGACATACAAACAGCCATGTATCCATTGCGGTGAGTTCGTGGAACGTGATTCGCATCTATGTCCCAAATGCGGCAGCCGCAGTCCTTTTGGGTATCACTGCCCAACCTGCTTACGGGAGATTCAAAAGGGCCAGCCCGTCTGCTCCGGCTGCGGACGTGGTCTTATGGTTGTCTGTCCAACCTGCAGCCAGCTTACGTTTGTCAATGAGCGCTGTGAGAACTGCGGGGCCGGACTGATGATTCACTGTACCAATTCCCGTTGTGGTAATCTGCAATTTTTTGAAAATATCAAATGTACCGCCTGTGGAAAAAAAATCAAACGCAAAATGGGAGGAAAATAAAAGATGCTGCAAGCATTTACGAGGAACTATCAGGACAATTCCACCGATGCCGGATTCCAGTTTACCTTTTACTGTGATATCTGCAGCGATGGTTACAAGTCCAGTTTTATTGAATCGGATACATATAAGAAGAAAGGATTTTTGCGGGGTGCGGCTCAAGGGGCCAGTATTCTTGGCTCCCTGGTAGGCGGCAAGGCCAGTCAGATCGGATATGCCGCGCAACGTGGAGGCAGCGTACTTTCTGAACGGTTCGAGGGTAAGTCACCGGAATGGCAGAAGGAACATGAAAGAGCTTTTGAACACTGCCAAAATGAGGCAAAGCAGCATTTCCACCGGTGTCCTGCATGTAATAAGTATGTTTGTGATCACTGCTGGAATGAGGATGAGGGCCTTTGCGTATCCTGCGCACCGCGTCAGGAGGTATTGGTGGCCAAGACTCGTGCCGATGCCATGAAGCGAAACATTTCTTCAGCCGGGGAGGCAGCTACAGTATGGCAAGGGACCATTGAGAGTAAAACCACGATCTGTCCCGTTTGCGGTAAACCAGCCGGAACGGGGAAGTTCTGTAATAACTGCGGAACCAGCATGGAGCTGCGGGCATGCCCCAGCTGTGGGGCTAAAAATGCCCAGGCTGTGCGTTTCTGCGGTAACTGCGGAAATAAAGTAGGTTAAAAGAAGGAGGATATGAAATGGCCTTTTGTACTAAGTGCGGGGCAAACATCCCCGCCGGCATAAAGTTTTGTACATCCTGCGGTACACCGGCAGGAGTGACCGCTCAGCCGGTTCCAGCGGTGACACCGGTGCCAATACCGCATCAGCCGGTTCCAGTGATGACCCCAGCGGCAGAGCTGTATCAGCCGGTACCGGCAGTCACCGGCGCTGTGGCAGCACCGCCCGCCAACGCAGTCAGCGCTGTTATGGGGACCGGAGCCTATTTCGGAACAATGCTGTTATTCGGTATTCCGATTGTGGGTTGGCTGGTCTGCCTTATCATGGCCTTTGCGGCTCAAAATCTGAACCGGCGCAATTTTGCGCGAGCCATGCTGATTTTTTCGGTTATTGGGATTGTAATAGGGATCATACTCTATTTTATCTTTAGCTGGGTAGCGGAAGCAGTAATACAGTACATAAATGGATTCTATTAACGAGGAGGAGTAAACAAATGGCATTTTGCGGAAATTGCGGCGCTCAAATACAGGAAGGTATAAAGTTTTGTCCCTCATGCGGACAGTTGGTGGGAGGCGCCCCCACTCAGACGATGACACAAACGACACCGGCAGCACCGGAATCACAGGTTTATGCGCCGCCGGTCATGCCCGGTGCACCTATGCAGACCGACATTCAGGATGCGCAGGAAAATAAGGCGATGGCAGTTCTGGCGTATATACTGTTTTTTATCCCATTGCTGACAGGTGCGCATAAGACCTCGGTTTTTGCCAGGTATCACACCAATCAGGGAACAGTGCTGGCCATTACATCGATTATCTGGAGCATTGCTTACGGTATTTTATCGGCTATCCTGGTTTTTATTCCTTATATCGGCTGGCTGTTAATGATCATTATCGGACTGACCGGTTTTATCCTTCCGGTTTTTTGCATTGTGGGAATTGTCAATGCAGTTAACGGCCAAATGAAGCCGTTGCCCATAGTGGGAAAATTCACCATCGTCAAATAAGGAGGAAATTGATGAAAAAGGGTATATTCATTTTGCTTGCCGTCATTTCAATCGGTACTCTATCTGCTTGCGGCATAAAAAAAGCTGTCCAGGATAAAACCCAGGCAGTGCTTGCCCAACTGGCCGTTCATCCAAAGGCTGGTTACACAGAGGCGGCAGATAGTGTGATGAAGGCAGATGGCGGCGGGCAGTCCGCCAACGGAACCGATATTACCCCAAGTGGAAAAAAACGTCCTATTGCGCCCCTTCCGGAAGGTGCCGGTTATCTTGAAAGGATAGAAAATGAGTGGCTGAATGCACCGGAGGTGGGTTATGTCTGGACGATTACAATTCATGATGTGGATGAGATCAATGTGATGGGGCTTTGTACCGCAACATACAATGTAAATCTTTCTGCTTCCCATATCGGTGAGGATATGTTCGGTGCTTATTTTGGGGAGTTTGACTTTGATTACAGCGCTGACATGGCCGGACTGTCGGCATTGCTGACCCTGCAGGGCGGCAGCGTGGACTATGATACCGACGGCTGGTTTAAAAATCAAGAGTTTGTTTTTAAACTTAATCCTTATGACCGGCTGGAGGAAGAAATGGTGGAGTCCATAGTCAACGGCGGCAGTGAGTATTCGGAGATGAGTCCGGAAGAACAGGCATATATGGAGGCAATTCTGGGGAATGTATATGATCTGGATAATGAGAAGCAATTTGAGAAGGACAGTGATGCTGCCGCCATGTGGTGGAGCCTTGATATACCAATGACCGAGGGAGATTTGAGCGGTTATTTTGAAATGAATGGTATACTGGGCGGGATAGTGGACGGTAAAAGTGAGGTGGATGCTGCCGGCAGGAACGTTATGGCCGAAGCCAGAACGGCTTTCGGGCTTTATGCAAACGGTTCGATGATTTACAAATTTGACGAGCGCTATTCCGAAACGGATACCATTGAAAATCCCATTACCTATACCATCAAGGTCTACCCGGACAACAACGTGGTGATGACGATCTACAGCGCCACAGGCGGGCCGGTGACTACCAAATGCTATGGTACTATCGATAAAATTCCGGTAGGGCAGACTACGGTGGTGCGGCCATAGCAATTTTTGAAAACAGGAGGATATTATGAAAAAAATTTATGTAATTATCATTACAGTAATGATGGCGTTTTCTTTTGCCGCCTGCGGTGCCAAAGCCGCAGTACAGAATGCTGTGAAGGATGCAATCAGCGGAGACCCGGGTACATCAGAGGACATAGACAGTGCTGCCGGAGACTTTACCGGAGACATCTCCGGTTTAACCCAGAAGGACATTGATGATGCCAACGAAGCCTGGAGCCGATTAGAGGAAATGTTCTATACGGAGGACTGGCGCTGGGACAAGGAGGATGACTCCGGATATATTAACGGCAAGTGGGATGAGAGTGTGATGTATTCCCCTGTTCCGAAGCCCCCCCAAGGGATGAAGATCAACGAGATGCAGTATATTGGCAAAAAGAGCCAAAAGTGGAGCGAAACCGGGACCATCGGGGATATGTACATTGAGGGCACAGATTATGAGTACATCAGTGTGGACTTTGAGTGTTCCAAGGCACAGCTGGAGGAGATGGTTAAGGACTATACCGATGCCGGCTGGCTTCTGCACTTTGAGGAAGACTACGGTAACGGCGATATGTGGCATTTTTACTATGAAAATGATTATTACGCCTATTTACGTGCAGGGGACTATATGGCAAATGATAGCTATGAAATCGGTGCGTATCTTCTCGTTACTCCAGCCTATTATGAGCTCCCTCAGACCGTGGCCGGTGTTAAGCTGCCGCAGTGCGGTATTTTATTCGGGGCTGGTTGGATAGATGGGTACGACAAAGATTACAACCGGATAGAGGAGGAATTTTCAATAGACACTCCGGTTGGCAGTTTGCCCGCATTGTGGATATTTTCCAACGATGACTATCACGGTGTAGTTGCAGAGGATGTCAAAGCTTACCGTGATGAGATGGTTGCGGAGGGCTGGGAGCTGGTCAGCGATTATGAAGAAGGCTCCAATTATAGTATTACGCTGAAGAAAGGTGACGTGCGCATCCAGTGTGATGCCCAAAATGGGTATTATATGGGTATTCAGATAGCCAATGACGATAACCTGTACTATTGAGGAGATGCATAATGGTGATGGATATTTAATCCTCCTGCCTCATATCCATACCAATCCCATAAATCACGGTTTTTTCCAGATCAAAAAATTCACCTCTGACATACAGGGTTATGACCTCGCCATTGGCGGTCCGCACATTATGTTTGGTAGAAAAATAATCCGTTTCACCCAAGATATATTTATTCAATTCAGTTACCACTTTTTCCTTCTCTAAAAATAAAGAAGAAAATTTTTCAAAACTATTTTCAAAATACTCCGGTTCATAACCCAAGATATTGAAGATGGAATCATCCAAAGTAAGGGTTTGTAAATCAGCGGAGAGCTGCCACAAAAAGCTTTTGGTTTTTTCCATGGCGAAATCATGCATAGTTTTTTGCTTTTCTAATTCCGACAGCATGTGCTGCATATTTTCTTGCCTTTTTTTTCGGTTGGTGATATCCCGGCATACCATTACCACTGCTTTTCTGCCATTCTCCCAATCTACAAGAGTGTCGGTAATATCAAACCACCGATTGGTAAGACTGTTGTGTAAATCATGCCTGTAGCTTTTGGGCGCGTTTTTGCCCACAAGCATACAATGCTGGCAGAAAGGGCAGGGTTCACCGATGTCGGGCCTTAAAACTTCCCAGCATCGTTTGTGCCCGGTCATAATATTTTCACCGTAATTATTTCGTAAGGTTTTATTGGCAAATAAAAGTTCCTTTGTTTCCAAGTCCGTAACATAGACAATATCGTCGATGCTGTCCAGAATGGTTTTTAAAGTGGCTTGCGAAATATCTAACTTGGATTTCAGCTTACGGCGCGTAATGGCTTCCCCCAGGAAGACTGTTAAATCTTCAAAAATGCGGCGTTCATCCAAGGTCCAGTTATGGGCTTCACGACAATAGTCAAAGCGGACAACGCCGCCAAATTCCCCATTGGAATAAACCGGAACCCGGACATAGGACTGCAAATCCACCGGCAATATTTCGGAATTTATACTTTCCATCACCGGCTCGATACTGGAAAGAAATCTGGGGATTTGTAAGTCAGCTTCTTTATATTGGCCTTCCTTTTCCAAGGGGATAATTTCGAATTTTTCCTGACCGGTATTTTCCGGATCATATCGATGGGTGGCCGTCAGCGTTTTATTATCAGTTTTTTCAAATAAGTATGCACGGTCTAATCCCACATATATGGTTACAATTTTAAGGAGTTCGTCGATGATGACACTGGGATTACTGCTATGATAAAGGGTCCGAATGACATGTACCATAACATTACTGTAAACGGAAAAATCTTCAGCGGACAGGTTTTGCTGGTTTGGGGTGTAAAAGGACAGAGCATTATCGGCCTTGACATCTTTCTCTGCATATCGTACGCAGTTTTTCCCTTCTTTTTTTGCCTGGTAGAGGGCACTGTCAGCGCGGGCAACAGCATCAACATAAGCTTCCCCCGGAATCATTTCGGAAACACCGCAGGATATGGTTGAAGACAGAAAAACACCGGGTCTCACCTCCGTGATAATTTGTGAAAAATTCTTGAGGATATTTCCGGCAATTTTAATCGCGGCATCCTTTGTGTCGGCATTAATGGAAACCAGAAATTCCTCGCCGCCCCAACGGGCCACGCTGCCGCTGGTTGCAGAATCTTTAATTGCCTGTGCTGCTTTGACAAGAACGATATCTCCAATTTCATGTCCATAACTGTCATTTACATTTTTGAAGTTATCGATATCCAGCATAAATATATAATTCTTGATAGGACTGTTGCCCAAAGTTAAAGATAATTCAGAAAGGAATTTGTCCATGGCACGCCGGTTCATCAGCTTGGAAAGATAATCGGTATTCGCTATTTCGGTAGAAACTTTGGCCAGCGATTTCATTTCATGGAGGTCCGTTTTCATTTTTTCCCGGCTGATTACGCCACTGAAAAGACCGGTCAGCATATAGCCAAGCTGTATATCGCTTTCTGTCCAGACATAGGGTTCCGTGCAGTTATGAAATTCTAAAAGACCAACGATTTTATCATCTGCTTTGATGGGTAATATTAAAAACGCAACTGCACCATAAGGAACCAAATCCGGATATTTATCAAAATTAATATCGGGAATGGAAATATAAGGCATATTGCGTGATATTAAAAGCTCATAAAGTTTAGAACCGGGATTGAAGGAAAGGGTAAGGCTTCTTGGACGCTTTTTGATTTCTTTGGTGGTGGAGCATTCTTCCTTACTATAGAAAACATTATTTTTCTTATCCAATAACTCCAGCATCACACGATCAAACCTTGTAAACTCACTTGTCAATGTTAACGCTTTTCGAAAAAAGTCATAAGTATTTTCCATGCTTATAAAGCTTTGGGAAATTTCAGACATTAAATTTTGTTGTTCAAGCCGCTTTTTGACCGTCTGTTCGGCTTCTCTTTGCAGCGTTATATCCATGGAATGCTGCATATGAACAAGACGACCATCCACCCAGGAAATAAGCTTATCAGAATTCTTGTAATAGTGTTTTGTTAACGTGTTATACTCTTCCCAAACAATCGTAGCATCTTTATCTTCCAGTAATTTTGCATTTGGACAAAAGCGGCAGCGTTCAGTAAAACCATCTTGAAAGACCTGCCAGCATACTTTACCAATAATTTCCCCTTCTAAGGTAAAGTGAGCCTTCATCTTATCGTTAACAAAGAGAATTTCATCTGTTACCGGATCTGACACATAAATATATGCATCCATGCCATTTAATATATTGATTAAAATAGAGGCAGATTCGGTAGTATTCATTTTTTCATTATTCATACATTTTCCCTATTCCGATGACCCTTATAATAAAAAATGTTGTATTTTATAGATATAATATAACATTTTTTTGCCGATAAATCAAGAATTCCCTCGATTTACCGGCATATGGGCAAAATTATTAATTTTTTGTAGTCTATTCCCAAAATAAAAATATATGATATAATTATCGTTTGAGTAAGGCACTTGTGTCAGCATACGGACAAGGGAAATAAATAATGAAATCTATTCAAACCAAAATTTTGCTGTTAGTATTAACAACAGCCCTGTTAACGGCCATCGTGATCGGTGGAGCCGGCATTTTTACAGCAGAACGAATTATCAAGGACAATTCCCGGCAGGTAATGAATTTAATGTGCGGTGAAAGGGCATTGGAGCTGGACAGCACTTTTTCGTGTATTGAACAATCGGTACAGGTTTTAGCCGATTATGCATTGGAACAACTGGATGATGTGGAAAGATTTAAAACGGATAATGATTATGTAGAAGAATATACCAAAACCTTACAGAGTGTGGCGATTACAACAGCCAACAGTACCACCGGAGCGATTGCTGTATATATCCGGTATAATCCGGAGTTTACCCCACCCACATCGGGTCTTTTTTGGAACAAAACAGAAAGTGGTGATCAATTTGTAAAGCTGACACCGACGGATTTATCTGATTATGAAGCAACAGATGTGGAACATGTTGGGTGGTACTATATTCCCGTTGAAAAAAAGACATCGGTGTGGCTGCTGCCATATTTAAATCAAAATATCGATATATTAATGATTTCCTATGTCATTCCGCTTTATAAGGATAATGAAGTAATTGGTGTGGTCGGTATGGATATCGACTATTCAGTGATTATTGATATGGTTAAGGAAATAAGGGTTTATGAAAGCGGATATGCTTTTTTAACAGATCAGAATAATGAGATTATGTATCATCAGCAGTACCCCAAGGGAACCAAAATGGAAAACCTGGATTCCCGTCAATACGCTGTTGTTTCCAGGCGGCTGGAGAATGATATGAATTTAGTGCTGGTTGCACCGGTGGCAGAGATAAACAAAGAAGAAGACCGATTAGTGCGGCAGATCTTTGTATCAGTTTTTTTTATTGGCATCCTCTTTATGGTAATAGCTGTAATGATTTCCCGGCACATCGTGAAACCGCTGCAGGAATTGAATCGGGCCACCCAGAAAATTGTCTCAGGTGATTTAAGCATTAGCTTAAAACCTAAAACCAGAGATGAGATCGGAACATTAACGGAAAGTTTTCAGATAACAGTTTGTCATTTACAGGAATATATGAATTACATTAATGGTCTTGCATATCAGGATTCCCTCACCGGGATCAAAAACAAATTGGCATATCAGGATTATGTGAATGATCTGGAAGCGGATATTGCAAAAGGAACAGTAAAATTTGGAGTGGTGGTATTTGATGTTAACAATTTAAAAGTTGTAAATGATCAGTACGGACATGACTGTGGAGATAAGCTGCTTAAGAATGTAAGCAGCGTTATCAGTACAAATTTTATGCAGAGTCCGGTTTTCCGAATTGGTGGGGATGAATTCGCGGCCATCCTGGAAGGAGAAGATTATGAGCAATATCAGGCAATAGTCGGAAACTTTCAGCAAAAAGTGGCGGAGTTTAATGTGGATCTACCCCAGGAAGAGAAGTGTTCCATAGCCGTTGGTGTTGCTATTTATGAGCCCCGGGAGGATGAGAATTTTCTGGCGGTATTTCAGCGGGCAGACGCGGCAATGTATGTCAACAAGGTGGATGTAAAAGGGCAGATAGATTAAAAAAATATTAAGGTAAAAAAAGGTCTTCTATGATAAAATAGTAAATCATAGAAGGCTTTTTACTGTTACTTAATTGATCAATATGTTTTTGAACAAAGGGAGGTAATATATGAAGTGTAATCGATTAGCAGTCAAGCTTATGGGATTGGTTTTAGGTATCTTGTTTTTATGTCCAATGATTTGTTATGCTGCAGCGGATGGCTATACCAAAGTAACGGTAAGAGGAATGGATGATATACCTCTGGGAATCTTTTTGGTGTTGCTTTTGGCGGTGCTGATATGGGGAGGGAAAGGCAGTAAAAAACAGGAGTTTCATGAAGATGCTTTTTCCCTGCGGATTACCAAGGGAATCCAGGGCTTTTGCGCAGTAGGTATCATGCTCCACCATATGGCCCAGACGATCAGCAATTACGGCAATATTGATAAAGGAATTATCAATTACATGAACGATATGGGTGTGTTCTTTGTGGGTATTTTCTTCTTTTGCTCAGGGTACGGATTATATACCAGTTTAATGTGCAAGCCGGATTATCTGAAGGGATTTCTCAGGAAAAGATTGTCAGCCATTCTGGTCCCTTTTTATACCGGAAATACCATCTTTGTACTGACGGCCATGCTGTTTGGTGCCCGCTTTAAGACCGGCGAGCTGGTCAGCCTGCTGACAGGGTGGATGCTTTTGAACACCCAGCTTTGGTATATTGTGGAGATATTTATCTTGTATGTGGTATTTTGTCTGCTGTTCAGGCTAAAAAGGAAGGGGCTGTCCTATATTTTGATGGGTGTTTTTGTGGCGGTGCTGATGGGGGGCAGTCTGTTACTGGGACACGATTTGAACAACGTCAGCGGCGGTACGTGGCTGAGAGGAGAGTGGTGGTATAATGGGGTCTTTTTGTTCTTTATCGGCATTACGTTTGCCCGGTACTATCAGTCTCTAATGAGAAATATCAGAAAATATTACTCGGTCTGGCTATTGCTCGGTCTGGCCGGCAGCGGGGTGTTTTATTCCCTGACCGAGCATATGCTGCAAACCAAGGGCTACTGGATGGAGTGGGAAGGCTATCCCGGATATCTTGAAAAGGTTCAGACACTGGCCTGTCAGGTTCCTATGATCCTGTTTATGGTGGTGACATTTTTTCTGATTACGATGAAATTGCAGTTTGGGAACAGGATTCTTGATTTTCTGGGAAAGATTTCCCTTGAGCTTTATATTATCCATAATTTATTTATTATTAATTTGCGAAACCAGATTCAAATAAAAAATGATTTTATGTTTATCCTTTCCGTTTATGTGCTGTCCATATCCATGGCGGTCTTACTGTATGCATTTGACCGGAAGCTCATCTCTTTTTTTAGCGGCGGGAAATCCTCCGGAGGGAAGCCAGACAGGGGTGATGGCAGCAGTCAGACGGAGAAATCAGCGGAGAATAAGAGAGAGCATCTGATTGACTGCATGCGGCTGGTTATGGCCTTTCTGGTGGTGTTCATCCATGCACCCTTTGGCGGGAAAGCCGGTGAACTGCTATTCTGCTTCGGAAAGGCAGCGGTGCCCTTCTTTATCGTTGTCAGCGGATATTTTTGTTATGCAGACCGGCCGGAAGTGTTTGGAGCGCGGTTGAAAAAGCAGGCAGGCAGACTTTTTATGCTTTGCGCAGGAGCTAATTTTTTATATGTATACTTATACTTAATCGGCAGCAGGCAGGGATGGATAACGGTGAGTCTGTCGAAGCTGGTGACAGAAAAAAGTCTGTCCGATCTGTACCTCTATAATCAATCTCCGGTTGCCGATCATCTTTGGTTTTTAGGATCGCTGTTTTACGCGTTGGTGCTTATGCTTGTTTTGGTAAAATTAAAAATAGATAAAATAATCATGGCGCTGGCCCCAATCCTACTGGGTATTTATCTTTTTCTTTCCTATACCGGAAGCGGTGAGGCATTCCGGTATAGAAATGTGCTGCTGGTGACATTGCCGTATTTTATGATGGGATGTTTGATTCGGAAATACAAGGATGTGATTTTGGCAAGGGTAAGGCCGGCGGTGTTAAATGTTGTGACGTTGATATTTGCAGCCCTGGTAATAGTGGAGTTTCTGCTCCGGCAGAATATCAGAGTACCATATCTGAGTATTGAAGTACTGGTCTATTTGATCGTAATGGTTTGCCTGTGTTATTCCCAGGTGGGTAAAAATACGGTGATCGAATGGTTGGGATCGAAATGCACCTTATTCGTTTATATCGTACATATGAGCGTGCTCTGGACTTTCTGGTATTTGTTTACCGATTTCTGCCGAAGGTATCCGGCTTGGGTTACCGTCCTTGCATTTAGCATTCCGCTGGTGGCTGCTGCGGCTATGAAAGGCATGAAGACGAAGAAATCCATAAAAGTAAGAACTGAGTAACATGAAAATATAGGCCCTGCTCCAGCAGAAAATCTTGCCAACGAGATTCTCCGCGGGGCAGGGCCTTTTTTAATTAATGCGAAAGTAAGGCAGAAACCTCTTCCCATTCATAGATAAGGTTCATCAATTCATCGTCCATAGATTTTATGGAATCCTGTATTTCAGTCAGTTTCTCATAATTGGCAGCATGTTCCGGGTTAAGGAGTTCATCCTTCTGGTCTCGAAGCTTGTTTTCCAGTTGTTCGATTTGTTCTTCCAAACGTTTTAATTTGCGCTCTGCCCGGGCAAGCTCCTTTCCGGGATTATGTGTATTTGGCCGCTTATTGATAGCCGGTAATTGTTCGGGGAGAGGATGTGCACCTTTTCCCTGTTTATCATCTGCTGACGAGGGAACGGTTTTTGCATCTTCCTGTGGGACTTGCTCTGCCAGATATTGTGCATAGCCGTAGGGATAGTAAGTCACTTGCTCCGGCTGGAAAATCAACAGGGAATCAGCTACCTGCCGGACAAAATACCGGTCATGGGACACAAACAGGAGAGTTCCGGTGTAGGCAGACAGCATATTTTCCAAAGTCTCCTTGCCGATGATATCCATATGGTTAGTTGGCTCATCCAGGAGGAGAAAGTTGGGCCGGCGTTTCAGAATCTTGGCCAGAGCCAGTCTGGCCCGTTCTCCCCCGGATAACATGGAAACCTGTTTGAATACTTCATCCTGGGTAAAAAGAAAGGAACCCAGGAGGGTTCTGACCTCTGTCTGCGTCAGATCGGGAAATTCCTCCCAAAATTCATCAAGAACCGTCTTATCGCTGGAAAACTGTGCAATCTGCTGGTCAAAATAACCGATATCCACCTGAAAGCCATATTGGAAAGTGCCTCCAAGAGATGGAACAGCCTGGGTCAAGGTCTTGAGTAAGGTGGATTTGCCGATGCCATTGGCGCCGATAACGGCCAGCTTTTGACCTCTGGTCATGGCAAAAGATAACTCCGATAATACATGATCATAGCCAATAGCCAAATGGTTCACCGTCAGCACTTCCTTGCCGGTCTGCCGCAAAGGCGTAAAATTGGCATGAAAGGAACGCAGATCATAGCGGTCCGGGGCCTCTACCTTAATCATATGCTCAATTTGCTTTTGCTTGGAGCGGGCCATGGACACCTTGGTAGGGTGATGCTTGAATTTCTCAATTAACTGATTCAGGCGCTGGATTTCATTTTGCTGTAAGGTGTGATCCTTCATCTGCTTTTCCCAGTTGTCCCGTTTTCGTGCCACAAATGCCGAATAGTTACCAGGGTAACGGGTGGCCGTCCGATATTCGATTTCATATACCACATCGGCGACTTTGTCCAAAAACATCCGGTCATGAGAAACAATAACCACGGCCCGGTTGTAAGTTTTCAGATACCCTTCCAGCCATTCCACGGTGGAAATATCCAGGTGGTTGGTAGGCTCATCCAGGAGCAGGATATCCGGCTTGCTGAGAAGCAGCCTGGCGAAGGAAATCTTGGTCTGCTGTCCGCCGGAAAATTCGCACAGTTTCTTTGTAAAGTCCGGGGGCAGGAAACCGAACTGCTTTAAGATAATCTCGCACTCCCGCTGATATTCATAGCCACCCAGCCATTGGAACCGTTCCTGGGCATGAGTGAATTTACGGACCAGTTCATCGGTTGGTGTTGTTTCAAGCTGCATCAGCAAGCTGTCCATTTCCTCCTGCAGCATTAGGATGGGGATAAAGGTCTTACGGATTTCCTCATCCAAAGTAATCTGATCATCCTCAAAGGGCATCTGTTTCAGGTAGCCGATAACCGGGTTTCCGGCTTTGGCGATAAAGATATGTTCATCACTGTCACGTTTGGATAAGTCAACCTCTCCGGCAATCAACTTAAGTAATGTGGTTTTTCCGCAGCCGTTCCGGCCCACCACGGCAATCTTTTCGGTGTTTCTGATCTCAAAATTAATATCCTCTAAAATAGTGTCAGCAGCAAAGCGTACCGCACCATGGGAAATTTGGTATAACATATGGTAATCCTCCTGATTATCTGCAATTTGGTTAAATAAAAAAACTTTCCGGGTTAAGGAAAGTAAAGTCATCCGGTGAACTGTAAAAGTAAACCGGGGAAATAAACCAAATTGTAATATCCGAAGGCACATCAGAAGATACCTCTGATGAAAAAATAATCAGAAGAGACGATATACTCACAATTTGTTTAAGATCCTAACTTTCTTTCCATAACAAAACAAACCATAGAATGCTTATTTGAATAATAAGTTTTATGGTTAATTCGCAAGAATCTGCTTCTTGCCTATTTGCATGGCTAAATAGCTAGAATCGTTAACTGCATGGGAGTACCTCTCTCAATAGATTTTTGTTCAGGTAAAAAATAAGAAGCGAACACCCTAAAATATAGAGAAAAAAATGGATTTTGTCAAGTGAAATCAAATTTTTTTGTTCCGATATTTTGAAGGTGAAATACCAATCGTGTTTTTAAAAGCTTTTTGAAAAACTACCGGGTCATTATATCCGGACATTACGGCAATCTCGGAAATCGAAAAAGCCTCATTTTTCAGCAGCGTACAGGCCTTGTTTATCTTGAACTGAGTCAGATAGGTTTGGGGAGGGGTATTTAAGCATTCCTTAAAAATAGTCGTAAAATAACTGCGGTCCAGGCCGACATAATTGGCAAGGTCAGCCACGGTTATGTGATTCATATAATTAGTCTGAATATAGTCAAGGGCCTTTCGGATATATTGTCTTTTGGTGGTATGCAGGCCGACGGAATTATTTTTCTGGGAGTTTTCCAGTAATTCCGCAAACAGCGAATAGAGTAAAGACTGAATCCGCAAAGTGGTGCTGTGAGAGTACTCTTTGTTTACCTTAACCATTTCCAGCAAACAGTTTTTCAGCTGATCGCCTCTGGTGAAACGAAAGGTGGGATTATCCGAGGATAGTTCGGCCAACTGCAGATAATTATAAGCATTCAGCCCATGAAAACCGACCCATACATATTCCCAGGGATTTTCCCAGCTTGCGGAGTAGGTGGAGACATCGTCAGGGCTTAATAAAAAGCCTTCATTTTCCTTTAAGGAATAGGTCTGATTATTCATTTTCAGGGTACCTTCACCGGATAAGATATAATGGATAACGAAATGATCCCGGATAGCCGGCCCCCAGGTATGGCCGGGAAGGCAGGAGGAGATGCCGCAATAATAGATATAGAGTTCAGGCGAATTGGTATTGTCATAAAAATGATATTCTTCCATGGTATCATCTGTATAGATTGACTTCAAAAAGTTATCATATTGACTGATTGTTTTGCCGTCATCAGACAACAGTTCACAATGTTTCGCTTTCATTGGCCACGACCTTTCGGTGTAAAAATATGCGGTTATAATATGTTAACATTGTACCAAATCGCTGGCGCGATGGCTAGCGTAGGTACGTGTTTTTCGCTACCTTTTCTCTAATTTATAAGTTTTTCTTTCAAATTCCAAAAAATAGTAGCAGTTTTTGTAAATATGTTTTACAGTTGAATCACCACAA
>JAVBUF010000114.1:0-25791 GCA_031555615.1 Lachnospiraceae bacterium | reverse complement strand
ATCTCATATAATGCCCCAGGGTTCTTGCCATTTGTAATCACAGTGTCAATTCCCTGTGCTGTTGCCAGTTTGGCGGCCCGGAGCTTGGTTTTCATCCCACCGGTACCCCGGCGTGAGCCGGCTCCCCCCGCCAGTGACTGGACTCTTTCATCGATTTCCGTAATTCTTTCGATCAGCTTAGCATCCGGATAAAGGCGGGGATCACTGTCATAAAAGCCGTCAATATCAGATAAAATAATCAGCTTCCCGGCCCGGCACAGTACCGCCACTACCGCCGAAAGCATATCATTGTCACCAAACAGCCGATCATCCGACTGAATTTCGGTATAGCTTACCGAATCATTTTCATTCACAATCGGAATAATTCCCATTTCCAGCAATGCGTCGAAGGTATTGGTGAGGTTTTCTTTCTTTTCTTCGTTTTCGATATCCTCAGCATTTAACAAAATCTGTGCTACTGTTTTATCGTAATCACAAAAAAACTTATCATATAAGTGCATGATACTACACTGTCCCACAGCCGCTGCTGCCTGTTTCAGCCGCATACTGGCAGGACGGGTCTTTAATTGCAGTTTATTGGTTCCCACTGCAATCGCTCCGGAAGATACCAGAATAATCTCGTATCCCATATTTTGAATATCCCCCAGTACACATGCGATCCGGTCAAAAGAGCGTAAATCATTTTGTCCGATATCGTTGGTTAAGGTGGAGGTTCCCACTTTCACCACGATCCTATTTTGATACAATCCCATCTCACACCTCTTATTTCCTATTTTCTATTTCCTTGAAAATTATGTGAGCATAGTGTACCATAAGGGCATGAATTACAAAAGCGAATGTTCTTCATGATTAATATGACAATTCCAGATGCAAGGAGCAAAATAAAATGGACATGAATATCCAAAAGTACCTGGCTTTTATTAAAACTGTCGAATACGGAAGCTTTACCAGAGCCGCTGAAATACTAAATTATTCCCAGTCGGGCATCAGCCGAATGATCCATGACCTGGAAAAAGAATGGGGTGTCTCTCTGCTGGAACGGGGACGTTCCGGAGTCAGACTGACTTCCGACGGCCTGAAGTTATTGCCCCATGCCAAAGGCGTCTGTGAGGAGTACCAAAAGCTGCAAACCCAGGTGGATGAATTAAACGGCCTGCAATCGGGCCTGATCCGAATTGGCACCTTTTCCAGTGTGGCAACCCACTGGCTTCCTCATATTATCAAAAATTTTCAAAGGGATTATCCCAACATTGAATATGAATTGTTATTGGGTGATTATTCGGAGATCGAAGGATGGATAGCAGAAGGACGGGTGGATTGCGGCTTTCTCAGGCTTCCCACCCGCCCGGATTTTGAAACTGTTTTCTTAGATCAGGATAAGCTTCTTGTAGTGTTACCGGAAGACCATCCATTAGCTGACTGTGAATACTTTCCGGTCCGGTCACTTTGCGACTACCCTTTTATGTTGCTGGAAAAAGGGGCCAAAGCCGACGTCGCGGAAATTTTTGAATGTTGTAACATTTCTCCCAAAATCCATTTTACCACCTGGGATGATTATGCCATTATGTCCATGGTGGAAAGCGGCTTAGGTATCAGTATCCTGCCGCAGCTTATTTTGCAGCGGGTTCCTTACCGCATCCTCACCAAAGAACTGGATGTTCCTGCTTACCGGAAAATAGCCTTAGGCTTGAAAAGTAAAAAAGATGCATCCCTTGCGGTGAAACGTTTCCTGGATTATATCCACTTCCGGTAGTACTCCGGCAAACTTATTTCTTCTCTACCGGTATCCAGATTTCACAGAAATAGTCCGGCTGCCTGTTCTCCGGATACAGTTCGAAGTCTGTATCGTCCAGTATATTATAATCGGCACCCGGCAGGAACTCTTTAAAAATCCTTTCCCAGGTCTTGCCGATACAGTCAGGATTTTTTCCGATGCACTTGAATACTGCCCATAAGGTGGGTTCCACCTCCCATATGCGGTATCCTTCCGGGACTTCTCCGCCGTCATACAATACCCCGATCCCATAGTCAAAAAACTTACTTTCTTCTGAAACATGGGTACATACGCCATAGGTATCATGGCATGTGGTGCGCTGGTGCAAGACATCAAAAACTCCGCTCTTCTCTGCACTTTCCCAGAATTCATGAACCTCCGTGTTTTCGCCCTCCGATACTTCGCCGATTGAAGCGGATGCTTCGATTCCAAAGGACTGGACCTTTGCTAATAGTTTAAATGGTTCTCTTTCAACGATACGATATTCCATCGCTGTTCCTCCTTCCAATATAATTTTTATTACAAGGCGGTTAAAAGATTGTAACTGCACACCCGGACGTTTTGCTGCATGGGGAGATACCCCGTGAAACCGTGAAAAAGCTTTGGCAAAACTTTCCGGCGATTCATATCCATACTTCAGCGCTATATCGATAACCTTCTTGTCTGACATAATCAATTCCTGGCCCGCCATGGACAGCTTTCGGTTTCTGATATATTCATTGGCCGTAAATCCGGCAAGCATACTGAATAACCTATGAAAATGATAGTTTGACATGTATACCTGTCTTGCCGCATCCTCATAATTGATTGGCTCCAGTATATGCTCCTCCATATAGTCGATTGCTTTTTGTATGCTTTGAATACAATCCATTTTCGTCACCTCGCAATTCTATTGTAAGGGAATATTATTTTTATTTCCTAGCCGTGTTTGCTCACCTTTGTCAACTATCAAGCTTCCCAAGCAAGTGTTTTATCTGTTCCAGTGCCTGGGCATCAAGCTCCTTACACTGCCTGATCAATCCGGCGATTGCTTCGCGGTTTTTCCGTTCTCCCAAGGCTCTGGCCTGGGGCTCACCCATTCCCATCCCGGCGTGATACTGATTCATCTGCCAGGCTGCTTCATGCTCCTTCCGGAACAACTCGGCTATCCCCAGCAGCTGACAGCGGTATTCGGGCAGTTTCTCGGCTTCTTCAGCAAGGAACATCCCGGCGTATCCCCGCCCTTCCGCAATCATAGTATGGGCATCACCCTGGCACATCTGACGCTCCATCAGCATAGGCAGGGGCGCACCCTTGGGAAATTGTGATTCGTCCAGCAGAGCCCGTTCCCATTCCTCATAGGCACTCAAGCCGCCGGCATACTGTCTGACGTCATGAGGTTCCATCATCTCTATTGCAAGCTTCAGCATATCCGCCAGAAACTCTTTTTCTTCCGGCACCGGACCGGCCTCACCAACCGCCATAATCCCAATGGTTTCACTATGTTCATACCACCCCCGGCGAATAAAATATCCGCTGGGATCAATTTCCAGGGAGCCTTTCCATTCGGGAAAATCCTGAAAAAAATTCCACCCAAGCAGCACCTCGCCGTTTTCGCGATAACCGGTTATCACACAGGCCTCCGGCGGACCGATAATGCCGAATCCGATTACCGGCCGGCCGGCATTAATCTCTTCACGGATTAGCGCAGCCATTTCCTGTTTATTTTCGCTTTTGGCTAAAAAAGTCCCCTTTCGCCCCGCCGTGGCAAAGGCCCGGTTAAGAGGTTCCATCGGGTCATCACGACTGACCAGAATATCCACGTTTCCGCCATCCCACATTTCCCGGTTCCACATCAGCCGAAAGGCTGCCCCCGAACCGGCCAGCAGCCGGGGGTATGAAATGGCCTGCCCGGCATAAGTCAAACAGGCCCGCAGTGAGGAAATAAACGGAGTCAGCTCCGGCGGATCACTAAAATAACTGACCTTGGGAACCCCGCATAATACGGTCCCGTCACTTTGTATTTCATTGGCTGTCATTGTTTTTGTCCCTTCCTTTTGAAAAATAACAGGAGCCATCATTCCCGGTATGATAAATACACCCCGGACAATCATATCTGATTTACGAAAAGCTATCGGTGAGCAACCCACATACTCCCGAAATGCCCGGGTAAATGCATCATGTGAAGCAAATCCGCAGCTCAGTGCAATATCCGTCACACTGCGATTGGTATTACGCAGTGCAAAAGCCGCATTGGAAAGACGTCTGATACGGATATACCGGGCAATGCTCTGCCCCGTTCCATTCTTGAAAATCCGGCGGAAATAGTCCTCATCATACCCGCTGATTTTGGCCAATATATCCATACTTAGGGGTTCACTGTTGTGCAGCTCGATATATGAAACAGCCGCTTTTAATTCAATGTCGTAAAACATATATCACCTGCCATGCCCTTTCTGCATTTCTTTTTCCAGCAGATAGCATTCCTCATTTTTATCTTTCGGATTATCAATCTTTACAACCTTAAAGCCACATTTATTTACATAAAAATTGTGGTTTCTCTTAGAAAATCCCGGCGTTTCTGTTCTCCACGTTTTCGTATCAGGGTATTTTTGTTCCATCTGCTTCCAGATTGCCGTTCCAATACCTTTATCCTGGCAGGATGGGTCAACAAAAATATTGCCTAAAAAATTCTGATTATCAGGCGTCAAAAAAATATTTATACCGCCAATAAGTATCCCGTCTTTCAAGACTTTATATGCCTCGGAATTACTATGCAAGTACCATTGCCTGATAAAATCTCCATTGTCATAGCCTGGCGGTCCCCCGGTTTCCTTATCCAGATGACGTCTTGAATCTTCATCAAAAGCTCTTTTCATAATAAAAGTCAAGTCTTCCACATCACCTTCTGTTACTCTCTCAAAAACAATTTCATTTAAGTTATCCATATTTACCCGCTCCTTATTCATAATTATAAAACCAAAGTTCGATCGTTTTCTTATGCGCATAAGTTTTTGTCTCCGGTGACAAGTATATTTTATCATACCCTTTCACAAAGTACTCGACAATTTTGAACATTACATCCTTGTCAAGATCTTTTCATCAATCCGGCGAACAACACTATGGGTATATGGAGTAAAATATTTCAGCCAGAAACCGTTGGCGGTGGGATTAAAGCTTTCAAAATCCACTCCCAGGCGGGTATATCCCTCTCCCGCCAATTGGGAAATCACATAATTCAGAAGGTTCTGGTATACCCCCCTGCCGCGATAATTCGGAAGACAATATGTTCCGCAGATATTTTTCATGCTTTTATCCCCACAGAAAAAGCTTTCTCCTTCATCCGATACCTCCAGAAAAGCCACCGGTTCATCACCCTTAGCCGCCACAAAATAACGTGACTGACGTTCCTTGTGAACCACCTCCAGATCTTGTTCATCCATTTTAGGACAATAGATAAATGAGGGACTTCTGCCCAAATGGTTGATCAGCATATTTTTAAGGGACAGCAGTTTGTTCTTTTCATCGGGATTTATTTCGTAAAACCATAAGCCATGGCATACTGCACAATCGATTTTCGTCATGGGACGGATAGCCTCCACGCAGCGCAGTCCGAAACCATAGGTGTAAAATCCCTTTATTGCCTGTTTATCATGACGATACAGACCAATAGCATGCCAGTTAATACCTCTTTCAGCCATTTTTTCGGCTGCCGCCTGATACAGATATTGGTATATCTTTTCCCTGTTTTGGGTTGTTGTTCCATGTGCATGAACCGGTGAAAAAGTTCCCCGGCTATGTAGCCCTGTGTCTTCCCAAGGGTTATAAAAACCTAAAAAGCCAATCATTTTATCCTTTTCAAAAGCGGCTGCCCCCAGTCCGTTTCTCGTAAAACACTTAAGATCCGGCACACTGCTCACCGGCGGCAGCTCCGGCACAAGCCGCCGTTCCTCCTGATAACCGGCACATGCCAATCCGGCCGCTTCTTCCATGTGCTGTTCCGTAAAATCAATAATGATCATCAACATACCTCCGCTTTTTCATAGCTTTTTGGTATTTGCTGATATCCTTTTCCCAACTCCGCTTATCTTGAAAGAAAACCGCTTTATCTTCTATAAATCTGGTTTCTTTTTTCAAATTCTGATAGCTTTCCCATCGTTCCGTTGACAATGCTCCGCTGTCCAACGCCGCCTTAATCCCACATCCCGGTTCTGTTTGATGCCGGCAGTCGGAAAAACGGCATTTCCCCAAATGCTGCTCCACATCCTCGAAGGCTGTTCCCAGTCCGGCTGATGCCTCCCACAATCCCAACTCACGCATTCCCGGCGTATCGATTACCATCACACCGGATGACAGCATAAATAATTGTCTGTGAGTGGTGGTATGCCGGCCACGGCTGTCATCCTGACGAATTTCTTTCACTGCCATAACGGCCTTTCCGGAAAGGGTATTTACCAGGCTGGATTTGCCCACTCCCGATGAACCAAGAAAGACGATGGTTTTTCCCGGCTGCAGATATTCGCCTAAGGCCTCAAGCCCGTAGCCGGTATGGGCACTGACCGCCCAAACGGCAGCTCCGCCGGCCACTCTTTCCACCGCCTTTACCTGTTCACTGTATTCCTCCACCAGATCTGCCTTGGTCAGGATAACCACCGGCACACCTCCTGACTGCCAGGCCAGGATCAGGTACCGTTCCAATCGCTTGGCATTGAAGTCCTGATTTAAAGACTGCATAATAAAAACATAATCAAAATTAGCCGCCACTACCTGTTCCTTGATTGTCTTGACGTAACCGGCCCCATGTCCGGAAAAGTCATTGCGGGAAAATTTGGACCTACGCTCCATGGTTTTGGTGATCAAACTGTCTCCCGCTTCATTGTAGTTTATCAATACAAAATCTCCCACGGTGGGAAACTCTTCCCCGCCGTCTCCATAATAAGTTCCGGTTTTCAGCCGGCCAAAACATTCGCCCTGCTGACAGATCAACTCATACCGCTCTTTGTGTACGGCGGTTACCCGCGCGGGCATGCCTGCCTCGCCATCAGGTATCATCTCCGGTACAAAACCGTAATCCTTTAAATTTATCATTTTTTTCTCCTGTTATCATCTTTTCCTGCAGGCCTCCGAAAAAAGGGTATAAAAATGCCGCAGAAAATAGCCAGTCGCTGTCTTTTTCAAGACAAGGCTATTCCTGCGGCATCAATTGGGTCAAAAAAACCACACCCTAAAGTGTGGACATACGCAAAGATATAGTGTTCACGAAAGGTTACTAAAAACGGCACAGCAAACTAAGGTCAAAATACCCTTTCGATTACCTGCCCATATTCAGTTTTAAGAAACAGTTACCTCAATGCTTCTGCTCATATATAAATCTCTCCTTTCGTTGTGCAAGATTGTGTTTCAATTTTATCAGTGTAGCACATATCTTTCTGCTTTTCAATTTCATTTTTAATTTTTTCTTATTATTTTTGTGAAATAAAAGAGCTATAAATTGTTTGATTTCTCAAACAATCTATAGCTCTCGTTTCCATTCTATTTCGCATTTCTCCTTTCAACTGATCCTAAACTTTCTAATAAATCCAAAACAAAAGTAAATAAGACAGGATATCGGTATCGATCCAAAGACCATAATGATCAGTAATGCGATATTACCTAGCAGCAAACAGAACAGCCAAAAAATAGGCACATACAGCAATAACAGGGCGAACCCGCATATACTGCCATACAAGATATGTAAAACCAGGCCGGTTAAATTATCCGGGGTTATTTTACAACATAAGGAAGCCAATAGAAGAAATAAAAGCGGCACTGCAAATAACTGCAGACAAGCCGGGAATACAACCAGGCATATGATCCCCAAAACAAGAGGAAACCACATGTATTTCCGAATTTTCATTAATTCTTCCGGGAATTTATCCTTTTTCGAAAAGGAAAAAAATGTCCAGATAATTGTCAAAACAAATATTATCCCACTAAGCAGACGCGCGGCAGATTCCGGCATAATAATAATGTTGCCCGGCAAAAAAGGAAAATACAAGCCATCATATCCGGCATCTAAATCAGACATATCTAAACCTGCTCCCATCTGAGTCATCGCTTTTGTTGTCAGAATATAGTGGTAAAGCGTTCTTTTATCCAGGTTTTCCACCGTATCAGTGGACTGGTGGTTATGTTCACTGCCTCCCACAAATATAAAATTCAGCCCCCTATAACCCGCTGCCAGAAATTCGCTTAAGTCCGTGTCTCTTTGCATGAACATGTACTTATAAATATCTGAAAGAAACGAAAAGGTGATGGGGTGCTTGCTTTTATATAATGCTGTACTAAATTGTAATTATTATCTGGGGTTTCAAACATCAGCACTCCCCCGTAGCCACCCATGCCTTCATAATTGATGACAAGTTCCACCTGATGGGCTAACTCCGGATGCCGTTTTACAAAATAGTGTGCTCCCTTTGTGCCTACCTCTTCCCCGTCAGTAAACAAAAAATACAAGTCATTTGCCGCCGTCTTTTGAGCCTGGTCCCGCATAGCTTCCAGGATGGCACAAACACCCGTCATATCATCACCAGCACCAGGAGCCTTTTTATCACTATCATAGTGTGCCACATACATGACACCTTTTTCTGTGCCGGGAGCATCGATTTTCACCAGAATATTAACCAGCCTTATGTTGCCGTTTTCATCTAATGGTGCTCTCTGTCGTATTTGCTCCGCTAATTCTTCCCGCGTACCAGTCCACCAGTCCAAGTTCATCTCGACCAGTTCCTCCACACCGTAAAACTCTTCTTCTATAATCGGTTCATAGCCCATTTCCCTAATCTTTGTTAACAAAAGTGTTCGCACCTCTTCCAGTTCCGGAGTGCAGATGGGATGCGGCTTTTGTGTCATTTCTTCAATATTCCTAAACATGGTTTGAACTGATTGATAATCGGCTGAACCTTCCTTGGGAGCATTCGGGGGACTAACCTGTAAGTAACCGATATATATTCCGGTTATAAGAACAACAGATAGCATGATTATGGAGATCATTTTCTTTTTCATCATTACTCCTTGGCTGGATTCAACTTTTTTCTTTTTCGGTCTATCACACAGCATATTCCGGTCAGGATAAAACCCTCTGCCAAAATAGCCACAGATACCCGGCTCAATCCGGGGTATTGGTCTACTTCCATCAATGTCCAGATCAACTGGATATAATATAATGCCACACAAAAGCCGGTAATGCTGATCCCGCTTAAGCTGATATAAAATTGCGATGTTTTGATATGCACCGCAATGGTTATAATCCATATCACAATTTCGATGATCATTACTGTAACAAGCTGAGAATAAATAAACGGCCCCAAGCTGCTGATCTCCAGATCGAACGGAAAGGAGTTGGTACTGATCCATTTGTTCACCAGTACCATCATTAAAAATGGACTATATAACGCTATCACTATATTAGCCAGATTAAACCAGATGATCTTTTTACTCTTTTCTGTTCCTTTTTTCTTATCCTGCCAGAAAAACATCAGGTAATTACAGATAATCAACACCGGCACCAGCAGCATATAGGGTACCGGATGGTGTCCGGTCTCCAGATACATCAAAAATGCCGTAGATATCCCGATAATAATAAAAAAGAAAACAATCGTACTTAAATCCATATTTCGACGAATTTTTTTCAGATAATCAAGTTCTTCTCCGTCCTCCGGGCTAAGCATTATATCCGCCTCTCCCATTCGGCTTTTATATGTCCGGCATTCCTGGCATTCCTGCAAATGCTCTTCCACCACCGTCCGGGAATCCTCAGTGCATATACCGTCCAGATAGGAAGGCAGCAAATCGTGTATGATGTTACAGGTTATTTTACTCATCTTTCACCATTCCTTTCATGATTTTTTCCTTGCCCCGAAAGTAAGTCACCCTTGCCCAATTCTCACTGCGGCCCAATATTTCACCAATCTCCCGGAATGACAATTCACCTGTCATCCGCAGATACATCACCTCCCGCATTTCCGGCGGAAGCTTATGCAATTCTTTCAGAACTTCCTTCAGATCGTATCTTGCCAACAGGTTTTCTTCGATATTCTCCGGTGAAGGAATCGTTTCTGTCTGGGTCTCCTGCAGCACTTCATTCTTATGCTTTTCCAGATATTGATACCAGAGGTGCTTGGCAATCTGGCAAAGCCAGACTGACATCTTGCAGTTTCCGTTGTAACGGTCCAGCGACTGACAGGCCCGCAGGAAGGTTTCCTGCATCAGATCCTGGGCCAGGTGTTCATCATGGCAGCGGGCGAGCAAGAAGTAATATACAATGCCGGCATTTTTTTTATATATTTCTTCCATAAGCCCTCCTTTCAATCATATATCCGATTTTTTACCATTTCGTTACACCCTGTATAAATTATTTTTCTATATTTTTCTTTTTCTTTTTCCCATTTTCCCTTCCCTTTCCAATTTACAATAATTGTTTTATATTCTTTATAATTTATCTATTGACTTTCGCCCTACTGTAACCTTTATACTCTACTTATACCCGGGTAAAACAAAATAAGGAGGATTCTTATGCTGTCCATCGGCGCCTTTGCAAAAATCAGTAATGTAACCACCAATACCCTGCGCTACTATGATGAAATCGGATTAATCAAGCCCGCGCAGGTGGATCGTGATACGGGCTACCGCTATTATGATGTTTCTCAGCTTCAAACAATATTATTGATCAATAAACTAAAGTATTATCGTCTGTCTCTTGAAGAAATCTCCGAAATACTGGGACAGCCGGATGATAATGAACTGCTACTGGCATTGATGAGCGAAAAGCATCAGGCCTTGCGCGAAAACCTGCAACAACTGACCTATATGTTAACTCAAATGGAACGAGATATACTAAATTTAGAAAGGGGCATCCATATTATGTCAAATTTAGATAAAATTCAAGTACTGCTTACCGAAACCCAAACCCGAAATATCCTTTTCATCCGTCAAAAGATGAGCACCAAGGACTATGGCCTTTATCTGTCCAAATTATACGAAACCATCCAGCAGAAAAATCTGACTGTTACCGGCCCGCCAATGACAATTTTTCATCATGACGAGGAATTTAATCCCGACTGCTTTGATAATGAAATCGCCATTCCGGTAAAAGAAGAGATAGAAGGTAGCCGCCTGCTGCCCGGCGGATTATGCGCCCACGTCACCTTGCATGGTCCCTATACCGAGCTATCTTCCGTCTATGCCAAGTTACAGCAATGGATCGAAAAGGAAGGTTATTCTCCGGCCTCAGAGCCATACGAATTTTATGTCACAGATCCCGGGGATACTCCTCCGGAAGAAAATATAACCGAGATCTATTTCCCTATCAGTAAATAAACCGCTTCCATGCAGTATGCTTATAGGCAATTTTTATAAGCATACTGTATTTTCTTCTGCATTTATTTACCCTAAACAGCAAACACCCTGCATCTCTGCAAGGTGCTAGTAATACCATATTTTAAACGTTACTGCTGCTTTGCCTTCACCAATTCCTTGGCTTCCTTTCCTGTCAAATGCTCAATCGTAATCTCCACCATGCATACCATCTTCAAAGTTCTGTCAATGGTCTGCATCCGGCCCTCAGCATCGTCCGGTGAATATTTCGCTGCCAGCACTTCAAGAGCATGCCATTTTTCATCCTCCTGCTCCAAAACCCTGGCTTTTCCAAACGCAATCACACTGCGAAAATAGGTGGTATACTCTTCCGTTACCACCTGATCCTGATCGATCACACAAAAAGAAACCTTTTCATTCCCGGCAATAGCATCCAGCTTATGTCCTGTCAATGCACAATGGAAATAAATTTTGGAATCTTTATACACATAACTTAAGGGAACAGCATAGGGATACCCATCATCCCCTGCTACTGCCAGCACTCCGGAGGTTCCCTTCTCCAGAATATTAATGTTCTCTTCTACTGATAAAATTTGATTCTTACGGCGCATTTCTCTGAACATAATATACCTCTCTTATACTTTAGTTTTTATATTATATACCAAGATTAAGGTTCCCTTTTCTACCGAAACCCTACTTTTCTTCCCAATGAATTCATTGCTGACCCCCAAAGGAAATGTATTGGTAAGCACTGCATCCTGCAGCTCATATCTCAAGTTCTTTTCATATACCCCGCGGGATTCATTGGAATGAGAAAATACCGATATATATCCCTGATAGCTGCTGTCAAACTCGATGCTGCCATCGGTAATCGCTGTCATAACCCAGTCCCGGCCAATCAGGAAACCTTTCATTCTCTTTTGCGAGAGTGCCGCCAGAAGCTGCATATTACCCAAAGTGTGCTCAAATCTGCCGCCTGTACCGCCGTAGATTTTAAATACCTGATAACCCTTCTGAATCCCTTCCGCTAAAGCCACTGCCATATCCGTATCATCTTTTTCCTTATCCAGAACAATTACATTAGGATGAGATGGTGGTTCCGGCAGAGAATCAAAATCTCCGATCACCATATCCGGGTTCATGTTTTTTTCCTGCAAATAGCGAAATCCACCGTCAACTGCAATTAAATAGTCTTCCTGCCCCGGCATGAAATCCAGGCCGCAATTCTCACCGGCACCCACAATATAGCATATTTTTCCATCTGTTTCTTTCCTGTATTCTTTGTCTAACATTCAGATATCTCCTAACATTTCATTTTCAGTTTAAAGCTATTTCAGTAGATTGTAAAGCCTATCCATGATAGAATTTTATCATTAAATACTTTTAGGAGCCTCCTGCTATGAAACCTTATACATTACTGGAAAGCCTTTTAAATGAGATTGAATTACACCTGACTGAAAATACTGGAGAGCTTCCCACCATTGATGAACTCGCCCTTTTTCTCAGCATTTCCGCAGTTCACCTGCAACGGCTGTTTAAGTTTGCTTTCGGACAGCCTCTAGCCGGCTATATCCGTTCACGCCGACTGTCCGCCAGCCTGACTGATCTGCTGACCGGCGATTTGAATATTTTGGACATTGCCGTTAAATACGGTTTTGAATATGAACAATCTTATATACGATCCTTTAAACGGGAGTTTGGTTTTACTCCCGGTGAACTTCGTAAGACCGAGCCAATCGTTAAGATTACTCCGCCCCTTCAGCTTTTTGCCTCCAACCGCCTTGACGATGGTGTTTTTTTCGGACCGGAAATCGTTATGGTTCCCGGCTTTCAGGTGGTGGGCAAACGATATCAGATCCCCTTTGATGATTCTGTTGCCAAGGCTCCTCTGGCTGCCAGGGATTTTATTGACAACGAGCTGGAGAAAATCCATAATATCAAAACTCCCGACCTCTATATCGGCCTTACCCGGATTCCCGAAAATACTGATTATTCCTGGTATCTGCCTGCCGTTCTGGTAAAAAATCTGGACGATGTTCCTGCCGGTCTGACCGGTGATTCCTTTGCGCCTTCCCTGTGTGTTCGTTTCCACTATATCGGGCAGCATCAATATTATGATATCAATGCTGATATTGCCCGGGGCATGTACGACGCTATTGTCGCATTTGTACATGATGAAAGTGAAAATTATGATTGCTGTCACAATAAACTCTATTTTGAAAAAATAAATATCTCTGCACATGATGGTACCTATTGCCAAATGGAATGGTTTACACCGGTCTTTAAAAAAATGATTAAAAATGTTAATTAATTTATTTTGTTATCTGCTATACTCAAGCAAAAAACAAGGAGAACAATTATGGCGGAAGCAATAGAGTACAAAAGTGAAATTATCATGGATACCTTTAAGGTAGAGGTGGTTTCAAAGCTGGGCGAAAATGCCTGGAATACCCTTACAGACAGGATCGGCGTTCCTGATATCGACAAGGAACCGGCCTGCGGCTGCCAGATCATGAAAGAATTTATGAATCGCTTTGATTCCTTAACCAATGACCAGACTGCCAAAGAAATCCTGACCCGCGTGCGTCATGGCCTAAAGCATTCCCAGTTTGACTGGGCCAGGGAAAAGTTTGAAAAATGTGGCCGGAATATTGATGCCTTTATCAATGCCAATTATCAGGAAGAGCTTGCAAATTTTACCCATTTACGAGATACCGGCGGTGATTTTTACGGCCAGCCTATCACCCCCGAGGTCTATGATTTCATATTTGATTCCGGAATCGTCACTGACAGCAGCCGAAAAGGCTCGGAGATACATATTCTGGCTTTTCCTTTTGACATGGTAAATTATATCAAAGAAACCGATCCCCGTAAAAAGCGCTACTATGCCTGTCACTGCCCCTTTGCCAGAGAATCCATTCTGTCGGACCATGGGGAAGTATCCAAGACTTTGTGTTATTGCAGTCTTGGTCATGCCAAGGTGATGTGGGAAGCAGTTCTCGGTGTGGAGCTTGAAGGTGAGGTAGCCCACTCGGTACTGGCCGGGGATCTGATGTGCAAATACATTATTTATCTGCCGGATGGCGTCCTTCAAATGTATAGTTGAAAAGTATAGCCTTTTATCAAAATTTATATTATACTAAAACAGCGGCTCACGCCGCCTGAATTTTGATAATATTATGGAGGCTCAACAACATGAACCAGCAATGGAAACGACGTATTATATTATTTTTGGCCGGACAGACCGTCTCTCTTTTTGGTTCTTCCATCGTTCAATACGCCATCAACTGGCATATCACCCTGACCACCCAAAGCGGGCTGATGCTGACCATTGCTACTCTGTGCGGCTTTCTGCCCCAGGTATTGATATCCCTGTTTGCCGGTGTCTGGGCTGACCGCTACAACCGCAAGATGCTCATTATGCTGGCCGACGGTATGATTGCTGTCTGCACCCTGATTTTGGCTATTTTGTTTATGATGGGCCATACCAACATCCTGCTTTTATTCTTCATCTCGGCTGTCCGTTCCATCGGTACCGGTATCCAGATGCCTGCCGTAAATGCGCTGCTTCCCGAATTGGTTCCCGGCGACAATCTGATGCGGGTAAATGGTCTGAATGCCAGTATCAACAGCATTATGATGCTGCTGGCACCGGCAATTGCCGGTGGATTGTACAGTCTGACCGAATTAAATGTCATTTTCTGGATTGATGTGACTACCGCCGCTATCGGAATTTCCCTGCTGGCTATCCTAAAAATCCCTTTCGAAAAAAAGATGTCCGACCCCCCCCATGTCTTACAGGATATGTTTGGAGGTTTAAACTATGTCGGTGCCAACCACTGGTTAAAACAATTGATTCTTTTTTATCTGTTTTTTGCCTTAATGATCGGTCCCGCTGTTTTCCTGACCCCCTTAATGGTTGCCCGCAGCTTTGGTCCGGAATCCTGGCGGCTGGCTGTTCACGAGATGGTTTTCTCTGTGGGGGGAATCATTGGCGGCCTCTCTATCGGCATCATCGCCAAAAAAATCAGCAATCAGGTTCATATTCTGATTGCCGCCTGTTTTGTCTTTGGACTGACTACTTTTATAATGGGATTTTCACCCAATTTTGCCTTTTACCTTGGTGTCATGGTACCCACGGGGATTTCCATGCCCTTTATTAACACTTCCTTCATGACCCTGATCCAAACCAAAGTAAAACCGGAGTTGCTGGGCAGAGTATTCGGCCTGGTGACCATTGTCGGTTCTTCGGCAATGCCTCTTTCCACCGTAGTATTCGGACCGCTGGCCGACCGTGTCAGCGTGGAACTGCTGCTCATCATAACCGGTGCAGCCATGATGCTGATATCCCTTCTGGTGATTCGCTTTAAGGAGATTATGGCCATTGGAAAGGTTTGATTTTCTTAAAAAATCAACCTATTCCCCTTCCTGTGGTGGGAACTCCCATATCCGTCAGCTTCTTTGCAAATCCTTGCATTTCTTCGGCCCTATAGGCATGAAATCCGCTTTGAATTACATTCTCATTCTCTTCATAAGCCTGGAGATAATAGCGGCGGCTTCCTTTAAGCCACGCCCCGATTTCCATCAGATCCCCTTCGGTATGGAGTTCTCTTACTACTGTCGTCCGGAATTCATAATCTATCCCTGATTGTCTGATCTGCTCCACACTGGCCGCAATCTTCCCTACATCTATATCCGCCTGTCCCACTGTCAAGGCATACTTTGCTTTGCTGTTCTTGATATCCATGGCGATGTAATCCAGCAAACCTCCGGCCAGCAAATATTTCACTACGTCCGGACGGTATCCGTTTGTATCCAGTTTAATCAAATAACCCATCTGCTTTACCTGTGCGATAAAATCCTGAAGATCAGGCTGTAATGTGGGTTCTCCGCCGGTAATGCACACACCCTCCAAAATCCCCCTTCTTTTTTCCAAAAAGGATAACACCTCGTGCTCAGATATCAAATCCGGGTTCCGGTTTATCACCAAATCCCTGTTATGGCAAAAAGGACAGCAAAAATTACAGCCGGCTGTAAAAACAGTGGCTGCCACATGTCCCGGATAATCCAATAAGGTGGTTTTATTTAATCCTGCTATCTTCATTTTCTTGTCTTCTTTCTTTACATCCAGTATAATATAGATGTTTCATTTTTTCAATTACCCAAACGCTGCCCAAGGCGACTTTAAACAGGCAGACGACGTTACTGTTTAACGACTGTCCAGTGAACAATAGCAGAAAGACAGGTTACAATCTTAATGATAGATACCGATCATGAAAAATATATGAAAGAAGCCTTGAAGCAGGCCCGCAAAGCTTATCGTCTGGGTGAAGTCCCGATTGGCTGTGTAATCGTTTACAACGGCAATGATTACCCTGAACGTCTTACCCCCGGCCAGATCATCGGCCGCGGAGATAACCGCCGGAATACCGACAAAAGTACCTTGTCCCACGCCGAGATAACCGCCATCAGGAAAGCCAGCAAGATAATCGGCGACTGGCGGCTGGAGGACTGTACCCTGTATGTCACTTTAGAACCTTGCCAGATGTGTGCCGGTGCCATTGTTCAGGCCCGCATCCCTGCCGTGGTAATGGGCAGTATGAATCCTAAGGCCGGCTGCGGCGGCTCCGTTCTGAATATTCTGGAAATGCCGGAATTTAACCATCAGGTGCAGGTAACCCGGGGCGTTCTGGAAGCGGATTGTTCGGGGATGCTGACCACCTTTTTTCAGGAACTTCGGGTTCGCAACCGGGCTGAGAAGCAACAAAAAGTCAACAACCCAGTTGACAATCCTGATGAAAAACAGTATACTTAAAAAACCGTGGCTGCCCTTTACAGGCGGCGTTGAAGTTTGGGTCTTGCGCAATAAGAATCTACGAATCGTGTCAGGTTGGGAACAAAGCAGCACTAAGTGGAATTTCTTATGTGCCGCAAGGGTGCCTGGCGGAGTCGTCTGTAAAGGTAACGCACGGTTTTAAATTTTAATTTTTTTCAGATAGTAACCAAATTTTCCATTCTCTGCTTTTCCCCCTTCACATTCAAAAGCTTCGAAGCCAAACATCATGGCCACCATCTTTTCCCGTTCGTAAAATACTCCCGGAACGCCCAGAAAGAATGCTTCGCCACCCGAAATCTTTTCCGGTTCTTCCCCCAGAATAATATGCCGGTAATTGTAAAAACCATGCAGCAGGAAACTATTATGAGCCAGGTGCTGATACTCCTCACTCATAATCACAAAATCCTTTGGTTCAATGGATATATAAACCCGCTCATCCCCATATGGATGTATCTGCTTGTAGTTTTTCAATAATTGCTGCCACTTATCCGGGGTGAGCCGTACCTCTTCCAGCTTTTTTCGTACATCTTCATCATGGGCATGAGCGAATGTCCGGCTTTTATCCTGTGATGCCTGCATTTCCATCTGTACTCCGGATTGCACTTCCGTCCCCATTTGAGGCTGCTGCATTGACGGCGTCTGATCCTGCATCTTTGTCTCTGCCCGAAACTGCCACTCCGACTGCATCTGAGGCTGTATGGGGGGGTGCTCTTTGGTCTGCACTTTCGGCTGTGCTCCCTGCCCCGTCTGCTTCTCTTTTCCTTCCGCAAACGGAAGATTGCCTGCTATGCATATATTTCCACCCAGAATTATTTTAAACCGCTCAATGCTGTCATACGGCATTCCCGCTTCGCCTCTGCCAATCTTTTCCACCGGAAATTTCCCCCGGAAGCTTCCTTCTCCGTTCTGCAGGTAAATCATTCCCAGGGGTACCGTTTCTCCGCCGGATTCGGCTGCGATCTCATACTTTCCGCTTTCTGCCATACCCTTTACACTAACATGCATGTCCATAGTAAATAATTGATCCTTGATCTCTATTCTTATGTAACCGGCACTTTTTAATTTGGTATCATCTTCCAGGTAGGATAAATAAACTACTCTTTTATCATAAAATAACAACCCGTATCCTCCTACAGCAGTATTTGTTCATACTATTGTATGCGGGGTACGGGTTGCTTATTACCTTACTGTCTGGTTATTTTACTTTATCAATTTGTTTTTCCATATAAGCCTGCCAGATAACCATCAAAACCTGCGAAATCAACATCTGCGGGTACTGCTGCTCCTGCCGGTATTACAATTTGATAGTTCTTTCCTGCCAGCCGGTATGTAAGTTCGATGTTAATGTTCCGGTTTGCAGCGATAGCTTCCATTACTTTCATGGAAAAGCTTGTCCAAAGCTGCGTATTGATCTGTAGAGTTTCGCCCGCTTTAGCCTGATTCACCTTAGCGATAACATTCTGATTGAATACTGCATATGCTGATGTGCGGTCGGTTCCGCCCTTCATATAATCTGTAACGGCTCCACATTTTGTACAAATATACGCTATCACACCATCAGCGGTCTCACTGGCTTCTGATTCAGTTCTCCATTCACAGCTATGGAGGCAGCCCGATGCTGATCCCTCGGGTGTCGATTCAGGTCCGGGACCAGATCCAGCTGCTGCTGTCGGTGTCGTCGATAAATATTGGTATTCTAATACGTCAAAATATCCTCCCTGCATAGATAGATTCCAAACCGATAAATATACTGTCGATCCATTCGGCCACGGAATGGTAACGCTTCCACCTGTAATCTGACTTGTATGCGGATGATATACAGTACTAAACCAAACAGTATCATTTGACATCAGTATACCATCATTATCCTCTGCCCGAACATAATAAGAACTTCCAACAGGTCCTGTTATTGTTACTTCCCCGTCTCCCGGCGTAACCGTGAAGGATGTTATTGGGACAGCTGCTGCCTCCGCTTCCATCGGCTGGATGATAAAAATTGTTACTACGGTTACTACTGCTGCCATTATTTGTGCTATTGTCCTCTTCATTTTCATAAAACAAAATCTCTCCTTTTCTGTCCTGTTTTTTCATCATGATTTATCCTCTATGATCAGTATACAGAAGCGTGTCCAACTGTTGTCCAACAAAAAGCGCTATAAATAGCTATTTTTTTAATTTTTTAAACTCAATTTATCTCCCTTAAATCTTCTGTCAAAATAACCACATGCTGATCCTCTTAAACCGATCATTCCTGGCTCAAGTCGTACGTTATACGAATTTGGCGCAGCTTTAACCTCAATCCACTCACTACCAATAATGTAAAATAAGCTTACTTATTATTTGTCAGCCATCCCGCCGTAAATTCCGCCCAGCTATAATTCGTCATGTACTCCCCATGATAACTGTTAACCGCCAGCGTATTCCCCTTTTCATAAGCATAGTAGTCGCAATACCCCACGGAAGTATCCACAGCATAATACCCCCGTTTCTTTATCACCAGCCTGCCAGCTCCAGCTTCCTCCAGGGAACTCAACATTTCTGTAATAAACACATTTAACTGCTTTTGCTTACTTCGATCATATCCCGAATCTTCCCATATGATTGCCGCCATTTCTTTGGTGCTGGCGTAGGCTCCCTTCCGGTCAATCAAATAAGCCAGCAGTTCTTTGGATTTTGTGCGCCCAAAAGAAATGGGTTTTTCATCCACAAAAACCTCAAAGCTGCCAAAACACTTGATCCGCACCCCTTCAGTGGGCATCCGAAAAACATTGCTAATATACTCCATAGATTCCGCCACACGATCAGGGTGAACCGGCTTGAGCAGATAATCCCAGGCATGAATCTGAAAAGCATCCAGAGCATACTGGCTATGGCCGGTTACAAAGATGATCTTTGTGTCCCCATAAATGTCCTTTAAATGTTTGGCAAGAAACAAACCATTCATTTCCGCCATCTCAATATCCAGAAATGCGATATCTACTCTGTTTTCGGAGGCATATCGAAGTGCTTCTCCGGGAGATTCAAAACTAATCACGTTTGCACTGCTGTCGGCCTTGAGAATAGCTTTTACAAGTGTTCGCAATGTTAGGGCCTCATCATCAACTGCTATAATATTCAAGATTTTTGCTCCTTTCCTTTGGAAGTTCCATTGTCACAACCGTTCCAACATCAGGTGTACTGGCTACTGCAAGGATGCCCCCGCACATAAGAGATAACCGCTCCCGTACATTGGAGATTCCGGTGTGGCTGCGTTCCTCATCTGACACCTGAACGGTATCGATGCCCAGACCATCATCCGTTACCACAATCCGGTAAGTTTCTGCTGTTTCTTCCGTTTTGATTGTAAGGGTTCCGCCTGTAAGTTTTTTCGTTATTCCGTGACGTACCGCGTTTTCCACAATGGGTTGCAGGGACAGCGCCGGCAGTAAAAAATCACTGACTTGTATGTCATATACAATTTGCAGCTTCGGGCCAAAACGCAGTTCCTCCAGCCACAAATATTGTTTCGTATGGGTCAGTTCCTTTTCAAACGTAATCAGTTCACGCCTGGTCAGAGAATCCATATTTCCCCTCAGGTACCTGGAAAACTGTACAATCGCTTCCTGTGCCTCAGGATTTCCGTCGCATAATTCATTGATTGATGCCAAAGAATTGTATAAAAAATGAGGCTGTATCTGACTAAGCATGATGGCAATCCGATTTTCGGACAGCAGCGCATCCTGATCTTTCACTCTTTGCATGATATTAACCTGTATGGTGATATAAATTAAAAGCAGCATCAATGCACCGGTAACCCGGCTGATCCAAAAATCCGGTATTGTCGCCTCTAAATAGGCCGAAGCAATTTGGACTATTTGATAGATCAGCAAAACAATCCATTCCCTCGGTCTCAAGGCCTTTATATGGAATAATGTTAATATAATTCCGACAAGCAGCATTAATATGGGAAAAGTAAAAACAATCCAAAACAAATCTTGTTTCTGGTAATTATTGAATTCATCAAAGTAACCATACATTCCACCTACCAACGAAACTGTTCCGATTGCAATGTTCATAATACAAAAGAAGATTGTCAGATAAGTCAGCCTTTTTAAAAGGAGTTTTTTCAGTCTCAGGAAAGCAAATAAGTACATATTATAGAAAAACATAATCAGTGAATCGGAGATATAGATAATATAATCCACAGCTTTACTGATTATCTGTATGGCTTCACTTGGATAACCTTGTATAAAACCCCACTTACCTTGCATAAAAGCCACTATTATGTCAAATGAAAATGAAGTCAGGCTAAATAGGGAAAGGAAGTAAAACCAGCGAAAAACCGGCTCTTTGCGGTTGCCGCCGATGGTTATTGCCATAAATAAGGTAACATGGACAAAATATGCGACTACATGCATGCCGGCCGAAAATACATATTCACTACTCAATCACTTTACCTCCGCCAAATCCTTTTTCACAATAGTTCCTATAGTAGCAGTATAGAATATCATGTCCAACAACTGTCCAACAAATACTCCAAAAAGTACCCCCCAAAGTCATTTTTTTGACTTCGGGAGGTACTCTTTTGTTGTCTTCAACTATCTATTCTTTATTCGTAAGCCAACCGGCTGTAAACTCTGCCCAGCTGTAATTAACCATATATTCTCCATGATAACTGTTCACTGCCTGCATATTGCCGCTTTCATAAGCATAATAATCGCAGTAACACTGTGTCGGGTCTACTCCATAATACCCCCACTTTTTCACCACCAGATTACCGGCACCCACTTCCCTCAAAGCGCTGATCATTTCGGCAATAAGGACATTGAGCTGCTTTTGCTTGTTGCGGTCATAAGCCGCGTCCTCCCATAAAATAGCTGCTATTTCCCTGGTACTGGCAAGGGCTCCCTTGCGGTCTACCAAATAAGCCAGAATCTCCTTAGATTTTGTCCGCTTGAAAGTCAGTGGTCCCTTTTCCGCAAAGACCTCAAAGTTACCGAAACATTTGATCCGAATCATTGCTTTCGGCAGTTCCACATTTTTGCGTAGATTTTCTAAAGCATCTGTTAACCGTTTCATGCTAACGGGTTTCAGCAGATAGTCCGATGCATGAACACTGAAAGCATCCAATGCATATTGGCTGTGGCCGGTGACAAAGATAATATTAGTATCACCATAAATATCTTTTAACTTTTTTGCCAAAAACAGTCCGTTCATTTCGGCCATCTCTATATCTAAAAAAGCAACATCTACTCTATTTTTACCAGCATATGTCAAAGCATCCTCCGGGAATTCAAAGCCAACAACATTGGCCAAATTTATTAAATTGGTAATTGCTTTTATGAGTGTTCTTAGTGCCAGAGCCTCATCATCTACCACTATAATATTCAAATTTATTCTCCTCTTCTTTAGGCAGCTCTATTGTAACGGTTGTACCCACGCCAGGTCGGCTCATTACCGTAAGCGTTCCATGGCATACAAGTGACAGCCTTTCCCGGACATTTTCGATTCCGTTATGGCTGCAGCCATCCTCCAGTATCTGATGGGAATTAAATCCGATACCGTTATCTGACACCTGGATTCGCCAACTTGTTCCTGTTTCCTCTGTCTGGATTTTCACGGTTCCCCCTGAACGTTTTTTAGTAATGCCATGGCGTACTGCATTTTCAACAATTGGCTGAAGCACCAGGGGCGGCAGCAAAAAGTATTCTGCTTTCAGCTCATAAATAACCTGAAGCCTTTCTCCAAAGCGAAGTTGTTCCAGCCACAGATATTGTTTTACATGGGTCAATTCTTTCTCAAATGTTATCAGATGATGCTGTGTCAAAGAGTCCATATTACCCCGTAAATATTCCGAAAAACGGACGATCGCTTCCTGGGCAACCGGATTTTCAGTACATAGTTCATTAATTGATGTGAGCGAATTATACAGGAAATGGGGCTTTATCTGGCTGAGCATGATGGCAATCCGGTTTTGGGTCAACTGAACCTCCTGGGCCTGAATCCTCTGCATCAGATCCACTTGAATGGTGATATACATCAAAAGCAGCATGATTGCTGTTCCAACACGGCTGATCCATAAGTCCTGCACAGATACCTCGAAAAAATTACAGATAAACGGAACCATCTGGTAAGTCAATAAAACCATCCATTCCTTTGGTTTCAATACTTTTATATGCCGCAGTGTCATAATGATTCCGGTAAGCTGTGTCAAAACCGGAAATATTATGGATACCCAGTATAAATCATTCTTCTGATAGTTATGAAATGCATCATATTCGCTATACATTTGGGTAAACAGCGAAACCGTTGCCAATATGATATTGGCCACACTAAAAATCAAGATGAGATAAACCGGCTTTTTGGAAACCCTTGCTTTTGTTTTCAAATAAGTGTATACATACATAATATAAGCGAACATGGTCAAGGCATCAAAAACAAAGATAATATAATCGCCAATTTTACCGCTCCAATACACTGTCTTACTAATTTCTTCCTGGTATATGCCATATATTCCTTGCATGGATGCTACAGGTATTTCCAATAATATCGATATCAATTCACTTAGCGAAAGAAAAAAGAACCAACGAAAGAGCTCTTCTCTGCGTTTACCGCTGATAAGCGATGCAATAAAGAGAATAATTAATATAAAAAGAGCAGTCAGATTCAATCCTAACGAAACCGCATACATCGTGCTCATCCTTTCACCTCCGCTTTTATCCTACCCCATTTTAATGACATATAGACAATTATAAAGCAAAATGTCCCTCAAATGTCCCTCAAAAAAAAACTGCTGACAAGCTTTCCACAAGCCTGTCAGCAGTTATTAATTTAAATCACATTAATAAGCCAATGTCTCCAGATATTTCATATAATTAACTACCATCAAAGCGATCTTAAAGGTAAGAGCATCATCGAAGGTACGCACATCCAGCCCAGTACTCTTCTCCAGCTTCTCAATCCGATAAACTAAAGTGTTTCGGTGAACAAACAATTGTCTCGATGTTTCCGAAACATTCAGATTATTTTCAAAAAACTTATTTACCGTGGTCAGGATCTCCTCGTCAAAATCAGCCGGATTGGTATCCCCTAATATTTCTTCGATAAAAATCTTACACAGATTCACCGGCAATTGATAGATCAAACGTCCGATTCCCAAAGTATTGTAAGCATTCACACTCTTCTCGACATAGAATATCTTACCCACATCCAATGCCATCGCTGCTTCCTTATAAGATTTCGATACATCCTTCAGCTCCTGTACGATGGTTCCGTAAGATACTCTGACATTCAGCAGGGCTTCCATATTCATCATATCCACAATCGTATTAGCAATCTGCTCTACTTCCCCATATCCTTCATGAGCTTCCAGTGATTTGATCAAAATCACATTTTTTTCATCAACCGCCGTAATATAATCGCCCGCATGGGGAGAAAACATCCCTCTTAATAGTTCAGCAGCAGTACTGTCCTTTTCAACCTTTGTTTCTACTAAAATCACTACTCTCGGGACGGCAACTTCGATATGCAGCTTTTTTGCGCGGTTATAAACATCCACCAAAAGAAGATTATCCATAATTAAGTTTTGGAAAAAGTTATTCCGATCAAATCTTTCCTTATAGGCAATCATCAGGTTTTGTATCTGACTGACCGCGATTCTGCCCACCATATAGGCATCATCCGAGGTTCCTCTGGCAACCATAACATATACCAGTTCCTCATCATCCCATATCTTTAGTAAATGATGGGGGCCCATTACCTGACTGTCAGCCGGAGAGTCTGCAAAATTTTGAATAACATCCACCTGCATGTCAACATTTTCATATGTTGAGGCAACCACTATACCATCCAAATCGAACACAAAGAGGTCAACTTTGGTAATTCCCCGTAAGTCGTCTATGCTTGTCTTAATAATTTGATTTGATATCACTCTTTCACCATTCCTTTAATTAATCGATTATTATTGGATTAATAAGAGAGGGATGCATACGCATCCCTCTTAACTCACTGTTCTTAGTTGGTAATAACCTGCTCTGTTTCTTTGTCGAAAATATGTATCTTTTCAACATCAAATGCAAACTTAACGGTATCGCCCGGTCTTGCAGTTGTACGGGAATCAACTCTGGCTGTAATCGGGAACTCAGCCAAGTCAAAGTATAAGTAAACTTCTGCACCAAGTAATTCGTAAACTTTGATGGTTGAATCAAATACGCACTTGGAGGTTTCGATAAACATTTCTGAATCATATACATCTTCAGGACGGATACCGAATGTTACGGTCTTTCCGTTATATTTACCATCAATCAGTTTTTTTGCTTTAGCGGGAGGAAGAGGAATGCTCTTGCCTGCTACTTCGATGGATGCATTGTCGCCTTCTATCTTAACAGTTCCATCCATAAAGTTCATCTGAGGAGATCCCATGAATCCTGCTACGAACAGATTTTGGGGTTTCTCATATAAGTTCTGAGGTGTATCTACCTGCATGATCAGACCGTCTTTCATAACAACGATTCTGGTACCCAGGGTCATAGCCTCTGTCTGATCATGGGTAACGTAGATGATGGTAGTACCCAGTCTCTGATGTAATTTAGCAATTTCGATACGCATCTGTACACGCAGCTTAGCATCTAGGTTAGATAAAGGCTCATCCATAAGGAATACTTTAGGATTACGAACGATAGCACGACCCATAGCAACACGCTGTCTCTGACCACCGGACAAAGCCTTCGGTTTACGATCAAGAAGAGAAGTTAAGTCAAGAATCTTAGCTGCTTCTTTAACCATTTTGTCGATTTCATCCTTCGGAACTTTTCTCAGTTTCAAACCAAAAGCCATATTGTCATATACTGACATATGAGGATACAATGCG
>JAVBUF010000039.1:0-11425 GCA_031555615.1 Lachnospiraceae bacterium | reverse complement strand
TGGGATATGCCAGAAAGAATTCCTTTTTTTATGAAAGACCCTTTAAATAGCCTTAAACATTCAAAAGCTTTGCAGATAAAATTACTGCAAAGCTTTTTTTGTATAATAAAATATAAAAAATAGCTAATTTCAAAAAAAATGTTGATTTATTTTTTTATACATAATTAACGATAATAACAAAATTTATTGCCAAAATAACGTATAAATGTTAAAGTATTAAGTGAAATAATTGTTTTTAAGAAGGGATAAGGGTAAAGTGTATGAAACTAAGAACTAAATTTGTGTTATTGTTAGCATTATTTTCATTAGTTCCAGCGTTGGTTATGGGAACGGCAACCAGATTTATTGTTGGAAATAAAGCGGTGTTGGATGCCGAAAACAGCGCCAAGCAGATGTTGGAGCTGGCGGAAGGGGGGACGGTAAGCATTCTGGATATGGTTGAGAAGGTTAATGCGCAGACCAGCAATGAAAATTTAGTAAAGTCTTTTCTTTTAAGTGACAGAGTAGGTGCAGATGAGATAAATGAAAGATTAAAAGAAATTACCGATACCTATAAGATTCTTGATAATGCCATAGTAATAGACAAAGAAGGCATTGTAGTAGCATCAGATGATGCATCCATGATTGGCTTTGATTGTAATCAGGAATGGCCGGATGTAATGGCACAGGTTAAATCTACCGGCAAACAGGCTGTTTCCACTGGAACAAAAAATCTTATATCAGGTAATGTTACACTGGTTATGATAACACCGGTAACAAATGGGTTGAATCTTGAAGGATATTTCGCCACAGCAATCAGTGTTTCGGATATATATAATAAGGTCGTTGCCAAGGCACAGATTATGAATAGTGGTTATATTTATGTAGTAGAGCCTGACGGCACTATGCTGATGCATCCTGATTCGTCTCTTTTATTGGACAAGGAAAGTTTTAATAATCTGCCGATAGCTGAGGAGACAAAGAAAATGCCATCAGGAGGCGGCAGTTATACCTTTAGAGGGGAAAAGAAATATTATTTATTTGATACGGAGGATAATGGCTGGATATATGTAGCCACCATGCCTCAAAATGAAGTAGAGAGTTTGTCCAATACCATTATCATGGTTTTATCCATTATTGTTGCTATTATTTTAGTGGTGGCACCATTTATGGCAATTATTTTTGCAAATGGTATCGTGAAGCCTATTTTCAAAGTTTCAAAGGGTATCAAATTACTTTCCGACGGTGATTTCACCAGTACGGTAGATGTAAAAAGTAAGAATGAGCTTGGACAGATGGCGCAGCAGCTTAACAGTACCACTAAAAATCTGGCGGAAGCGGTTAATGGTGTTAAAGAAACTTCCAATTCCATGGGAGAGCAGTCGGATTCCCTGGCTGTAGTATCTAAAGAAATGTCTATTGCCATAAATGATCTGGCTCTGGCTATCGATACTATATCCAAAGGTTCTGCCACTCAGGCTACAGATTTACAGGATACATTGGAAATGCTGATCGAATTGGAAAAGGAGATGAAGGATATTGATCATAACCTGAATGATGTTGCCGGTTCGGCAGTTAATGCGCAGGGTAAAGCGACGGATGGACAGAAGATTGTAAATACGCTTGCAGAAGCAATTAACGATATCAGGTCAGCGTTTGAATTATTCAGAAATAAAATCTCCAATTTGGGAAATACAGTTTCGGAAATCAGTAATATTACCGATGCTATTAATGCGATTTCCAGTCAGACTAATCTGCTTGCGTTGAATGCCTCCATTGAAGCGGCCAGAGCCGGAGAGATGGGAAAGGGCTTTGCGGTAGTTGCCGGTGAAGTCGGGAATTTGGCAGAACAGTCCAGAAAATCAGCGGCCGAAATCAGTGTGTTGATTAAGAATGTAAATCTGGAAACGGACAGTGTGGTAAAGGATTCGGCTCATGTAGAAGATATGTTGGAAGAACAGAGCAAAGTTATTGAAGACGTTTTGCAGGCTTTTCATGAGACATTGGAATCTATCGAGGTGGCAGGACCGGTTATTCAGGATACCTTCGGGGCCCTGAAGGTGGCTGAAAAAGCCAGTCATATAGTCAGAGAAAAGGCAGAATCCATTGCAAGTGTTTCAGAAGAAATTATGGCATCTACCGAAAGAATTTCGGCAACAAGCGAAGAGTTGCTGGCAACAAGCGAAGGTGTTGCGGAGAATGCATCCAGAGCAAGCCGGTCGGCAGAAGGCTTAAATGAGAGAATGAGTGGATTTAAGTGCGATTAAAATAATAAAAAAAGTCATAAACCGAAAAAAACGGTTTATGACTTTTTTTATTTGCAAATAACATTAAGGATGTGTTTGGCATATTCCGAAAATAGTTTTCGATTTTTTTTGATTTCGTCGGTTACTTCAAAAAAGAAATCATGACCTTCATAATCTCGTTTGAAGAACGGTTCTACGATAACATCCCATTGCGGCAAAAAAGTAGAAGTCTTCTTGGAGTAGCATGTTGCTGCAGTTGCCTGCCGGCGGTATTCTTTATCAACATAAGCAGATATTGATTTGTGTAAAGCACAATCTTCAGTAGGAAGATAATAATAATCTTTGTAGTTGGCATAAAAGAATTTCAGTTCTTCTTCGTAAAGCGGAACGGCCAGATATCCCTCCTGGTCTTCTCCTTTGAAAAAGCAGTCATGGCCATTGAAGGAAAGCGGAAGGGGCAATGATGATGGCAGAAGAAGTTTCATAAAGAGCATATTTCTGGCACCGCCATTATAATCGGTATAATAGTTGGCCTGTACTTTCTTAGCCTTCACTTCACCATTGAACAGATCATAGTACCCTAAAATGGGTAAAAGTTCCAGCAATCCCTTCAGATCACTGCTGTTGTGCAGCAGAAGAAGATATCGTCCCTCAATGGAAGGTGAAGAAACATAATCATGATAAACGGAAATTAAATCACCACCGTTATAAATATCAAGCCGGGAAATGTTCAAGAGCTTTTCCAGGGTCTTTTGTTTACAATTGGGAAGCGAAAGCAATTCACGATATGGGGAAACACGACGGTAAATATCAATTCCCTCAAAACCGTCAAAGGAATAAGGAAGATTATATTTAGAACATTTTTGCAGCATAAAAGGAAGGTCGAAATTGTTTCCGTTAAAGTGTATTAAGTGGGTAAAGTCAGCAGAAAAAACGAAGAAAGCATTCAAAATATCTTTCTCTTCGGCGTAAGCATCGGCAAGCCACTGGATAAGATTCCATTTTCCGTTTCGGAAATAAGCACAGCCAATTAAGTATAAATATGAGTTTGATGCGGAAAAACCGGTGGTTTCAATATCTAAAAAAAGAACTTTTTCCAGTGGAGCTATTTTCTCCAGATGATATTTTACCGAATAATCATTTAAAATCTCTGTTTCCGTACGCATAATAATAATATCCCCGATTCCTAAAGTAATTGACAAAATTATTGTAGCATATTTTACAAAAATGCAGTAGTATTTTCGACAAAAAAATAGTATATTTAAGAAGATGATCAAACGAAAGTAAATATAGAAGGAAGGGCAAGACATGTCAAAGAAAACGTTTGTGGGGGGGATTCATCCTTATGACGGCAAGGATTTATCAAAAGATAAACCCATTAAGGCAATATTACCAAAGGGTGAAGTAATCTATCCATTGTCACAACATATCGGAGCACCTGCCGTGGCAGTCGTAAAAAAGGGAGATAAGGTTCTTGTGGGGCAGAAAATAGCGGATGCCGGCGGGTTTGTGTCAGCACCGGTTCATGCAACTGTATCAGGGACTGTGAAAGCAATAGAACCAAGACGAGTGGTAACCGGAGATCTGGTTATGAGCATTATCGTGGATAATGATGATTTATATGAAGAAGCAGAGTATCCGCCGGTAAAGCCCTTGGAAGAAATGACGAAGGCAGAGATTATCGAGAGGATAAAGGATGCCGGCATCGTGGGAATGGGAGGAGCCGGATTCCCAACTTTTATCAAGATGTCACCTAAAGAACCTGAAAAAATAGAGTATGTCATTGCCAATTGTGCAGAATGTGAGCCATATCTGACTTCCGACTATCGAAGGATGATTGAGGAACCGCAGAAACTTATTAATGGTTTGAAGATTTTACTGGCGCTGTTTGACAATGCCAGGGGGATTCTGGCGATAGAAGATAATAAACAGGATTGTATTGACCTGCTTAAGGAAATGACCAAAAACGAACCTCGTATCAGTGTGAAGGCATTGAAGACCAAATATCCTCAGGGAGCGGAGCGACAGTTGATTTATGCTACTACCGGCAGAGCCATAGGCTCTGCCATGTTACCGGCCGATGTGGGATGTATTGTCAGCAATGTAGATACTATTATAACGGTAAACCGGGCAGTAACAAAGGGTAAGCCGATGATGTATCGGGTGGTGACCGTAACCGGTGACGCCATCGCCAATCCCCGTAATTTTATCGTCAGGATTGGTACCAATTATAATCAGCTCATTGAAGAAGCAGGCGGTTTTAAAGAGAAGCCTGTTAAGATTATTTCCGGTGGACCGATGATGGGATTTGCCTTGTTTGATACCAATATTCCGGTTACCAAAACCGCATCGGCGCTGCTGTGCCTGACGAAAGATGAAGTTTCGTTAATGGCTCCCAGTGTCTGTATTAATTGCGGCAAATGTGTGGAAGTATGTCCCGGCCGGGTTCTGCCCAGAAAATTGGCAGATTTTGCGGAACAGGGTAATGAAGAAGCTTTTTTGAAGTATCATGGAATGGAGTGCTGTGAATGCGGCTGCTGTAGTTTTGTATGTCCGGCCAAACGGCATCTGACACAATCCATAAAATCCATGCGCAAGATGCAGCTTGCCAAGAAGAAAAAGCAGGAGGAAAGAAAATGAGCGATTTGATGAAGGTGTCATCCAATCCCCATGTCCGGTCACGAGTGGGCACAAGCAATATCATGCTTGCAGTTATTATTGCCCTTCTGCCGGCGGCCGGATTCGGTATTTATAACTTTGGCTCGGATGCATTGCTTTTAATATTGATTACCGTAGCAACCACGGTAGTAACCGAGTTTGCTTATGAAAAATGTATGAAAAAACCGGTTACCATAGGGGATTATTCGGCAGTAGTAACCGGCTTGCTGCTGGCCCTCAATCTGCCTTCAACAGTGCCCTGGTGGATTGCGGTAATTGGCGGTGTTTTTGCCATTTTGGTAGTAAAAATGTTATTCGGTGGTTTGGGACAGAATTTTATGAATCCGGCTCTTGCCGCCAGATGTTTTTTGATGATTGCCTATACCCCCATTATGTGTAATTTTGAAACCGATGTTTTTACCGGTGCAACCCCGCTTGCGTTACTGAAAAGTGGGGAGGATGTAAATATATTAGATATGATTATCGGAAGAACAGCCGGAACCATCGGTGAAACATCGATGATAGCCATTGTGCTTGGGGCTTGTATTCTGATCCTTTTGGGAGTGATCGATTTGCGGATCCCCGGAACATATATCCTTTCTTTTGTGGTTTTTCTGGTTTTGTTCAGCGGCCAAAGAAGTGTTCCCTTTGTGACTGCCAATCTGGCTGGCGGAGGCCTGATGCTTGGGGCGTTTTTCATGGCTACTGATTATGTCACCCGTCCCATTACCAAAAAGGGACAGTACATATATGGATTATTATTAGGACTTATGACGGCAATATTCAGAGTGTTCGGTCCTTCGGCAGAGGGTGTCTCCTATGCGATTATTATCGGAAATTTATTGGTGCCGTTAATTGAAAAGTTTACGGTTCCCAAAGCCTTTGGAGCAGGAGGTAAAGCATGAAAAGTATGATAAAAGATGCTGCGATTCTGGTGATGATTACAGTAATCGCCGGACTGCTTTTAGGCGGGGTGTATCAGATCACCAGGAATCCAATCGCCCTGGCAGAAGAGCAGGCTGCCAATGAGGCCAATTTGCAGGTATTTGCACAGGCTTCGGGATTTGAGATCATTGATGCTGAAGATATCAGCACAACGTCGGCATGGATGGAAGAAGGATTTGGCGGTGTACAGGTTGATGCGGTTTTGCAGGCGCTGGATAAAGACGGAAGTGTTTTAGGGTATGTTTTGCAGGTGACCAGTCATGAGGGATATGCAGGAGATATCACTTTTACAATGGGTATCGGGATGGATGGACACCTAAACGGTATTTCGATTTTAAAGATATCCGAGACTGCCGGCTTGGGAATGAAAGCAGAATCGGTATTGGTTCCGCAATTTACAGATAAAAGAGTGGAAAAATTCAGTTTAACCAAAAGCGGGGCAATGGCAGAAGCACAAATTGATGCCATCAGTGGTGCCACCATTACTTCCAATGCTTTTGTTACTGCAGCGAACGCAGGACTTTATTATTTTCAGACAGAACTGGGAGGTGGCGGAAATGAATCCTAAGGAGAATACGGTAACAGAACGGCTGATGAACGGTCTGATCAAGGAAAATCCAACCTTTGTTTTGATGTTGGGTATGTGTCCGACTTTGGCGGTAACGACTTCGGCAGTGAATGGAATGGGAATGGGATTGACCACTATGGTGGTACTGGCATTAAGTAATATGCTGATTTCCATGCTCCGGAATATTATCCCTGATAAAGTAAGAATACCGGCTTATATTGTTATTATTGCAACCTTTGTGACGGTTGTGGAACTTTTACTGAAGGCATATATCCCCTTTTTATATGATGCCCTGGGGCTTTATATTCCGTTGATTGTGGTGAATTGTATTATTTTGGGCCGGGCGGAAGCCTATGCCTCTAAATATAAGGTTGTATTATCGATATTTGACGGTGTCGGCATGGGACTTGGTTTTACCGTTGCTCTTACTGTAATCGGAGCGATCAGAGAAATTTTGGGGGCTGGTGAACTGTTTGGGTTTGCGGTTATGCCGGACAGTTATATTCCCTGCAGTATTTTTGTTTTGGCACCGGGAGCATTTTTTGTGCTGGCCGGTCTGACAGCCATTCAAAACAGGGTAAAACGCATCGGAGAAAAAAAGGGAAAAGATATGTCAAAAATCCAGTCCGGATGCAGTACCGACTGTATGAATTGCAGCGATTCAGGCTGCAGCCGCCGGTTGTTTGATTTTAAAGAGTCCGAAGAACAGGAGGTAAAGATTGATGATTAAAGATTTATTGATAATTTTGATAGCCTCCTCTCTGGTTAATAATGTGGTATTAAGTCAGTTTTTAGGGCTATGTCCTTTTTTGGGAGTGTCAAAAAAGATCGAAACAGCGGCCGGTATGGGCGGGGCGGTTATTTTTGTAATTACCCTGGCATCGGCAGTGACAGGGGCAATCTACAATTATATTTTAAAGCCTCTTGATGTGACATACTTACAGACCATCGTATTTATCCTGGTCATAGCAGCATTGGTGCAGTTTGTGGAGATGTTCCTGAAGAAATTCATGATTGGCCTTTATAAAGCTCTGGGTGTCTATCTGCCGCTGATCACCACCAACTGTGCAGTACTTGGTGTGGCATTGGTAAATGTTCAGAAAAATTACGGAATGGTAACAGGTATTGTAAATGGTTTTGCCACAGCCACTGGTTTTGCCATTTCCATTATTATTTTGGCAGGAATTCGTGAAAAAATGGAATTCAATGATATTCCAGAGTCCTTTAAAGGGATGCCCATAGTCTTGATTACCGCAGGTTTGATGGCAATTGCCTTCTGTGGTTTTGCCGGACTGTTATAGGAGGTGGAGTTAAGATGACAGGAGTATTGACAGCAATAGTGATTATCGGTGGTATCGGTTTATTTATTGGTTTGTTTTTGGGGATTGCCGCTATTATTTTTCGGGTTGAGGTAGATGAGAAGGAAGAAGCAGTGCTGGGTGCGCTGCCCGGAAATAACTGTGGGGGATGTGGATTTCCGGGGTGCTCCGGATTGGCTCATGCCATTGCCGGTGGGAAAGCGGCGGTAAATGCCTGTCCTGTAGGCGGTGAAAAGGTTGGAAAAATCATTGCCGGAATTATGGGTGTGGAAGCAGAAGAAAGTATTAAAAAGACGGCTTTTGTGAAGTGTAAGGGAGATTGTGACAGGGCCAACATGGATTATGAGTATAGCGGAACAATGGATTGTGCCGTGCAGGCTTTTGTTCCGGGAGGCGGTGCCAAATCCTGTAATTACGGATGCCTGGGCTATGGTAACTGTGTGAGAGTATGCCAGTTTGATGCCATTCATATTGTAAACGGAATTGCAGTGGTGGATAAGGAAAAATGTAAGGCCTGCAGTCTTTGTATTGCGGCCTGCCCCAAAAAGCTGATTGATATGGTGCCTTATGATGCAAGTCACATCGTGGAGTGCAGTTCCCATGACAAGGGGCCGGTTACCACCAAAGCCTGTTCGGTAGGCTGCATCGGCTGCGGTATCTGCAAAAAGAATTGTCCGGCCGATGCCATTACGATGGAAGAGTTTTGTGCGGTAATCGATCAGGATAAATGTACGGGCTGCGGTATTTGTAAGGAAAAATGTCCTAAGGGCTCAATTTTATAAGCTTAGGGAACGTTTATTTGTGTTCCGTCTTTGGTAATAAATATGGCAGAGATATCGGGAAGGCTTTCAATCAATTGCCTTCCCTTTTCCGACCCCAAAGCGAAGGTCAGGGTGGAGAGGGCATCACCATCTACCGAATAAGGGGAAAGAATGGTGACCGACAGAAGGTCATTATCCACCGGATAACCGGTAGAAGGATCTAAAATGTGATGGTACAGGACATCATCCTTGGTGAAATAGCGTTCATAATTGCCGGAAGATACCGCCGAAAGATCGGTTAAGGGGACGGTAAATGCGGCTGTACCAACCGGCGCAAAAGGCTTTTGAATGCCCACATTATAGGGGGAACCATCCGGTTTGGATCCAATCACAACAACATTGCCCCCCAGGTTGATCATGGCACTGGTTACGCCGTTAGCAACAAGATATTCTTTAAAACGGTCGGCAATATAACCCTTGGCAATAAATCCCAGGTCAATCTGGGAAAGGGGATCGGTCAGGGTGACGGTCAGGTCATTTGGATTGATGGAGATGTTTTGGTAATTAACGTGGGCTACTGCTTCGGCAAGAGCAGTACCGGAAGGAATCGATTGATTTGATTCCTCACTGAAATCCCACAGGTTACTGACACTTCCGATAGCAGGATCCACGGCACCATGAGAAAGTTCGGCATAATCAATTGCTTTTTGCAAAAGTGCAAGGGTATCCTCAGATACCACAACAGGTTCACCATTACTGTGGTTAATGCGGTAAACATCACTGCTTTCCACGGTTTTGCTGAACAATCCATCATATTTTCCGGCCAGCAGGAAACACTTGTCTAAAAGCGGTTCCTGAGTGGAATCATAAAGAGTTATGGTGATAACGGTATTAAAATAAAATCCGGTTTTGGATATGGGGGTTGTCTTAGCGGCGCAGCCTGAAAGAAAAAGAGCAAGAAAGCTGCATAAAATAATAATTTTTATTTTCATGTTTATGATCATGATTCCTTCCAATATGCCGCCCTGGCGGCACGAACAATTATTAAAACATACTATCACAATTCCTGAAATTATGCTATTATTAAAAAAATTGCAACAAAGGATGGAGAGTTCCTATGCGTATGCCGGGAGAGCAGGATGAAAGAGAAGGCGGAATACCGCTGATTTATATGATTGTCGGGGTGTCGATATTTATCCTGATTATTTTGGCCGTGGTGATTGCCAACAGCGGAAATTCAGGAAATAAAAAAAACAATAACAACGGCGTTACCCGCAGTAATGCTGTGGCGACAGCGGAACCGGAAAGTACCCCGGAAGCCGATGTGGATGTGGCAGAAAATTTTTCATCCGATAATGCTTATATTGATAAATTATACAAAGAACATAAACTGCGGGTGGATGATTTGGATTTTTGGGATATGTATCCCCGTGAAGAAGAAAATATCCTTGATAATCCTGAAGTTGCACCGGAAAAACCTGTCGCGCCCCCCACGCCCACGCCTAAGGAAGTGGATCCCTCAGAAGATGGCAAGCATACTCTGGTTGTCAGAAACGATGGGACAAGCGAGTGGGTGCAGATCAACCCATATATTACCAAAAACAATTATGATCCCATGAAACTGATCCTTAAAAAGGATCGGATGGGGTATTATGAAGGGCAAAAACAAGTTTCTTTTTTTGGCGTGGATATTTCCAAATATAACGGAACAGTAGACTTTGAAGCACTGAAGGAAGATGGTGTGGATTTTGTAATGATCCGTCTGGGGGCAAGAGGCTACGGAAGCGGTCAGATTCTTTTGGATGAGAATTTTGAGACCAATATAAAGGGAGCCAATGAAGCCGGAATTGATGTGGGCGTTTACTTTTTTTCACAGGCCCTAAATGTTACGGAAGCATCTGAAGAAGCGGCTTTCGTGGTCCAGAATCTGGCTGCTCATAAGGTCATTTATCCGGTGGTTTTTGATATGGAATATATAAACAACGACACGGCCAGAATCGATGGATTAAAGAAAAAGGACAAAACCGAAATTGCCAATACTTTTTTGTCGAATATTCAGACCGCCGGTTACACCCCGATGCTTTACGGAACCAAGGAATGGCTGATCGAGCAGATAGACCTGACCCAGTTAATGGGATATGATGTCTGGCTGTCGCAGCAGAGTGAATTGCCGGATTATCCTTATAAATACCAGATGTGGCAATATTCTCTGAAGGGCAACGTGGCTGGCATTGACGGTAACGTGGATTTTAACATCAGTTTTGTGGATTATGGAGCCAAATATTAAGGGGTATAATGTTTTATTTTGGGGGATATTGCAACCCGTGAATAGATGTCGGCGTAAACCAAAGGAGAGAGTCCTTCCAGATAATTTGGAACAAAATTTTTGGTTACGCCGGCTTTTTTCAGAATATCGATGGCTTTATTATAAGCAATGGCAGCTTCGGTTTCAGTCGGGTAAACCCCTACCGTATAATTTCCGACAATATGTATTTTAACCCGAAAATAAATCTTACCATTCTTGCTGAACTGCCGGACACCATTATAGCGGTTCAATATTTCTATATTCTCATATCGGTAATCATAGATATCATCATTTACAAACCGGTAATCCCGATTGACAACCCCATAATTTTTAATGCCGTAACGGTTCAGGATATTGACCTGCATACCATAATCGGCAACAAAAAAATGTCCTCCCCGTTTCATAATGGTTCGGGTAGAATAATAGAACAAATCGTCGATATCAAACTTCAAAATAATGGAAGAAGACAGGTAGTATTCAAAATATTTTTGTTTGATATAAATGGGTGTGGCAAAATACAGATTATTGTCACGGAAATTGATCAAGGTAATCCACTTATCAAGGGGCAGGATCCGATGGGGGGAATGATCATGAATGGTCAAAGAAGAATCTTTGATAAGGGTATTGGCCTCCAAATAAGCGGC
>JAVBUF010000091.1:0-15968 GCA_031555615.1 Lachnospiraceae bacterium | reverse complement strand
CGCTACTCAATGCCCAGATAGCTCAGTTGGTAGAGCAGAGGACTGAAAATCCTCGTGTCGCTGGTTCGATTCCGGCTCTGGGCATTTGTTCCGCAAAAATATAGATATGGGCCACTAGCTCAGGTGGTAGAGCACTTGACTTTTAATCAAGTTGTCCGGGGTTCGAGTCCCCGGTGGCTCATTATTAATGAAATATCAAGTAGATACTTGGTATTTTTTTTTTGGAAAATAACACCTGTTGATTTACTTCATAAAATAGCCCAAAATAGAAGATATCAAATAAATAAAGGAGATATCTACATATGAAGATCTATAAGATTTATGGCTTGCTGGGTTTATGCTATGTTTACAGTATGAATCCGGTAGAAGGAGAATTGATGGAGGAAGTGGAAATTGAGTTATCGGAGGAATATCGGGAGGTAGAACGAAAAAGTGGTGCTCGCGGTATTCTATGCCCCAGCGGTTATGTGGCAACGATGTTTTCCGGGCCTGATCCGACTATTTATGAACATTCAAAGAATAATGAAGGAAGATATTTGTCATTTCATTTGAAGTAAGGTGTGAATAGCTTAAAGTAAAAGCTCGCTGGTTAGCGGGTTTTTTGCTTCAAAAAAGAATCATTTACATAAAAATAAGGAAATTTTAATGATTTATAGCAGATTGTATATTGCAATTTGGCAGGGTTTATTGTATTTTGTTAACAGAGTGTAAATAAATTGTGAAAAGTTATGTTTTGGGGAAAGAGGATGAAGATATGAAAAAGTTAACGGTTATTGCAGTTATATTGGTAATCACGATGGGATTGCTTTCGGCTTGTGCGGAGAAGCAAGCAGCAGAAGTATCGGCACCGTCGGCAGAGATTGTCGGAGAGAGTGTTGAGATAGCAGTAGAAACCCTTACATCAACAGATGGTTATGCTATAGTTTTAGGGACATTGGTAGAACAGGACCATCATCATGTTGTAATTAAAACCAATGATAATTATGATTTGGATTTTAAACTGGCTCCGGAAACAGTGGTTTATCCGGGTGAGGATGCGGAGAAACTGGTGCAGGGGGATGAAGTAGCGGTAGTATTTGAAGGTGAGTTGGATGGATTAAATACAGAAGGTGTCAGAGTGATTACCATATCTATATCAGCAGAAGAGGAAGATTATTTACAAGAAGAATAGCAGTTGGCGGTAATGCCGCCAACTGTTTTTCAATAAAAAAATGATAAATAGTAAGGATTTATAATATGAAGAAAAAAGATAGTATCCGTTTTGCCGCCAAACAGTCCATACCGGTAATGCTGGGGTACATATTTTTGGGAATTGCCTTTGGATTGATGCTGCAAAATGCCGGATTTCATTTTCTTTGGGCATTTGCAATCAGTGTTTTTGTATATGCCGGAAGCATGCAATTTGTAATGGTAACATTATTAACAGGGGGTGCCGGATTGCTCTATACAGCGATGATGACATTCTTCATTAATGGCAGGCATATTTTTTACGGACTATCCTTTGTGGAAAAATATCAGCAGATGGGAAAGAGATATCCTTATATGGTGTTTTCTCTGACCGATGAGACCTACTCGGTTTTGTGCCGGACTAAGGTGCCGGAAGAGATGAATGAAAAGGATGTTATGTTTTACATATCTTTGTTTAACCAGTGCTATTGGGTCTTGGGTTCTCTGATTGGAGGACTGGCAGGACAATTTATTTCCTTTGACTCTACCGGAATTGATTTTTCCATGACAGCACTTTTTGTTGCCATTGTAGTGGAGCAGTGGCAGGAGGACAAAAACCGGATACCGGTGATTATGGGGATCGTATTTTCCATTGTATTCTTAATTTTACTGGGACCGGACAAGTTCATTTTACCATCGCTGGCTTTTTCGGTATTCATGCTGTTAAGTGCCAGAGCATACGTGGAAGGTAGGAATAAAGATGAATAATATCGGACATTCTATTGCTATAATTACTGTAGTTGCCGGGTGCACAGTTTTTATAAGGTCAATTCCTTTTCTGATTTTTGGCGGAAAAAGAGAAGTCCCGGAATTCATACATTATTTGGGCAATTTTCTGCCGGCGGCAATTATGGCTACGTTGGTGGTTTATTGTCTGCGCAATGTCGATTTATTAAAAGGGAACCATGGATTACCGGAATTGATTGCAACCGGACTGGTAATATTACTGCATTCCTGGAAGAAAAACATCTTGTTGACGGTTTCGGTGAGTACGATATGCTATATGATCATGATTCAGGCAATATTTATGTAAATTTATTGTGAATTTTTAACCTTTTTAAAAACTATTGTGTGCATAACTTTTATTTTGTGATACACTAATAATGCGCAATGCATAACATATGATGATAAGCATAGTTTAATGATATAATAAAGAGGAAAAGGTCATGCAGGATGAGCTGTTTAAATTAATCAAAGAACACGGCAGGGATATTTTGGTTTCGGAAAATTTCCGTAAGACCAAAGAACATATGCAGCACGGAACGATGCCGGTACGTTCCCATAGTATCAATGTGGCAAAGCATAGTCTGGCAATCAGCCGCAAGCTAAGAATACGATGCAACCAGAGAGAACTGGTACGGGGAGCGTTGTTGCATGATTATTTTCTTTACGACTGGCATGATAAGGACCACATCAGTCCGCATCGGCTGCATGGTTTTTTTCATCCCGGCGTGGCATTAAAAAATGCCTCGGCGGAGTATGACTTATCCGCTTTGGAAAAAGATATTATCAAGAAGCATATGTGGCCTTTGACAGTAGTTCCGCCTTTATGCCGGGAAGCCTGGATTGTAACCCTGGCGGATAAATACTGTTCGTTATTTGAGACCATCAGGATTCAGGGCAGAGGGAGCAAAAGAGAACGGGTATTGTTTAAAAAGCGTAAGGCAGTTGCATAGCTGATACTAGATTTGCATGAGGTATATAGATGACAGACAGTTTATACAGTCGGTTGAAAGAATATGGAAATAGTGATTTTTATCCCTTTCATATGCCGGGACATAAGCGTAACCTTCCGAAAGGAGTTATGCCTTCCTGGTCTTCTATTGATATTACTGAAATAGACGGATTTGACAATCTGCATCAGCCTCAGGACATTCTACTTCAATCCCAGCAAAAAGCAGCTCATTTATATCAGGCGGAGGAAACCTTTTTCTTAATTAACGGAAGCACTTCCGGTATTTTAAGTGCTCTTTCCGCTGTTGCCGAAAAAGGAAAAAAAGTACTGATATCAAGAAACAGCCATTTGTCGGTATATCATGGTGCTGTTTTGAATGATATTGCCCTGGAATATCTTTATCCTCGGATCAATCGTAAGTATGATATTGCCCAAGGGATACAGGCGGCAGATGTGGCAGAACATATAAAAGGCCGGACCGATATCGGGGCAGTGTTGATTACATCACCTACCTATGAAGGAGTGGTGAGTGATATAGAAGGTATTGCAAGGTTGGTACATCAGCAGGGAATACCTCTGATCGTAGATCAGGCTCATGGTGCCCACTTTGGTTTTCACCCGGGATATCCGGAGAATGCGGTTAAGCAAGGTGCGGATATTGTAATCCACAGCGTACATAAGACCTTACCGGCACCCACTCAGACAGCACTGCTTCATGTTAATGGCAGCCTGATTAACAGGAAGTATTTAAAGCAATATTTACAGATTTTTCAGTCCAGCAGCCCCTCTTATCCTTTAATGGCCGGAATTGATCTCTGCATCAATATGCTGCAGGAAGAAGGCATAGAATTGCTGGAAGCATTATTACAGATGCGCAGGGAGTTTGGTAAAAAGGTAAGCAAGTGTAAAGATATCCGCCTTTGTGAGGTTGATGACCCTTCCAGAGTTGTGATATCAGTTAAGGGAACTTCCCTGACCGGTCATCAGTTGGCAGAGATTTTGCGCCGCAGATACCATCTGGAAATGGAAATGGCATCTGAAAGCTATGTTGTGGCTATTTTTTCGATTATGGATAAGCCCTGTGGCATTGACAGATTAGCAGAGGCATTAATTGATATTGATCGTAATATGGTAAATAGTGAACAGGGATTACAGCAAAAAGTTATATATCAAAATCATTGTCTGGAAACGGTGGTGGGAATAAAGGAAGCGCTGGAAGGCATATCGGAAGAATTACCGCCGGAAGCAGCAGAGGGAAAAACCGCTGCAGATTTTATTTTTTTGTACCCCCCGGGAATCCCGCTGGTGGTGCCCGGAGAAAGATTAGACCGGGAGGTAATCAATATGATCACCGGATATAATCAGGAGGGAATTGCCGTTCGAGGATTAACCCCCATGGGGAAGATAAGCATATTAAAATAAAAATTATGTATAGATGAGGAGATTGTGAAATGAGAAGAACAAAAATTATTTGTACCATTGGACCGGCAAGTGACAGTGAGGAAAAATTAAAGGAACTGATTTTAGCCGGAATGAATGTAGCCCGCTTTAATTTTTCCCATGGTACCCATGAGCAGCATAAGGAGAAATTTGACAGACTGATTAAAGTGAGCAATGATATGAAACTGCCCATTGCGACGTTACTGGATACCAAGGGACCGGAAATTCGTCTGAAAACCATCGAAGGGGGTAAGACGGAATTAGTAAGCGGGCAGAAATTTATCTTAACAACCGATGAGGTAGAAGGCAGTAATGAAAGAGTTAGTATCACCTATAAAGAGCTGAAAAATGACATTAGCGTCGGAACCACGATATTGATTGATGATGGTTTAATTGAGATGGTAGTGGAAGCCATGGAAGATACCGATATAATATGTAAGGTGATCAATGGCGGGAAGATTTCCAATCATAAAGGTGTAAATGTACCCGGTGCGATTCTTTCCATGCCTTATATCAGTGAGACCGACAGAAGCGATATTATTTTTGGCTGTGAGATGGGATATGATTATCTGGCGGCATCCTTTACCAGATGTAAAGAAGACATTATTCAGGTGCGGGAAATTATTAAAGAAAACAGCAGCACCATGAAAATCATTGCAAAAATAGAAAATATGCAGGGACTTAACAACCTGGATGAAATCCTGGAAGTGGCAGACGGCATTATGGTTGCCAGGGGCGATATGGGTGTGGAGATTCCCATGGAAGAAGTTCCGGTGGTGCAAAAAGAGATGATCAAAAAGGCTGAGGCATTGGGAAAACATGTTATCACAGCAACCCAGATGCTGGAATCTATGATTACCAATCCCCGTCCTACCAGAGCCGAAACCACAGATGTTGCCAATGCTATTTATGACGGAACCACAGCAATCATGCTCTCAGGAGAAACAGCAGCCGGGTCCTATCCGGTAGAGGCAGTTAAGACCATGTCCAGAATTGCGGAACGTACGGAAAGAGATATTGATTACAGCAGCCGGATGAAAAAGAGAGAGAATATTGAGAGCTTTGATATTACCACGGCGATTTCTCATGCAACCTGTACAACAGCGGCCGATCTGAATGCCAAAGCGATTATTACAGTAACCATTTCCGGTTTTACGGCGGGAATGATTTCCAGATACAAACCTTCCTGCCCCATTATCGCCTGCAGCGTGAGTCCTAAATCCTGCCGGCAGTTAAGTATGTACTGGGGCACAATACCTCTTTGGATTCCCAGGGAAAACAGTACCGATGATTTGTTTATGGAAGCGGTACATACGGCAGAAAAGGCCGGTTACATCGAAAAAGGTGATGTGGTGGTATTGACAGCAGGAGTACCTCTGGGAGTCTCCGGAAAAACCAATATGATTCGTGTAATCGAGGTCTAAGGAGTGTAATAGATGGGTAAGATTATTTTTTTGATGGGAAAGAGTTCCACCGGGAAGGATACGCTTTTTAAGCGGTTACAGGAACGGCAGGATCTGGGGCTTCGTTCAATAGTTCCCTATACCACCCGGCCAATCCGGATGGGTGAAGAAGATGGAGTGGAATACTTCTTTACAGATGATGAGGGATACCGGTCTTTCCGAGATCACGGACAGATTATCGAGGATCGAAAGTATCATACCTATCACGGCATTTGGCGGTATTTTACGGTGGATGACGGACAAATAAAATTGGAAAAAAGTAATTTTATCATGATTGGAACACTGGAATCGTTTATTCAGACAAAGGAATATTTTGGCAGAGACAAAATACTGCCGATTCTGATAGAATTAGATGATGGGATTCGTCTGCAGCGGGCATTGGACCGGGAAAAAATGCAGATGGAGCCTAAGTTTGCGGAATTGTGCAGAAGGTTTCTTGCTGACGCCGAAGATTTCAACGAAGAAGAAATTAAAAATGCCGGTGTTGAGCGGCGTTTCTATAATGATGATTTGGATCGTTGCGAAGAGGAGATTGTGGATTATATCCGGAAGAATACCGACTAGTATGAGCCATACTATGGGTTAGGGGGTGACTGCGTGGATATTAAAGTAAATCAGGTAAATCAAAGTATGCCGGTTGAACAGAAGAGTCCTGTGCAGCCATCTGACGGTACTTTTAAATTTACCCTTGCCAGCCAGATTGAAGAGAGTGAACTGCAGACAAGGCTCAATACCTTGATGGAAGAAATCACTGCTCAGGGTGAGCGGCTGGCCAAAAAAAGAGATATTAAGGATATGAAGCGTTACCGAGGATTGATCAAGGATTTTATGAATGAAATCGTCAGCCGGTCCCACGAGTTTACCAGGGAAAATTACCTGGACCGGCGCGGCCGCCACAGGGTATACGGGATTATCCGCCTGGTGGATGAAAATCTGGATGAACTGGCCAAGGAGTTGGTAAAGGATGAGCAGGATCATTTGAGCATTCTTGGAAAAATAGGGGAAATCAGAGGATTGTTGTTGGATATTTTTACTTAGGAGGTTACATCATGGCTAAATATGAAGATATTATTGGACAAGAGCTGCTGATAGAGCATTTACAGAATGCTGTGAAGCTGGACAAGGTTTCCCATGCTTATATTATCAATGGCGAAAGAGCAGCCGGAAAAGAGTTTATTGCCAGGATCTTTTCCATGGCCCTGCAATGTGAAAATCGTCAGGGTATGGAGCCATGTCAGGAATGTCATTCCTGCAGACAGGCATTGGGCAATAATCATCCGGATATTATTTTTCTTTCTCATGAAAAACCCAATACAATCGGAGTAGAGGATATTCGGAGCCAGATTAATTCGGATATAGCCATTAAGCCTTACAGCGGAACGAAGAAAATCTATATCATCAGTGAAGCGGAAAAGATGACGGTACAAGCCCAGAATGCTCTTTTGAAAACACTGGAGGAACCGCCCTCATATGCAGTCATCATTCTGCTTACCACTAACGTAGATTCCTTACTGCCCACCATTTTGAGCCGATGTGTCCTGCTGAATATGAAACCGGTAGAGGATAAAAAGGTTAAGAAATTTCTCATGGAAAGCATGGAAATTCCGGATTATAAGGCAGATATCTGTGTCGCTTTTGCCAGAGGAAATGTAGGTAAGGCCCGTTTGTTAGCCGCCAGCGAGGAATTTGAAAAGGTTAAGGATGAAGCCATAACCTTATTGAAAAATATCGGTGATATGGATATCAGTGAAATCATCCAGGCCATTAAAAAGATTAATGAATATAAGTTTGAAGTCAGTGATTATCTGGATATTTTGTCTATCTGGTATCGGGATGTTTTGTTGTTTAAAGCCACAAGAGATGTAAATCACTTGATTTTTAAGGAGGAATTGCAGTATATTAAGAGAGTGGCTGATACTTTTGCATACGAAGGAATCGAAGAGGTAATCAATGCCCTGGAAAAGGCCAAGACACGTCTCCATGCCAATGTAAACTTTGAATTGACCATGGAACTGCTGTTATTAACAATAAAGGAAAATGAGTGAGGTTGATAGATTTATGACAAAAGTAATTGGAGTGCGTTTTAGAACAGCGGGTAAAATTTATTTTTTTGATCCGCTAAAATTTGAAATAAAAAGAGGTGACCATGTCATCGTGGAAACCGCCCGGGGTGTGGAATACGGAACCGTGGTAGGTGACCCCAGAGAAGTGGAAGATAAAAAAGTAGTACAACCGTTAAAGCCTGTTTTGCGCATCTCTACGGCTAAGGACGACGAGCAGGAAAAGGAAAATCGACAAAAGGAAAAAGAAGCATTTAAGGTTTGTCTGGAAAAAATTAAAAAGCATGAGCTGGACATGAAACTTATCGATGCGGAATATACATTTGATAATAATAAGGTATTGTTTTATTTTACTGCCGATGGACGGATTGATTTCCGTGAACTGGTGAAGGATTTGGCGGCAGTGTTTAAAACCAGAATCGAACTGCGGCAGATCGGAGTCCGGGATGAAACCAAAATCGTCGGCGGTATCGGTATCTGCGGACGAGCTCTTTGCTGCCATACCCATCTTTCGGAATTTGTTCCGGTATCCATTAAGATGGCGAAGGAGCAGAATCTGTCTTTAAATCCCACCAAGATTTCCGGGGTTTGCGGAAGATTGATGTGCTGTTTGAAGCATGAAGAAGAAACCTATGAATATCTCAACCGCCGTCTGCCTAATGTAGGAGATCATGTCACTACGGAGACCGGCTTAAAGGGAGAGGTTTCCAGTGTTAACGTATTGCGCCAGCTGGTGAAGGTGATTGTTGACCTTGGTGATGAAAAAGAAATTCAGGAATTTAAGGTGGATCAGCTTAAATTTAAGCGAAAACACAGGAATACCAAGTTGGATTTATCCAGTCAGGAATTAAAAGAATTGGAAAAGCTTGAAAAGCAGGAGAAGCAGGAAGGTTCAAAGCTGAATGACAATTAATGTACCCTTGAAGGAAACCGAAAGAGTAGATGATTTACAAAGATGCGGCTACCGGATCATTCAAGATCCCGGCCGGTTCTGCTTTGGTATGGATGCGGTGCTGCTTTCCGGTTTTGCCAGAGCGGCAGCAGGAGATAAAGTGCTGGACCTGGGAACGGGTACCGGCATTATCCCCATTTTGATGGAAGCGAAAACGAAGGCATCGCATTTTACCGGGCTGGAGATTCAGTCTGACAGTGCTGACATGGCCAGGCGCAGTGCGGCGATGAATGGGCTGGAGGAGAAAATCACCATTGTGGAAGGCGATATTAAAGAAGCAGGAAGTCTGTTTGGCGCTGCTTCTTTTGACGTTATTACTTCCAACCCTCCTTATATGACCGAGCATCACGGATTACAGAATCCCCAAGCACCTAAGGCCATCGCCAGGCATGAATTGCTTTGCACACTGGAAGATGTAGTGGGAACAGCGGCCAGACTGCTGCGGCCCGGCGGCAATTTTTATCTGGTGCACCGGCCTTTTCGCCTGGCAGAGATTATGGTGTTGCTGCACCGGTATGGTCTGGAGCCGAAGCGGATGCAGCTGGTATACCCATATGTGGATAAGGAACCCAATATGGTGCTGCTGGAGGCTAATCGGGGTGGCAAAGCGCGGATGAAGGTGGAAAAGCCCTTGATAGTATATCAGGAGCCGGGGGTATATACGCCGGAGATATATGAAATTTACGGATATTGAAAATGAAGTTCAGGTGGCAAATTGGGGAGTTGCCGGGATTTGGAAACTGGGAGGCTTTGAATGAGCGGAATACTCTATTTATGTGCAACACCCATCGGTAATCTGGCGGATATGACTTATCGGGTACAGGAGACGTTAAGGGAAGTGGATTTGATTGCCGCCGAGGATACCAGAAACAGCATCCGGCTTTTGAATCATTTTGAAATAAAAACGCCTATGACCAGCTACCATGAATATAATAAGTTGGAAAAGGCAGACTATCTTATAGCTCAGCTGCAAACCGGAAAAAATGTGGCATTGATTACCGATGCGGGAACACCGGCGATATCCGATCCCGGCGAGGAACTGGTTGCAAAATGCCGGGAAGCGGGCATCACCGTAACTTCTCTTCCGGGGGCATGTGCCATGGTGACAGCATTAAGCTTGTCGGGAATTTCCACCCGCCGGTTTTGTTTTGAAGGCTTTCTGCCTGGGGATAAAAAAGAAAAGAAGGCTGTTTTGACCGAATTGGCAGAAGAAAGCCGGACTATCGTTTTATACGAAGCACCTCACCGGCTGCGAAAGACTTTGGAAGAATTACATGCCGCGGTGGGTGACCGAACCCTTACGCTATGCCGGGAGCTTACCAAAAAGTTTGAAACGGTAACTACTATGACCCTTGGAGAAGCAATCCGTTTTTATGAGGATAACGAACCCCGAGGTGAGTATGTCCTGGTATTGGAGGGAAAAAGCTTTTCTGTAAAACAAAAAGAAGAACAGGAAGCGTGGCAGGAAAAATCTATTGAAGAACATATGGATTTTTATGAAGATCAGGGCATTCCGCGAAAAGAAGCCATGAAGCTGGTGGCAAAGGACCGGGGAATGGGAAAAAGGGAGGTATATCAGCTCCTGCTGAAAAATTTTTAAGAATGTAGTTGACAAACGGAGAAACAGATAATATACTTTGAATGTCAAAGTAATTAAAAAAATAAAATTGGCTGAATAATATCAGCTCAAAAAATAAAGGAGAAGAAAAATGTTAGAAAGAGTAAAAGAAATTATTATCGAACAGTTAAATTTGGAAGGAGTAGAGATTACCGAAGAATCTTCCTTTAAGGATGATTTGGGTGCAGATTCATTGGATTTATTTGAATTGGTTATGGCTTTTGAAGAAGAGTACAGCGTCGAAATTCCTTCAGAGGATTTAGAGCAGATTACCACCGTTGGTGCTGTTATCGAATATATGAAGAACAAAGGCGTAGAGGCGTAAGCATATATGAAAACGTTGATTACGGAGTTACTGGGAATAGAGTATCCCATTATCCAGGGCGGTATGGCATGGGTGGCCGAGTATCATCTTGCGGCAGCCGTGTCAGAAGCCGGCGGATTAGGCTTGATCGGAGCCGCCAGTGCACCGGCAGAAGTAGTCAGAGAGCAGATCAGGGAAGCCAAGAAGCTCACCCACAAGCCGGTAGGGGTCAATGTAATGCTTTTGAATCCCAATGCTGATGAAGTTGCCAGGGTAATTGTCGAAGAAGGTGTGAAAGTAGTTACCACCGGAGCCGGCAACCCCGCCAAGTATATGGAGATGTGGAAAAATGCAGGTATCAAAGTAATTCCGGTAGTGGCAAGCTGCGCACTTGCCAAGCTGATGGAACGCGCCGGTGCTGATGCGGTAGTAGCAGAAGGAACCGAAGCGGGCGGTCATATCGGCGATGCAACCACCATGACACTGGTACCCCAGATCGTGGATGCTGTTTCCATTCCGGTGATAGCAGCCGGAGGTGTAGGGGATGGCAGAGGTTTTGCCGCGGCGATGATGCTGGGTGCACAGGGTGTTCAAATGGGAACTCGTTTTGTGGTTGCCAAAGAATCTATTGTACATGAGGCATATAAGCAAAAAATCATAGCGGCTAAGGATATTGACTCAGAGGTTACCGGAAGGAGCACCGGACATCCCGTTCGGGTGCTGCGCAATAAGATGACCAGAGAATATCTGAAAATGGAAAAGGAAGGCGCTTCCTTTGAAGAACTGGAATTGATAACGTTAGGTTCCCTGCGGAAAGCAGTGATCGAAGGCGACGTGATAAACGGCACTTTAATGGCCGGTCAGATTGCCGGTATGATCAAAAAGGAACAGACCTGCAGGGAGATCTTGCGGGAAGTTATGGAAGAGGCAGAAAAGCTGCTGAAAATATAGTCTTTGATTCAGTTTTATAGAGAGGTCTGAAAAAATGACCTCTTTCTTTTTCGGATAATACTTTGAGATTCAAAATAATAATGAGTGGGAGAGATTGAACATATGAGCAAGACAGCATTTATGTTTCCCGGCCAGGGAGCACAGTATATCGGTATGGGCAAAGATTTTTATGACAGTATTCCGGTCAGTCGGGAAATGTTTGAACTGGCGGCCAAAGCATCCGGATTGGATGTGGCGGAGCTTTGCTTTACTGAAAATGATAAGCTGAATATTACCGAATACACACAGATTGCCATGCTGGCCGTGGAAGTGGCTATTTTGAAGGCGGTTGAGGAAAAAGGTGTTAAGGCGGATGTGGCCGGGGGCCTAAGCCTCGGGGAATATGGGGCTTTGGTGGCAAGCGGAGCCATGGCACCTGAGGATGTTTTCCGGGTAGTACGGCAGAGAGGGATCTTTATGCAGGAAGCAGTTCCTGCCGGCGGGGCTATGAGTGCAGTTTTAGGATTAGACGGAGAAACAGTGCGGTCTTGTGTGGAACAGGTGGAAGGAATGGTATCGGTTGCCAATTATAACTGCCCGGGCCAGATTGTGATTACCGGTGAAGCAGGGGCAGTTACTGCAGCAGCGGAAAAGTTAATGGCGGCCGGTGCGAAGAAGTGTATTCCACTTAATGTCAGCGGTCCTTTTCACTCACCCATGCTGACCGGTGCGGGAGAAAAGCTGGGTGAGGTTTTAAAGGAAGTAACGGTACAGGATATGAAGATTCCCTATATCGCCAATGTGACAGCCGATTATGTGACAGATAAGGAAAAGATAAAGGGCCTTTTGGAACAGCAGGTATCTTCTTCGGTAAAATGGCAGCAGTCGGTGGAAAAAATGATTGCGGATGGTGTAACCACTTTTATTGAAATCGGACCGGGTAAGACATTATCAGGATTTGTCCGGAAAATAAATAAAGAAGTTACAGTTATTAATATTGAAAAAGTGGAAGACCTGGAAAAATTGTAAAAGGAACGGTGGCAGGAATGTTGGAAGGAAAAGTAGCTTTGGTAACCGGCGCCAGCCGGGGCATCGGACGTCAGATTGCGTTGACCCTGGCAGGATACGGTGCCGATATTATCGTAAATTATAACGGTTCTCAGGAAAAAGCAGAGGCGGTGGCAGCCGAAATCCGGGAACTTGGCCGAAAGGCAGCAGTGGTACAGTGTTCGGTTGCCGATTTTGATGCCTGTGGAGAAATGATCACGGCTATGCTGGGAGAATTCGGGCATATAGATATTTTGGTAAACAACGCGGGAATTACCAGAGATAATCTGGTGATGAAAATGACCGAGGAAGATTTTGACCAGGTAATGGATACAAATTTAAAGGGGACCTTTAACACCATTAAGCATATGTACCGACCTTTCCTGAAGCAAAAGGGAGGTCGGATCATTAACCTTTCTTCGGTTTCCGGGGTTCTGGGTAATGCCGGTCAGGCGAATTATGCCGCTTCAAAAGCCGGAGTGATCGGTTTGACCAAGAGTATTGCCAGGGAGCTGGCCAGTCGGAATATTACCGTAAATGCTGTGGCGCCGGGATATATCGAAACGGATATGACCGGGGCGATGAGTGATGGGGCTAAGGAAGCGACCTTGTCACAAATCCCCTTGAAAAGGGTAGGAAAGCCGGAAGACATCGCCGAAATGGTGGCCTTTCTGGCCAGCGATAAGGCATCCTACGTGACTGGGCAGGTGATTTCGGTAGACGGCGGAATGACAACGTAAGAAGAACTTCTAAGGCAGCGAAGGACGCCGCCTAAGAAGTTCTAAGTCTTACGTCGAAGAATGGCTCTGGAGCCATTCTTCCGAATGACTTTAGTGTAGAGGTAAGAAAGGGTGATTAAAGATGAGCAGACGAGTAGTAGTAACCGGAATGGGCGCGATAACGCCGATTGGATTGAATGTAAAGGATTTTTTTGAGAACGTTAAGGCAGGGAAAACAGGCTTTGGGCCTATTACCCGCTTTGATGCAAGTGAATATAAATGTAAGCTGGCAGCCGAAGTAAAGGGTTTTGAGGGTAAGGACTTTATGGATTTTAAAGCGGCCAAGAGAATGGAGTTGTTCTCTCAGTATGCGGTGGCAGCAACTAAGGAAGCACTGGAGGATGCCGGACTGGATATGGATAAGGAAGATCCTTTTCGGGTAGGTGTATCGGTGGCTTCCGGAATCGGTTCTTTACAGGCCATGGAACGGGAGCACAGCAAATTGTTGGAAAAGGGACCTAACCGGGTGAATCCTTTGCTGGTACCCTTGATGATTACCAATATGGCAGCCGGCAATGTGTCCATTCAATATGGACTGCAAGGCAAAAGTATCAATGTGGTAACCGCCTGTGCCAGTGGGACCAATTCCATCGGTGAGGCCATGAGAACCATTCAGTACGGTGATGCCGATGTGATGGTAGCGGGAGGAACCGAAGCCAGCGTGAGTCCCGTGGGAATTGCCGGTTTTACCGCCCTTACTGCGTTGTCCACTTCCGAAGATATAAACCGGTGTTCCATTCCTTTTGATAAGGAAAGAGACGGCTTTATTATGGGAGAAGGTTCTGCTATAGTGGTATTAGAAGAACTGGAGCATGCCAGAAAGCGGGGAGCTAAAATATATGCCGAGGTAGTGGGATACGGATGTACTTCGGATGCCTATCACATTACCTCTCCGGCAGAGGATGGGTCCGGTGCTGCCAAGGCCATGGAATATGCCATTGCCGATGCCGGTATTAAGAAAGAAGATATTACTTATATCAATGCCCACGGCACCAGTACCCATCATAATGACTTATTTGAAACCAGAGCTATTAAGTACCTTTTTGGGGAACATGCGGAGAAGATTAAGATTAATTCCACCAAATCCATGGTGGGGCACCTTTTGGGAGCTGCCGGTGCGATAGAGTTTGTAACCTGTGTAAAAGAGCTGGAAGAAGGCTTTATCCATGCCACGGCAGGTTATCAGATTCCCGATGAAGAATGTGACCTGGACTACTGCCAGACAGCAGTAAAAGAGGATTTTACCTATGCCTTATCTAATTCATTGGGCTTCGGCGGTCATAATGCTACTTTGGTAGTTAAAAAATATACCGAATAAGGAGAATACAGAAATGTCGATTATGAAAGCAAAGGAAATTATGGAAATCATTCCTCACAGACAGCCCTTTATGCTTCTGGATACCATCGAAGAACTGGAACCCGGAATAAAAGCGGTGGGCCGGAAGTGTGTGACTTACAATGAGCCTTTTTTTGCCGGACATTTCCCGGGGGAACCGGTAATGCCGGGAGTATTGATTATTGAGGCATTGGCTCAGGCAGGTGCCGTGGCCTTGCTTTCCAAGCCGGAGTTTAAGGGCAAGATTGCTTATTTTGGAGCTATTAATTCGGCAAAATTTAAGGGAAAGGTGATTCCCGGAGATGTTTTGGATCTGGAAACAGAAATCATTAAAATGAAAGGTCCGATTGGTATCGGCAATGCCAAGGCTTATGTGGACGGAAAGCTGGTTGCACAGGCAGAGCTTACCTTCGCCATAGGTCAGGAATAAGGGTTAGTAAGGTGAAAATAAGTCCATTAAAAATCGGTGATTTAACAGCACCCGTTCCGGTAATCCAAGGCGGAATGGGAGTGGGGATCAGTCTTTCCGGGTTAGCCGGTGCGGTAGCAAAATGTGGCGGAATAGGAGTGATTTCCACAGCTCAGATCGGCTACAGAGATTCTCAGTTTGATACAGACCCAATCGGCTGCAACCTGCGGGCTATTGGGGAAGAAATCCGTAAAGCAAAAGAAATTTCCGGCGGCGGTATCATCGGTGTCAATATTATGGTGGCCACCCAGCGCTATGAAGATTATGTCCGGGCGGCAGCAATGGCCGGTGCAGATCTAATCATTTCCGGTGCCGGTTTGCCCATGACACTGCCGGAGCTGGTGAAGGATCATCTGGCCGTAAAGATTGCCCCCATTGTTTCCAGTGCTAAATCAGCGCAAGTAATCTGCCGTTATTGGTGGAAGAAATATCAGCGGCTGCCGGATCTGGTAGTAGTGGAAGGACCCCTGGCCGGGGGGCATCTGGGATTTACCAAAGAACAATTGACTAATCCGGATGAACTGGATTTTGATTATGAAATTTCGGGAGTAATAGAAATAGTGAACACTTTTGCCAGGGAGGCCGGAAAAGAAATTCCGGTGGTGGTTGCCGGCGGGATTTATGACCGGGAGGATATGCTCCGTCAAATGGCCTTAGGTGCTGCCGGT